>JAFXVZ010000049.1 GCA_017534535.1 Bacteroidaceae bacterium | reverse complement strand
GATGACCAGCTTCTTGCCATGCAAGAGAAGCCCGCCCAGCCCAAGAGCCACTGGTGCGTGCCAGCCTTCTATTATTACACCCGTGACGACAGCCATCTCATCAAGAAAGGCATAGAGTGTGGTTGTGGCACCGATGCCCCCGGTAGCTTCATTGCCTGGCTTTGCACCCAGACCAAGGTCTATGCCTGGCCAATGCCCGGTCATCGTTATGACATCGGCAATCTCGCCAGTTACGAAGAAGTAAAGAAAACCTTCGCAAGTCATCAATGATGACGCCCTTTCTGTGATATTCTTGCCTTTTCTTGAAATCATATTATGCAATTATATCCATTATTATTCGAACCAAACCTACACACAGTAGTATGGGGAGGCAATCAGCTTATGCCCTACAAGGGATTAGAGCCTTCTAACGAGCCAATAGGCGAGAGTTGGGAGGTAAGTGCGGTGCCTACAAGCACCAGCATTGTAAGTAATGGAGTTTATGCGGGTAAAGATTTGATTTCAGTCATCAATGAGAATCCCGATGCCATCCTTGGCAAAAAGGTGAACGAAAAATACAATGGAAAATTGCCATTGCTGGTAAAGTTCATTGATGCCAAGCGTGACCTGAGTATTCAGGTGCATCCCAATGATGAAATGGCCATGCGCGAGCATGGAAAGATGGGTAAGTCAGAGATGTGGTATGTTATAAAGGCCGACGAGGGAGCACACCTCTATGCAGGATTTAAGCAGGAGATAACTCCAGAGGAATACCAACAGCGTATCGCTGATGGTACCATAACAGATGTATTGGCTGACCATAAGGTCAAAGCAGGTGATGTTTTCTATTTGCCAGCAGGGCGCGTTCATGCTATTTGTGGTGGTATCTTGTTGGCAGAAGTGCAACAGTCTTCTGATGTAACTTATAGAATTTTTGACTATAATCGTCCAGGCATGGATGGCAAACCAAGAGAGTTGCATACAGAATTAGCTGCTAAAGCACTTGACTATCATGTAATCGATAACTATCGTACAGATTACGCTGAAACTGCTAATAAAGCAGTCCAGATAATAGACTCGCCTTATTTCAGTGTCCGTGTGATGGAGGTGTCAAAACAGTTCCATCGTGATCTTCGCAAATACGATAGCTTTATCATCACTATGTGCATTGAGGGTGATAGCAAAATACGCATGCGAAGCACTGGCGAAGAAATATTACTGAAACAAGGTAATAGTACCTTAATACCAGCTGCAATAGCGGATTATGATATTACCCCGCAAAGCGGGAAGACTCGCATCTTGGATGCATTTATAGATAATATGGATCGGAGCATCACTTCTAAGGTGACTCGATTCCTTCACTTAACTCAGAAATAACAACAGATTTCCTAAATGGTATATAGACAATGACCGGAGCGCAGCCTCTGACAAATCCTTGAAACCAAATATCTGATTGCACAGGTGGTCATTGAGTGATGCAGTTCGATACTGCCAGTCAGAACGAATATTGAAAATACATTTATACGATGAAGATATTAGTAACTGGTGCCAAGGGGTTCGTTGGAAAGAACCTTTGTTGGGCATTGAAGAACATACAGACAGGGAAGGATAAGACGCATCCAGGACTGACTGTAGACGCGGTTTTTGAGTATGATTTGGACTCTACACCTGAGGAGTTGGATGCATGGTGCAAGGATTGTGACTTTGTATTCAACCTTGCGGGGGTGAATCGCCCGAAGGAGCAGAGCGAATTCATGGAAGGGAACTTTGGGTTTGCTTCTACTCTGCTCGATACACTGAAGAAGTACGGGAATACTTGTCCTGTAATGCTGAGTAGCAGCCAACAGGCCAGCTTGACAGGTCGCTTTGGTAACTCGGAGTATGGTCGCAGTAAGAAAGCTGGTGAAGACTTGTTCCTCGATTATAGCAAGGAAACTGGCGCTAAGGTGCTGGTGTACCGTTTCCCAAATCTGTTTGGTAAGTGGTGTAGACCGAATTATAACAGTGCGGTGGTTACTTTCTGCAATGCATTCGCTAATGACTTGCCTTATACGGTGAATGACCCAAGTGTAGAGCTGGAACTGCTCTATATTGATGATCTCGTTGACGAGATGCTTGCTATCTTGCAGGGCAAGGGTCATCATTGTGAGTTTGATGGACTTGACGTTCTGCCGCAGGCAGACGGCAAGTATTGCTATTGCCCGATTACGCACCATGTTACATTGGGAGAGATTGTTGAGCTGCTGAAGAGCTTTGCAGAGCAGCCAAAGACATTGATGATTCCTGAGATTCCTGCTAATAGCTTTGCAAAGAAGCTGTATAGCACCTATCTGAGTTACCTGCCCTATGAGAAGACTGCATTTGACCTGAAAATGAATGTGGATGAAAGAGGCTCTTTCACAGAGCTTGTTCATACCCTCAATGCTGGTCAAGTGAGCATCAATATCAGCAAGCCTGGAATTACGAAAGGTCAGCATTGGCACAACACGAAGTTTGAGCAATTCATTGTGGTGAAGGGACATGGACTGATTCAGCAGCGCAACCTCAATGATCCTGATGGTAAGGTCTTGGAATGGGAAGTAAGCGGTGACAAGATACAAGCCGTTCACATGCTCCCAGGCTATACGCATAACATCATTAATCTGAGCGACAGCGAGGATTTAGTGACGGTGATGTATTGCAACGAAATCTTTAATCCAAACAAACCAGATACTTTTTTTGATCCTGTAAAGTAAACGATATGGCACAATTTAAAGATAATGGTAAATTGAAGTTGCTCATTATTGTGGGCACTAGACCAGAGATAATACGTTTAGCGGCTGTCATAAATAAGTGCCGCAAGTACTTTGATACATTGCTGGCACATACCGGTCAGAACTATGACTACAACCTGAATGGAGTGTTCTTCAAGGACTTGAAGTTAGCAGATCCAGATGTGTATATGGAGGCTGTAGGTAATG
>JAFXVZ010000048.1 GCA_017534535.1 Bacteroidaceae bacterium | reverse complement strand
GGGCATTGGAGCAACTACGGCATTAACTTTTGCTCGCGAAGGGGCAAAGGTGGTCTTGGTCTATAAAAGATTGCAAAGGCCATATGACGAGACAAAGACTGAAAGGAACGGCACTGACAAGTATTTCAAGGCAAACGCCGGGGATGCGAGCATTGTTGAGCGTAAGCTCAAGGAGATAAATGCCGACTATCTGATTATCAAAAGCGACATTTCCAATGAGAATGATGTCAAGGATATCTATTCGAGAACACTTGAACAATACGGAAAAGTTGACATTCTTGTCAACAATGCAGCTGATGGCGATATGGATGGATTGGATACCATCGAGAAAATCACCCAGAATGTGATTGACGATACCTTCGCTGTCAATGTTAGGGGAAGCATCCTGATGACACGGGAATTCATTATCCACCGTGGAGATTACGGCAGAATTATCAATATCTCTACAGACGCAGCTCAGGTCTTTGAGGGACAGATTTCTTACGGATCAAGTAAGGCAGCACTGGAAGCACTTACTCGCAGTGTTGCCCTTGAAGTAGCGAAGTATGGTATTACAGTGAACTGTGTTGCCCCGGGGCCTACTCAAACAGGATGGATTGATTCTGAGTTTGAGAAGCATGTTGTTACGATCATTCCGATGGGCAAACTGATTCAACCGGAGGATATTGCCGATACGATTCTGTTTCTGGCGAGCGAACAGGCAGGAATGCTTACGGGACAGGTCATAAAGGTCTCAGGGGGTCATGCCTTATAAATTCCAATTTATAGGACTACAATATAATAATTTTTAATTTTCAAAAGGTCTTGGTAGAGACCTGAGCAAGTAGGCTCGAATCAAACTCCAATAGTATTTTTATGAATAAAGTGTTATTATGTGCTTCAGCTTTGACATGGGCTGTTATGGGAGCGTGTACTACCAACAGTAATGAAGCTATCGTAGATGTAAAGTCCTACGGATTTGTTGACCTGGAAGGTGCAAAGGTCTCAGCCATTATCGTAGAGTATGATCAGGAAATCAAAGGAAGCAGTGTGGATGCCAGTAAATACAGTATTACTGACTATGCCATCCTGCAAGAGAAACAACATGGTTTCAAAGAGACCATTGAGACTGACAAGGACGGGATAGAAGGCAACGAGGGACAGATTACGAGAGTATATGTGAACGACCAACCTGCCCCTTCGAGCACAGGTGGTACTGATACTGGCAGATTTGTGATTATTGAGGTGAATACCGATTATATCCTGACAGGCCAGAACCTTGCCTTTACCACCACCATGATGGCTGGCGTGCAACAGACGGGTGATATTGAAGGCAGCCACGGAACAATCACTGCCAGCAATACCGAGGTGTGCAACTACACCATTTCCGAGCGCATGGGAAGAGGTGGCAGGATGAGAGAAGTGATTGAGACCGACAAAGACAAGCTGATATTGCCTGAGTTTGCCGAAGGCAGTGGCTGGACACTGAATTATATTGGCAACGGAGCCTTCAAGGCAACCCATTGCTACAGCGAATACACTGGTAAATATGAGGATTTTGAAATGCCTTATGCCATCTTCGTGCCAAAGCAGGAAGTACTTGAAAATCATAAAGGCAACATCGCCCTCACCATTCACATGGAACATGCTGGAGCCAACGACACAGACCCGATGGCTGCCATCACCTCATCGCGTGCAGCTGTTAAACATGCAGGTGATGCTGTGCAGAGCCATCAGCCCACCATTGTACTGGTGCCACAGATTGAAGAGAGCCGCCGTTCTACCAACGACCTGGTAGCATCGAGTGAAGCCAACACTGCCATCTGGGAACTTATTGACTATATACTTGAAAAATACAAAGGCTATATTGACGAGAACAAGATATATGGCACAGGGCAGTCGATGGGTGGTATGACCATATTGAATATGGCTGCTCAGCGTGATAACTTCTTTGCAGGCATTGTGGCCACAGGAGCACAATGGAGCAACAGCTACAACAAGACTTTCCAGAATGGCGGTGAACGAACCCCAGAGAATGATCCTGTCAGTTTCAACGGATGGGGACTGGACAAGGTGAACTATCAAAACTGGTACTATATGATTTCTGATGACAATATCTTGTCACAGACCTGTGCTGACGACCCTATGGCCACTGCCCTATGGCAAGCTGTAGCAGATTATTATGCCGCTGTCGGCAAGAAAATTCCTTATGATTCTTGGAGTCCATTTGAGAATTTGGATGACCAGAATGCGAGAGGCAAGGCATTGGTTACACACGACAACCAACAGCCTGGCTCTGGCATCAATTGGATAGGCTTTACGCAAGGCAACCACATGTCCACCTGGAAATATGGCTATCAGCTTGACTACTGCTTTTAATGGCTCTATGCACAGAACAGACAAACCGAGATGAAAAGAGGCAAAATTGCCCAACTGAGAAACAAGTGGCTGGGCCGTGATGCGACAGGAAAGATCAAGGCGGGTTCAGGTACTGCAGGATTGAACAGTGCACAATACACTCCTAGTGGACCTGATGAGATTTTCAACGAAGGTTGGACACCTGTAAGTGCCACCATCAAGATGATTGATGCCGGTTCTGATCAGGCCAAGGCAGCCTACGAGAAATTGTCGGACGCAGAGAAAGCAAAGGTGACTAACCGCAATAAGATTGGCTATTAATCACCGCCAACGACTGAAATACATAATACTAAAAAGAAGTAAGATGGAATATAAGGTTTTGAATAATGGCCTGAAAATGCCGATGGTAGGGCTTGGGGTCTACAATATCTCCGAGAGGGAAACCCAGCGAGTAGTGGAAGATGCCGTATCGGTAGGCTATAGGAGCATCGATACTGCTGCTATGTACTACAACGAGAAAGGCGTTGGTGATGCAGTTCGGGCATGCGGAGTTCCCCGTGAAGAACTGTTCATCACGACCAAGATATGCGATTCTTGCTATACGAAGGAGGAAACGCTACGCACAGTTGACCATTCCATGAAACAGTTGGGGCTGGACTATGTCGATTTGATGCTGATTCACTGGCCAGTCGGAAATCCAACTGTCATGTGGCACACGCTCGAAGAACTTTATGAGCAAGGTGTATTCAAGGCTATAGGTGTATCGAACTTTTATCCAAACACCTTCCCGAAGATTGTGAATGATGCCAAAATCATGCCTGTCGTGAACCAATGCGAGACCCATGTGCTCTATCAGCAGCGGAAGATGATGGAATATTTGAAGCCGTACAATGTAGCATTGGAAGCATGGAGTCCGCTGGCAGAAGGGAAGCGCGGCATCTTCAAGAACAAGTCCTTGCTAAGTATTGGCGAGAAATACGGCAAGACATCCGCGCAGGTAGCCTTGAAGTTCCTGATTCAGAACGGCATTGTCATTATCCCAAAGACGACCCACAAGGAAAGGATGGTTGAGAACATCAATCTCTTTGATTTCACACTGACAGATGATGACCTCCAAGATATTCGCTTGCTTGATACAGGTCGGAATGTGACGGGATGGCCGTCGGATGCGCTGAGGTATGAAGTATAATGGGAAAGAAATTCAATTTATGAAAATCAAACAATTTACACAAGATGGAATAGACGTCGTTGCAAGGATGGCAGCGGGTGTCTGGGGAAAGGAACAAGGTGCTCATAGTCCTGAAGTTGCTCGTCTATTCTGCCAGCATCTGACCCGTTACAGCCTGTATTCCGCTGATTTGGCTCTGCAAGCGGAAGACGAAGAAGGTCTGCAGGCCATCGCCTTTGCATGGTTGTCTGGTGACACGAACGACGCTGCCTCGTGGTTACGGAACCAATTACCCAACATGACTGACGAAGAGCAGCAGACGCTGTTGACCAACGAGCGTTACCTAACGAGGACGGATGCAGAACTACAGTCTATAATGCTGCCCAACTCGGCAAAACTCTCCTTCTTCATCAGTCAGAAGCCAGGCTATGGTACACCTGTGATGAACGCCTTGATAGAACGGCTCAAAGAGCGTGGAATAGAGTGGCTTTACCTCTGGACGGACTGCACTTGCAATTGGGAGTATTATCCGAAACATGGCTTCGAGCAGATTGGCGAGGGCACTGTGCCGGAGTTCAGCACCACCACCGAAGAATACACGTATCGGATGTATCGTAAAAACTTAAAGCAATAGATATCTATTTTATAATAACAAAACCAAAATGAAAAGTTTTAAGTCAACAGTAGGATCTGTATGCATCGGCCTCGTGCTGACAGCATGTGGACAGCAGAACAAAAATGAAACAACTATGGATTTTACAGATGATGTTCAAGTGGCTCTCGCCAATAACGGCCACATCGATTTAAACAGCCTTCGGTGGACACGTGAGCCAAAGGGCTACGAGGTGAAGGGCGATACCATCCTCATTACCACTGCTCCGAAGACCGATCTTTGGCAGCGGACGTACTATCACTTCCAGAACGATAATGCGCCCGTGCTTCAGATGAAGACTCGCGAGAAGTTCTTCAGCTTTGTGGTCAAGACCGACTTTACGGAAAGCCACCATCGCTTTGACCAGTGCGGCATCGTGATGTATATCAATAGTGAGAACTGGTTGAAAGGCTCAGTGGAGTACGAGAACGACGAGTTTCAGCATCTGGGCAGTGTGGTGACGAACAACGGCTACTCCGACTGGGCAACGACGGCTATTCCTGCCGATGTGAAAACAATGTGGTATCGGTTCTCTCGCCGCGAGGATGACTACTGCATCGAATGTTCTACTGACGGTGTTACCTTCAGTCAGATGCGCATCTGCCACATGCCTGTAGCCGCCGATAAAATCAGCTTCGGCATCTATGCCTGCTCACCAGAAGAATCGTCCTTCACAGCCATCTTCACGGATATGACAATCACCGAATGTGCATGGAAGGCTCACAACGGCCAGCAGCCGGATTAGTAATAAATACAGATAAATACTTATTTAGAGGATATGACACAGAATTATATTATTTTGATGATAAACCTACCAAGAACAGATGGAACTTTGTCCTTCAAATTCTGACCGCATTTTTTAATTATTGGGGTCAAACACTACGTAGTTGCATTTTATTAAACATGTATGAAAGTTTCATAATATGGCGTGTATAAAAGCTTTAATTGTTAAAAACGTGTTCAGGCGAAAGTTTTTCGCAAAAACTCCTCACTCCTCACAGATGGCATTTAACTTGCTGACATATAACTGGTTCTGATTGTGAGGAGTTGAGAGCACTCCTCACAATTCATCACAACTCCTCACAAAGCATTCTTTTACAATATGAGACTCAGAATTGACCATCTGCTATCAGAATGCTTATATCCATATATCATTACTGCAATAATGACATATTGAAAGCAACAACCTAAGGCGAGAAAGTGTGAGGAGTGGTGAGGAGTTGTATTAACCCCTCATACTTGTATAGCTCTGTCATTCAGCGGCTTATATGATGCCTGTGAGGAGTGAGGAGTATTTGAAAAAAAGTTTTGACTCAACGCATTAGGACTGATGGGATCATAGGCAGAACTGTTCTAAATTTCCCTGTATCAGGGACTCGGAGCTAAAGGTCCATTTAGTTCAAGCAAGCAGGGCATCCTCCCGAAGCAAACGGGCCTTTTGCTTGAACTAATTGAGCCATCTGCTTCAAGCAAATAAACACAGTTCTATATGTCGCTTTTTTCAGCATATCACCCTACCCTCAATTTTTCAATTATTTTGGTTAAGTTACACTATCTCTTTATAAAAAATATGCAGCATATTTTGTTTTGCACTCGATTATTCGTAACTTTGCAGAAAAAGAGAAAAAGAATTATTAGAAATCATTGAGACTATGAAGCATATTGGCATTACTATCATGCTGTGTCTGTGCACAGTGATGGCATGGGCACAGGGCAGAAACCTTGAATTGAACGATGTGTTAAGAGGTGAGTTTACTCCTCGTAACATCTATGGTGTAACACCTATCCCTGGCGATGGCGAGCACTATTCGCAGATGAACCAGGAACGTACACAGGTCATCAAGTATTCATTCAAGACTGGTCAGCAAGTGGAGGTGTTGTTTGACGTGGCTACGGCCCGCGATTGTCCTTTCAAGCGTTTTGACAGCTACGAATACTCTCCTGACGGGCAGACCTTGCTCATCGCAACGGAATCTGAGTCTATCTATCGCCGTTCGTTCAAGGCGGTGTATTATCTCTATAGCTTACGCCGCAACACTTCTGGGCAGATACGCAATGCAGTAGAAAGACTTTCTGATGGTGGACCACAGCAAGCTCCCGTATTCTCACCAGACGGATCAATGGTGGCTTTCATGCGAGACAACAACATCTATCTGGTGAAGTTGCTGTTTGGCAACAGTGAGAGTCAGGTAACGGAAGATGGACAACGCAATGCCATCATCAACGGTGTGCCCGACTGGGTATATGAAGAGGAGTTTTCAATGAGCCGTGCGATGGAGTTCAGTGCCGACAGCAAGATGTTGGCTTTCATCCGCTATGACGAAAGCAAAGTGCCAACTTACTCATTTCCATTGTTTGCTGGTGCATCACCCAAATATAACGAATATGCCAAGTATCCTGGTGCCTACACCTATAAATATCCCAAGACGGGTGAGGCCAACAGCAAGGTAGAGGTGCGTACCTTCGACATTCAGAGCAAGGTAACTCGCACCATGCAAGTGCCTCTGGAAGAAGGTGCTTATATCCCTCGCATCTATTTCACCAAGCAACCCGACCAGTTGGCGATTATCACCATGAACCGCCATCAGAACCGACTGGATATGTATATGGGCAATGCCCGTAGTACTGTCTGCAAACTGGTGCTGCGTGACGAAAGCGATACGTATATTAAGGAGGAAGTTCTGGACGATATTCATTTCTACGACAACAACTTCACATTTACCAGCGAGAAGAGTGGCTTCAATCATCTGTATTGGTACACCCTGCAGGGCAACTTGGTAAAGCAGGTTACAACCGGCAACTACGAGGTGAAGGAATTCCTGGGCTACTCGCCTGCTGACGAGACCTTCTATTTTACCAGCAACGAGGAGAGTCCATTGCGCAAGGCAGTGTATAAAGTGGATAAGAAAGGCAAGAAGACCAAACTTTCACAACAAGTGGGTGTGAACAACGCACTGTTCAGCAGTAACATGAAGTATTACCTGAATCGCTATACCAACCTCACCACTCCTACGGTGATTACCCTGAACGACAACAACGGCAAGGTATTGACCACCCTGATTGACAATGCCGAACTGAAACAGAAACTGGCACAATACAACATGCCAAAGAAGGAATTCTTCACCTTCACCACCTCACGTGGCACCCAGCTCAATGGATGGATGATGAAGCCAGCTAACTTTGACGCTTCGAAGAAGTATCCAGTGCTGCAGTATCAGTACAGTGGTCCTGGATCTCAGCAAGTACAAGACCAGTTCAGTGTATCTTGGGAAACCTATATGGCTTCTCAGGGCTATATCGTGGTGTGTGTGGATGGCCGAGGCACAGGTGGCCGTGGAGCCGATTTTGAGAAGCAGACCTACCAGAACCTGGGTGTAAAAGAGGCACAAGACCAAGTGGCGGTAGCTGAGTATTTGGGCCAGCAGCCTTATGTTGACAAAGGTAGCATTGGCATCTGGGGATGGAGCTACGGAGGTTATATGACGCTGATGAGCATGAGCGAAGGAACGCCTGTGTTCAAGGCTGGTGTAGCAGTTGCTCCTGTCACCGACTGGAACTATTACGACACCGTTTATGGCGAGCGATATATGCGTACTCCACAGGAGAACCCTGATGGCTACAAGGCTGCGTCAGCAATGGAACGTGCCGATAAGCTAAGTGGTAACCTGCTGTTGATTCATGGTATGGCAGACGACAATGTGCATTTCCAGAATGCTGCTGAATATGCCGAGACATTGGTACAGAAGGGCAAGCAGTTTGATATGCAGGTATATACCAACCGCAACCACAGCATTGCTGGTGGCAACACGCGTCAACACCTTTATACTAAGATTACTAACTTCTTCAATAGCCAGTTGAAGAAATGAGTGAGCATGTAAGAAAGCCTGACTGGCTAAAGGTGAACTTCGGCGCCAACGAGCGATATTCGGATACAAAGAAGATTGTCGACACTCACCGTCTGCACACGATTTGCAGCAGTGGGCGATGCCCTAACATCGGTGAATGTTGGGGACGAGGTACGGCTACCTTTATGATTGGCGGCAATATCTGCACCCGTTGCTGCAAGTTTTGCAACACCAACAGCGGAAAGCCTTTACCCTTGGATGAGTCGGAGCCTAAGCATGTGGCAGAATCAATCCAACTGATGCAGCTCAACCATGCGGTGATAACCTCAGTTGACAGAGATGACCTGCCTGACTACGGCGCTGCCCATTGGGTAGCCACCATCAAGGCCATCAAGGAACTCAACCCATCGGTAACGATGGAGGTGCTGATACCTGACTTTATGGGGCGAGAAGAGTTTATTGCCAGCATTATTGAAGCACATCCTGATGTGATATCACACAACATGGAAACCGTACGCCGACTGACGCCTGTGGTACGTAGTGTGGCAACATACGAGAGAAGTCTTCAAGTGCTGAAACAAGTAGCCAACAGTCCTATTCCTGCCAAGACAGGTATCATGGTGGGCTTGGGTGAGACAATAGCAGAGGTGGAGGAAACGATGGATGACCTGCTAGCAGTAGGATGTTCTATCCTTACCATAGGGCAATACCTGCAACCCACCCACAAGCACTACCCCGTACAGGAATATGTTACACCACAACAATTTGCTGCTTATAAGGAAACTGCCCTTGCTAAAGGCTTCAAGATGGTAGAGAGCGGACCGTTGGTACGCTCATCATATTATGCTGAAAGAGCGATGATGAAAAAAGATATTAGATAATGAAGACTGCTCTATACTTGATACCCGTATTGTTGGGTGATACCACCTTTGAGAGGGTACTGCCCTCGTACAACAAAGAAGTGATACTGGGCATCCGCCATTTCCTTGTGGAGGATGTGCGTTCGGCACGCCGTTTCCTCAAGAAGGTGGACAAGGATATCAACATTGATGAACTGCAGTTCTATCCCTTGAACAAGCACACTTCACCTCAAGACATCAGTGGTTATCTCAAACCATTAGAGGAAGGCAACGCTATGGGAGTCATCTCTGAAGCTGGTTGCCCGGCTGTGGCAGACCCTGGAGCTGATGTTGTGGCAATAGCCCAACATAAGAACCTGCCTGTGGTACCACTCATAGGTCCGTCAAGCATCATCCTAAGCGTGATGGGTAGTGGTTTCAACGGACAGAGTTTTGCCTTCAACGGCTACCTGCCCATCGAACCGGCAGAGCGTGCCAAAAAGCTGAAAGCTTTGGAGCAGCGCGCTGCTACAGAGCATCAGACACAGCTCTTTATCGAGACACCCTATCGCAACAACAAGATGGTAGAGGACATCCTGAAGAACTGCCGTCCGCAGACGCGCCTTTGCATTGCCGCCAACATCACTTGCGAGAATGAATACATAAAGACGAAGACATTGAAAGAATGGAAAGGACATGTGCCTGATTTGAGTAAGATACCTTGCATCTTCTTACTATACATTTAATGGGGAACATTTATTAATAGCAGGAAACATGAAGAAACTTGTTATATTTGACTTAGACGGAACGCTGATTAACACCATAGCCGACTTGGGGGCTTGTACCAACTATGCTCTGCAAAAGCTGGGGTACCCTACACATGACATTGAGAGTTACAAGTTCAGGGTGGGCAATGGCATCAATAATCTGTTTCGTCGTGCGTTGCCTGAAGGGGAGAAGACTGATGAAAATGTGCTGCGTGTGAGACGCGAATTCATACCTTACTATAATGCCCACAATACCGATCTAAGCCGTCCCTACTCTGGTATGGTACCTCTGTTGGAAGACTTACAGGCGCAAGGCACCTTCATCGCTGTGGCCAGCAACAAGTACCAGGAGGCTACTACTAAGATCATTGGAGAGTTGTATCCATCTATCAGGTTTTCCGCTGTATTAGGGCAACGAGAAGGCATCAACATAAAGCCTGATCCACAGATAGTATTCGACATACTTAAAATAGTAGGTGTTGACAAAACTGAAGTGCTCTATGTGGGCGATTCGGGGGTGGATATGCAGACTGGGTATAACGCAGGGGTTGAGACTTGTGGCGTGACCTGGGGGTTTCGTCCGCGCAGCGAACTGGAACCATTACATCCACAACATATCGTGGACAGTGTGGAAGAACTAAGAAAATTAACAATGAAATAACTATAATAATCTAGTAGTCCTATGAAAATGAAAAAAATCTTGATGGCCTTGTCGCTCTCAGTAATGGCAACATTCGCCTTGGCACAGGATGCCAACATGCCACGCATACAGAAAAATGCTAAGGGCACTCAACTTATCATCGACGGCAAACCTTTCCTGATGTTGGGAGGTGAGTTGCACAACTCATCGGCAGGCAGTGCCCACTATATCGCACCAATCTGGAAGAAGATGGCCGACAAGAACCTGAACACGGTAATTGCCACCGTATCTTGGGAACTGTTTGAGCCTGTTGAGGGGCAGTATGAATATGACTTGGTAGATAGCATTATCGAGGGTGCCCGCAAGGAAAACCTCAAGCTGGTACTTATCTGGTTTGCTTCTTGGAAAAACACAGAATCGACCTACGCACCTGAATGGGTGAAGAAGGACAGCAAGCGCTTCCCACGTGCCAAGACCAGAGACGGTGTGACCATGAACATGATTTCTCCGCTGAGCGAGAATGCCATGAAGGCTGATGCAAAAGCTTACGCTGCACTGATGCGACACATCAAGGAGGTAGATAGCAAAGACCATACAGTAGTGATGATGCAGGTGGAGAACGAACTGGGCATGTTCAATATGGGCAATTTTATGCGCCCAGGCGACAACCACAGCCAACGTGACTACAATGATGCTGCCAACAAGGCCTTCAACAGTCAGGTACCTGCAGAGCTGATAGCATACCTAAAGGCACATAAGAACGAGCTGCACCCTGAGTTGCAGAAGGTATGGAAGGCCAACGGCAACAAGGAGAAAGGTACTTGGGAAGAAGTGTTTGGCAAAGGTCAGCCAAAACCTGATTTCAAAGAAGGTTCTACCGAGTGGCAAACTACCTATCCTTACTATACCGAGGAGTTGTTCAGTGCTTGGAACTATGCTAAGTATGTGGGTGAAGTAACCCGTCAAGGCAAGGCTGAATATCCTATTCCGATGTATGTCAATGCATGGATGAAACAGGAGTCAGGTCCAGAACCTGGCAAGTATCCTTCCGGCGCTCCATTTGCTCATACATTCGACGTATGGCGTGCTGCTGCTCCTGCTGTTGATTTCTTTGCGCCCGACATCTATATTGTTGATTTCATCGACTGGGTAGCAAAGGAATATCAGTTCTCAGGCAATCCACTGTTCATCCCTGAGACAACTGTTGATCCAAGTGCAGCAGCTCGTGCATTCTATGTGTATGGCAAGTATGATGCCCTGTGCTACTCACCTTTCGGCATTGACGGCAACTGGTATTTCAACAATGCTGCCGAGGGAGATAATTCTATTCAGTTGGCATACGGAGCCTTGAAGAACATCATGCCTGAGATTTTGAAGTATCAATATACTGACCAGATGGACGGCTTGTTCATCAACAAGAACAAGACAACCGACAAGGTAGATATGGGTAAATACACCATCTCTATCAGGCGTTCATCTACCCAAGGTGCAGAAAATCTGTTTGGCATGAGTTTGGAAGAAGTCAAGCAATCTGATGTAGCTGCTGGTTTGCTGGTGATTCAGACTGGCGAGGATGAGTTCCTCATCGCTGGTGGCATTGGCGGTCTCTCAGTAGTAATTGAGAAAAGTCCCAAGAGCAAGGCAGAGCACATCTCATACGCTTCGGTTGACCAACTTACTTTCGATGCCAACGGTAAGGAACTGCGCCATCGTCTTAACGGTGACGAAGCCAGCTTCAGCGTAGCCACCATCCCTGCGGGGCAAGTAGGCATTTACCGCATCAAGATGTTTGAGTACTAAAGGATTTAACAGCTGGAATTCTTTGCAGCTATTATTAATAATAAAGAGGGTGTGTCAAAATAGGCACACCCTCTTATTTATTACTTCATAATGAAGCAAATGACACTATAGTTCCTCCTCTACAAACTTCTTACCTTTGCTGCTTTTGCGATGAGCCACAATATATTCACGATGCTTGTCTGCCCAGGCGGTAAGTGATACGATGAAAGGCACAAGCTCCTTGCCTAAGTCGGTGAGCTGATATTCTACATGCAAAGGAACTTCGGGAAAGACTTCACGTTGGATAAGGGCATCGTCCTCCAAAGCCCGAAGGGTGTTTGACAGCACTTTAGTTGATACATCAGGAATGGCACGGCTCAACTCTCCAAAGCGGATAGAGCCTTTCTCACTAACTACCAGCATCACCAAAAACGCCCACTTGTTGCCAAAACGAGCTATTACATTGCGAACGGGGCATACCTCAAATATGCTGTTTTTCTCTTCTTTCTTAAGCATGATGGTTGTGTGTTAAGTTCATAATTATCGGTTCAAAGATAAGGAAAAAGTTTCACACAACCAAATGCTTTTATAAAAAAAGTTAAAGTCGTTTTTATAACAGGCTGATATCAACAATATAGACTTTTTTGTAACTACCCTACCTTTTTATCACCTCTTGACAGGCATTCTCCTATTACGTAATTTTGCAGCAGAAATAAGTTTAATGTAAATATAAAAAGATATGAAAAAAGTAATTTATGGTTTGGCAACGATGAGTCTTTTAGGTATGACATCATGCGCACAGAAGGCTGCACAGCAGCAGGAAGAGGCAGCTCCAGCAGCCGCAAGTAATAACGAGATTCGCATCAACTGTCTGTTTAAGGTAGCACCAGAGGATATTGACAAGATTGTAAAGTTAGGTCAAGAACTAGTAGCTGCATCACGCAAGGATGCTGGTGTCATTGACTATGACATCTATCAGAGTCAGATGGATCCTACACAACTGATGATATTTGAGACTTGGAAAGACCAAGCATCTCTTGATGTTCATTCTAACGCTGCTCACTTTACCCGCATCGTACCTCAGTTGGCAGAAGCTGCAGTAGGTGAGATGGCTATCCAGACTTTCACTGCTGACGGCGAGGGTGATGGCATTCGCATCAACTACTTATTCAAGGTTGCTCCTGACAATTTGGTAAAGATTTTGGGACTTTCTAAGGAATTGGTGGAGATTTCTCGCAGGGATGCTGGTGTAATTGATTATGACATCTATCAGAGCCAGACTGACAAGACACAGTTGATGATATTTGAGACTTGGAAGGATCAGCCTTCGTTGGACGTTCACTCTAACGCAGCTCACTTTACCCGCATCGTACCTCAGTTGGCAGAAGCTGCTGTGGGTGAGATGGCTATCCAGACTTTCAAGAAATAAACCGCATTAAGAATATGAAGAAACTGTTTACAATTGCATTGGTATTATTGGCACTGACCTCTTGTAATCAAGGGCAGAAAAAGATTATGTTCGACCTGGCTCATAGTCAATGTACAGATGTTTATAAAGGCCATGAAACCTATCCGTTAGTGGTTCCAGCTTATACAGAGATGGCCCAGCAGTTGAATGCAGAATTAGTGGTAAATGAAGAGGCAGAGATTACTCCTCAGCTACTGAAAGGCATTGATGTGTTGGTGATGTTGTCACCCTTGAGTAACAAATTGCAGAAAGACTTGACGGAGGTAGAGAAGAAAACTTTGGTGGACTTTGTAAAGAAAGGTGGCTCGCTCATATTCTTCGTTGATGACAACCATCGCGTAGATTTAAGCCGCTATGGGGCCAACGATGTAACCCGTGCCTTTGGCATTGAGTTCGGCGAGGATGTTGCCCTACCAGGCAATGTGGGAGCCGTTTCTTTCAAAAATGAAATATTCAAAGAGCGTTATGAAATACCATACAGCGGTGCTTGTGTGATGACAGGAGGAATTCCTGCAAGTGTCTGTATGGAAGATGGGTGGATGCACAGCAGCTATGTAAAGCTCGACAATGGAGGCAAGTTCTTTGCAGGTGGCGACACAATGGTAGGTCTGCTCTTAGGTTATGAAGATGGTGTTCGCAAAGTGAGGAACGGTATGGAAACCCGCTGGTGGGGCAAAGATAGTCGTGCTTTTATGACCGACCTGTTGGAATGGGCTTTGGCAAAATAACAACTTATTTATTAACTTTTAAAGGATAGAAATTATGAAGAGAATTGATTTCAATTTCGCTCATAGCGCCCAAGGCGTTATGCTGAACGATGAGAAGCCAGCTGCTTGCGGTGCAGCTTGTGGTGCAAGTGACAAACCTGCTGAAGAGAAGCCAGCTGCTTGCGGCAGTGCATGTGGGGCAGGCGACAAACCTGCTGAAGAGAAGCCAGCTGCTTGCGGTAGTGCATGTGGTGCAGGTGAGAAGTAATCAGTCATTATGGAATATTTTGCATTCCAGTGGCATATTACGGATGAGTGCGACCAACGTTGCAAGCATTGTTACATCTTTTCCGAAGGACATCCCAAGTTGATTGAGATGCCTTGGGAAAGGCTGGTTTCAGTGCTTGCCAACGTGGGGCGCATGTGTCGGAAGATGAGCCGCCTACCATATTTATATATTACAGGTGGCGACCCTATTTTGCATAGTCGCTTATGGGATTTTCTGGAGTTAGTGCATAGCCACAACATTCCTTTCACCATAATGGGTAATCCGTTCCACTTAACAGATGAGGTATGTCAACGCCTCAAGAGCATGGGATGTCGAAAGTATCAGCTAAGCATTGACGGAATGCGAGAGACACATGACTATTTCCGCAAGCCAGGCTCCTTTGACAAGACTTTGGAAGCCATTGCTACCATCCGAAAAGCAGGAATGCATTGTGCCATCATGACTACGGTATCGGGTACGAACATTAACGAGATTCCTGATATCATTGATTTGGTAGTGGAACATCATGCAGACATCTTCGCGTTTGGCAGGTACTGCCCTACCAGCGAGGACAAGGCTACACCAGACAAGGGCTGGCATATCGAGCCACTGCAATATCGAGACTTATTAGAGAAATGCTGGGTGAAGTATGAACAATACAAGAACTCAGATACGACTTTTAACCTGAAGGATCACCTGTGGACGCTCTTCCTCTATGAGAAAGGCTTGTTTAAGATTCCTGAAGGGTTTGATGACGATACCATCTACGATGGCTGCAACTGTGGCAACTGCCATTTCACTATATCTGCCGAAGGGCGGCTGATGGCCTGTCGTCGTTTTGAGAGCTATGTAGGTACGGTGAATGAAGAGCTTTGCGATGTATTCAATGGAGAGAAGATGAACCAGTATCGTCAGCATGAGAAGTTTGAGAAATGCAGCAAATGTGAGCTATTACGTTTCTGCCGTGGCTGCCCAGCAGTAGCCTACGGATATACACATAATTTCTATGCATCTGATCCTCAATGCTGGAAGGAGATTGACAGTTAATCATTATTCAATAAAAAGTGGACGCAATAACTTGTATTAAAAAGCTTGGGTATGTTGGAACCCTTACCTTTGCAACGGTAGATAAAAACGGACATCCTCAAGTTCGCAGTATCAGTGCCATTCATTATGAGTCAGACGCAATCTATTTCTATACTGCGCGAGGAAAGAATTTCTGCCAGCAGTTGATGGCAGACGGCCACGTGCAGATTCTAGCGCTTACCAAATATAAGGAGATGATACGTTTCTCTGCCGTTGCCAAACCTGTACCTGACGACGAACAGGAATATTGGAAGGATGTGATATTCAAGGAACAGCCCTATTTGGCTAATGTCTATCCAGGCGATACCAGAAGCATAGGTATTATTTTCTATATCCGTGATGCTCAAATAGAATATTTCTTCTTAGGTTGTCATCCTATAGATAGAGAATACTTAACGATGGGAAATGCTGTGCCAGAACATAAAGGTTTTGTAATTACAGATAGTTGCATTGCTTGTGGCACATGTCAGACAGTATGTCCACAGGGTTGTATTGAAGAGGGAGAGACATACCACATACAACCTAATCATTGTCTGCATTGCGGCAATTGTTTTGAAAACTGCCCTGTTGAAGCTATTGTTAGATTGGACTAGTTATGAAAGCTATTATAATAGAGAAATGTTGCGAGGCAGAAGACTTGCATGTAAGTGAATTACCTAAACCAACTGCCAAACCTGGTTGGGTGGTAGTGAAGGTGTATGCTGCAGGACTGAACCACTCTGAAGCATTGTTGAGAAAGTTTGAAGCTGACCAAGCCTATATCAACACCCCTATTGTGCCTGGCATTGAGTGTGTGGGTGAGATAGCCGATGCTTCCGATTCCCAATTCCAAAAAGGCGATAAGGTGATTGCTTTAATGGGAGGCATGGGGCGCAGCTTTAATGGTAGTTATGCTGAATATGCTTTGCTGCCCGAAAGTCATGTATTTAAAGTTGATACTAACCTCGACTGGATATCATTGGCAGCTGTCCCTGAAACTTATTTTACAGCCTATGGTTCTTTGTTTGAATGCCTATACCTTACTGCTGAAGACACACTGTTGGTACGTGGAGCTACCAGTACAGTAGGACAAGCTGCTGTCCAGTTGGCAAAAGCTGTTGGTGCAAAGGTGATTGCAGCTTGTCGCAAGGAAGAATCTTTCGAAAAGCTGAAAGCCATTGGAGCTGACTATTGCATTATCGATGACGGACAGCTCAACCACCAGCCATTACCCCTCAAACCTAACAAAATCTTAGAGTTAATAGGTCCAAAGACCTTACGTGACTCGTTGCTTACCGTCACCCGCCCTGGTTATGTTTGCAGTACTGGTGTATTGGGCAATGTGTATTCCGTTGCTCAGTTCGACCCTATCAAATATATACCTAATGGAGTGTTCCTCACTGGGTTCTATTCCAACTTCCCGGCCTATCAGTCTATCAACAGCTTATTTGACTTGATTAACGAGGCACAAATAAAACCGCTCTATGCCAAGGTGTTCAACTTGGATGAAATTATGGAGGCACATACCTTGTTAGAGAAAGGTGGTGCTGGAGGAAAAATCATATTGAAAATTGATTATTAGATAAATAGTTTTTGAGTCTAGAACATTATGCTATATGTGGGATAGAATTGAAAATATTGATTTTGTATTAAAATACCTGTTTGAGGAACAAGGAGAGAATCCGAAGTTGCCAGATAATCTGGAAATGAAGCAAAGATTAATGCGGGCATTGATGAATGTGCGCCAACCTATGCCCGCATCAGATGAGTTCATGGCAGCACAGGATGCTGAACTGAAGCAACAGGCTAAGGATAAGGGTATTGTTAAGATTGACCAGCCAGGCATTTCTATCTGGCAAGGCGACATCACCCGTTTGCAAGTGGATGCCATTGTGAATGCGGCCAACTCACAGTTGTTGGGGTGCTGGCAGCCCTTGCATGCTTGTATTGACAACTGCATCCATTCCGCTGCTGGTATTCAGCTAAGACAGGAATGCTATGAGCTGATGGAAGCTCAGGGACATGAAGAGCCTACAGGGAAAGCGAAAATAACTAAAGGTTATAATCTACCAGCGAAATATGTGATTCATACTGTAGGGCCTATCATTCCTGACAGGCATCCAACACCATTACAAGAGGAACAGTTGGCTTCTTGCTATCGTTCATGCTTGGAAGTGGCCGAGCTATATAAGCTACAAAGCATCGCCTTTTGCTGTATCTCTACTGGGGTATTTCATTTTCCTAACCAAAGAGCTGCTGAGATAGCTGTGGAAACTGTAAATAACTATCCGTTGACATCACTCAAAACCATTGTTTTCAATGTGTTTTTAAACAAAGACTATGACATCTATCAACGACTTATTTAGTAGAAAAACAATGTCACAACCAACGTTTAAGCATCGTATTGAGCAAGTGAGGAAGCTTTTGGCCAAAGCTAACCATGTATTGATTGGTGCAGGCTCAGGGCTTTCAGCTGCTGCTGGCTTGGACTATGGGGGTGTGGAGTTCAAGCAGGAGTTTCATGAGTGGATAGAGCGCTATGGATTTAAAGACCTTTATTCTTCTTCATTCTATCCTTTCCGTACAGAGGAGGAAAAATGGGCATATTGGGCAAAGCACATCTGGTTTACTCGCTATCGCATTGAGGGCATGGAGCTTTATCAACAGCTTTTTGATTTAGTAAAAGACAAGAATTACTTTGTCATTACTACCAATGTTGATGCACAGTTTGAGAAATCAGGTTTTGACAAGGAAAGGATTTTTGCAACTCAGGGCGACTATGCCTATTTTCAGGCTAAGGGCGGAGAAAATAAAAAGTTAGTGTATAATGAGGAATGGGTAAAGCAGGCGATAGAGGCAACTGTAGATTGCAGAATACCCACAGCGTTGATACCCCATCATCCTGATACTGATGAGGCACTGAGTCCTAATCTACGTTGTGATAGCTTTTTTGTAGAAGATGAACATTGGCATCAACAAGCTGAGAAATATCAAGATTTCGTATTGAAAGGCAGTAAGAAGAGCATGCTGTTATTAGAGTTTGGTGTGGGCTTCAATACGCCAACTATCATCCGCTTTCCTTTTGAGCAAATGGCTGGTAACTTTGAAAAAGCAACTCTTGTACGCTTCAATCGCGACTACCCACAACTTACAACTCCTTATGTAACAAGATACATTGCCTTTCAAGAGAGACTTGACCAATCTTTGTTGCAGGCCATCGCCAATGGCAACGAAACCAGCTTCAGTGTAGCCACTATCCCTGTTGGTCAGGTAGGTATCTACCGAATCAAAATGTTTGAGTAATAAAGATAACAAAACTCTCAGGCAACATAATATTTGGCACCTCTATCGCGATAATACTCCTCCGTCACTTTATCAGTTAGATAATCACATTTTACCTACATAGTTACACTATACAGGTTAATCGTTTGAGCCTTATTATGTTAATGCGAGTGTACCTTTTCTAAAAAGTTACACTAACATACACTAACATACACTAACACCAAAACAAGTTGTTTTGGTGTCGGCTTACTACACCTGAACAACTCATTACAAGCAATCAAACGCTACCAAAACAACTTGTTTTGGTGTGTCGCTATAGCAATGTGTGACCCTGGAAACCAATGCATCTGCCAGTGCAGCTCTATCATAAAGACACACTAAGATATATCATCAAATTCTTAGATAATTAAACTCGACGAGCTCACATTAATTATCTCAATCTCATCAATAAGTAAGCCCATAATTTGGAACAACCAAACTTTGGGCTTGTAATAACCAAACAGACATTTTGCTACTTGCAAGATTCTGCTTTCTTAGAAGCTGATAACTTTCGGAGCTTCAGTAAACGAATAGAAGGTAGCAGTGGCATCGGTGATGTAGAGCACTGCCATGTTGCCATCATCTGCTTTATACATTGACTTCAATTCTGGATTCAGTTCAAGGAACCTTTCTTTTACTGACAAGGTATCGTCATTCACTGCCTTGCCACACAGGCGCATCCACTCAGCACCGGATGCCTTCATGCCACAAATCTCAATCTTGGCATTCGCATCCATCTGCTTGAATACATCTTTCACTTTGCCCGTCATGATGTACAGACGGCCATCAATAATTTCCACTGCGCCAAAGGGACGCACACGGGGCTGGTCTCCCTCGTTGGTAGCAAGGAAGAATGCACCACATTCTTTCAAATAAGCTAGTACTTCATTCATAATTTTATTATTTAGTGTTATCATATACATTGTTATTGAGCCAGAAAGCTGACTTGCAAGGGAGCGATGCGACGATAGCCATCTTCGTTCATGTGCAGCTTGTCTCTCTGATAGAACAATTCAAAATTATGCTCATCAACATCCTGCAAACTGAACTGATCTAAGACAGGAACACCATGATAAGCACAGCATGCCTTCTGGGCATCCACATACTGAGCAAAGGTTTGACCAGTAAGATTGGGCTCCGTTGAGAAGGGGTTGTGACCAGCATCTTGACCGAAGAAGCGGAGGGAGGTGAAGAAGTAAATCTTGGCCTGTGGGTTCTTTTCACGCAACTTTTTGATGCAGTAATTGATGCCACCGCATTGGGTGTTAAGCTTACTCTCGTCGTAGTTGTCTAAGGCAGTGTAATCCAGCGGACTGCCACAAGGACGGCTGTTGACATAGTCATTCGTAGAAGCCCAGAGTATATAGATATCAAATACGCCTGCCTCATCTACCTGCTTCTGAAGCGAGCAACCCTGTTCGATGGAAAAGCCGGCACCACCTACGCCGTATGTAATGACCTCAGCTCCTAATTGGTTGGCCCATTGCTGCTTGGCAGCATCAGACTCGTTATTGACAGATAATGATCCGCCGAATACGGCAATACGTTTTCCATAGTTGGCAAAGCCCTTATAAGGACTTTCTTTGGCTGCCTCAGCATCAGGAACCAGGTAGTGTTTCTCGGGTTCGGGACGAAGAGAGGCTAAATAAGCCTGAATTTGTTCAGGTGTAGGTCGGTTTCCTTGCTCCTGGGCCTGTAGAGGCAACGATAAAAGCAAGATAGCGGGGAGAAGTAGTATTATTTTTTTCATCTTGATTATGATTTTGTTTTCTTTTTTAAAGTTACGAAAAGTTGAGAGCAATGATTTACAATTCAATTGCTATTTACACGAAAAACGTGCTGAACAGCCTCCAAATAGCCGAAGCCGAAATAACGGTCGGGCAGCAGATAGCTTCCTTCCACCCATTCGTTCCAAGCATTTATCATGATGAAGGGAGGCTGCTGAGGATGCTCATCAACATACTTTTTGGCCACTTCAAGGAAAGATTCGAAGGCACGCGGTGTTTGGTTGAAACGCGTGATGTCGTTCTCTCCCTTAGCAGGGAAACGGGGTGTGTCGTCCCATCCGATGGAAACTGTGGGAAAGACTGGGATGCTGAATGCTTTTTCCCATTGCTCACGTATCTGGATAGCGTTGGCGCCGTAGGTAAGGTAATCTGGGACGAAACCGCCCATATTATAGAATGCGTGGCTGTTGATGCCGAGCTTGTCGATACGTTCCTGCTGGGCTTTGATGAAGTCTTCTGCCAGGAAACTGCCGCCGCCGCTGTTCTCCTGGATGTGGAGCCCTTTGAAACCAGCTTTCTTCACTTCGGCACGGAAGTATTCCATCGCCTTGGCGGCCTCGTCTATCGTACCGAAACTTTTGACGAACTGATTCATGTCAAAGATGCCAAATACAGGACATCCGTCAATCTTCACATAGTTCTTCTTCTTGAAATATTGTTTGATAACTCTTGCCACAATTGTCTTGAACTGATCCATGTTCACTTTCGGGTCGAAAAGGAGAGAAGTGTCATCACCATGAAGGTGATAGTTCCAGTAGTTCTTCTTCACTTCATGATTGGCCCACATGATGTAGAAGTTCATTTTACCATTGTTCTTGGCACCAAGGAAACCATCGTTGAGAGCACCTTCCAGATAAGGATAGTCCATAAACCAGTACCAGTCATAGACAAAGGTGTTAACACCATACTTCAGGGCTGTGTCTATCCATTTCTCCACCACCTTAGGGTCATCGTCGTGCCCGTACCCCCAGAGAGGCTGCTTCGGCTGATAATGGCCAGGGAAGCGCGGATTGCCCTGCTTGATGACTTCCCATTCTCCTTCACCTTGCGGCCAAAGGTATTTGTGTCCGAGCGAGTCATCATGGCAGGAAGGCCAAACGTAGGCACACACATAGTAATTGTCTCCACTGATGGGTTTGCCATTTCCTCCACAGGAGTAGCAGCACATCAGGATCATTGTCCAAATGGACAAAAGCAAAATGTTCTTCTTATCTCTCATTATATTAATAATACCATCGTTGATATGTGCAACTTTGTCACAAAGTTCAGAAAAAATCTTGATATCTGCAAGAAGATGGGCTATTTTGCCTGTGAAAACTACTAAAAAAAATGCACAGAAAACAAGGAAAAACTTGGATAAGTGTGCAGGAATAAATAGTCATAAGTATAGCTATGCGTCAAAACACTGCAACAATCGGTGAAAGAGAGGATGTTGGTGCAGGAGTTGTGGGACACCGGTAAGGAACAGCTGCTTACGGGCACGAGTGAGGGCAACATTGAGCTTACGGTCTATCAGATGTCCGTTTTCTTCCATCAAATTGCTGAGCTGATTCAACTGCCAAGATCGATTAACACAAAAACTATAGATAATAATGTCTCGCTCACTACCCTGGTATCGCTCAACTGTATCGATAGAAATATCATTTAATGCAGGAATAGCCAGCCTAGAGAGTTCACTTCTAATCAAAGCTATCTGACTGCGATAAGGAGTGATGATGCCCAAGGTATGTTGTGCGTCAAAGTCCTCTGTTTGGCGATAGATGGCTTCTGCCAATTGGGCAACTATTCTGGCTTCATCGTGATTGACCTTATGAGAACATAAAGGATCTTCTGGAACTGAAGCATAGAAAGAAACTCGCTTTCCCATCTTTTCTATTTGATGTGGCAAGCCAACAGGTTGTAGTTTACCTTCATAGAAGGCTTCGTTGGGAAACAGAGCGACATCGGGGTGCATGCGCCCCTGCTTGGTCAACATGTCGATTGACGATTGATTTCTATACAGTCGTTCAAAGAGGGAATCTTTGAGGTTAGTGAGACCAATGGCACGAAGATTGGGGTTACTGACCTCTGAAACAGAAGCGGATTGCTGAACCACAGCTGGTAGCTGTTTGTGGTCGCCAATGAGGATGAACTTACTGATGGCATCGTTGCCATTGACATCCTTGATGGAAAGCAAACCCAAAAGTTGTGGTTCCAAGATCTGAGTAGCCTCATCTATCAATGCCACGTCAAAATGCTTGATACTGAACAAGGATGTACGAGCAGAAAGGGTGGCAACTGTACCAACAATAATCTGGCAATCAGTAATTTTCTTCAACACCTGTTGGCGATTGGCACAAGTGGCCATCACTTGTTCGATAAGATAAGGACGATAGGGTTCCGAACACGTAACAGCAGTGCCAATACGGATATAATTAACCTGAAGTTTGGTGAGCATCTTGCAGATTTCATCCACAGCACGATTGGTATAGCTCAGCAAAAGAATCTGGTTCCCACGTTGAAGGAAAGCATCCACCATACTACGCAGAGCCATAGAGGTTTTGCCTGTACCTGGGGGCCCCACTAAGAGGAAATAATCTTTTGCAGCCAAAGCTTTGAGGGTGATGCGTTCAAAGTCATCTTTGGCTTCTGAAATGGCTTGATCATATTGACTATCATAGGCAGGTTTTCGCTGAGCCAATAACAAATCCCTACGTTGTTGAGTAGCACGCAGGAAGAGGCCAAGACCTTGGAATTGAGTGCGGAAAGAGGTATCCATAAAGTCGTGCTCCATAGCGTAGGAACTATCAAGGGGCAGTACTTTGGCATTACGTTGAGGTTGGCGCAAGGTAATCTTCCAACTACCATCAGAATTGATCTCTTCAATGGAACCCTTGAAAAGCAATTGGTTAGTGACGTTGGCATCAGGAGTATCACGACGGTAAAGGACAATAACATCGCCTTGCCGAAAGTTGACTGTGAATCGTTGACCATTGACAGATTTCAGTAATAAATAAGGAGCTATCAAATCGCTGGCATGATTCTCAATGATGTTAAGATCAGCTACAATTTCACCTGCCTCAGATTTCTCTTGAAAAGTGGAAAGCCATTGCATGGATTGACCTTTACGTCCTTCATAGTCATAGTTCCCTCCTGTCTTGGATGTATAAAGTTCACGTGTTATGAAGTTGTAGAGCGTGTAAAAGTAAGCACGCTCAAGAGAAGACAGATTCTGAATACTCTGTTGAAAGGCAGCAATCTGGGGCTCTAGAAACTGTCGCCAAAGCTTATTGTCAAGATGATTCTCATTAAGCGTCTGGGGATTAATCTGTGCCAAGACCTCAGCTGTATAATCCTCATCCCCATGTGCTTGCACCTGATATTCAGTTGCCACAATACGGTTTCGCAGGTTAATGACCCTGCGCACCATCGCCCAAGAAGGGCGTGCAGGATAAAGCAATGGATACCTGGTATAGAGCAGATATGCCTTGCTTTCGTGATGGTCGATGCCCATAGTGTATTCCAACATAGCCTGATAAAGTAGCATTTGCACTCTATTGTTCTCTTGCGGCAAGATACGTCCAGGCATAGTAAACTCATCAGCCTTACCCGACTTCATTTCAATGAAAGAAGTCATGTCACGCTGCATATAGTCCAAACGGCCTTGAATACCCAACGCCTCGCAGATATAAGAAGGTTCCAATACAGCATCTGATTTATCCAACTGATATCCAGGTTCATTGAAAGTAGTACAAACCGTCTGTCGAATGTTGTTGAAGTGCTTCTGGCAATCATCACTGAACTTTCTGGCATTCTCTAATCGCTGCAAATCCAGACAAGCAGAGATGCTGAGAGGATGCTGGCGAAAAGCCTTCATCATACTCTCTCGATAATCTGGTGCATCATTGTAAATCCACTCGTCCAAGAATGCATTGGCGATGTTACCCAGTACCAAAGGTTGTGTATTCTCAGCAGGCGTAAGTCGAGCCATCAAGTAGTTAGCAGGATGATGCCCATAGTTCTTGAAACACTCTGCCAGCGAACTCACATCCATCAGGTAATCAGGTTCGAGGACAATAAGCATAGGTGTCAATATACCATCTTCATTAATGACCACATCCAAGAGGTTCAGTTGTGCATTTGGCCAGAGAAGTTCGATGGTCTCATCAAACTCTTCATTCACATTAGCCAGTCCATATTGCACCTTGAGAGGCTCACCGGGCAAATAATCAGCAGGTTGTACATAGAGGAAATGTTCATCGCGATACAGGAAAGTCACCCTCATTTGCTTCACCTTTTCGACAGATGGAGGCATTGCATGGAAAGTGGTGTCTGCTGTTGGTAAGACAACTTTCAACTCTTCAGAAATAGCCACATGCGTAAGCTTCTGTATAAGAAATGCCAATGTCTTGGCATCTCGCAGCAAGTCTTCACGCTTAGGCGTAACCATTTCATTCAAAATGGCATTGGAAGTCAAGCGGAAAGTATGCAGACGATTTTGTTCAGCAATAGAAAGTTGGTGTTTGGAAGCTACGTATGTGATGCGTGCAGATAGGTCTGTAAGCTGCAAGGAAGAATCTTCCATCTGCCACTGACAAACACGCTCCAGTAATTGTCGCAATTGGTAATATGCCTGTGACAATTCTTGATTGGCACAATGACATGCAGCCAAAAGCAAGTCGTAGGCTTCTTTACTGAGTATATCTGCCGTAGTCATAACGAATGCCACTGACATCGATAAGAGGGTTCGCTGCAGCCTTAGCCGCCTCTTCAGCAGCAGCCTTTGCAGCTTGTTCTGCAGCCTTGGCTGTCTCTTCGGCTATACGAGCAGCCTCCTGTGCAGCTTTCACTGCCTGCTCTGCAGCCTTGCGGGCATTCTCTGCAGCCAATCGAGCTTGTTCCACAATATCATTGGTGGATGAACTCAATGAAGCTGATGGGCTTGAAGGGATGGCTTCGGCTAAAGACGCAACATCTTTTGGAATATTAGTCAATGCCTCAGCAACCTCATCTTCTGCTATTTGACGTTGTGACTCGGCATAATAGTTGCTGAGGTCAGGCATCGCCTCTGGATCATCGTAATAAGGCGTTTGCAAAGCTTCAGGCTTATCGATGACCTCCTCTTGGTAAGGATTCTCCCAGGAAGAATCTTCAACAGGTGTTTCAGTCGGAGTAGTATCTGCTGGCACTTCTTCAGTAGCAGTATCCATAGGCGTTTCTTCCGTTGAGACTTCAGTTGGAACTTCTTCAGGAGAGGCTTCAGTGGTAACTTCCTCTGAAGCATCAACCGATGTATTGCCAGCAGTGCCCTTCTCTTCTTGTGGCAAATCCTTTGAATTTTGCTGTTCCGAAGTTTTAGGCTGTTCTTCTGCCTTCTGCTCTTCAGGTGACGGTTCATCGTCATCCACCTCAATCTCAGGTCCTTCCTCCCAATAGATTTCATCGTTGATGATAACCATGCGAGGCTCACGTATCTTCTTCTTTTTCTTGACCACCTCAGCAGTAGCCTCTTTAGCTTCAGCCAAAGCATCCTTTACTGACGGTTCTGTATTGGCAGTCAATTCCTTAACCGTACCATCGGCTGCTTCTGTCGTTTCTATAGCAGCACCAGTCACAGTAGTAGCAACAGCTGCCTTGTCTATGCGTTCTTGCAGTGCCTTGTTTTTGGCTTCAATCTTTGCCTGTTCGGCAGCTTCACGTTGCAGACGGAACGTCTCTTTGATATTCCTCTCCTCTGGCTTTATTTGCTTAGCCTCGGCATCAGGAGCATCAGGACTACCACCTCCATCAGGCTTCTTTTCCAAAGCGGGTTTAGGGCCATCAGGTTTGTCTTTAGAGTTAGTCTTATTCAATTCCGACTCTTCTTCATCCTCGTCTTTTTGCTCCTTGATCATAAAAATACTCAGTTCATAAAGGGCATAAAGAGGCAATGCTACAGCTGTCAGCGTAAATGGATCACCCGTTGGGGTAATGATGGCAGAAGCTATGACTATCACAACGATGGCATGACGTCGATATTCACGCAAAGTGCTACGGGTAAGCAAGCCAAAGAGTGAGAGCAGCCACGTTACCAAAGGCAACTCAAAAGCGATACCCATTGCCAATGTCAGCATCATGAAATTGTCGATGTAAGAGTTTAATGATATGAGAGTGTCAATATTATCACTCAAATCGTAGGTGGCGAGGAAACGTAGTGCCAACGGATAGACCATAAAATAGCCCACAGCCATACCGATATAGAACATCACGTTGCCCAACAACAAAGCTTTACTTACCCCAGCAGCCTCATTAGGATAGAGAGCTGGACGAATGAACATCCAGATTTCCCAAAAAATATAAGGTACCAAGATAACGATGGAGAGCACGAATGATGTGGTGAGATGCACAAAGAAAGGCGCAGCTAAGTTGATGTTTTGCAGTTTGATGTCAAACCGCTGGGTAAAGAAGTCACCCGTCAGATTGAACACCTCACCTATCTTTCGTAGAAAACCATAGAAGACAAAGTTATCGTGGCACGGCCCCATGATAACAGGGTCGAAAATGTAGGGCATGGCGATGAAGAAACCTATCGCCAACACAAACCACAATCCCACAATACGGGCAAGAGCCCATCGGAGAACATCCAGGTGTTCCCAAAACGTTAATTCTCTGTCTTCCATAATAAAAGAGTAATGAAGAATGAACAATGAAAAAATGTCAGTCGTCAAAACTTGTGCGTGTCGAACTTAGAGCGATGCTTGCATCGACTCTATGTTGAGACTTAACCAAGTTTATCTAATTGTCAATCGTCAATAAGCTCAATCTTTCTTGGTTTCCTTGTCTTCCAGTTCCTTTGTAGCGTCATTAATCTCGTTCTTTGCCTCATTGACACCGTCCTTGAAGCTCTTAACGCCTTTGCCAAGCCCCTTCATCAATTCAGGAATTTTCTTGCCACCAAACAATAACAGGATAATCAACGCAATAATAATCCACTCTGAGCCCGAAGGCATAAACATTAAAAGTAAGTTTTCCATAATTCTATTATTTAAATTGTTAATACTATTTCTCTTTAATCTTGGTAATAAATTCGTTTCACACGGTTACTCACACTGGTCAGTACCTCGTAAGGAATAGTGTCCAAAGCATCGCTCAGTACAGTTACAGGAAGATGGTCACCAAAGATTTCCACCTTATCTCCTTCCTTGCAATCAATGTCAGTCACATCTATCATACACACATCCATGCAAATATTACCCACATACGGAGCCTTCTGTCCGTTCACCAAACAATAGCAACGGCCGTTACCCAACTTGCGGTTCAATCCATCGGCATAGCCGATAGGAATGGCAGCAATGCGTGATGCACGAGTGAGGTGTCCCTTCCGGCTATAGCCCACAGTTTCGTCAGCAGGCACATCGTGAGTCTGCAAGATGGTGGTGGTAAGTGTGCACACATTATGCATCACAGCATTGGATATTGGGTTTATGCCATAAAGCCCCAAGCCAAGACGCACCATATCTAGCTGAATGCTTGGGAATCGCTCAATGCCTGCAGAATTACAGATATGTCGTAGAATCTTATGTGGAAAGGCTGCCTGCAATTCATTGGATGCCTTGAGGAAAGTATTCATTTGACGACAAGTAAAAGCATCGAACTCTTCTGAATCGCTACCCACAAAATGAGAGAACACAGAGCGAGCTATCAAAGCATTCTGACTTTGTAACCGTTGAATTAAAGCATGTATCTCACTTGGATCGAAGCCCAAACGATGCATACCAGTATCCAGTTTAATGTGTATAGGATAATTGGTAATACCTTCTTTCTCTGCAGCATCAATCAATGCTTCCAACCAATGGAAACTATACACCTCAGGTTCCAACTTATAATCAAACATAGTCTTAAAAGCCGTCATCTCAGGGTTCATAATCAAAATATTGGCATGAATGCCAGCCTTACGAAGTTCTGCACCCTCATCAGCCACGGCCACAGCCAAGTAATCCACCTGATGTTCTTGCAACGTACGAGCCACCTCAATGGCACCTGCTCCATAGGCCGATGCCTTCACCATACACACCATCTTGGTAGTGGGTTTCAGCAGACTACGATAATAATTCAAGTTTTCCACCAAAGCGCCCAAATTTACCTCTAATATCGTTTCGTGTACCTTCTTCTCAATGGCTTCTGTCAATTCATCGAAACCAAACTTACGGGCACCCTTGATTAAGATTATCTCCTGAGAAAGCTTAAGTTTACGCTGGTCGATAGCCTTCAATAACTCACTTGTATTAGGGAAGAAAGCCTTCTCAATACTAAAATCATCAGCACAAGATGAAATTTCTTCCCCTACGCCAACGATTCGATGAATACCCTTGCTCTTCAGCAAATCAGCCACTTGACTATAAAGAATATGAGCTTTCTTTCCTGTTTCCAGGATGTCACTCAGTATCAGCGTACGCTTCAGTTGCTTATCTTGAGAACGACGATACAGGAAATCCAACGCCAACTCCAACGAAGTTAGGTCGGAGTTATAGCTGTCGTTGATCAGCAGACAGCCATTCTTTCCCTCCTTCACCTCCAATCGCATCGCCACAGGTTCAAGATGCGCCATACGCTCGGAAATCTGCTCAGGTGGCAACATCAAGTAGCAACATACAGCCAGACAATGCAGGGAGTTCTCAATGGAAGCATCATCGATGAAAGGCAAGGTGTACTGATTTGTCATATCAAGATAGCGATAGCTGATCTTAGTGGTCTCCTCACCCTTCTCTACCTTATTAATATAAAGTGGGCGATCAGCATCCTTACGACTCCAAGCCATAGAGCGGGTAGCCAACATGGAATTGCTTACGCAATTGTTGATGAAAGCATCATCGGCATTATATATCACCACATCACTATCACGGAAGAGCGTTAGTTTCTCCATACATTTCACCTGACGGGAGAAGAAATTCTCCTGATGAGCCCCACCAATATTTGTCAACACACCGATGGTAGGTTGTATAATGTCACGTAAGGCTTCCATCTCTCCTGGTTGAGAGATACCTGCCTCAAAAATAGCCAATTGGGCACCTGGGTGTAATTGCCAAACAGAGAGTGGCACACCAATCTGCGAGTTATAGCTTCGTGGTGAGCGCACGATAATTCTATCAGGACCCAACAGTTGATGCAGCCATTCTTTTACCACCGTTTTTCCATTGCTGCCCGTAACACCCACTACAGGAATCTGGTATTGCTTGCGATGAGTTTGCGCCAATTTCTGCAAAGCCACCAAAGTATCAGGCACCAACAAGATATTCGCATCCTGCAATTTGAGTGATTCCACCTCACCATAGTCGCGACGAGCCACCACGAAATTTCTCACTCCACGTTGATAGAGTTCATTGATATAATGCGCGCCACTGTTGCGCTTTGTCGTCAAGGCAAAGAACAGGGTTGCCTCAGGAAAACTGAGGGAGCGACTGTCTGTCAACAGCCAGTCTATAGTCGCAGGGGTGTCACCCACCCTAAATGCGGCCATATCTAATGCAATCTGTTCAATCTGGTAAGACATAGTTCTTTTTCTTTCTCGAATTCAAAGTAAGGACATTTTTCTGAAAGTGTTTCTATTTTTAACACTATTTGATGCAAAAAACGTGCATATTCGTCGGATTCGGGATGCAAAGGACGGTGTTCGAGCATTTTTTTTATTTCTTTAACACTTTTCATCGTCAGCAATGCATCTTTCGTCATACAGGTTTCCGTGAATCGTTGCCAAACATAATCTATAGCCATCTGAGAAGGGTGCAACAAATCATCTGAATAAAACCGATAGTCACGCAATTCATCCATCAGCAATTCATAAGCAGGAAAATAGATTACCTTTTCCGGATATAGACGCTGAAGCTCGTCGATAGCTAATAAGAGTGTTGCCTTGCTGAGTTGATTCTCATGCAAACCATCTCGAATGTGTCGAATGGGACTAACAGTCAGCAACACCCTACAAGTTGGGGTCACCTCCCAAATCTCTTGCAACAAATCCAGATACTCTCTTACAATCTCCTCATCGCCCAATCTTCTGCGATTGAACAGACGCTCAGGAAGTTTGTGACAGTTAGCCACCACTTCACCCGTTTTCTTCCATTCATAGACGAAGGCCGACCCGAAAGTTATGAAAAGACACGATACTTCTTTTATAATACCTTGACATTTTGCCACTGACGCCTCAATGTTATCTTGTAATTCACTGGCTGATGCTGCAGAGAAATCGCCATGAAAAGAAAAGCTATGCCATAATCCCTCATGGAAAATATAATCCTCTTTCGTTGGATATTTGTTATTCAGCAACATCCGCAGGGAGTTTGCTATACTCAGGGGGTTATACAGAACACCTGTCGGGTTAACAAGACAACGGAATTTGGCATCCTGCAAGCGTGAGCCAATCTCTGTGGCAAAACACGAACCTATCAGCAATAACACATCAGCGTAGCTGAATTGGGGGGATATTTTGCTTATTTCAACGCTTGTAAATAGATTCATATCGATATTTTTCGTAACTTTACGGCAAAAGTAGCAAAAATAGTTGTATTTTTGCAGCGAAAGTGGCAAAAAATATGAATGAAGATAAAACAACATACAGCCTGCTTGAACGAATCAACGATCCAGAAGACCTGCGAAAACTCCCTATAAAAGAGTTGAAACAAGTCTGTAAGGAACTGAGGGATGACATTATTAAGGAGGTGTCACGAAACCCCGGGCACTTTGGTTCAAGCTTGGGTACTGTAGAACTGACCGTAGCCTTACACTATGTTTTCCATACTCCTGATGACTTGATTGTATGGGACGTGGGGCATCAAGCTTACGGACACAAGATTTTAACAGGCAGACGTGAAGCCTTCGCCACCAATCGTCAGTTCAAGGGAATCCGTCCTTTCCCTTCACCAGAAGAAAGTGTGTACGACACCTTTGCTTGCGGACATGCTTCCAATTCCATATCAGCCGCTTTGGGTATGGCTGTAGCTGCCCAACTGAAAGGCGAGAAAAACAAACATGTAGTTGCCGTGATTGGCGACGGCAGTATGAGTGGTGGTTTGGCTTTCGAGGGACTCAACAATGCCTCCTCCACCCCCAACGACCTATTGATTATCCTCAATGACAACGACATGTCCATCGACAATAGTGTGGGTGGCATGAAACAATACTTGCTGAAACTGACTACCACAACAAGCTATAACCAGCTTCGCTACAAGGCTTCAAAGGCAATGGAAAAAATCGGTCTGCTGAATGAAGAGCGCAGAAAGATGCTGATTCGTCTAGGTAATAGTCTGAAATCCATTGCAGCCAACCAGCAGAATATCTTCGAAGGTTTGAATATCCGTTATTTCGGACCTATTGATGGACATAATGTCGAGGAAATCATCCGTGTGCTGAATAACATTAAGGACATGAAGGGTCCAAAGCTATTACACTTGCACACTAAAAAGGGTAAGGGGTTCAAGCCTGCTGAAGAAGACCCTGCTTTCTGGCACGCTACCAGCAAGTTCAACCCAGAAACAGGTGAACGAATTCCAGAAAACTGTGAAGATTTACCGCCTAAATATCAGGATGTTTTTGGTGAGACATTAGTGGAATTGGCTAAGCAAAACGAGCGGATTGTGGGTATCACGCCTGCTATGCTGCAAGGTAGTAGTATGAACAAACTGATGGAGATATTCCCGGATCGAACCTTCGATGTGGGCATTGCCGAGGGACATGCAGTTACCTTCAGCGGAGGTTTGGCAAAGGAAGGCTTACAACCTTTCTGTAGTATTTATTCATCATTTATGCAACGTGCCTACGACCATATCATTCACGATGTAGCATTCCTAAAACTTCCTGTAGTTTTCTGTTTGGATAGAGCAGGTTTGGTAGGGGAAGATGGCCCAACACATCATGGTATGTTGGATATGGCCGCCCTACGACCTATCCCAAATCTTACTATTGCGTCACCCATGAATGAGGTAGAACTTCGCCACCTGATGTACACGGCTCAATTGCCTGGTAAAGGTGCGTTTGTGATTCGTTATCCCAGAGGGCGAGGTATCAGCATGAATTGGCGTCAGCCCATGCAGGAAATTTCTGTGGGTAAGGGCAGAAAGCTAAAAGAGGGCAACGATTTAGCCGTCATCACCATAGGACCTATTGGCAATCTGGCGACAAAAGCCATTGAGAAAGCCGAAAAGGAGAAGGGTTTGAGTATTGCTCACTACGATCTGCGTTTCCTAAAGCCTATGGATATAGAAATGTTACATGAAATTGGCCAGCATTTCCAACATATCGTGACAATAGAAGATGGAATCAGGAAAGGAGGTATGGGGAGTGCTGTGTTGGAGTTTATGGCAGACCATGATTATACACCACAAGTGAAACGCATCGGCATTCCTGATGTATTTGTAGAGCATGGATCGCCTGAAGACCTCTATCATCTTTGTGGAATGGATGAGGAGGGTATTTATAGTTTATTGATTAGCCTATGAAGATTATAATTGCAGGAGCAGGAGCAGTAGGTACCCATTTGGCCAAACTGTTATCGCGAGAGAAACAAGACATCTATCTGATAGATGAGAGCGAAGAGAAACTCAGTGCACTGGGAAACAACTTCGACCTCATGACTATTGTTGCCTCTCCCATCTCAATTCAGGCATTGAAGGATGTGGGAGCCTCTGATGCCGATCTGTTTATCGCCGTCACACCTGATGAGAGTACCAATTCGATGGCTTGTATGCTGGCTCGCAGCTTAGGAGCCAAGAAGACTGTGGCTCGTATCGACAAGTATGAATACATTGAACCCAAGAACCAGGATTTCTTCAAGCGAATGGGTATCGGGTCACTGATTTATCCCGAACATCTGGCAGCTAAGGAGATTGTATCATCCATCCGCATGAGTTGGGTACGCCAATGGTGGGAATTCAGCAATGGAGCACTGATATTGGTAGGAGCCAAACTGCGTGAGAAAGCCGAGATTCTAAACATCCCACTCAAGGATTTGGGTTCCCCTGACCTCCCCTATCATATTGTGGCCATCAAACGAGGCAGTGAAACCATCATTCCTGGTGGTAATGACGAACTGAAACTATATGATATTGTGTATTTCACCACTACTCGCAAGTATGTGCCATACGTACGTAAAATTGCTGGAAAAGAGGATTATCCCGATGTGCGAAATGTGATGATTATGGGTGGTAGTCGCATTGCCATCCGCACAGCGATGTATGCCCCCGACTATATGCAGGTAAAGATCATCGAACAGAATATTGACCGTTGCCATTACCTGAATACGATGCTAAGTGATAAGACTATGATTATCAATGGAGACGGACGCGACTTAGACTTGCTAAAGCAAGAGGGTTTGCAACATACAGATGCCTTCGTTGCCTTGACAGGTAATAGCGAGACAAACATCCTGGCTTGTCTTGCCGCCAAACGTATGGGCGTGGAAAAGACGGTAGCTGAAGTGGAGAACATCGATTATATCAGTATGGCTGAGAGTTTGGACATTGGCACCGTTATCAACAAGAAACTGATTGCGGCTTCACATATATACCAGATGATGCTGGATGCCGACGTAAGCAATGTGAAATGCCTGACCTTTGCTGACGCTGATGTTGCAGAGTTCAACGTCAAGGAAGGTTCTCGAGCTACCAAGCATCTGGTAAAAGATTTGGGCCTTCCTCGTGGAGCAACCATCGGAGGGATGGTACGAAACGGAGAAGGCATTTTGGTAAGAGGTAATACCAAGATTGAGGTGGGCGATCATGTGATGGTGTTCTGCCTGAAACAAACCATCCAGAAAATAGAAAAGTTCTTTAACTGATGATAAACTCCAAAGCCATAATCAAGGTCATTGGCAACCTCCTACTGTTGGAAACGATGATGTTGCTGCTCTCGACAGGGGTATCGGCTTATTACCACGATGCCGCTCTGACGAGTTTGCTTGTCACTGCTGGCATCACAGGAGTCATAGGCTTGCTCATGTTGTTATATAGCCACAAGAGCGAGAAAGCTTTCACCCGTCGCGATGGTTATATTATGGTGACCTGTTCTTGGTTTGCTTTCGCCTTATTTGGCATGTTGCCGTTCTATATCAACGGACATATCCCCTCTCTTACCAATGCTTTCTTCGAGGCGATGTCAGGCATCACCAGCACGGGTGCCACCATCCTTGACGACATCGATGAAATGCCTCGCGGACTGCTCTTCTGGCGCAGCATCACCCAGTGGTTTGGAGGCTTGGGCATCATCATCTTTACCATCGCCCTGTTGCCCTTCTTGGGTGTAAACGGCCTGCAAATGTTTGCAGCAGAGGTTAGTGGGCCAACACACAACAAAGTTACTCCTCGCATCGGCATCACGGCACGTTGGATTTGGGGCATCTACGTTGGCATCACTGCACTGCTCTTTGTTTTGCTTATGTTGGGAGGTATGGGAGGCTTCGACAGCATCTGTCATGCACTCACCGCAGCTGGCACTGGTGGTTTTTCCACCCATCAGGAAAGCATCGCCTTCTACCATTCTTCGTATATAGAATACGTCATCATCATCTTCATGTTCATCTCTGGAATAAACTATAGCCTGCTAATTCTCTTTGTCAACGGCAGATTCAAAAGAGCTTTGAAAGACAGCGAGCTGAAATGGTATGCTCTAACTATAGTCGCTGCCACCCTTGTTTTCACCATTGTATTGTGGTCTAGCAGGGGCATCGAGGGAGAGGATGCTTTCCGAGACTCACTTTTTCAAGTGGTTGCCCTGCAAACCTCCACTGGTTTCAGTACTTGCGACTATATGACTTGGCCTTCTGCCCTTTGGGGCTTGTTGCTGCTTGTCATGATGGTGGGAGCTTGTGCAGGCAGTACTTCGGGAGGCATGAAGTGCATTCGAGTGCTGGTGTTGTTTAAGGTGATGTTGAACGAATTTAAGCACATCCTCCATCCCAATGCCGTGTTGCCCATCCGCATGGATAAACAAGTAGCCCCCCCCACCCTGCTCAGCACCGTGATGGCTTTCTGCTTTATCTATTTCATCATCATCTTTGGCAGCAGCATCTTCCTTTCTTCTATTGGCATCGACTTCATGGAAGCCATAGGATGCTCTGTATCAGCCCTTGGCAACATGGGGCCAGCACTCGGAAGTTACGGCCCCAGTGGCAGTTGGAATAGCATGCCTGATGCCGGCAAGTGGCTCATGAGCTTCCTGATGCTCCTTGGACGCTTGGAAGTCTTTACTGTCATTCTGCTCTTCACCCCCAATTTCTGGAAGCGGAATTGATTATCGTCAATTATATATTTTTATTCCATAAATCCAATCTCGCTCTAAAATACTTTAATGAAAATACAAGTAAATAATAGCTGGGGTGAAAACCTAATTATTTTTGCGAAAATTATAACAGTACTTATATGAACATAATAAAATCTTTATTATCTTTGTAGGACAAAAACAAATAAATGAAAATGCAATGAAGAAATCAATCATTCTAGCAGGCATGATGGCATTATCGATGAGTGCCTGCAACAATCAGACAACAGGCCCTAAACTGACTCAGTCAGGTTTAGACCCACAAAAGTTTGAAACAACTATCGATGGGAAGCAGACACACCTCTACACCCTAACCAACAAACAGGGTATGGAAGTATGTATAACCAACTTCGGTGGCCGCATCGTGTCAGTGAACCTCAACGACAAGAACGGTACCCCTCGCGACGTAGTACTTGCCTTCGATAACATCGCAGACTACCAGAATAATGCTAGCGACTTTGGCGCAAGCATAGGACGCTACGCCAATCGTATCGCAGGAGCCAAGTTTGTATTGGACGAAACCACATACGAACTTCTTGCCAACGATGGCGACAACTGCCTGCATGGTGGTCCCAAAGGATGGCAATACAAAGTGTTTGATGGCAAACAACTCAGTGACAATCAAGTACAGCTTTCGCTCGACTCTCCTGATGGCGACATGAATTTCCCTGGTAATGTAAAGGTGAAGGTTACCTTTACCCTGACGGAAGACAATGCCATCGATATCCAATATAGTGCTACTACTGATAAGAAGACCGTGATTAACATGACCAACCATTCTTATTTTAACTTAAGTGGCGACCCCACGAAAGACAACTCTGACCATGTGTTGTTTGTAAATGCCGACAACTATACCCCGGTAAATGCCAAGCTGATCCCATTAGGAACCATCGAAAGCGTAAAGGGTACTCCAATGGATTTCACCACACCTAAGCCCATAGGTCAGGACATCAACAAGACCGACTTTGAGCAAATCAAGTTGGGTAACGGCTTCGACCACAACTGGGTGCTGAACACCAATGGCGACATCTCCAAGTTGGCTGCTAAGGCTACATGTCCTTCCACAGGCATCAGCGTATCAGTATATACCAACGAGCCAGGCATTCAGGTTTATGCAGGCAACTTTCTGAATGGCAGTGTGAAAGGCAAGCATGGTATCGCTTATAACAAACGCACGGCCGTTTGTCTGGAAACGCAGCATTATCCAGACTCGCCCAACCAGCCTTCATTCCCAAGCGTGGTGCTAGAGCCAGGACAGACATACAATAGTGAGTGCATCTTTAAGTTCAGTGTTGAATAATGAAGATTGAGATATGGAACTACTTGACTGGATTGTGATTGCAGCGTTTTGCTGCGTATTGATAGGAATCATCCTATGGGTACTGAAAAGCAAGCAGAATGACTCTGCGGATTATTTCTTAGGCGGACGAGATGCCACCTGGATTGCCATCGGTGCCTCCATCTTCGCTTCCAATATCGGGTCTGAACACCTGATAGGTTTGGCTGGTACGGGAGCATCAAGCGGTATGGCGATGGCTCATTGGGAAATTCAGGGATGGATGATCTTGATACTAGGTTGGGTATTCGTGCCCTTCTATAGCCGAAGTATGGTCTATACAATGCCCGAATTTTTGGAAAAACGTTACAACACTCAGTCGCGTACCATATTATCAGTCATCTCCCTAGTCAGCTATGTATTGACCAAAGTAGCCGTTACGGTCTATGCTGGCGGTTTGGTTTTCCAACAGGTATTTGGCATCGACACACTTTGGGGTATCGACTTCTTTTGGATTGCTGCTATCGGACTGGTATTGATTACAGCCGTCTACACCATATTCGGTGGTATGAAATCTGTACTTTATACCTCCGTATTGCAGACACCTATCCTCTTGTTGGGTTCCATCATCATCTTGGTGTTGGGTTTGAAAGCCTTAGGTGGCTGGGATGAGCTGATGGGTATCTGTAGTGCCGTGACTATCAACGATTACGGAGATCATATGACGAACTTGATTCGAGACAATCGCGACCCTGAATATCCTTGGCTCGGAGCCTTGATCACCTCTGCTACCATCGGTTTCTGGTATTGGTGTACCGACCAGTTCATCGTTCAGCGTGTACTCTCTGGCAAGAACGAGAAGGAAGCTCGCCGAGGTACTATCTTCGGTGCATACCTGAAGATGTTACCCGTATTTATCTTCCTAATTCCTGGTATGATAGCTTACGCCATCAATGTTAAGACTGGAGGTGGCTTCCTACCTCTCGATGCCAACGGCAACACATTGAGCGATGCAGCCTTCCCCACCCTCGTTGCTAAGTTGTTGCCTGCAGGTGTGAAAGGCTTGGTGGTTTGCGGCATCTTAGCAGCTTTAATGAGCTCGCTGGCTTCTCTCTTTAACTCATCGTCTATGTTGTTTACCATCGACTTCTACAAACGTTTGCGTCCTCAGACATCTGAAAAGGCGTTAGTGCGTATAGGACAGATAGCTACGGTGGTCATCGTAATGTTAGGTATCCTCTGGATTCCTATCATGCGCAGCATCGGTAATGTACTTTACAACTACCTGCAAGACGTGCAGTCTGTGTTAGCTCCAGGTATTGCAGCAGCCTTCCTCTTGGGAATCACGTGGAAACGTGCTTCTGCAAAAGGTGGTATGTGGGGACTTATCAGCGGCATCATCATCGGTCTGACCCGTTTGGGTGCAAAAGTGTATTACACCAATGTGACTGATGCTTCGCAGACTTGGTTCAAGAGTGTGTTCTTCGACTTCAACTGGTTGTTCTTCAGTGGATGTATGCTAGTGTTCTGCTTATTGGTAGTCATCGTAGTCAGTATGTGTACCGAAAAACCTGACCCACAGAAGATACAGGGTTTGGTATTCGGAACCGCTACCCCTGAGCAGAAAGCTGCTTCAAGGGCAAGCTGGAATCGTTGGGATGTCATTCATACAATAATCATTTTGTCGTTGACGATTGCTTTCTACATTTATTTCTGGTAATCAATTAGGGAACACACTATGGATCAAACTGTAAAAGAAATATTTAAAGACTACCCAAAGTTTTACATTGTGGATTGTTGCGTTGTGTTCAGCTTCTTCAATGATTCCATACACGTATTGCTAGTTAAACAAGACCACGGACCATCAATAGGAACTTGGGTGCTTCCTTACGGTTTTGTGTTGGATAATGAAGATATTGATAATTCTGCACGTCGCATCTTGGCAGCCAAGACGGGGTTGGAAAATATCTTTATGGAACAGGTCAGGTGTTTCGGAGAAGCAAACCGCTACCCTTATGAACGAGTGATTGCTTGTCTGTATTACGCACTTATCAATAAAGAAGATTTTGATGAGCAGCTCAATAAATCCGACAATACCAAATGGTTCCCTTTGACAGAAGTGCCCGAAATGAAATACGACCAAAATGAGATGATTCGTGCAGCAGTTACTAGAATGCGTTACAGAACAATGGTAAAGCCTGTAGGCTTAAACATGCTTCCTCCGCTATTCACCATGAGACAGCTACGCAAATTGGTAGAGGCAATCAACAATAAGCCACGTGATAAGCGCAACTTCCGCAAAATAGTAGAGGAGGCTTATTATATAGAAAAGACCATGCTGATAGACAAAAAAAGTTCCAAACGAGGAGCTGTTCTCTATCGGTTCAACGAAAAATTATACGAACAATACCTGAGAGAAAAATTATAATTGTTATGTTGGAAGAGTTAAAACGAAAGGTATTCAAGGCCAACATCGATTTGGTGAAGCACAACCTGGTGCTGTTTACCTGGGGCAACGTCTCTGCCATAGACAGGAAGCATAACCTGATGGTTATCAAACCCAGTGGTGTGAGCTACGACACGATGACACCTGACGATATGGTGGTGGTGGATTTAGACGGACGAGTAATAGAGGGCAACCTGCGTCCCTCATCCGACACCCCCACCCACCTGGTGCTTTATAAAGCCTTTCCTTCAATAGGAGGTGTGGTACATACCCACTCGACCTATGCTACCGCTTGGGCTCAGGCAGGAAAGGATTTACCCAACATTGGTACTACGCATGCCGACTATTTCCACGATGCCGTACCTTGTACAGAAGACATGGCTCGCAAGGAGGTGGAAGGTGACTACGAGTTGGAAACGGGTAATGTGATTGTAAAACGTTTCAAGGATATCAATCCCGTGCATACCCCTGGAGTGCTAGTCAAGAATCACGGGCCATTCACTTGGGGCAAGGATGCTGATGAAGCTGTCTATCATGCTGTGGTGCTTGAGGAAGTGGCAAAGATGGCAGCCATCTCTTTTACCATCAATCCTAACCTCACTATGAGTGAACATTTGATCGAGAAACATTTTAATAGGAAGCACGGACCGAATGCATACTACGGGCAGAAATAAATAAAAAACCTAAATAATATCATGAAAGCATTTAAAGATTTAGAAATTTGGTGGGTAACAGGCGCTCAGCTTCTTTATGGAGGTGATGCGGTAGTTGCCGTTGACGGACACTCGAAAGAAATGGTTGCTGGCCTCAACGAGAGCGGCAACATACCCGTGAAAATTGTTTATAAAGGTACAGCTAACAGCAGCAAGGAAGTGGAAGCTGTGATGAAAGCTGCCAACAACGCCGACCAATGCGTGGGTATCATCACCTGGATGCACACTTTCTCTCCTGCTAAGATGTGGATCAAAGGTTTGCAAGACTTGCAGAAACCTCTGTTGCATTTCCACACCCAGTATAATGCAGAGATTCCGTGGGGTGAAATTGATATGGACTTCATGAACTTGAATCAAAGTGCCCATGGTGACATTGAGTTCGGACATATCTGTACCCGTATGCGTATCCCTCGCAAGGTGGTTTGCGGTTACTGGAAAGATGAATCTGCCCAACAGCAGATTGCCATCTGGGCTCGCGTAGCAGCTGGTGTAGCAGATGCAAAGAATGTTCGCTGCCTGATGTTCGGTATGAATATGAACAACGTTGCTGTGACGGATGGAGACCGCGTAGAGTTTGAACAGCGTTTAGGCTACCACGTGGATTACTACCCTGTTAGTTCGCTGATGGAATACTATAAGAAGGTAACCGATTCTGAAGCTGACGCTTTGGTAAAGGAATACAAGCAGCTCTATACCATCAAGATTGACGAAAGCGGTGAAGAAGTTTATTGGGAGAAGGTAAAGAACTCTGCTAAGGCTGAAATTGCATTACGTAGAGTTTTGACGGATGAGGGTGCTAACGCATTTACCACCAACTTCGACGATTTGGGCGATGCCAACATCGATGCTCCTGATTTCTGCGGCTTCGACCAAATACCTGGTTTGGCTTCACAGCGTTTGATGCAAGAGGGTATCGGTTTCGGTGCTGAAGGCGACTGGAAGACAGCTTGCCTTTATCGCACGCTTTGGGTTATCCAACAGGGTATGCCTAAGGGTTGCTCATTCTTGGAAGACTATACCCTCAACTTTGCTGGCGACCGTTCTTCATGCTTGCAGAGCCACATGCTGGAGATTTGTCCACTTATCGCTACCGACAAACCTAAACTGGAAGTACATTTTTTGGGTATCGGTATCCGCAAGCAGCAGACTGCTCGTTTGGTGTTTACCTCTAAGACAGGTCGAGGCATCAAGGCTACTATTATTGACCTTGGCAACCGCTTCCGTCTCATCTCTCAGGAAGTGGAGTGTATTGAGCCTAAACCTATGCCTCATCTTCCAGTAGCAAGTGCCCTCTGGGTTCCGCAACCCACTTTTGAGATTGGCGCAGGCGCATGGATCTTGGCTGGTGGTACACACCACAGCGCATTCTCATACGACATTACAGAGGATTATTGGGAAGACTTTGCTGAAATGCTCGGCATTGAGTATGTAAAGATTAACAAAGACACTAAGATCAGCGAGTTCAAGCAGCAGCTCAGGAACAATGAGATTTACTATATGTTGAACAAATCTTTGATGTAAGTTATGACACAAGATGACAGATATGTGATTGGCCTGGATTATGGTAGCGACTCCGCCCGAGCTTTAGTGGTGAACGCCTATACGGGTGATACCCTCGCCACCAGCGTGAAGTACTATCCCCGCTGGATGAAAGGTTTTTTTTGTGACCCTGCTAAGAACCAATATCGCCAGCATCCTTTAGATTATTTAGAGGTGTTGGAAGCCACCATCAAGGAAGCTTTGGGACAATGTTCTGTGGATGTAGCTAAGAAGGTGGTGGGCATCGCTTTTGATACCACAGGCAGCACTCCGTGTTTCATCGACGAAAACGGCACACCCCTCTCGATGTTGCCAGAGTTTGCCGATAATCCCAACGCTATGTTCGTACTTTGGAAAGACCATACCTCCGTTAAGGAAGCCGCTGAGATTAATGCTCTTGCTAAAAAATGGAACATCGATTATACGGCCTATGAGGGAGGCATTTATTCCTCAGAGTGGTATTGGGCGAAAGCACTGCATGTATTGCGTGAAGACCCAGCAGTTCGTGCCAAAGCCTATAGCATTGTGGAGCATTGCGAATGGTTGCCAGCCATCTTGACAGGTGTGAACAAGAGTAGTAATATTGTTAGAAGTCGTTGTGCCTGTGGACACAAAGCGATGTGGCACGAAAGTTGGGAGGGACTGCCTCCAGAAGAATTCTTAGTTGCCCTCGACCCATTGCTGGCGGGTTTCAGAGGTCACTTGTTCCGTCATACGGAAACAGCTGACAAGCCTGTAGGTCACCTCACTGCTGAATGGGCTGCACGTCTGGGGCTCACCACCAAAGTTGTGGTGGCAGGCGGAGCCTTCGATTGCCATATGGGAGCTGTGGGTGCTAACATCACCCCACATACCTTTGTGCGCGTTATCGGAACATCGACCTGCGACATCATGGTTTCCAGCTATGAGGAGATTGCAGGCAAGCAGATTCAAGGTATCTGTGGACAAGTAGATGGCTCCGTTATTGCAGGTATGGTAGGTCTTGAAGCTGGTCAATCAGGTTTTGGCGACATCTATGCTTGGTTCAAGCGTGTTTTGGAGTTCCCGCTGAAGAACATCATTGCAAACTCTGAGCTGATTGACGAAGCTACCAAACAGAAGTTGATTGATGAAGCTGCCGACCACATCATCCCTGAACTTACGAAAGAAGCTGAGAAGATTCCTGTGGGCGAAAGCACCATCATTGCTACTGACTGGATGAACGGACGTCGCACGCCAAATGCAAACCAATTACTAAAAGGTTCTATTGCAGGCTTGACTTTGGGTAGCGACGCACCACGCATCTTCCGAGCCTTGGTGGAAGCTACCGCCTTCGGCTCGAAAGCCATCGTGGATTGCTTCCTGACACAAGGAATTAAGATAGACCAGGTTATTGGAATCGGAGGTATTGCCCTCAAGTCGCCTTTCGTGATGCAGACTCTCAGCGATGTGCTGAATATGCCTATCAAGGTATGCAAGACCGACCAGGCTTGTGCCTTAGGTGCAGCTATGTTTGCCGCTACCGCTGCTGGTATATATAACAAGGTGGAGGATGCACAGCGTGAGATGAACTCTGGCTTCGCTTTTGAATACCAGCCAGATCCCGAACGTGCTACTCAGTATCAAGAGCTCTACCAACAATACGTAGCCCTTGGAAGATTTACCGAATATGGACTTAGTTAATGAACAATGAAAACTATACTATCTATTGTACTAATGGGAGCATTGTCAATTGTCAATTGTCAATTGTCAATTGCCCAAGTGACTGCAGTGCTGCATGCAGACCAAGCTGGTTCAGTAATCCCTAAGGAGATTTACGGGCAATTTGCTGAGCACTTAGGTTCTTGTATTTATGGAGGTCTATGGGTAGGCGAAAACTCCGACATACCTAACACGAGTGGCTATCGTACTGATGTACTCAACGCTTTGAAAGCCTTGAAAGTACCTGTGCTGCGTTGGCCAGGTGGTTGCTTTGCCGATGAGTATCATTGGATGGACGGTATCGGTCCAAAAGAGAATCGTCCCAAAATGGTGAACAACAACTGGGGTGGTACCATAGAGGACAACAGCTTTGGCACTAACGAATTCTTGAACCTCTGCGAATTGCTGGGTACAGAACCCTACATTAGTGGCAATGTGGGTAGCGGCTCCGTTGAGGAAATGGCGAAATGGGTAGAATACATCACTTCTGAGGGCGACTCCCCAATGGCTCGTCTGCGCCGTCAGAATGGTCGAGATCATGCCTGGAGAGTGAAATATTGGGGTGTAGGCAACGAGAGTTGGGGTTGCGGAGGGAGCATGCGTCCTGAGTATTACTCCGATGTCTATCGCCGTTACGCCACCTACTGCCGCAACTACGATGGCAACCGCCTGTTCAAGGTTGCCAGCGGAGCCAGCGACTATGACTATAACTGGACCAAGGTGCTGATGGAGAATGTTGGCAGCCGCATGGATGGTCTCTCGCTCCACTATTATACCGTTTTGAATTGGAACAGCAAAGGGTCTGCTACTCAATTCAATGAAGAAGAGTACTACAAGACCCTGGGCAAGTGCTGCGGCATAGAGGATGTCATCAAACGTCACATTGCCATCATGGACTTCTACGACCCGAACAAGCGTGTAGCGCTGATGCTCGACGAGTGGGGTACTTGGTGGGATGTGGAACCGGGTACCAACCCGGGACATCTGTTCCAGCAGAATTCCCTGCGCGATGCTTTTGTGGCATCACTTACCTTCGACATCTTCCATAAATATACAGAACGCTTGAAGATGGCGAATATCGCTCAGGTAGTTAACGTGTTGCAGTCTATGATTTTGACCAACGGCAAGCAGATGACGCTCACCCCCACCTATCATGTGTTCCGTATGTACAACGTACATCAGGATGCGACCTATCTGCCTTTGGATATCCAAACAATCAGGAAGGAAGTGCCTGATAGTGATTGGACACTCCCGATGCTCAGCGGCACCGCCTCTCGCAACCAGCAAGGTAAGGTGCATATTTCGCTGACGAATGTTGACTTGCAGAACGCACAGGAGGTCAGCATCACTCTACAGGGCATCAACGCCAAGCAGGTTAGTGGCGAAATACTCACTTCAGCCAACATTGCTGATCACAACACGTTCGACAAGCCCGAGCTGGTGAAGCCTGCTGTTTTTAGTGGTGCTACTATCATTGGTAACACCCTGAAAGTGAAGCTTCCTGCTAAGTCTATCGTGACTTTGGAGTTACAATAGGCAGAAAAAAGAGTCGAAATAATTCTTTTATTCGGATAGAAAGAGTTATATTTGCAAAAAAAAGAGGAAATCAGATATGAATGACAAGAATGTAATGAATTTGGCAGCAGATAACATCCGTATCCTGGCTGCATCAATGGTAGAGAAAGCAAAATCTGGTCATCCTGGTGGTGCTATGGGTGGTGCAGATTTTATCAATGTGCTTTACTCTGAGTTTCTGATTGACGATCCAGACGATGGCGCATGGATGGGTCGTGACCGTTTCTATCTAGACCCAGGTCACATGTCACCCATGCTCTATGCTGAGCTGATGCTGAAGGGACGTTTCACAATGGACGAGATTAAACAGTTCCGTCAATGGGGCAGTCCTACGCACGGACATCCTGAGCGTAACCTCCAGCGTGGCATCGAGAATACTTCTGGTCCGTTGGGACAGGGACACACCTATGCCGTAGGAGCAGCTATCGCCGCCAAATTCCTGCAGGCTCGCTTTGGTGAGGTAATGAACCACACCATTTATGCCTATATATCCGATGGGGGCATACAAGAGGAAATCTCACAGGGAGCAGGCCGTGTTGCTGGTACCTTGGGCTTAAATAACCTCATCATGTTCTACGATGCCAACGACGTACAACTCTCCACTGAGACTGAAGATGTGACCACCGAAGACACCGCAAAAAAATACGAGGCATGGGGTTGGAAGGTACTAACCATCAACGGCAACGATGTAGATGCTATCCGTCAGGCTCTGAAAGAAGCTCAGGCAGAAGAAGAACGCCCTACCCTCATCATCGGACATTGCGTGATGGGCAAGGGTGCCCGCCGTGCTGACAACACTAGTTACGAAGCATGTTGTGCAACCCATGGTGCTCCTTTAGGTGGCGATGCCTACATCAATACCATCAAGAATTTAGGAGGTGACCCAACTGACCCATTCAAAGTTTCTCCAGAAGTGGTTGATTTGTATGCTAAACGCAACGCTGAGCTGCGTCAGATTGTGGCTGATAAGCGTGCCCAGCATTCTGTTTGGGCAAAGGAGAACCCAGAGCTGGCCAAAAAACTCGACTTCTATTTCTCAGGCAAGGCTCCTAAGGTGGACTGGATGAAGATTCAGCAGAAGAAGGATGTGGCTACCCGCAATGCATCATCTGTGGTTTTAGGCCAATTGGCTGAGCAGGTAGGAAATATGGTGGTATCATCTGCCGACCTGAGCAACTCAGACAAGACTGATGGTTTCCTGAAGAAGACCCACGCGTTCAAGAAGGGTGACTTCACGGGTGCCTTCTTCCAGGCAGGTGTATCAGAGCTCACGATGGCATGTGTGATGATGGGTATGTGGATGCACGGTGGTGTCATTCCTGCTTGCGCTACATTCTTTGTATTCTCCGACTATATGAAGCCTGCCATCCGTATGGCAGCTTTGATGCAGATACCTATTAAGTTCATCTGGTCACACGACGCTTTCCGTGTGGGCGAGGATGGTCCTACCCACCAGCCAGTAGAGCAAGAAGCTCAGCTGCGCTTGATGGAACGCCTAAAGAACCACAGCGGTAAGAATTCTATGTTAGTGCTCCGCCCAGCCGATGCCGACGAGACAACTGTGGCTTGGCGTATGGCTATGGAGAACACTGACAGTCCTACGGGCTTGATCTTCTCTCGTCAGAATGTTGAGAGTTTGCCTGCAAGCAACGACTATGAGGAAGCCGTGAAGGGTGCTTACATCGTAGCAGGCTCTGACAACAATCCTGACGTAGTGCTGGTAGCTTCTGGCTCAGAGGTATCTACACTGTTAGCAGCAGCCAAGCTGCTCCGCATCGACGGTATCAAAGTACGTGTGGTGTCAGCTCCGTCAGAAGGTCGTTTCCATGACCAACCTGTAGCATATCAAGAGCGTATCATCCCAAGTCATATCAAGAAGTTTGGCCTCACCGCAGGCCTGCCCGTAACAATTGCAGGTTTGGTGGGTAATAATGCCAAGATATGGGGTATGGAGAGTTTTGGCTTCTCTGCTCCTTACAAGGTACTGGATGAAAAATTAGGATTCACGCCTGATAAAGTTTACAGACAAGTGAAGGAAATGATGCTATAAGATATCCCCCCCTCTCAAGGGGGGAGTACTATTAATAACAAACTATAATTATGAAAAAAATAGGACTTTGTTCTGATCATGCCGGATACGACATGAAGGAACACGTGAAAGAATGGCTGAAAAGTAGGGGTATGGATTTCGTGGATTACGGTACCTACACCAGTGAGAGTTGTGACTATCCCGACTTTGCCCACAAGCTGGGTCAAGCCATCCAGAATGGTGAGGTTGATGAAGGTGTTGCCGTATGCGGCACAGGAAACGGCATCAGTATGACCCTTAACAAGTATCCTAAGGTTCGTGCAGGTCTATGCTGGAATCGCGAGGTAGCTCGTTTGGTACGCCAGCACAATAACGCCAACGTATTGTCCATCCCTGGTCGCTTCGTATCTCTTTATGATGCCGACAAGATTCTGGCTGAATACTTCGACAAGGAGTTCGAGGGTGGCAGACACCAACGCAGGATTGATAAGATTCCTATTCCAGGAACAGTATAAATGAATTAACCCCGCCATGATGGCGGGGTTAATTCATTTTATTTCGCTGTCGCTTCAATCTTATCCATATTGCCAAGCTCCATCATCGTCAATGCCATCCAACGAACAGCATCGTGCGAGAGGTCAAAGTCTATATACTCCATCGTATCGCCAGGCACATGATACGGAATACGCACCGTTGACCCGAAAGCAAAAGGAGCTGCCACAGGCACACCCTTGATAAAGAAATTAGCCTCATCGGTACGTGGACGCGTCACAATCTCATCACGGCCCACAGCCTCACGGAATGGCCGGTTCACGCTATGCTCCATCGTTGACTTAAACACATCAAATAACGAACCGTGCTTCTTCGCAATCCTCACACCCATGCCAAAACCTGCTGCCAGGCAGTCGATGTTAATCAGCAACTTATGATTTTGAATCGGCATGATTGGATGATTAGCCATAAAATCACTGCCAATCAAACCCGTCTCCTCACCTCCGAAGAGCGTGAATATCAGCGTACGCTTTGGCTTATAGCCCGAGGTTGCCACCGCCTTGGCTGTACCCATAATGATGATGCTACCAGAAGCATTATCCTGAGCACCCGGACAGAGATAAGGCTGCAATCCGATATGGTCAAGATGCGCTCCAATCGTCACATACTCAGGTGCAAGTGTAGGGTCAGTTCCTCTTAAAATACCCACCACGTTGCAACCCTTGCCTTCCGGATGCCACTCGGTAATGGCCTTTATATCTGCCTTCTTGTTGATAGGAAAAGAGTTAGGCTTCATCGTCTTGTTCATATCTGCCTTTACCTTCGCATAATTCTTGCCTGTGCCGGCAAAGATATCTCTGGCCACACTGTCGCTCACATTACAATACACAAAATTCTTATTATAGCCAGGATTAGGGTTGCCAGCCGTTGAGATATACAGCATACCAGCTGCTCCATGATTAGTGGCATTCGTCATCTTGATATTATGATACTGATAAGGCATCCATGCCTTCTGCAGCTTCGGGTCCTGACCCTGATAAGGCACATCGCGTTCGCATACCACAATCTTACCCTTCACATCCACGCCCTTGTAAGAGTCATAGCCCAGCTCAGGTGCCGTAATACCATAGCCCACATACACCAAGTCAAGCTGTTGTAGGAAGCCCGTATCCGAGGTACCACCCACCATATAATGGTCAGGATAATCATACTGCTTGGTAATCCATCCATCGCCCTGTGGCAGATATAATGTGAAGTAACCACCTTCCTGCGGCATCACATACGGATGGTCGAACGTCTGGAAATATGTGCCGTTATCGCCACCGGGTTCCAGTCCCCACTCCTTGAACAAGTCTGCGGCATACTGCGCCGCACGTTGGAAACCAATGTCCCCCGTGAGTCGTCCACGGCATTCTGCCGATGTCAGATAAGTCATCCAGTCCTGCAAATCCTTCGTTGAGGTGGCATACATCGCCTTCTGCTGTGGCGTGGGCTCCACCGTCTGCCCCTGACCGAAAGCAAAAACCATTGCCATCATGGTCAGCATCACACTCAATAACACCTTATTTTTCATACATACATAGTTTTTTAATGTTCATGGTGCCAAAATTACGCATTTTTTCCGCAAAAAGAGAATACGCTATTAGTTTTTTTCATACATTTGTAGTGGAATTTATTCCACGAAGAAAAATATGTTTAATTTAAAATTAATAACAACCATGAAGAAACTATTCATTTTAAGCATTTTCGCATTGGCTTGTGGTGCAGTTTTCGCTCAGCAACCACAGCAGAGACAACAGCAACCCCAACAGGATGTACGTAATGACAAGATTGGAGTAGGCATGACCCCAACGATGTCTGAGTATTGGGCACCCAAACCTCCTGTAGTAACTCCAGGCAATCAGGCAACTGCTGGTGCTCCGTCAGATGCTATCGTATTGTTCGACGGTACAGAGAAGTCAATGACCGACAACTGGGTAACCGTAAACATGCGCACTAACGAAGCTGCTCCAGCTAAGTGGATTGTGAAGGACGGTGCTATGACTGTCAACAAGGACGTTCGCAACGGTGGTGGTAACATCCAGACCAAAGAGAACTTCGGTAGCTTCCAGCTGCATATTGAATGGTGTGTTCCTGAGATGGGTCCTGAGTTCACCAGCCAGATTCGCGGTAACAGTGGTGTATATCTGCAGAATATGTATGAGGTACAAGTGCTCGACTGCTACAACAACGATACTTATGTAAATGGTATGACCGGCTCTATCTACAAACAAACTCCTCCTTTGGCAAACGCAATGCGCAAACCAGGTGAGTGGAACGTATTCGACATCATCTACGAGGCTCCTGTATTCAATGAGAACGGCACTTACAAGGTACGCCCTTATGTAACCGTTATCCAAAATGGCGTGCTGCTGCAGAACCACACTGAGATCCTGGGTACCACTGAGTACATTGGCTTCCCACAGGTGAAGGCTCACGGCGATGGCCCTATTTTGCTGCAGAACCATGGCGACCCTAGCCCAAGCATCAGTTTCCGTAACATTTGGATCCGCAAGTTGTAATATCAAATTGGTCTAAAATACCCTTTTGATATCCTTAATAGTACACAATGGCAAAAAAGTTGTTCTTTTTTGCCATTGTTTCATTTTTATTCTATATCTTCGCAAGCAGAAAACAAAATCGTATTAAATAACAAAAAAACGAAAAACAATTATGAAGAAGTTTGCTTTTATGTTTGTTTGCCTTTTGGCGATGCTGAGCTTCAGCAACAACGCACAGGCACAGGACAAGAAGAATCCTTTCATCGGCACTTGGACACTAACTGCTAGCACTCCTATGGGTGAAAGTGAGATGGATTTTGTAGTAGAAGAGAAGGAGGGTAAGATTACCGCTTACCTCACAGCAGAGGCTATGGGTGACGAGAAGATTGAATGTGAGGACATCGACACCGAAAAGGCTGACGAGATTTCTTTCAGCTTCTTTGTGGCTATGGCTGGCATGAACATCGATATGTACCTTACCCTTGATGGTGACGATGCAGCTAAAGGTGCCATGATGGGGCAGTTCCCTGTGGAGGGAAAGCGCAAATAAGTTGTTTTTTTCTTCTATCATTAAAAGGGGGTGTGCAGCACAGCACATCCCCTTTCTCATAATATAACCTTAATTACACCATATAAGATATTAGAGATATAGTACCAAAAATATTATTGTAAAAGGGGAATAAAAGCTGAATTATCTTGTTGGATATCGAAACTTTTTACTATATTTGCGATGAGAAAAAAGAAAGAATATGGATATTACAATAATTGATATAGTACTAGGATGTATAATTGTATGCTTAATTTTCACATTGCTGCAAGTATATCAGCAGAAAAACCAGTTGAGGACGAAGCTGGCAGTGATTCGTGTACAGCTGGAGAATGAGACGAAGCAATTGGTGGCTATGAAGGCGGAGAATGAACAGGCGATGAATACAGCAAAGGCTGAGTGGGAAGAACGTATGCGGGCAGCAAAGGAGGAGATGGAAAAGCAGATTTGCATTATCAAATCGGAGGCGGAAAAACGCAGTCTGGAGACATTGTCCGCCATTGAGAAGTCTTTCCAAGACCGCCTGGAAACTCAAAAACAGCATTATAAGGAAGCTTTATCTACCTTAGAAAGATCATCACAGGATCACATAGATAAACAGAAACAGCTTCACGATGAAGAAATGACGAAGTTGGATAAGGCTTGGAAAGAACGGATGGATGTACAGGAAGACCATCATAAACGGGCTATTGGGACTCAGCAAGAGAAGTTTGACGAGACCATTGACAAAATGACTGCTCAACTGAAACTGGCTACTGACGAGATGTTGAAACAAAGGCAGCTGGAGTTTGCGGAATCGAGCAACACCAATCTCGGTCAGATTGTGAATCCGCTGAAGGAAACCATCGAGCAGATGAAGCAGGTGATGAGCGAAAATACGTTGAATCAGACGGCATTGAGTAGTAGTCTTAGTGAGAACATCAAGAACATGATGCTCCAAAGCGAGGCGGCTAGAAAGAGTACAGACGAACTGACAAGGGTGTTCAAACATGGTTCGAAGGTGCAAGGCGACTGGGGTGAAACGGTACTAAACGAACTGCTTGAAGCACAAGGACTGACGGAAGGTGTACATTACGAGTTGCAGCCTTACATCAGGGACGCGCAAGGAGAAATCAGCAGGTCTGAGGAGGGAAGTATGATGCGTCCGGATGTGATACTGCACTTAGACCAGCGTCGTGAAGTGATTATCGACTCTAAAGTATCACTGACTGCCTATATGGATTATGTAAATGCAGAAACTGAGGCAGAGCGTGAGAAACATCTGAAGGCTCATGTGGAAAGTATCAACAAGCATGTGAAAGAGTTGGCGAGCAAGGACTATTCGAAGTACATCCAGAAGCCCAAGGTGAAGATGGATTATGTGATAATGTTTGTACCCAATACAGGAGCCTTATTGACGGCATTGAACGAACAACCCGACTTGTGGCGCAAGGCAATGGCGAAGAATGTGTATATTGCTGACGAGCAAACACTGTATGCTGCCTTACGCATCATTAACCTAACATGGACGCAGATTACACAAATCCAGAATCACGAACAGGTGTATAAGCTGGCGAACGTAATGCTGGACAGAGTGGGACTATTCATGAAACGCTATCAAGCTATAGGTAAGGCACTTGACACAGCTCAAGCTAGTTACAATGAAGGGTTGAACAACCTGAAACCTGATGGCAAAAGCATTATTCAAACTTGCAATCAGTTAATAAAACTGGGGGCAAAGCAAAGCGGTAAGAACCCTCTGCCCCAACTAATTGATATAGATGATGTGCCAGCAATTGAGGCACCAGGAGAAGAAGAACCATGATAATTACTCTCCTACCCTCAACATCCCCCCTAATAAAAAGGGAATCTATTAGTAATTATCCCGATAAATATCGAGGTATTCTTCGTCTTGCTCACGAATGAATATCACTTTGTCCTCGCGAGCCAGCCAACCGATTGCAGAGGAGATGTCGATGGCAGTGAGACCTGTTTCCTGCATCAGTTCATTGAATGTCATCTTGGTACCCTTGTAATATAAGGTACGCCAAACTAAGCCTGCGTTGGTTCCTATATCATTCTTTTTCATAATGGTAAAATATTAATATCCAAATATTTGTCTAAGTTTTCTGTCAAGTTCTATGCCTCGCAAATCAGTGGCTATGATGGTACCCTCACCATCCAACAACAGGCTGGCTGGTATGGAGCTGATGCCATAAACCACAGAGGCTTTGCTATTCCAATACTTGAGGTCGCTGAGGTGTATCCAGTTTAGTTCGTGGTTGTTGATGGCATTCACCCATGAATCACGACCACGGTCAAAAGAGAGGCCTACTATCAGGAAGCCCTTGTCACGATATTTGTTATAGACAGCTTTGAGATGCTCCATTTCTGCCATACAGGGCGCACACCAACTTGCCCAGAAATCTACCATCACAATGTTGCCCTTACCCACATATTCGCTCAGGGAATGACTCACACCTGCGGTATCAACCTCAACGAGGTCTGTAAAACGCGTGCCGATGTTGGTTTTCTCATAGTGGTTAAGCATACGCCAAGCACCCACACAAAGGGGATGGGTAGCATAAGAATGACTCTCATCGAGATATTCCTTCAGTTCGTCGATGGTGAAGGTATTGTATATCTGCGAGAGGTAGAGAGCAGGAATGACATTGTCGGGGTTATCGCGCATGACATTCTTCATCTCTACCACCAACTTGTTATAAGTTGCTGCCATGACGCGTCGCAGCGAATCACGTTCCTCAGTCTGCCAAGGTTTCACCTGCGCATACTCCATCTGATCTTGCATATAATCGATGGTGAGGTTAGTGATTTGGCGATCTACCTTGTTGAGTCGTTCATTGATTTTCGAGCCCTTTACAGTACTGCGTTCCATATTAATTCCCAAAGGAAACCCATCGATAAGCACATTCACAGGTAGGTCGGTGCCATCATCTACTACTGTAACGAAGGTATGCATGGGGAGAACTCCCTGCATTTGGAATCGGCCATTATCCACGAAAGCAGTATCGATAGGTTCACTGTGGAGGGAGTTGAGAAACACGGCTTTGACACCAGCTGGTACTGTACCGCTGATGTTATAATTGGCCATCTCCTCCTCTTGCGCCCAAACACAGAAGTTAGCCATCACAAGCCCTATAATTAACAACCAACGTTTCATCACTTAATGGTTTCAATCTCAATTACACCATTCGCCCCACGTACGCCATAGCCAGCACCGTCTTTAATTACCTTGAGGGAAGCAATGGACTCCACAGGAACGAGGGTGTCAAGGTCGGCTCCTTGAATAGCCACACCATCGAGCACAACCAGCGGGTCTGTTCCTGAGTTGACGGAATTGATGCCATGAACCTGCACTTTAGTGCTCCCTCCATCGGTGAACACCACCACGCCCGAAATGTAGTTGCGGATGATGTCTGGAATGGTGCGTAGACCAGAGCGCATAATCATGTCATGAGTCACTCCCTCGCCCGGCTTCATGGCAGGCAACATAATGTATTCAGCTGAAGTCTCTGTTGTGCCGTCGTTGAAGGTATAGTTCTTCTTTTCAAGGTTAATAGTGATTTCTTTCCAATCAGATATCACGATTTTGGCATCCGCTTTAGCTGTTGCCGTAATCTGGAGTGTGTCACCCTGATATACGTCAGTGAACGAGAACCGTCCATCTTTGTCGGTTTCCATAACTTTATCAGCTTTCTTGAGCCAAACAGTAATGCCTTTCTTTGGCTTGCCATTTTTCAAAACAACGCCCGAAATTTCCTGTGCAGTCAATGGGAGAGCCATCAACACCAACAATACCATACCTATCAATTTCCTAATCATTGCCGTTCTATTTTTGGTTTTCGGGGTAAAAGTACAAACAAATAATTAGAAAACAAAAATAAAATAGGTTAATTAGGGTGTAAAATTACAAAGTAGCCTTGTAGGCCAAGTATTTTTTCAATCCTTCGTTACGTAACTTGCAGGATGGACAATGTCCGCATCCATCACCCTGGATGCCATTGTAGCAAGTGAGGGTTTCATTGCGCACAAGATCGAGCACACCTAACTGATCTGATAATTCCCAAGTCTGTGCCTTGTCAATCCACATCAAAGGGGTATGCAACACAAACTGATAATCCATAGCAAGGTTGAGTGTGACGTTCAACGACTTGATGAAGGCATCGCGACAATCGGGGTAGCCACTATAGTCGGTTTGTGACACGCCAGTAACCAAGTGTCGAATGCCACGTTCTCGAGCATAGACAGCAGCGATGCTGAGGAAGAACATATTTCGACCTGGAACGAAGGTGTTAGGCAAACCTTTCTCAGGAACCTCCTGATCCATCTCCATCGTGACATCAGTCAAAGAGTTATGTCCCAACTGCCCCACCAAGGGAATGCTCATCTCCTCGAAAGGCACTCCAGCTTTCTCGGCAATTTTGCGAGCCAATTCCACTTCTATTTCATGCTTCTGACCATACCGGTAACTCACAGCATACACTTCCTTAAACTCTCGTTTTGCCCAAAAAAGGCAAGTGGTGGAGTCCTGGCCACCGCTGAACACCACAAGTACTTTATCGTCTATCATAGCTAAATGTCTTTTACGTTCAACACATTATAGGATACGTTGTCATCGTACACATCTGTTTCTTCGATCTTCTTGACTTTCCTGACTACACGGATGGTGATGGGCAATACGATAATTTCATACAAGGTCTTGAGGATGATTTGGGTAATCATCATAACGATGAGCTCATACCAACCAATGAGTCCGCCAAAAGCGATGGGAAAGAAAATCAAAGAGTCGCCAGTTTCACCCACGATGGTTGACCAGATAGCACGTAGGGAAAAACGGGCTCCCTTGCTGGCTATCTTCATGCGACTCATAACCCAAGCGTTTAGGAAAGAACCCACAAGGTAAGCCATCAATGAGGCACAGGCGATGCGAGGCGCCATTCCAAAGACAAAGTTGAAGTGTTCCTCACCTTCCCAAAAAGGGGCAGCAGGGATGGCTACGGCTATTAAACCTACGGCAACCGTAAAAAAATTACTGACGAAACCACTCCAAATGAGCAGACGAGCCTTTCGATAGCCCCAAACTTCTGCTACGCAGTCGTTGATGATATAGGAGATGGGGAAAATCATGAGACCTCCCGTTACACTGATGCCAAAGACATCTATTAGCTTGGTTCCAAGGAGATTGGAAGCTACGAGGCATACATTAAACAATATGCCCAGCAGCATAAATGTTACTGATACTTGTTGTTTCATATTTCCTGTTTTTTACGTGGTGTTCTGGAATACACGGCTGCTACTTGCAGCATCCAATTAAAAATCGGCGCAAAAGTAGGCATAATGTGTGAACTATGCAAACTTTTGCGTCGAAATTGTCAATTTTCAATAGTCAATCGCCAATCAAAAGATGTAGTCAATGCTTGCACCAAACACCTTATTATGGCGACTATACACATTGGTACCAGGCAAAGAGGTACCATTATAATTACTTGACTGCTTGGTATATTTATGGTAATGTGTCCAGAAATAACCAACATTAATTTTCATACGAGAAGAGAGGTGAACAATGCCACCAAAGCCCATAGAGTAAGAGTCGCAGAAAAATGAGGTGTCATACTGGAAATCATCGCTCAAGCCATAATCTGTGCGCTGATAACCTGCACTGAGAGTGATGTACTTGTGGGCATCCCACTCAACACCTACTTGATACTCATTTGTACCACGCGTCAGGGTCTTCTGTTTGTCGTTCGCCATCTCGGCATTCTTGTCGAAGAAATGGTGATATTCTACACTGGCACGTAGAGTTGGCAATACCTCGTACATCACGGCTGCACTAAACAGAGCTGGCACATCACTGGGGGTATTCACACCATTGCTGTAAGCTGCCAAAGAGCCATTAGGGTCAGAGTTCTCTTTGGTCTCGTTCTCGATATTTAGGTTTGCCTTCATCTCATATTTCAAACCGATGTTCCATTTGTTGAGTTTTACGTGAGCACCAATAATAGGAGCTACGCCCCACCCTTTCTGGTCAACGTCAAGACGCAAATCTACCAAAGGTTGGTTGGCAAGTGCAGCCAAAGCTGGGTTGACAGCTGCAGCCTGTTGGATGATTGGATTCTGCAACAACTCTGGTTTCGCTGAAGCAGTTACATATCCTTTATAACCTCCCGTGAAATAGTTCATGCGCATACCGGCATATACTGACAGCCAGTCGGTTGCACGATATGAAACACCAGCTTGAAAGGAGTAGATGAACTGTCGTCCCTTCATAGCGGTATTGAGATCGTAAAGGTCGGAAGCCGCTTTGGAGCCGGTGGCTTGCATCAAGGTCTGCATAGTGGGATTGGCAGCAATTTTCGCCATCACTCCAGAATCAAACATAGGCAAGCCCGTGCTGTAAGATGCCTCACCGCCTCCACCTACAACACCACCGTAGGCTGAAATTGCCCAAGGACCTTTCTTGTATGTGAGGAAAAGTGAAGGAATAACTGGTGCTGATGCAGTACCTTTATAGAAACGATGGTTGTTAGCTTCAGGGAACAGGGGGAAGGTTGCATCGATATTGCGCTCTTGGTAGGCATTTTGCCAATTAAATGAGAGGTGGAGGCCTTCGCGTTGCAAGAATCCTAATCCTGCAGGATTGGAATAAGGTCCATCAGAATCTATCATGGCACCACGTGTCATCATTCTGATAAACGCTACCGATTGGTTTGTATTGGTCAATACACCACCTGCCAAAGCAGAGGCAGAAATGCTCAGCATAGCCAAGCTAAGTAATGTCTTTTTCATCTTTTTACCTATAAATAAAATGGTTAATTTTTCGCTTTTTTTGGAGCATTCTCCGCAAAACGGCTGCAAATGTAAGACAATATTCAAAACGATGCAAGGATTTGGGCATATTTTTTGCACAATCACGGCGTTTTTGTGCAAAATATACAAGTTTCATTGAAATGTATGGGGATAATTAGATGAAAAGTATTATCTTTGTGGTCAAGATTAAAGAATAATCATTATGAGAAAGAAACTTTTTTCTATCTGCATATCTGCTTTGGCCTTTTGTGTGCCACAGCAAGTGTTGGCGCAAAAGAATGAAAATGCCAACCACGAGGACTCTTACTACTTAAAAGGTGCTGTACCAACGGTTAATGGTAAGGTAGTGTTTTCCAAGGAGTATAGTATTGCCGGTATGAGTAAAGATGAGGTGTATGCCAAGACGAAGGAGTGGATGGATGTGCGTATGCATAAGAACGCCAACAAAAGTAGATTGGCATACGAGAATGAGGAGAAAGGGCAGCTTGCAGCAAATGGTGAGGAGTATATTGTGTTCTCCAACAGCGCGTTGGCACTGGACCGAACAAAGGTGATGTATCAAATGACTGCCAACTGCGACGAGGGAAAATGTGTTCTGCAGATCAAGAATATCCGCTATGATTATCCGAATGAAAAGGAGATTTATGTGGCTGAGGATTGGATCAGCGATGAAGTGGCACTGACGAAGGACCAGTCCCGTTTGGCAAGAGGTTTTGCAAAGTGGCGCAGGAAAACGGTTGACTTTGTAGATGATATGAACGAGAGTTTGCAGAAGGCACTTAGTGGTTTCGGAGTCGTGAAAGCAGATGGAAAACCAGAAGAGACTCGCAACTCAGATGCTGTGGCAGTGATAGATAGCCGAGTTGATGTGGTGGAAGCTGTAAAAATTGAAGAAGCTAAGCCTGTAGAGATTAAGACAGAAACAGAAACTGTTATGCCAGTTGAAGTTACAAAACCTGTTGAAACTACGCTTGCTAAGCCTCAGCCTAAATCTGCAGCTCCTGACATTAACCCCACTATTCCTTTGGCGGAGGCCACAAAACCCGTGGAAACAGTGAAGGTTATGGAGGAAACAAAGTCCAGGTTAGAATCTGCTATAGTGGAGGAAGTTACTAATGCAGAAGAAATTGCTATGCCTGTAGAGAAGACTGCTGCTAACCTTGAGGAGTCTTCGGAGGCGTTCCCAGAGCTGACGACCGATAAGATTCAGGCCGGCAACGGTCGCTTGGTAATTATCATTGGCGAAGACGAGTTCAACCGTACTACAATGACAGCCAATGCTGGAGGCTATCTTTCATCCCGAGACGGAAAGAAGTTCATTAACACCATCTTGACTCCTGACCAGAACTATCAAACACTGGTTCAGGCGAAGGAGTATATGGTAGCCTTCTATCCCGAGGGCACTAAAGAGCCATCAGTGGTAATGAAGTGTATGAATGTGACGAAAGAGAAGCCTGGCCCTGGTCATGCCAACATCTTTGTGGGAGAAATAAAAAGTGTAGAAACACGTTAATATCAAAAACTATGGCAGGAGAAGATATCGAAAAAATCATCATGCACGGCGTGGTGTTCAAAGGCAAAAGCGATAAGCCTAAAGAGACAAATAAAATTAAGACGAAGGCCAAAAAGAAAACTTACATAACAGGTGCTCACAAATCTGCCTCCGCCAAAATGAAGGCTGATATCCGAAAGCGTCGTGCCAACAGGCCGTCGCAGAGGAAAGGGTAGTGAGAGGTTTTACCTTAATTATTTTCTTATTATCATCACAAAGGGTGCTCCCAACAAGTACTCTTGCTTTTCTATATAGTTTTGAGTTGCAACATAAAAATAAAATCAATCGTTTCATACTTTTATAAAGAAAATTATCTCCTTTGTAAAGATAATGAAAAAAAAAGACGTTTGGTATGAAATGTAAAAAAAAGTACGTACCTTTGCCCCACATTGGAAACAAAAGCCATGGATGTCACATTGTCTAATGTGAAAGCCTCCGGAGAGGGTATCCAATCTCCGAGCATTGAATTTGCATTTAATGCTATCCCCGAAGTCAAAAGCTCAGACTCAGGGGTGTCGGTGAGATATGTCCATGACGTTGGAAAACAATGGTATGTGCTTCGAGCCTCTTATGGCAGAGAAGACAGAGCCCTTGACTATATTGTGGCTGACGGCACTTACGGATATGTAGCAAAGCGGATCACATATAAGATTTTGAATGGTAAGCGGACAAAAGTTTTAGAACACCTCATCCCCAACCTGTTGTTTGTATATACAACGGAGAAGAAAGTCCATGAATATGTGATGGAAACCGCATCCCTTTCATATCTGTCGTTCTACTACAATCATTTCTGTTACATAGAAGACAAAAATCCTCCATTGGTGATACCAACCAGTGAGATGGAAAACTTCATCAAGGCAACTAGTAACATGAATGAGCACCTAATGGTAGTTGAATCAAACCGATGCAAGTTCAAAGGTGGTGAAAGAGTCAGGGTAATAGATGGTATGTTTAAGGGAGTTGAAGGAAAAGTGGCAAGGGTACAAGGACAACAACGAGTGATTGTAACCATTTCGAATGTAGGTCTAATAGCCACAGCATATGTTCCTTCTGCTTTCCTGCAGATAATTGAATAAAAACAAAAGACCATGATAAGAAAAACTTTCCTATTAATTACCTTGTGTATGGGTTGCTTTATCACAGCTTATGCACAACAGACCATGACCGATTCGCAGATACTTCAATACGCCATTCAGCAACGCCAGGCAGGCAAGTCGGAAACCGATATTGCAACTGAATTGCTCAAACGTGGAGCCACGATGAGTCAGATACAGCAGATGCGGCAGCGCTACAGTCGCCAACTTGAACGTGCCAACATTGATGGTGCAGTTGATAGGGCAATCGACAATGCAGAAAATCGCATGAGAGTGAATAATGCCCCTTTGAAGGAATTGCGTGATAAGTTGCCAGATTTAGATTTCATCGAAGAAGACTCACTTTATCTCTATCCTATAGAGGAAAAGGGCAAAAAGGTTTTCGGACGCGACATATTCAACAATCGTCTGCTTACCTTCGAACCTCAAATGAATATTGCCACCCCACAGAACTATGTACTTGGCCCAGGAGACCAACTCATCATCGATGTTTATGGCGCCACCCAAGAGACTCAGGCACTAACAGTAAGCCCAGATGGTAATGTTACAATCCCAAATGTGGGTCCTCTGCCAGTAAGCGGACTAACGGTTTACGCAGCACAAAGTCGTATAGCCGAAAAAATGGGGCGGTATTACTCAGAATCGGAGATAAAAGTGACCGTTGGTCAGACACGTACCATTGTTGTAAACGTTTTAGGAGAGGTTAATACGCCAGGAACCTACACTTTGAGCGCTTTTGCCACCGTATTCCATGCCCTCTATATGGCAGGAGGTATTAGTGAGCTTGGTACCCTACGTGACATCAAGGTTTATCGTCAAGGCAAACAGATATCTTCAGTGGATGTCTATGAGTTTATCCTCAACGGGCGCCTGGCAGGTAATGTTACGCTGATGGACAACGATGTGATCCAGGTTGGTGCATATGAAAGTATCGTTGACATTGCCGGTAAGGTAAGACGGCCTATGGCCTACGAAATGAGGAGTACAGAATCCATCAATAACCTCTTGAAATACAGTGGTGGATTTACGGGTGATGCTTATAAGAAACTGCTTCGTGTAATTCGAAAGAGTGAGGACCTTCGAACAGTGTATAATGTGGAAGAGAACGATTTTGCCAACTTCATGCTTACTGATGGCGACTCCATTTCTGTCGATTCTATCATTGACCGCTATAAGAATATGGTAGAAGTCCGAGGTGCCATCTACCGACCTGGTATGTATCACCTTGGAGGAAAAGTCACCACTGTGCGTTCTCTCATCGAAATCGCATCTGGCTTGAAAGAAGAAGCGTTAACATCGAGAGCTGTACTGCGTCGCATGAAGGCCAATCGCACACAAGAAGTAACATCTGTGGATGTGGAAGGGATCATGAATGGAACAATTGCTGATGTTACGCTGCGAAATGAAGACGTGTTGTTCATTCCTACCATCGCCGAGCTCCAGAATTTGCGAACTCTGACGATTGATGGAGAAGTGGTTTTCCCAGGCACCTTTGAATATGCAGAGGGTATGACTATAGAAGACTTAGTGCTGCAAGCAGGTGGCCTTACTGATGCTGCTTCTGCTGTTAAAGTGGATGTAGCACGCCGCTTACGTGACCCCAATGCCCGAGATGCAACTATGGAACTTGCTCAAACCTTTAGCTTTGCGCTGAAAGACAACTACGAGGTTGATGGTGACCGCAGCTTTACTCTCCAACCCTACGATGTAGTACATGTGAGGACAAGTCCTGTTTTCCAAAACCAAATCAATGTAACAATAGAAGGGGAGGTCGCATTTAAAGGCACCTATACTATGGAGGAGAAAAACCAACGCCTATCAGATCTCATCAAAGCAGCAGGCGGTGTTATCCCTGGTTCATACGTAAGAGGAGCTCGACTTGAACGTCGCTTATCACAAGCTGAACGCGCCCGCTTGAGGAATGTATTACAAATCGCCCAGCAAAGTGCAACAGGCAAAGACTCCATTGATATCGACCAAGTGACCGTGGGTGATGTATATTCTGTGGGCATCCACTTGGATGAGGCGCTTGCCCACCCTGGTTCAACACAGGACATCGAGTTGGTGGACGGCGACCGCCTGATAGTACCTCGTTTCAACCACACTGTTCGCATTAGTGGCAATGTAAGTTCGCCCAACACGGTTGCCTATGAAGAAGGAAAAAGCTATAAGTATTACATCAAACAGGCTGGTGGCTTTGGCAACCGTGCCAAAAAGAATCATGCCTATGTGGTTTATCAGAACGGGACCATGGGATTAGCCAAGAATAGTAAGATTGAGCCTGGTTGTGAGATTGTTGTGCCCACCAAAGCACCTCGAGACGAGAATGCCTTGTCTAGGTGGCTTGCCATTGGCACGGGCGTAACGTCCATTGTGACCATGTTCGCTACCATTTCACACCTTATCAAATAATCTGAGCTATGAGTGAGACAATTACAAATAGAAGGAAACCTGCTCCTATAGATTTTGGCAAACTTTGGGCTGACATCAAAAAACATCGCAAGCTGTATTATAAGGTTATTCCAATAGTTGCCCTAATGGCAGTTATTATAACGCTTTCACTGCCCAATTACTACAATTGTACTGTGATGTTGGCACCAGAATCTACCACAGGGACAATCACATCAAGCAGCCTGTCAAATATAGCCAGTTCCTTTGGCATCAATTTGAATAGTGCCACTCGTGGCGCAGATGCCATCACTCCTACTCTATATCCTGATTTGATGAAATCCGTTGATTTTAAAGCCTCGCTTTTTCCTGTCAAAGTAACTAAAGTCGATGGACAGGAGTTCACTTACTATGAGTACTTAACCAACGAGCAGAAATCACCGTGGTGGACAACTCTGATGGGATGGCTTTCATCTCTGCTGAGAAAAGAAAGCGATGACGATAGTAACGCCGTTAATCCTTATCGTTTGACAAAGAAACAAATGAAAGTAGTTAGGGCTCTTCACAAAAAAATAACTTGCGACGTTAATAAAAAGACAAGAGCCATAACGATACAAGTAACAGATCAAGACCCTGAGATATGCGCTTTGGTGGCAGATTCCGTGTTGGCTCGTCTGCAGCAATCCATCACTAACTATAGAACAAAGAAAGCGAGAGTGGATTTGGAGTATATGCAGAACCTTTACAAAGAAACCAAAGCTAATTACGAGAAATCCAGTAGGGAATACGCTGAGTATGCGGATGCTAATATGAATACTTTCCTGGAGGTTGACCGGCAGAAAAGAGCAGACCTTGAGATGAACCTTCAGCTACAGCGGAATGTTTATCAACAAGTTGCTGCACAACTTCAGGCAGCCAAAGCGAAGGTGCAAGAAGACACTCCAGCTTTCACCACTTTACAATCCGCTACTGTTCCAGTGAGGAAAGCAGGACCAAAGCGTTCTCGCATGTGCCTCATCGCCCTATTCATGGGTATTATTGGAGTGACTTGCTACATTTTATACAAAGAAAACGATATAAAACCTATGTTGAGAATGTTAAGCGTTTTTGATGGTCCCCAACATAGGTAATCACATGCATTCTGATCATCAGACAGGAAATAAGAAAATAGTCAAGAACACCTTGGTGGTATATGGGCAATTGTTTCTTAAGATGCTATTGGGCCTATATACATCAAGGCTCGCCCTTGAAGCACTTGGCGTATCAGATTATGGCCTCAATAGCGTTGTTGGCGGGATTGTAGTTTTATTTACCTTCATTTCCGATTCTCTCGCTGGTACAACAATCCGTTTCATAAATGTGGAGCGGGGCAAGGAAGACGGGAACTTGAATCACATTTTCAATGTATGCAATGTACTTCATATTATAACTGCCTTTTCAATACTCTTATTGCTGGAGATCGGAGGAGTCTTCTACATAAACAATTTCCTTAACGTTGATGCAGCCAAGGCATTTGATGCAATGTTTGTCTTCCAAGTGTCAACCATCGTATGTTGCATTGGAATAGTCAATGTGCCTTATTCAAGCCTCTTCAATGCTACTGAGAAGTTTCTCTTCACGGCTATCGTTGAGATTTCTGTAAAAGTAGTTCAATTGGGATTACTTTTTTGGCTTCAAACTTTCGATGGCAATCGCCTCAAAGCATTTTCCCTCATTGAAACACTTCCCATGTTGACAGCATTTGTCGTTTATCATATATATTGCTATCGGCACTGGAGAGAAGTCGTTAAATGGAGGATCGTCAAGGATCGGCATTTGTACCGAGAAACCCTCTCATATAGTTACTATAATTTGATGTCAACTGTAGCATACATGTTTAGAGGTCAAGGAAGTTTATTGCTGATTAATTATTTTTTTGGCACTATTGTAAACGGAGCATATGCAGTAGCAAAGACTGTGAATCGCAGCATATCCCCTTTTGCGAACAACTTCTTGAATGCCGCTGCTCCACAAATAACACAAAGTTATAGCCGAGGCGACATGGAGCGAGTCTATTATCTAACCAGCCGCATCGGCAAATATAGCCTACTAATGATGATTACTGCCTTCTTTCCCATGTGGGCTGAATTAGACTTCATCTTACACGTCTGGTTATTACAAGTGCCTGATGGAGCTTTGGTATTTACACAGATGATTCTTTTAATGGCCTTCGTGGCTGTTACTGATGGTGGCATATCCTATGTGGCAAATGCTTCCGGTAAAGTATCATGGTTTAGAATTATCTATAGTGCAATTACGATTTCTTGTATCCCAATTGGGTATGCGTTGTTTAAGATGGGATATCCCGCCTATGTCCTATTGCTTGCCTTTATCATCGCTGATATTTTGTGGCGTATCATACAGTTTTGTATGGCATATATAATTCTCCATTTCCCAGTGATAAGATTCTGCCAGGATGTGTTTATTCCCATTACCAAAGTCTGCATTCCGATTATCATCTGCCTTTCTTTTACATCCAGAATGCGGATAGACAACTTGCTATTACACTTAGGGCACCTTGCCTTGATATTGACGCTAACCCTGGCATCTGCATTTTTTATCGGCTTAAACAAAATAGAGCGCAAGCAACTATTAACTTGGGTTAGGAACTTCACGAAGGGGATTGAAACTGAGAGACATTAAAAGTATGAAATGTATGGATGACAAAATAGACTTAGTCATCACATGGGTAGATGGCAATGATCCTGAATGGCAAAAGGAACGCAATCATTATGCGGAAGCAGAGCATAAAGACATGAGTAATAACAGCTCAAGATATAGAGATTGGGGGACACTCCGCTACTTTTTTCGGGGAGTGGAAGAGTATGCTCCTTGGGTGAACAATGTTTTCTTCGTCACTTGGGGTCATTTGCCAGATTGGTTAAATGTCAACCATCCAAAACTGATAATCGTCAAACATTCAGATTTTATCCCTTCAGAATATTTACCCACGTTTAGCAGTAATGTGATTGAGTTTTATTTCCACAGAATCCCAGGCTTGTCTGAAAAGTTTGTGTATTTCAATGATGATATGTTCTTGCTAGACGATGTCAAACCAGAAAGGTTCTTCAAGGATGGATTGCCCTGTGACATAGGCGGTATGACCATTAATATACACAGTGGTATATTTGGAGCAAATGTTTTACTTTCAAAAACAGCCATTAATGAGCATTTCAATAAATGGGAAGTCATAAAGAAGAATCCATCCAAATGGTTCAACATTGCCTATATTAAGCAATCTTTGCTAAACGTACTTTGTACGATGATTAGGAAAGATGAATTTACTGGCTTTATCAATCCGCACATTGCTCAGGGCTATTTGCTTAAATCATATCATGGCGTATGGAAGCATTGTTCAAAAGAGATTTTGAGAACATCGATCAATCGATTTCGTGATTATAGAGATGTAGCACCTTGGTTGATTAGATATTGGCAGCTGGCTTCAGGTGATTTTTATCCAATAAACACCCAAAAAGATGGTCAGTATTATTTAATAAGTGATGACAATATATCAGAAATCGTTGACTGTATCATAAAGCGGAAGAAGAAACTTATCTGCCTTAATGACTCCAATGTCATCACCCAATTTGAAGTAGCAAAGAGCAGAATTCTCGAATCATTTGAAAAGATACTACCAAAGAAAAGCACTTACGAGTCATTTTAGCACTTTTCTCAACTATCCTACAAGCTAAAGTTCTGAATAAATGGGTCTAGTTTTCTATCTAAAGCCTATAGTGGACATGATATACCAACTGCAAATACTTGATGTTGGGTTAATGTTAATTTGCATATATTGCATCTTTTCTTCGAGATATCAGCCGGCTTATGACAAGATTGATTTGATTGTTTTTTCGTTAATGTTACTATTCTTCTTCTCATTTCTCCGAAATCTTGAAGGATGGTCACAGTTCTTAAAAATTGAATCATCATTTATGCTGTATTTCTTGGGTAGATATTACCAGATTGACCATGAACAAGTAATACTATGTATCCGCAAAGGCTTTATTCCCGTACTTGTTTTCACCATACTTTCATTTATAACAGGCTGGGGATTCATTGAGTGGGGTACAGTCAACACTTTCAGAGGTTTCTATTATTTCAAGACTGATTTAGCATTGGCCATGACACAATGTTTCATTGTCTATGCTTTCTGCAAACACAACACTAAAATTGAATCAGCGATTCCATTTTTATGCCTCTATTTCATACTCATAGCTAATGCAAGAATCTATTATATGATTATCGCTTTTTCTCTTTTCCTTCTCTTCTGCTATTGGTATGAACAAAAGACTGGCAAAGCACTCAGGATAAGTTCAAAATTTGCCATCTACTCCCTTATTATAGGTGTTATAGCCATCATTGCCATGATCTCTCTTAATGATGTTTTGGGAGAAGAATATCTTTTATTGGACGATTCTGATGATTTATATTCTGGTGAAAATACTCAAGGACGTGCCTTGGCTTGGGCAGAAATATATGATATATTTGATGAGAAAAGCTTGTTGACGAAGTTTATTGGTATAGACCTTTGCTCGGATATCAGTCCAACATTAGATATAGATTCCCATAACAACTATTTAAAGATTCTGTTTTCAACAGGTTATATAGGATCTGCTATTTTTATTATTTTCATCGCAATCGTTATCAGCTTTATCTGCAAAATCAAGGACAGAGAACAATTTTACATAACCTTAAGCATCTTTGCAACATATATTATTGGGGGATTATCATATATTACTATTGAGTCAACACAAGGAACCTGGTTGCCTATGTTTATTGTAGGATCTGTCATCTCTGCTAACCAACATACTAAAACACTGAATGTTGTACCAGATTGCACATACAACGGCGAAGAATGACAATCATGAAAAAAAATATAATACTCTTCATACTCCACATGCCGCCGCCTATCCACGGAGCTGCTATAATTGGACAATCTCTCCGCAATTCAAAGCTCATCAACAATGAATTTGATTGTGAATATATCAATTTGACCACAGCTTCCAGTTTAGAGGATATCGGGAAGTTCAAAATTCGGAAAATCTCTCAATTCTTTCATTTATTACTCAACATCATTAAAACGGTCAAAAACACACAGCCAAATCTTGTTTATATCACTCCTAATTCCAAAGGTGGTCCCTTCTACAAAGATTTCTTAATAATGATGGCATTAAAGTTTATGAACTGCAACATCGTTGCACATTATCATAACAAAGGGGTTTCAACACGTCAGAACAAGATATTTGACAATTTTTTATACAAACATTTTTTTAAAGATATAAAAATTATTTTGCTTTCTAAAAGACTTTACCCTGACATTGAAAGATATGTTATGAGTAAAGATGTTTACATTTGTCCGAATGGTATATCCGAAGAAATGCCAACTCCCCAAAAAGGTGATCGTGAAAAAACGGTCAGAATACTATTCCTCAGTAATTTGTTAATACAAAAAGGAGTATTTTTCCTTCTTGATGCATTGCAAGCACTTCATGCGAAAGGAATTGATTTTTCATGTCATATAGTGGGGGCTGAATCATCTGAAATCACAAGAGTTTTCCTCTCTAAAATAATTAAAGAGAAAAAACTATATAATTGCGTTTTCTACCATGGGAGTAAATATGGGATTGATAAAGAGCAATTTTGGAATAATGCAGACATTTTCGTTTTTCCATCTTTAGATGAATGTTTCCCCTTGGTACTTTTGGAAGCCATGAAGCATGGACTACCAATTGTAACAACAGATGAGGGGGGCATCCCTGACATCGTAAAAGATGGCGAAAACGGGTTTATCTGCGAGAAAAGGAGTGCTAAAGATTTAGCTGAGAAAATCTTGTTACTCCTCAACGACCCTTCGTTACGAAAAAGGATGGGAGAGAATGGCTTGGAGCATTTCAAGGAGAACTACACTATTGCTGCCTTTGAAAATCAATTGACTTCCATCTTCAAACAAATATTAGGTTAAAACATGCTACTCTCCACTTTAAATTTGATAGAATCCAAAGAAGCATTAAAGGACATGCCAATGGGGAAGATTGTCATCAATACCCTTAATGCCCATTCCTATAATATGGCGCAGAAAGACGCCATCTTTACAAAAGCTCTTGTAAGTAGCGATTATTTAATACCTGATGGAGGCAGCATTGTCAAGGCTTGCCATTTCATAAAAGCCAGCTCAAGACCCAAAGAGCGCATAGCGGGATGGGACTTGTTTGTCTTCGAGATGCATCAGAACGAATCAATGAGCATGGCACGAAAGAAAGGCGAGAAAATGAGAAGGGTAATGTTTATGGGATCATCAAATCAGGTATTGGAGAAAATTAAAGAGAACGCAGCTACAGACTATCCAAATCTTGAAATCGTAACTTATTCACCCCCATATAAATCCGACTTTTCTGCTGATGACAATGCTGCAATCATCGATGCGATAAATGAGGCCAACCCAGATTTGTTGTGGATTGGTATGACAGCACCAAAGCAAGAGAAATGGACATATCAGCATTGGACAGATTTAAAAATCAACTGCCATGTGGGAAACATTGGAGCTGTATTTGACTTCTATGCAGGAACAATACAAAGAGCTCCACTATGGTGGCAAAACCATTCTTTGGAATGGCTTTATAGATTATTGAAAGAGCCAAAAAGAATGTGGAAAAGATACATTATTGGTAATCCACTTTTCATATGGCATATTATTAAGGAATTATGAGTGGTTCTATTGTTACAAATAACGTTCTAAAACGAATTTTTGATGTGATTATTGCCAGTCTGGCGTTGTGCATCACGGTTGTTCTATTCCCCTTTATTGCGATAGCGATAAAGGTTCAGAGCAGAGGTCCAATCTTTTTCAAACAGAAACGCTCTGGGCTGGAAAACAAGACCTTTGTCATGTATAAATTCCGCTCCATGCATTTGAATGACGAAGCTGACACTAGGCAAGCTACAAGTGATGATGAAAGAATTTTCCCATTCGGAAAATTCCTGAGGAAAACTAGGTTTGACGAACTTCCCCAGTTTTGGAATGTACTGACGGGTGACATGTCTGTCATTGGCCCTCGACCACATATGTTAGCTCATACTGATATGTATTCAAAGCTTATAGGAAACTACATGGACCGTTTAGCTGTCCGGCCTGGGATTACCGGCTTAGCGCAAGTTATGGGACGTTGCGGTGAAACCACAGATGTTAGACAAATGAAAGAAAGAGTAAAATTGGACATTTTCTACATTAACCATTGGAGTATTGGTCTTGATTGTCGAATCTTACTGCTTACTTTCAAGACTGTTTTATTACCTGAAAAGAACACTTATTAAAACAATGTAATAATGATATGAATCATGAAAACAAAAAAAGGATTCACACTAAGGGAAATAGGTGTTAACCAAGTTTTGGTACCTGAAAGTATTGAAGTAATCAACTTCAATAAACTAGTTAGCATTAACAGCAGTGCGAAGTATCTTTGGGAGAACTTGCAAGGACGTGATTTCTCTGCCGAGGATATGGTGAATTTGCTGACAGCTAAATACAACGTCTCTGAGGATACGGCTCTTGCTGATGCCGAACGTCTGATTGAAGATTGGAAAAGAATCGGACTATTGGAAGAATGACGACGACCACGGAACAGGGTTTCTGGGAACTGCTCAAAGCCGGCCTTTGGGGAACGGCTCCTCATGTTGGCATTAAACTCAACAATGAAGAGTGGAAAGATTTGATGGAACAAGCCAAGCGTCAAACCTTGCTCGGCATACTGTTTGACGGCATGCTAAGCTTGCCTTTAGAACAGCAACCCGAAGAGGAAATCCGCTTAAAGTGGTTTTGGAAGGTAAACAAAATCGAACAAGCAAACAGGAAACAAAACCAAGTGCTGGTGGCATTCACTGAAAAGTTGCAAGAAAAAGGTTTCCGAGCGTTGTTATTGAAAGGACAAAGTTGTGCAGCCCTCCATCCCAATCCCTTGCATCGCCAAAGTGGAGATATAGACCTTTACATAGGGCGAAAGAATTACCAAGCCATCTGCCAAGAGATAAAAGACAGGAAAGATATGGGGCAAATAAAAGGTGAAAATTTCTTGCATACAAATGTGGTTTGGCAAGGTGTAGATATTGAGTTACATAGAATTGCTGCATTGTTCTCTAATTATTTTAAGCAAAGAAGATTTGTAAAATGGGGAGAGCAAATGCTTGAATCATCAACATACGCCTTTACTCCAATGGGCGAAAACAAAAATATTAATGTGCCAGATAGCGTTTTCAGTTCCCTCTATGTGTTCTACCACATGCTTTTTCATTTTTTTCATGGCGGTGTAGGCTTACGCCAGCTCTGCGACTGGGCTCGGATGTTGCATGTATATCATACAGAAATAGACCAGGAAGTATTGAAACGAGAACTCTGCTATTATGGTTTGATGCAACCTTGGCAAGTGTTCGGTTATATCTTGGTACACCAAATAGGACTTCCCCAAGAAGAGTTTCCTTTTTACAAGGATACTTATAATAAATCAGTTAAGGTTTTAGAAGACATTTTAAAACAAGGAAACTTTGGTCATTACGCAGAAAATAAACTCCCTTATTCATCCAACTACGTAATCAGAAAGTGTAAACGTTACTTCTATCACACCCATCGTTACATCAATACAATGAAACTATTCCCTTCTTTGGGCTTCGAAGCCTTTATATTATTTATGTATGAACGTGGAATTCATTTCTTCACCGACTTCTTCACAAAAAAATGATAAAAAGACTTTTCACATGGCTTTGGCGCTCATCCCATGGAATAAGGGGCAGATTATTGCTGAACACCCTCTGTGGGTTGTGTTACATTGGTGCCAGTCTAACATTTGTGTATTTCAGCAAAGAGGCCATTGACTATGCCACACATGGTGGACTTTCCCAACCAAGGCTTTTCGTCTATGGTGCCATACTTGTTTTCATCTATCTTGCGGAACTGGGTCTCAACTTAGCTATCAGTTGGATAGAGAACCAAACTGAGATCGAGCTGAAGAACCAAGTCAGACACCGCATTTACAGCCATCTGATGCATGTAACTTGGGAGGAATGGGAGCAATTCCATAGCGGAGATGTCCTGAACCGCTTAGAGGAAGATGTGCGTGTGGTAAGCGAAACGCTATGCAAGTCTGTGCCACAACTGATTATCAACTGTGTGCAAGTATTGGCTGCATTTGTATTTCTCTATTCTTTAAATCCCATACTGGCTTGGAGCATCATCTTCATCATGCCCGTATTTCTGGTGGTCAGCAAGCTGTATTTCTTCAAGATGCGAAAGCTGACAAAAGACATTCGCTCAACTGATAGTCAGGTGCAGAGCGTAATGCAGGAGAGTTTACAGCATCATCTGCTCATACAAAGTATGGAACAGAATGGTGCTTTTGCCGACCGACTGGAAAACTTGCAGACCTCACTTTATGGTCAGACTATGCACCGCACACGCTTCAACCTGTTTTCCAGGGGAATGGTGAGCTTGGGATTCATCGCTGGCTATATGACTGCCTTCCTTTGGGGATTGGTAGGTTTGCAGCAGGGAATTATCACCTATGGTATGATGACTGCCTTCTTGCAATTGGTGAATAGGATTCAAAGCCCAACGGTAGATCTGACTCGCTTGATCCCCGACTTTGTACATTCCTCAGCATCCATAGACAGACTTGAAGAATTGGAGAAACTGAATGGTGAGATGCCAGGCTCAGCAAAAATGCTGGAAGGAACAGCAGGCATACGCATCAACGACATTACTTTTAGATACAAGAACGGTAAACGTGACATCTATCAACACTTCTCACACGATTTCAAGCCAGGCAGTCGAACTGCCATCGTAGGCGAAACAGGCGCAGGAAAGAGCACATTGGTGAAGCTGATGCTATCGGTACTTTATCCGCAACAAGGCTCCCTCTCTATATATAATAAAGTTGAAAAAGTGGAGTCGTCGCCTGAGACTCGTGGTAACTTGGTGTATGTACCACAAGGCAACAGTCTGTTAAGTGGTACCATCCGTGGCAATCTGCTCTTGGGCAAAGCCAACGCTACTGAAGAAGAGATGTGGGAAGCTTTACACATCGCAGCTGCCGACTTTGTGGCAGACTTGCCTTTGAAACTCGATGCCCGCTGTGGAGAATGGGGCGACGGACTAAGTGAAGGACAGGCTCAGCGCATCGCTATCGCCAGAGGTTTGTTGCGTCCTGGAAGCATCATACTATTAGACGAATTCAGCTCCTCGCTCGATGCTGAAACAGAGCGCACACTTGCTGAGAGACTGATGTGTGCTATGAAAGGAAAGACCATGATATTCATCACTCATCGTGACCACATTCTCTCCTACTGCGACGAAGTGTTACAACTATGAATTAATGCGTCAAAGCATTGAAACTCATTAATGCCGCAGCTTCTTCTGGGCGATTTCTCAAGCTAAACACAGGCACTGCTTGTATCAGCCTGTTCAAGGTGGAATTAATAGGGTCAGCACACCAAGCCTCCCACCTCATAGATGAAACCGTAGGCAATAATGCGGCATAAGCCTGCAAAATGTCCAGCCGCTTGATTTCATTTACGGGAGCCTGCCACAATCTCACAAAACCTCCCACAGGAACCGACTTATTTTGATAGCAAGGCGTCTTGCCGCTCCAAGGAGAGCCAAACACCCAAGGTTTTCCGTTAATGATCCTTACCACAGGGTTGTCGTCATTCAGCAGTTCGCTACCTGCTATATGATTCAACCACAACTTACTATGCGTACTCTTTCCTGTTCCGCTCTTGCCCAAGAACATATATCCCTTGCCCTCAAGCATCACCACCGATGAGTGGAACAGCAGGGTATCTTTGTGAGCACTACTTAGCGCAAACATCAGCATCAAGGCATTGTTGAGTGCATATAACTGGAAGCCTGCATCACCACAAGATCGGCAATGTGCCTTATACATTTCACGAGTAAAGTCAACACACAACCACATGTTAGGTTTCCTTATTAGTCGGTCCACATAATGATAATTATTATCAGAGTCAACATAAATCTCCACCATAGAGCCAGATTCATCTGAACTGATTAGTTTCTTCCAATCCACAACCTGCAAACCATCTTCAACCCTCTCAAAAGATAACAAGAAGAGCGGTTCTTCAGCCAAAGCTGTCTCAAAAGGCTCGTATGCCTGCAGCTTACCCTCCAGTTCCAAACCTTCACCAAACTCCACGCCGAACGTCAATCCGGCCACTTGGTAATATTTTGCTTGTTTTCTCATGGCTGCGAAATTACAAAAAAAATACTCAACACCCAAAAAAAATCCCTCAAATCAAGAAAAAAAGATGCCAATAACTTGCAAAAGACAAAAGAAGTTTTTAACTTTGTCCCGACAAGTACCCTTATGGGGTGGTTCTGCGTGTGTAGATAAAAGCCCAATGCGGAAGATTGTTATTTGAAGAAATGAAAAAAAGAATGGTGTTTATCCGTCCTTGTCAAATGAAGTTATAGGCCTACTTCCTTGATTGACAGATGAAAGGTAAGGTTCCCACACCATTATATATTATTAACTGCATACCACAGGGAATCAGTATGCGCAATTTTAGTACTAAAATGAGAAAAGAAGATTACGAAGCTCCTGTTGTAAAGGAAATCAAGATGGAGTTAGAGGATGTCATCCTGGCAGGTACTGCTGAGGATATTGGTGGTGACGATTTTTAACAACCGCCTAACTAATATAAGCGGACGATTTCTGCAAAGGATGAGTCCGCTTTAAGTCCGATAATAAAAACTAAAAAATAGATATTATGAAAAAAAATGTACTCTTTTTATCCGTTATCGCATCAGCTGCTTTCTTAGCAGCTTGTAGCAGCGATGATTTGGTTGACGACACCAATAGTCCAGTTATAGGACAGGAGGTGGAGCACATTACTGTCACCCTTCCTGACATGGAAATCGTTAGTTTCGATGATGCAGAAACCCGTGCAGAGTTTACCTATAAGGAAGAAACTGACGCATTTGGTTTTGGATGGTCAAGTGGCGATGTCTTGGGTGTGTTCCCTAACAAGGGTGCACAGGTGGACTTCCCTATCGATGAAGCATTTGTTGGCTCCAACAGTGCAGAATTCGATGGTGGTGGCTGGGCTTTAAAGACCGGATATACCTATGCAGTGTATTATCCATACAACTATTACAACAGGGATAAGACTGCACTTCCAATGAATTACATTGGCCAGAATCAAAAGAAGGCTAACGACTACTCTCACTTGAACGCTTTCAACTATTTCGCTTCAAATGAGGCTATCACAGCCACGGGGCCTTCTCTGGATTTCAAGGTAGGTTATATGGGTACCATTATCTATATGCCTTTTACCATGCCTGTTGACGCAACATTAACAGAAATCCGCTTGGTGTCAAGCGACACTCCTTTTATTACGCAGGCCAACCTTGACATCTCTGGTCTTACACCTACATTCAAGCCTACCATGGAATCCCAGAGTGTCTCTCTTAAGCTGGACAACATAGCTGTTACAGCTAACGTTGAGTCTAATTTCTACATGTGGGTACTGCCTCGAGATTTTACTGGCAGTAAACTTACTGCTGAAATAGTAACGTCTGATAACAAAGTGTACGAAACTGTACTCTTCGCTTCTGGATACGACTTTACTAAATATCAGGGTAAGTATATGCGTTTCCGTCGTGGTCCTTCTACAAGTAATCCTATCACCCTCAAGGGCTCTGAAACAAATAAGGCTGTTGCTGCTATGAACGACCTGTATGTAGCATTTGGTAAACCATCTGCACTTAGTGACTGGCCATTGGGTGCTACAAGTGAAGCTGATTTTGATGGTGCGACAGGTGTAACGGTAGATGCTGATGGTCACATTACAGAAATTGACCTTTCTAGCATGGGCTTAACCGGTACAATCCCAGAAAGTATTGGTGATTTAACTTATCTGACCTTATTAGATCTATCTGGCAACAACCTGACTAGTGCAGTTGTCTCTGGTGCCCCCAAAACAGCTGAAGAAGCAGGTTCATCTATGGCTCCGACTTTGGCTACTGCCATCCCTACGACCATTGGTAACCTGACAAAATTGATTAAATTAAATTTAGGTGCCAACCAATTAAGTGGTGAATTACCTTCTACCCTTGGCAACTTAAAGCAGCTGAAATATCTGTGGTTATATGACAACTCACTTTCAGGCGATCTCCCTCTGTGGATAGGTAAACTTATGGCTTTGGAAGAATTAGATATTGCCTATAATAACTTTACTGGTGACTTCGCAAAATGGTTCTTCATTGATTTGCCTGAGATTCCAACATTGAAGAAATTGTTGGTGCAAGGCAACAAGCTGACAGGTGAAGTAACTCAGGCAATGCAGGAATTAGCACGCTGGCTGAATCTTGTAATGAAAGATATAGAAAGCCAGCAAGATGAGGATATCACCATCGATGATGGTACTGTATCTGCTCCTAAAGCTACTATAGAGGACTTTACTGAAACCAATTACGGATGGTAATTATCATCCATAAAGGCGTGCGACAATGAAGAAAACGCTTTACACTTTAACTCTCCTCGCTTTGGCTGCTTGCCAGAGCGAGGAGTATGCTTTTATCCAGTCATTGGATAATACGCAGGAACTGGAAGCTGCTACCAAAAACGTGATAACCAGCTTCCAAGCAGTGTTTGCAGATAATGTTGACACACGCACCGAGCTTGTCGATGGCAAGAAAGTAAAGTGGTTGGCAGGCGACCAAATAACAGTTATCCCTGCCGAAGGCGAAAGCATATATACGGGAAATGCAACGACTTTCACTGCTGATAAAGATGGCTATACGGTGAAGATTACGGGGTCTGTCATTGCAGTTGACGAATATTATGCCTTATATCCAAGTTCTGCTGTCTCATCGGGTATATATCTGTTGAGTGAGTCTCAATCTGCTTTTGGTATGACTATCCCTACCACCCAGCTGGCAAATGCCAACACCTTCGCAGATGACTTGAACTTAGGTTTTGCTCATACCACTTCCTTGGACTTGTCTTTCAAGAATGTAAATGCGCTGATTAAATTCCAGTTAACAGGCTCTGCCATAAGCAACCTGGCTAAGATTAGGATTATTCCTGAGGCAAGTATGGGAGACACCCCTCCATTGAGTGGTGAACTTTTACTGGATACCAGTAATGGTGAATTCATTCAGATGAATGGTGAAGGTAGCTATGTAGAGCTGACGGGCGAGTTCGTTGCTAACACCTCTTATTATATGGTAACCGCTCCTGTTTCAATGCCCAATGGTTTCTCCATGACTTTCATCGACAAAGACGGCAAAGAGTATGTGAAGTACGCCAATAAGAATGCAGAACTGAAAGCAGGCGAAATCCTTAACTTAGGCGAAATCAATGTTGAGACAAGTGACTTTGTCATCAATGGAGAAATGACGATATATCACAAGTCATCCAGAACAAAGGCGGTGCCTTTCGTGGTGATTGCTGAAGGTTATACAGCTGACGAGCTGAACCTTTTCAATCAACAGGCTACAAGGATGCTGGACTTCTTCTTCTCTGTGGAGCCATACAAGACCTATAAGGATTACTTTAATATCTACATCATTCCTGTTGCTTCTGCAGAGTCAGGAGCAGACGTGATTGATGAACATATTGACAAGAACACCTATTTCGGTGCTGGTTGGGACAGGGATGACTATAGCAATATGGCTGCCAATCTTGCAACTGTCAATGCGTTTGTGAAAGAGAATTGCCCTGACATCAAGAATGGAGATGCTGACCTTACCCAGACACCTATCATCATGATTGTGAACGACACCCGTAGTGGTGGCATTTGCCATGCGTTCTCTGATGGATCGGGCTATACCATCGTTCCAACGTCCTTGAACAACTTAGGTTCCAGTGGTTTAGTTTGGGAGGGAAATAACAATGCGAGGGGTATTACCAACACAGGTACTTGGATGAATACTGCTTTGCATGAAGGCGGAGGTCATTGCTTCGGACGTTTTGGTGATGAGTATTGGTATAATAACAACAGTACTTATCCAAGCACAACCATTGGTCCGCACTCTTGGCCAGTTCCATACGAGTTGAATGTTACGGCGAATAAAAACAATCCACAATGGTCGATGATGATTCCATCAACTCCAGGTAATGTGGAAACAGGCAAGTTCCCGTATGCAGGGTTGTATGAAGGTGGTATGGGTTATGGCAAGAGCATCTGGCGTTCTGAGGAAATCAGCTGTATGGATGACAATCGTGCTTACTTCAGTGCTTATCAACGCTACCTGATTGTACAACGCATCTTTGACATTGTGGGAGAGCCATTCGACTATAACACCTTCCTGGCTAACGATAAGCAGTACAAGGATATCCAGAATGGTGCTGAGTTTGCAGGTACTGAAGGGTTGCTTACTACCTCATTCGATGGTCTGAATCCAATTTACAATGCATCGAGTGCTCCAGCCAACTATGTAGAAAGTCCAGTGACGCCTATGCCCCCATCAGCTCCACCGGTGCTGCATGAAGTGGGTAAGGCATTCAAAACTGTTATTTCAACATTGAATTGAAACACTAATTGATTAATGATGATTGGCTGTCGCGGCTTTGGCTTCGACAGCCAATACATTTATAAAAAAAAATAATGAAAAAAACTGCTGCCATAGGATGGGCAATACTGCTATTATGCTCAGCATGCGAGAATAGGTTGGAAGAATCCTATGCCCTTGCTGAGATAAAGCCTATTGCACAAACGCTAACTTTGCAGCAGTTCAATGCCCTATTTGATGAAGCCTCAACTCGTACACAGTTGGAAGGCAGAAGCGTTCTCTGGACTGCAGGAGACAAAGTTAGGGTGTTTGGAAATTCTAAGAGCGGTGGCTATCACTCGGAGGTATTCACCACCCAAGAGACTGGTGCTTGCGTTACCTTTAGCAGCGATAACCCTATACAGACAGATGCCGATTTCTATGCCTTCTATCCAGCAGAGCAAACCCAAGGGTTAGTAGCCTATTACGATGATGAAAGTGAGAAGCGTTATGCAGTGAATATATTGCTTCCGTCAAGTCAAGTCGCTATCCCAGATGGCATAGAGAATCAACTGAATATTTCATACGCAAAGACAGAAGGTGGAGATATCAGAAACCTGCTGTTCCATAACCTCTGCTCGCTGATAAAATTTGAAGTAACTGGCTCTGGTGTGGGAAACCTGAAAAGAGTAAGACTGACTGCCAACAATGACGCCGACAACCAAGCGGTTTACCTGTCTGGAGAGATGCTTGTAAACGTCGATGATGGAGATATCTTCACAGTAGAAGACAACAACTATGTGGAGTTGGTTGGCGATTTCGAAGAGTTGCACACCTATTATATTTTATGCGCGCCCACGGAAATGCCCAAAGGATTCACTCTGTCGATGTTTAACGATGAGGGAAAGGAGTACACCCTCAGTGGTTTGAACGCCGCAAACCTTCATCCTTCAGAGATGCTGAACCTGGGTACCATCCAAGTTGATAGTGATGACTATACCAATGGTTGGGCGATGCAATACTCGGTTAACAACAGCAATCACCCTGTTTCGTGGGTGGTAATTCCAGAAGGCTTTACCCGTGACCAACTGGCAGATTATCACTCCCGTGCGACGGAAATGTTAGACTTCATATTCGATGTAGAGCCATTCAACCAATACCAAAGTTATTTTAATATACATATTCTCGATGCCGTTTCCGAAGAAGAAGGGGCAGATGTAACTGATACGGGCTCATATGTAAACACATTCTTCGATGCAGGATGGGCACTCAATTCTTTCAACAACATGAAAGCCAACTCGCAAAGAGTATTCTCTTTCGTGGAAGCGCATAACCCTGACATTCTGAGCAGAAAGGTCAGCATCGACGAGACGGGTATTATCATGTTGATAAACGATAGCCGTTATGCAGGTATCAGTTTCTACTGGAGCTATGGAAAATCTTATGCGATGGTGCCCGTCACCCAAAGAAGCGATGGGAGTAACTTAAAATGGTCAGGTAATGGTAGTAGCAAGGTTACCTGCGAAGGGACATGGCTGAACACCGCCCTGCACGAAGCCGGTGGCCACATGTTCGGCAGGCTGGCTGACGAATACATAGGCAGTGCTACATATACTGGCAAAACCATCCCTGGTCACAACTTACCAGTACCTTATGGATTGAATGTCACAGCAGACAAAGAGAACAACCTACTCTGGAGCGACTTCATCCCAAATACTCAGGGTATCATGCAAACAGGCAAGTTCCTGCATGTGGGCACTTATGAAGGTGGCTATGGAGCATATGGCAAAGGCATTTGGCGTTCAGAAGAGGTGAGTTGCATGGACGACAACCGTCCATACTTCAGTGCCTGGCAACGTTACCTCATTGCCAAGCGCATACACGACTTGGCACAGGAACCTTTCACCTACGATGACTTTATTGCCAACGATAACCAGTACATCAACATCCAGGCAGGTGTACAATTTGCCGGTACCGAGGGCAAGCTCACTACCATCTTCGTACCAGAAGGTATCCGCTACAACGATACCTCTCTGGCACCCCGCCTATTTTTGCACTCAGCACCTAATGACATCTTACCTCCCCTCCCCCCACCTGTACTGATGGAGAATGAATAAAGAGAAAAAACATCGGCATTCACGTTGAAAAATGAATGCCGATGCTGTTTATGGATTCAAACCACGAAAGTTTGTTCATCGTTTACCAATCTCAGTTGATGGATAGTTGTAAAACACTGGAGGCACTCCATGCTTTACCTTGTTAGATGCAGCCCTCTCCACAAAATTCCTGGTATTAGCCAAATTCTTCTTGTCATATTCCAGGAATGAAGCAAAGCTATATGACTCACCAGCCAAATCCATCAGTCGCTGATAGATAGCCCAACGACTGGGGGCATTGTACTCACCCACATTATCCCTCATGATACTGTTCTCTGTGGGTCTGTAGATACCGTATGTAAAGTTGGCATAGCCACCTTCATACACACCAATCCTTTCTGCAGCATAAGCAGGATCGCTAATAAAGTCAGACCAAAGCACCTTCGATGGGTCGTTTTGATAATCAACATTCAGATACCATCCAATAGCATGCATTCCATCAAGATTGCTATGCTGACTTAATGGGAATGTTGAACCCGACTGGTCATCATTCCAATATTCATCAGCCAAGTGACCGAAGCCATGGCCACCAATCTCATGGTTAATTTCCTCCATCATATCTTCTGAAACGGTGCAAAGACCAACCGAGAATCCATCGGAGAACATCTTACATGACACCCTTCCTCCACTAACGGCATCATTCACTATCACAAGTGTCGTTACATTGTCCACGCCATTAGATTTCATGCTTCTCTTCAGGAAATTGGCAACATTATCAACATTGAAAATATATTTATCGCCAGAAACTTTCATTCCGAATGAAGTGTCTGCACCCACAACATCATTCTTAGAAACAGCGGTGACACTATACACATCAAAATAAGCCCTAAAAGATGTGTATGGCTCTATGTCGAAGAAATACTCCACTGCCCTTTCCACATAGTTGTCAAAAGTGCCATTCGCAATTAGCCTGTCAGAGAAGCCTTCACCGGTAATGACCAATTTAATGCCATTACCCTTGCTATGCTTTTGAATCTCTCTAACATAACCATTTTTCGAGAAGTCAGTGGATGTATAGAGACCCTCAATAGAAAGTCCATAACCATCACGCTGTGACATGGATATCTGCACCTGACTCCACCAGTCAGACTTATACATCTTTTCCGAGATGGTGCCACTCATGCAGTTACCCGATATGTTCATCCATGTAAGATTAGAAAGATTCATAAACGAATCTGGAATAGTACCTGTCAGTTGATTGCCTTCCAAATATATGCTCTCTAAGCTCGTCATATTCCCCATAGTCGCAGGTAAGTCACCTGTCAGGTTATTCCATCTTATCATAAGTACCCTCAGATTCTTCAGGTTGCCAATACTTTCTGGTAATGGACCAGACATTTGGTTTCCGCACATTCTGATATCTTCCAAACTTTCCAGATTACCGAAGTTCTCGGAGAAGGAGCCTGAGAAACTGCAGAAAGCAATAGATAGAATCTGCAGCTTTTTCAGTGTATAGAAACTCTCAGGAATTTCTCCTCCTATTTTAGAACACTGATACAAACCCAAATAATAAAGATTGGTTAAGTCACCAATGTTTTCTGGCAAAGAACCGGATAGCCCTGTATTCGAACTCAAGTCCAAACCACGAAGTTGAGTCAGTGTCCACAACCCATCAGGAATAGCCCCGCTCAGACTATTGTCGCTGACATAGAAATAATTCAGATTCTTGAGGCCACCGATACTTTGAGGAATATAGCCATTCAAGTTGTTTTGTTGCAGGTCAATATCATAGACACTGCCATTATAAGTTCTCACACCATACCATTCATTCAATGGTTTGTCACTACCCCAGTTGGTGTTGACTGTCCAATGAGCTCCATCTGTTGCATAATAGAGATCCATCAAGATATCTCTTTCAGATTTCTCAACAGGTTCCATTTCTCCTGTAACATTTACCAGGTTGAAATGTTTCACTTCGGCTCTGCCAATGGTCAGTAGTTTTGAATAAGTTTTGGTCAGCTCAACATCGTTCCCATACATATCTTCACCTTGAATAATCATTGAGAAACCTTGTTTGAAGGTTGTAGGTGAAATAGGGAAATAGATGTCTATTACTTCATTACCCAAAGACATACCGTCTTCTCCAAACCATACCCCGTCAACTGAAGAAGAAGATCCATCTACTGGTACAAGTTTAGTGGGTTCTCTCAGGTCAACCATAAAGTCGCCCGAAATGGGTTCCCTTCCTGTTGCCTGCAGACTAACCTCCATTAATCTGTGGATACCACTAACAGATACATGAATCATACCAGTCAACTGTTTCAGCTGGAAGCTGTTAGTGGTGCTGGTAGCTATCATCGGACCAAAGAACTGGAAATTATTCAACGAGGTTGGATACTCGTAATAATCACCCACATGAAATTTCAATAGATTGGAATCATTCACATCTCTTTCCCACCCTTGATTGGCATAAACTGCATAGAAAGTGTCACCACTCACGGCATTACCGACGAAATTACCCACATTGTCGGAAACGCTCTGCAACTTGTAATCTGTACTGACGCCTGGAAGGTCAGTATTGCTGAAGACATGAATCCATTCATTCAAGTCTTCATTCCAAGCCAACGACTTATTCCCATGAGCCGAACCGTTTACAATATAGGCACGGGTATCGGCAGCTCCATCCATAGAAGCGGTGAAAGAAGTAAATGACTTCGCTTTTACATCCGCTCCACTACCCTCATTAACTTGATTGAATACCTGATCATTGTCAGAGCAGCCCGCCAAAAACAGCAGACCCGCCACAATTCCTATATATTTCTTTTGCATACTCTAATCCTCCATTCATTAATTGTCCCAATTCAAATCATCGCCTGTATATCCTTCAATGTCTCCTGTCTTCAAATCAGAAGAAGCAGAAATTACTTGAACGTGACAAACCGCTTCCACATCCGATCCATCTGTAGCATAGGCATAAACCAAGAACTCGCCTTCAGAAACGGCCTCAACGTAACCATCACCAAGTATGTTGTAAGGCTTTGAAGAACCTCTGTATCCATACTCCCATGTCACTGCACGTTTGGTAGCGTCCTCGGGAAATGCCGTTGCCTCAAACTGGAAGGTCTCTCCGACCTTAAGCGTCAGTTCCTCAGCATTCAATTCGATAGATGAAACACCATTCTCTATGGTAATAACATTGCCATTCCGCTGAGGATTAATAGATAAGCTGCTCAAGTGTTGCCACATAGCACTCTGCTGCATCTCTTTTGTAATGACACCAGACAGATAATTGTGTACCAGATTCAATGTTTCAAGATTTATCAGATTGGTGAAATATGATTCAGGTATCGAGCCCGTGAAATTGTTGTTATAAAGATAGAGATACCTGAGGTTAGGCATATTGGCAAAAGCAGTGGGAAGTTCACCCGTCAGCTGATTATTGTTCAGTATTATGTAAGAAAGGTTAGTTAATTCAGCCAACCATGACGGCACCTCTGTTATCCTGTTGTTAGCCATTCCCAAAGTCTTCAAACTCTTCAACTGACGAACAGCGGCAGGTATTTCCGTGAACTGATTACCTAAATATAAAATATTCAAGCTCTTCAACTGACCAAAAGATTCTGGTAAAGAGGAAAGTGAACAGCCATCTAAATACAAGTATTCCAGCGGAAGCTGGGATATCTCCTCTGGTAAGGAAGTAATATTGTTCTTGCTTAAATACAATGAACGTAAGCCAGAAAGATTACCTATTTCTGCAGGAATAGCTCCAGAGAGATTATTATCATACATATTAATACTAATTACTGCCCCGGCATTATCCACACTCAGTCCGTACCACTCATACAATGGGGCATCGGTACACCAGTTTGTGTTGTTGTTCCAGTTGTCCCCACCCAAAGCCTGATAGAATCTCTCCAAGGCAGCCCTCGTCTTAACTGCTGCTTCCTCAGCTTCTTGTTGCTGTTTTATAATATCAGCAGAGATATCTACCAATGAGAATTTAGAGAGAGTGCCAACTTTAACTTCAAACTCAGAGTTGTATCTCTTTTCTATTTCAAACTCATTGCCATCATAGTCAACACCTTCGATTGAAAGATGAAAACCATTTTCAAACACTGTAGGAGGAATGACATAATAAATATCAACATAGTTGTCGTTGAGTTCGCTATAGCCTCCACCAAAGCCCACGATATTTGCCTCTGGATCAAGTTTCAGTACCGGTTGACTTGCCGATAAATCCACTGTACTATACTTACCCAATGGCTCATAATTATTACCATACAGACTGATGTCCCAAATCTTGGGAATATTACCTACCGTAATTTGTATAATACCTGTTGTCTGCTTAAAGGCTAACACATTACCAGTGGAAGAAGCAACCATAGGTCCGCCGAAATAAACGTTTTGGCCCAACTTAGCATCGTACCTGGTTCCTCCCCTTTCAAAATGAACGATAGCAGGGTTCTTTACATCAACACTGAATTCATTATAACTTGAGAATACAGCATAGAACTTATTTCCCGTTACCTTCTCACCAGTGAACGTAGCCTTGTTATCGTCAGAGAGACTTGTAAGTCTATACTCTTTCAATTCCGTATCGGTGTCACTATACACGGATATAACATCACCTCCTTCCCAATGCACTCGCCTAATGCCATTGGAAGCCTCAGCGTCTAAATAAGCACGCGTTCCTGCCACATCATCAAGCGTAGCAGTAAATGAGGTGAATGTCTTCAGTCCTTCAGTGTTATCTTCTTGCTCAAACATTGTCTCATCGTTTGAACAGCCAGCCAAAAGCAATAGCAGACCTGCCACGATGCCCAATAAATTCCTGTACATAACGATTATTTTACTTTTTTACAAAGGTAATGTAAAACAAGGACATTTGCAAACGAGATAAGGAAAAATGATACCGATGATTTTTTCGGTTACGGGTTACAGCTGTAACCATATCCCCGCAGAATGGGAAATGTTGTATAAATACTATAGCAATACATAGATATACTGATGGTTACGTGTTATAGAGCAATGTTCGTCAGAACAAAAAGGTTACATGGTTACAGCTGTAACCCGTAACCTTTTCAGATGGGTTAATGGTTATGAAATGGGTAAGCCATAACCTACCAATCGGGTTAAAGTCGCAAGAGAAAAGGAAACAAATACGTAGTAAGTCATCGTTTGCCTATACCCAAACGATCATGCGCCTATACCCGAACGATTGTGTCCCTATACCCAATCTCAAACGCATTGAAAACTGATGAACAACTTATTTACAATCCCCCTATCTCCTATACTCATAATTCACCTATCAAGAAAACAAAAAGAAAGCCTGCCAGCGTCATGCTGTCAGGCTTCTTCGGAGGTGCCTGGCGGATTCGAACCGCCGTGCATGGTTTTGCAGACCAGTGACTCAACCACTCATCCAAGGCACCTTTAATTGGGTTGCGGGTGCAAATGTACTACTTTTTTTTGAATTGCCAACTATTCGCAGCAAGATTTCTTTGTTTTTTTCTCACTATTGCCGCAATTAGCCACTTTCTTGTCGTATAATCTCTTGACATCGCAAGGTTGGGGGCAGTGCGCACAAGGGTCCTGACGGACTCCTTTACTTTTTAGAAACATGCTCCAGATGCTAATGCCCAGTTTGACGAAACAGAAAACCACGAGCAATGCCACTATCCAATCTTGCCAACTGCCCATCATAACAACATACCGATTTGATAAACCAAGGCAGAAATTATCCAAGCTACACAGGAGGTATAAAGTGCCGCAAAGGTTGCCCATCGCCAACTGCCTGTCTCATTCTTAATTGCCACAATAGTAGCGACGCAAGGGAAGTAGAGCAGCACAAACAGCAGGTAGCAATAGCCTGCCAATGGTGTAATACCGTCAGCTATCATATATTGGCGCAGTCGTGTATATTTCTCACTCTCAGAACTGAAAGCCTCATCATCGGCAAATGAATCATCATCGGAATAAATCACACCTAATGTAGATGCCACAATCTCTTTGGCTCCCACACCAGCTATCAGCGACACATCAAGCTTCCAGTTGAATCCCTGAGGCACAAACACAGGCTCGATGGCCTTACCCAAACGTCCAATATACGACTGCTCCTGTTGTTGCTGGGTGGTTAGAGTCTCATCGTGTGGGAAATACTGCAGAGTCCAAACAATTACCGATGCCACCAGGATGATCCCACCCATCTTCTTCAAGTACTCCTTGCCTTTCTCCCAAGTATGCCTACCAATAGCTTTTGCAGTAGGCATACGATAAGGTGGCAATTCCATCACAAAAGGCGTATCTTCACCCTTGATGACCAGGCGAGAGAAAATATTACTTACTATCACTGCCACCAAGATACCAACGGCATAGAGGGATATCATCGCCAGCGAACGGTATTGAAGTGAGAAGAAGGTACCAGTAATCATTATATAAATAGGTAGGCGAGCCGAGCACGACATGAATGGTAGAATCATCATGGTGATAATCCTTGAGCGACGGCTCTCAATTGTACGAGTCGCCATCACGGCAGGCACATTGCACCCAAAGCCCATAATCAAGGGAATGAACGACTTACCATGCAGACCCATCTTATGCATCAGCTTATCCATAATGAAGGCGGCACGAGCCATATAACCAGAGTCTTCCATCAGGGAGATGAAGAAGTATAGTATCAGAATCTGAGGCAGGAACACGATAACGGAACCTACACCACCAATCACACCATCCACCAACAAGGAACGCAACGAACCCTCAGACATGACGCTCCCAATGAGGTTACCCAGCCAAGCTACCCCCTCCTCTATCCAATCCATCGGATACTGACCCAGCTCAAAGGTTACCTCGAACATCAGGAAAAGCAGGAAGAAGAAAATGGGAAAACCCAACCACCTGTTAGACAATATACTATCTATTAGATGCGTCGTCTTATAGGTGTCGGAAACTTTGCCCTCCACGAAACCAGCCTCCGACAAGGCACCATGAATAAAGCCATACTTGGCATCCATGATGGCAGTCTCTGCATCCAGTTGGGTATCTTGTTCTATCTGAGTGGCTGCCTGTTTACGGGCATCCAGGATATCATTGGAATTAGGCTGGTCAGCGATAAGTTGCTCCACCGTCTTATCGTGCTCCAACAGTTTGATAGCCAAGTAGCGGGTAGAATACAGCTGACGCAAGTGCTTGTTCTCCTTCAACGGCACCTGAATGGTATTGATACCTCGCTCCACATACTGTCCATGATTGACGTGAATATGTCGATAATAGTTCTTCAGCGGGCGATTACCTTCGGCAAAGTCCTCGATATGATGACGGGGCGACTGGCCTGCATACGTATCATGCCATTCCTTGATTTCCTTTGCCACTTCGGGGTCTATGTTACCTTTATCGTCAATGAAATCAGCACCCTCATACATATTAATGATAATATGGAAGAGCAAATTTACATTCATACCCGTCTTGAAAGAAGTAGGTATCATAGGCACACCAAACAGAGAACTCAAGGTCTCAATATTTATCTGGTCGCCACGACGTTCGAACTCATCGTACATATTTAGAGCGCAAACCATGCGAACATTCATGTCTATCAGCTGTGTGGTCAGATAGAGGTTACGCTCCAGATTGCTGGCATCGATAATGTTGATAACAATATCAGGACGTTTTTCAAACAGATGTTGACGCACATAGAGCTCTTCGGGACTATAGCAAGACAGAGAGTAAGTACCTGGCAGGTCAGTAAGGTTGAACTCATAACCCTCAAAAGTAGCTTGAGCCTCAGTAGCATCTACTGTTACGCCGGCATAGTTACCTACTCTTCCATGAGCTCCGCTGGCGAAGTTGAAGAGGGAAGTCTTGCCACAGTTGGGGTTGCCTATCAGCGCCACATTGATGGTACGGCGTTTTTGCTTGGCAAGTTTCAGTTTGTAATCTGTGAAAAGATTTCCAGATGAGGGACCCTCTTGACCAAGTGTGTCTTTCAACTGCTCTCTCTTAGCCTCTGCTTCCGAAAGGATTTCAATCAGTTCCGCCTCGTCATGCCGAAGCGAAACCTCATAGCCCATCAATTTGTATTTCACAGGATCTTGCAAGGGGGCATTCAGCAACACCTCCACTTCCTTTCCCTTGATAAAGCCCATCTCAATGATGCGTTTACGGAAGCCTCCATGTCCTAACACCTTGACGATGATACCCTTTTCACCCGTCTTCAGTTCCGATAGTCTCATGTCATTATTTTTTTATTGATGCAAAGATACATTTTTACCCTTCAATCCCCAAATTATTTAGAACGATTTTAAAGTAAACAACGGCACTATACCTAATATTAGGTATAGAACACCACGAGGGCAGCTATCGATATATTTGCAAAATATGAATTTAATTAGTACTTTTGCCCAACAATATGTTAACACGCAAAGTCAGACAGTATATTGAGCGTTTGGGATTGCTTCAAAAAGGAGATAGAACGCTGGTGGCACTGAGTGGTGGAGCCGACTCGGTGGCATTGTTGCGTGTACTCCTGCAACTGGGTTATCCCTGCGAGGCTGCCCACTGCAATTTCCATCTGCGAGGAGAGGAGTCTGACCGTGATGAAGCGTTTGTTAGGGAATTGTGTGAGCAGCTGAATGTTCATCTTTACGTGAAGCACTTCTATACAGCCGAATACGCTAAGAACACAGGAATCTCAATTGAGATGGCGGCACGTGACCTCAGGTACCATTGGTTTGAGCAACTACGCCAAGAAACAGGCTGTCAATGGATAGCTGTAGCCCATCACCAAGACGACAGCGTAGAAACTTTCCTTTTGAACCTGATCCGAGGTACTGGCATCAAAGGCTTACGAGGTATCCAGTCCAAGAATGGATATGTCATCCGACCGCTGCTTTGCGTCAATCGTATAGAAATTATAGATTATCTAGTACATTTAAGTCAAATATATGTTAACGACAGCACCAACCAACAACACGACTATACCCGCAATAAAGTCCGCCTCGAACTATTACCTTTGCTGGAGACCATCAACCCATCTATCCGTCAGACTTTGCTGCAAACTGCCGAGCACCTGAACGAGGTACACCATATATATAATAAAGGCATAGTTGAAGGTATGGCAAAAGTGAAGGACGACCAGGGCATCGATATCCACAAACTGCTTCAGGAGCCATCGCCTCAAAGTTTGCTATATGAGATTGTAGCACCCTTGGGGTTCAACCCTTCGCAGGTTAATGATATGATAGATGCATTGAATGGGCAATCAGGCAAAGTATTTGAAACCCAGGAGTGGCACATCGTCAAAGATCGTACGCACCTGCTCTTCGAGCCAAACATACCACCTGCTTCTCCTAAACTGGAGCAGGAGATATACTCTTATACTCCTGATTTCGAGATTCCGAAAGACAAAAACACCGCTTGCTTCGATGCCGACAAGCTACATGAAGAAATCATACTACGCCCCTGGCAGACAGGAGACTGGTTTATCCCTTTTGGCATGAAAGGGCGTAAGTTGGTGAGCGATTTCCTGACTGACAGAAAACAAAGTGTCATCCAGAAAGCCAACCAATATGTGCTTTGCAGTGGAAAAGACGTGATTTGGGTAGTAGGAGAACGCATTGACAATCGCTATAGGGTAGACCAACACACAAAAAGAGTGATTATCTTCAGAAAAAAGACCTAAATGATAATGTTATAATAAAAATAATTTGTAACTTTGCACCGTTGAAAAAAAGGAACCCTTTCTTCAACAGTTATTTCCCGATAACACATAATTAAAATCCATGTATAATATCGTTCAATTAAACGAAAAATCGTTGACTGATTTACAAGCCATAGCTAAAGAGCTGGGCATAACCAAGACAGAATCTCTTTCCAAAGAGGACTTAGTGTATAGAATCCTGGATGAGCAAGCCATCTCTAATGCCACAAGAATTGCCGCCAAAGATAAGCAAAAGGAAGATAAGCCTAAGCGTAAACGCGTGACAATGACAAGCGGCAAACTAAATAAGGTGTTCTCTGCCAATAAGGAAGGCACCATCTCTCGCGATGAACAACCTGTTTCCGTTTTACAGAAAGAAAAGAAGCCGGTTGAGATGCCAGTAGAGACACCTGTAGAGAAGCCAACAGAAAAGCCTGTCGAGAAGGTTGTAGAAAAACCTGCCGAGAAGGTTGTAGAAAAACCTGCTGGAAATGCTATAGAAAAACCTGCTGAAAAAACTTCGAAGAAGGCAGAAGGGAAGCATGTTGAGAAAAAACCTGTAGGCAGACCCCCTAAAAAGCAAAACACAGTTAAGGCAGAACCAGAGGTAAAGGTGGAAACAGCACCTGCTCCTGCGCCAGAACCTGTGGCAGATACTTCCACAGAAAAACCCGCTGATGCTAATGCGCCCAAGCACAAAGGTCGTCCTCGCAAGGCTGTCCCAGATGTAGAGAAGGTGCTTGAAAGACTACAACAGAAAAATGCAGCCAAAATGGAGGCTGAGAAAGCAGCAGAGCAGGAAAATGCTGACACCTTCGTGCCTATCGAGGACTTGCCAACCGATAACAAGAGCGTTCCTGTAGAACTGGTTGATAAGTTTGCCAAGACTGAAAGTCAGGCTCCTGTACAACCGCAAAAGAATAACAACGGTCCTATTCCGCAGACTGCTCAACAGAATGCAGAAAACAATGCCAACAATGTAGAAAAGCGTCAGATGCCTCTATACGACTTCGAAGATATCCTGCAAGGATGGGGCGTATTGGAAATTATGCAGGACGGCTATGGTTTCCTGCGTTCATCCGACTATAATTACCTTTCTTCTCCTGATGACATCTATGTTTCCCAGTCACAGATTAAACTGTTTGGCTTGAGAACTGGCGACGTTGTGGAAGGTGTGATTCGTCCACCTAAGGAAGGCGAGAAATACTTCCCACTGGTAAAAGTGAATAAAATCAACGGCCTAAACCCTGAGATTGTACGCGACCGCGTGCCATTTGAGCACCTTACGCCTCTTTTCCCTGAAGAGAAGTTTACACTTTGCAAAGGCGATAGCCGCGATAGTATAGATACCCGTATTGTGGATCTCTACACACCTATCGGCAAGGGACAACGAGCTTTAATTGTGGCTCAGCCTAAAACAGGTAAGACTACCTTGTTGAAGAACATAGCCAATGCCATAGCTTCCAACCATCCTGAGGTATATATGATGGTACTGCTGATTGACGAGCGTCCAGAGGAGGTGACAGATATGGCTCGTACCGTGAACGCTGAAGTAATCTCATCTACCTTTGATGAGCCTGCTGAACGTCACGTGAAGATTGCCAACATCGTATTAGAGAAGGCAAAGCGACTGGTTGAGTGTGGTCACGATGTAGTGATTTTCCTTGACTCTATCACTCGTCTGGCTCGTGCATACAACACCGTAGCTCCCGCATCTGGCAAGGTGCTTTCTGGTGGTGTGGATGCCAATGCCCTACACAAGCCAAAGAGTTTCTTCGGTGCGGCTCGTAACATCGAAGGTGGTGGTTCGCTGACCATCCTGGCAACAGCACTTACCGAAACTGGCTCAAAGATGGACGATGTTATCTTCGAGGAGTTCAAGGGTACAGGTAACATGGAGTTACAACTGGACCGCACACTCAGCAACAAGCGCATTTTCCCGGCTATCAATGTTATCCTGTCAAGCACGCGTCGTGATGACCTGCTGCAAGACCAGATTACTCGTGACCGTATGTGGGTGGCACGTCGCTTCATGGCTGATATGACTCCGCAGGAGGCTATTGAGAAGGTAAAGGGCTTGATGGAACAGACCCGCAACAACCAGGAATTTTTAATGAGTATAAACTCTTAATCATTTGACTGATAAAAGATTTGACTTACCATGTTTGATAATTTAAGTGAGAGATTAGAAAGATCATTCAAGATACTGAAGGGCGAAGGCAAGATTACCGAGATTAATGTTGCCGAGACCCTCAAAGATGTTCGCAAGGCGTTACTTGATGCCGATGTGAACTATAAAGTTGCCAAGACATTCACCGATACCGTAAAGCAGAAGGCATTAGGACAGAACGTACTGACAGCTGTAAAGCCCAGTCAGCTGATGGTGAAGATTGTGCATGACGAGTTGGCTACCTTGATGGGAGGTGAGACTGCCGAACTTAATCTTAGTAATAAGCCTGCCATTATTTTGATGTCTGGCTTACAGGGTTCAGGTAAGACCACTTTCTCTGGTAAGTTGGCACGTTTGCTCAAGACCAAGAAGAACCGTCGTCCACTATTGGTAGCTTGTGACGTGTATCGTCCAGCTGCTATCGAGCAGTTGCGTGTGTTGGCAGAGCAGATCAATGTGCCCATGTATTCAGAGCCGGAGAGCAAGGATCCTGTAAGCATCGCTCAACATGCCATCACTGAGGCAAAGGCGAAGGGTTACGACCTGGTTATTGTCGATACCGCTGGTCGCCTGGCTGTGGATGAGGAGATGATGAACGAAATCGCTGCTATCAAGGAGGGTATCCAACCAGATGAAATCCTCTTCGTGGTAGATTCAATGACCGGTCAGGATGCCGTAAATACGGCAAAAGAGTTCAATGACCGTCTGGACTTTACAGGCGTTGTACTGACCAAACTTGATGGTGACACTCGTGGCGGTGCAGCTTTGTCTATCCGTACGGTGGTGAACAAGCCTATTAAGTTTGTAGGTACTGGTGAAAAGTTGGAAGCTATCGACCAATTCCATCCCGAGCGTATGGCAGACCGTATCCTTGGCATGGGTGACATCGTTTCTTTGGTAGAGAAAGCACAGGAGCAGTACGATGAAGAAGAAGCAAAGCGTCTGCAGAAAAAAATACAGAAGAACCAGTTTGATTTCAACGATTTCATGGGTCAGATTGCCCAAATCAAGAAGATGGGTAATTTGAAAGACTTGGCTGCGATGATTCCTGGTGTGGGCAAGGCTATTAAGGACATCGACATCGATGACGATGCGTTCAAAAGTATTGAAGCCATCATCTACTCTATGACACCACAGGAACGTACGCATCCGGAATTGCTGAATACCTCTCGCCGTCAACGTATTGCAAAAGGTAGTGGAACCAATATTCAGGAGGTGAATCGCCTTATCAAGCAGTTCGACCAGATGCGCAAGATGATGAAGACAGTCACCAGTGGCAAGATACCGCAGATGCCGCAGATGATGAGATCTGGATTTAAAAGATAGCATTATTCATTGTTCATTGTTCATTATTCATTGTTCATTATTCATTATGACATTAATTGACGGAAAAGCTGTATCAGCGCAAATCAAGCAAGAGATTGCCGCCGAGGTAGAACAAATCGAGGCAGCTGGAGGCAAACGCCCTCACTTGGCTGCAATCTTGGTAGGCCATGATGGTGGTAGTGAGACGTATGTAGCCAACAAGGTGAAAGCCTGCGAAGCATGTGGGTTCAAATCATCCCTCATTCGCTATGAGACGGACGTTACCGAAGCCGAGTTATTGGCTAAGGTGGAAGAGCTGAACAAAGATGCCGATGTGGATGGTTTCATCGTGCAGTTGCCATTGCCGAAACATATCTCAGAGCAGAAGGTTATTGAGGCTATCGATTACCGAAAAGATGTAGATGGCTTCCACCCCATCAACGTTGGACGTTTGGCAATTGGTCTGCCCTGCTATGTATCGGCTACCCCTAACGGCATCATCGAACTGTTGCGCCGTTATAACATAGAGACTTCTGGCAAGAAGTGCGTGGTGCTAGGCAGAAGCAACATTGTGGGCAAGCCCATGGCTACCCTAATGATGCAAAAGGCGAACCCTGGCGATGCCACAGTTACCGTATGCCATAGTCATAGTCGTGACTTGAAGAAAGAGTGCCAAGAGGCAGATATCATCATTGCTGCTATTGGTAAGCCTAATTTCGTTACTGCCGATATGGTAAAGGATGGTGCAGTAGTGATAGACGTAGGTACCACTCGTGTGCCAGATGCTACGAAGAAAAGTGGCTTCCGCCTAAATGGCGATGTGAAGTTCGACGAGGTTGCCCCCAAGTGCTCTTTCATCACCCCTGTACCTGGTGGCGTAGGCCCTATGACCATTGTCTCATTGATGAAAAACACGTTGCTGGCAGGCAAGAAAGCGATTTATCAATAAAAAATAGGGCAAATTCTTTGTACATTCAAAGATTTGCTCTATCTTTGCAACCGCAAACAAGGAGTTTGCTTATATGGTGCCCGTAGTTCAGTCGGTTAGAGCGTCAGATTGTGGTTCTGAATGTCGTGGGTTCGAGTCCCACCTGGCACCCCCCAAAAAAGAAAACCTGCGATTATTCGCAGGTTTTTTTATTTTAACTTTGTCATTTGTTCTTTCGCCATTCGGCAAGGTATGCTGTTGCAATCACCGATGGATTGCCAAGCATGACGGATGGAATCTACGTACTGTGAACGATTCAGGATTCCATTATTTACACCCCAAGCCAACGCATAACAGATATAGCTGTCTGTATCAGAGTTGGCACTATGGGATGTCGGATCAAGCAGACTGGATTTCCAAAGGCCATTGGGCTGTTGGAGCTCGACTAAACGCTTAGCCATATCTCGATACAGTCTTACGTCTTCTGCAGAATGTTGACCTTGCATTTTCTTTACCAAGCCTGCCAAGAACAACGCATTATCCAAAGTATTGTAATCACCTGTACCATTATCAAATAGGTGCTCCTGCTCATTGTACAGCTCATCAATATGGGCAGTGAATGAGTTGAACACACGATCCACGTCTGTAATCTCATCGGCAGTCACAGAACGGGTCACCGCCCCAGCCTGTTCTCCTCTGAGCAAAGGCACATTTTTCATACGCTCATCTTGTGAGAAACGAATTTGGCGTCTATTGATTGTGTTAACCTCTTGCGATGATCTATTACCAATAGCCATAGGCTCAGCCGAACGCTGCATCTGATTGCGAGGAATAGTTCTCACCTGGATAGGTGTGCCTTCTCGCTTAGTTTCATCAGCTGGTGTTTCAGTGACAGTAGCTTGGGCAATAAGTGGCTGAGAGGCATTCTCTTTCACTACCACCGGCTGCTCTACCGGTTTCGTTTCAGACTTTGTTGAAGGCTTTGTTTCAGATTTCACAGCAGGTTTGGCTTCAGGCTTAACTGATGGTTGTGATTCTGACTTAACTTTTGCTTCTGGAATTGAAGATTCCACCTCTGCCTTCTCCTCTGGACCAGTTGGTATCGCCACGGGCTCCGGATTATCTGTTGATACTATCTGAGCGATAGGAGCCTCGATAGTTGGCACTTGAGGAGCTTTGTCGGATGTCAGGAACCAAATGCCGGCACCAGCTATCAACACCACTACAGCAGCAGCGGCAGCTACCTGCCAGCGGCGAAAAGGGATTACCGTAGAACGTTGACCATTGGGCTCAGACGATAAACCGTTTTCATCCTCATCGTGGCTTTTTGACTCCATTTCTATGACCAATGGCTCGTGGGTAGATGATGAATTTTGGCGAAGTGGGTCATTCGCTTGCAAATCAGCCTGCAGTCTTTCCCATCCGTCAACGGGAACCTCTTCCTCGAAATCGTCGAGATTGTCCCTCCATTGCTTCAGCCATATATCATCATTCAGTTCCATTTTTATTATTGCATTGATGATTCAAAATTATCAACCATTTTTCATTATTGATTTTTCCTCCTCCACTCCAACACCTTCTCTTTGAGAATTGCCCGTGCTCTCACCAATTGTGAAGCCGACGACTTATTGTTAATGCCCAGTTCCTTACCGATCTCTATATGGTTCTTGCCTTCGAACACATACATATTAAACACCGTTCGATAGCCTGGGGGCAGCTCCTCAATGAATTGCATCAGCACTTTCTTTGGAATGGTTTCGATGTCTGGTCCCGAATCGGGGCGATCCACATCCTCACGCAGTTCAGAAGTGTTCTCCAGCTCCACTGTCTGGTTCATCACATCGTTCTTCCTCAGGTATTGCAAGGCCAAGTTAGCAAACACTCTGCCCATCCAAGCGGGCAGCGTACCCTCACCCTGCCATTCGAACTTGTCGAACGATCCATAGAGCTTGATGTATCCGTCGTGTAGCAAGTCCTCTGCTTCCTCGCGATTACCTAAGTATCGCAAACAGATAGCCATCATCTTGCCAGCATAGCGTTCATAGAGTTGCCTGCGGGCTTTATCATCGCCTCGCTTGCATCCCTCCACCAGCTCTTGCTCGGTGAGTGTCTGCTTTTCCAATCGCCTTACACCTCTTAAATCCATAATTTAGAACACTACTGCGTGTAAATAGAAAACTTTTTTGCAAAAGTAATAAATTATTTTGTAATAAAAACGCGTCTGCGTTATTTTCAAACGCAGACGCATAAATTCATATTCTATAATAATGTGATTACTTCTCTTCTGGTTTGATAAACTTCCAGATGACAGCTGCGATAGCACCACCAATCAGCGGACCAACAATGAATACCCACAGGTCTGCCAATGCCTTACCACCCTGGAAGAGAGCAGGACCGATAGAACGAGCTGGGTTCACAGAAGTACCAGTAAAGTGTATACCTACCAAGTGAATCAGGATCAGTGACAAACCAATTGCCAAGCCTGCAAAATTGTTAGTAGCACCATTAGTCTTAGAAGTTGCACCCAACACCACCAAAACAAACAAAGCAGTCAGCACAATCTCCACAATCAAACCATTGGTTGCACCATATGTGCAAGCATTAGCACCCGTAGATGTGGTAATTACAGCAGCTGGATCAGTAGCCACAATACCAGCCAATACAGCGGCAGCAATGATAGCACCGATAACCTGGAACACCATATACATACCGCAATCCTTAGCACTAATGCCACCATTTAGATATACACCCAAGGTGATGGCAGGATTGATATGGCAACCAGAGATACCACCAATGGTATATGCCATAGCTACTACAGCCAGACCGAATGCTATGGCTGTGCCAACGATAGAAGCGGTGTCTTGACCGCAACCCAAAGCCACAGCAGCGCCGCAGCCCAAGAATGTAAGTACAAATGTACCAACTAATTCAGCAAAATACTTTTTCATAACATTATAATTTTAATAATGAAACAATCTAAGTGGTATCAAATTTCAGCATTATTTTTGATATATGCAAACATTTTGGCAGAAAAAGGCAAAAAAAGAATGGGACGACCATTTGGTCGCCCCATTCAAGATTTGGTTTATAAAATCTGATTTGATTTTATTCATTAGCAGTTACCACTACTACGCGGTTCCAGTTGTTGATTGTGAACGCCTGCTCACGGTTCTGCATGCTGTTAACCTGAACGCGGTTCGAGCTTACACCGTACTTGCCGGTCAGCAACTGTGAAACAGCATCAGCACGCTGCTTAGCCAGACGATGGTTGATCTCATCGTTACCTGTGCCGTTATCAGCATAGCCGTAAATCACAGCCTTTGCGTTAGGATTCTTCTGCAGGTACTCAGCGATTGCCATTACGTTCATCTCCTCCAGCTCAGTCACACGGCTTGAGCCAATGGTGAATGTAACGTGGCTACGGAGAGCTTCCTTAGCTGCAGGAGGACAATCCTCAGTAACGCGTACGGTATCCACATGGATAACTTCCTTAGGCTGGTTCTCACGGATAGCGCGAAGCTCGTTCGTGATGCGGTTCAGCTCGTCAGAGTTGTCACCGTAAGCGTTCTTACCTGAATTGCTCTTGCCGAGCTTGAGACCGATCTTGATGGTAGGAGCAGCCATGAAACTGAAGTTGTGGCTGTTAGCTCTCATCGTCTCCATACCGTCCTGTACTCTCTGAGAAGTACGGTTGTAGGTATAAGCGAACGGTTCAATCTGAGCGCCAAGGTAGAAACCAGGCAGAATGTAGTAGTCAAGACCGAATGCCACAGCACCACGGATGTTGAACGTTTCAGCTACGGTTTTGCCCATTGCGTAAGGCTCATCGTATGCCTTCTGGTTCTGACCGTATGCATAACCACCGCGTACGCCGAGGTAAGGCATCAGGTTAGTAACATTATTCAGTTTAAAGTAACGATCGAGTCCCAGAGCAACGTTGTATGAGAATGACTGAGCATCAGCAACTGCTACCAAGTTAGGCAGCTCACCCATCATACCATATACATCGAAATCTCCGTTTACTGCATCGACCGTGCCGGGAACTCCAGGATGACCAGGGTTATTCGTGAAGTTCAAACCGCCACCCAGACTCAGTTTCCACAAGTCAGCTACAAACCAGCCTGCCTCGAATCCTACCATCAGCTTCTTGTCGCTCCAGTTCGTTGACTGGGCTTCAGTGAAGTAGAAACTCTGGAACAGAGGCGCAGCCTCAACACTTGCGTAGCTATTGTATCCGAGGGTGAACGCCAGGGTTACATCGCCCTTCTTTGGAGTGAAGTCAACTTTTGACCCCTCCTGAGCGTTCACCGTCAGACCTATCATGGGCATAACGGCTAATAATAAAAGTTTCTTTATATTCATTGTTAATTCCTTTATTTGTTATCGCCGTTAGTACTATCAATTACTCACCATCTGCTGGAGCTACAACTTCAGGAGTCTCCTCACCTGGAGCCTCACCGTCGCCTTCGCCGCCTTCAATTGGCTCTTCTGTTGGCTCGTCGTCGTCACCGTCGAGGTCAAACTCGATACCAGATTCCTCGATATCCTTCATTGCAGCAGCGAGCTCAGCAGTAGCAAGTGCGAGGTCAGCCTCAGCGTCCTTAACAGCCTGCTCTGCAGTTGCCAAAGGACCGTCGGTGCTGTGGTTATCAGCCTCAGCCTTTGCCAAACTAGCCTTAGCATTTGCCAAAGCAGAAGTAGCAGCAGCAATCTTGTTTTCGATATCCTGAGGAGTAGTAGCAGCGATCTGAGCAGCCTGCAGGTACTGAGAGTTTACTTCCCAAGCAGCAGTGTCAACAGCCTCATAAGCCTTATTGTAAGCAGTTGATGCATCCTGCAAAGCCTGAACAACATTGCTATAGCTGTCAGCAGCAGCAACCAGTTCAGTAATCTCCTTCTTGTCAGCCTCTGCATTGTCTAACTTCTCCTGAGCAGCGTTAATAGCGTCCTGAGCAGCAGCAATCTTCTGTGGCTGGTCGTTGATAGCCTTCTGAGCATTGTCAACAGCCTTCTTAGCGTTGTCGGCAGCAGTCTTAGCAGTCTTCTGTGCATCGATTACGTTCTTTGCACCAGCAGCACGGTTGATAACATCCTCAACCAACTTGATTTCAGAAGCATCCTTCTTCTTTGCATCCTTACCCCAAGTCTTAACCAAGCAGTTAGCGTCAGTGCTGTCGAACAGAGCAGCTACTTCCTTCTCCTCGTCGAGGTCAGTCTCAGTTGCGATACCTGCGTGAGTAGTAGAACCGAACAGATAGTCGATAGCGTCCTTGATATCAGCTGGCTTGCTGTAATCGAACTTCTTCTTATTAGGATCGTAAGCTGGCTCACCGTAAGCGTCAACCATAGCGTCTGCCAAACCAACAACTGCCTCAATCCAGTCAGTACCCTTGAAAGTCTTAGCCTTAGCAACAGCCAACAGCTTGTCATAAGCAGCAGCTACAGCAGCTGGCTTGCCAGTCAGGTTAGCATTAGCCTCGTCCAGAGCCTTCTTAGCCTTGTCATAGCCTTCCTGAGCACCTGCCAAAGCACCGTACAGAGTCACAGCCTCGTTACCCTTTGAATCCTTGAACTTAGTGTCCTTCTTGTCAGTTGACTTACCGAGCTGGCCTTCCAGATCAGCCTTAGCAGCCTTAGCGTTCTTAACAGCTGTCTGCTGGGTCTTAGTGTAGTTCTTCAAATAGTCATTAATGATCAACTCACCTTCCTCAGATACGCGGTAGCCATTAGTCTTGATAGTACCCATAGGACCCCACTTGTCAGGAGTGTTAGCGCCAGCCTTAACATCATAACCCTTATAGTCAGCAAATTGCTTGCCAGGAAGAGGAGCGATAGTAGCACTTGGGTTAGTTTCCTTAGTCAGGTATTCCTTACCTGGATCAATACCGCTAACCTTCTTGTTCAGTTCAGTAATAACACCGTCGGTTGTGTTAACGTATGCATTATATGCAGCGTATGCCTTACCCCATGCAGCAGCAGCCTTTAAGAACTCACCGATTGCAGGATTGTTCTCGAATGCAGCAGCATCCTCATCAGCCTGTGCAGTGATAGCTTGAGCCTTAGCGTTGATCTCAGCCTGAGTTGGGTTGGTAGCCTTCACTTCCTTCAGAGCAGCGAGCAGAGCTTCCTGCTCAGCGATGGTGTCCTCTAAGCCCTTAATAGTAGCAGCGTTAACTTCCTCTGCATAGTCAGAGTCAATCTTAGCCTTCTCCAAGTTAGCTTTTGCAGTAACCAATGCAGCCTCAGCAGCTGTATAGTTATTGAAAGCAAGCTGGTAGTTAGCAATCAGAGCTGCGATGTCATCATAGTTAGCTGTAGCAGCAGCACGCAAAGCGGTCTGCAGAGCGTTGATAGCAGCCTGCTGGCTTGCCTTGCTGGTAGCAGTCTTGTCCAGGAAATCAGCAACGATAGATTCCAATTCCTCTGCCAGAGCATCTTCCTTCAACTTAGCGTTAGCCTCATCGATTCGAGCGTTTGCTGCGTCAGAAAGAGCCTTAGCCTGCTCCTGAGCAACCTTAGCTGCCTGAGTAGCCTTTACAAGCTCAGCATTAGCGTTGTTCAGATTAGCCTGAGCATTCTCATTGTTAGCCTTGCCATTCAATTCGTTGGCTTTAGCCTGACGAACAGCTTCAACTGAACCTGAAACGTCGTCCTTCACGCAGCTACCCAGTGATATCAAACCGGCGATAGCTGCCATAAATAACATTTTCTTCTTCATGATTAGAAATGTTTAAAAAGTTAATAATAAATAGTTAATAATTACTTAAAATTCTCTGTTTGTCAGGGCTTTACGCCCACGAAACTACCTGCGTTTCCGCACTCATTTCAGTCTGTCTCTACCAAAAAGACAGATTTGACAATGCAATATTACACCTTTTTTTTTTAATGCACAAATATTCATTCAATTTTTTTTGAAAAAACTTAAAAATTTTTAATCTTCGCCTCAAAATCATCAAAACGCCAACGTTTCAAACTTTTTCACTTTTACACCTTATTTATATATATAAGAGAAACACCGCACCAGGATTATCCAGCTGCTTGCCTATACCTTATTTATATATATAGGGGATTTGTCAAAAAAGACTGCATGCTTGTCCTTCGTGAGGTTGCGCTTGCCTTTGTTGTCTGTTTCCATAACTATGCGATCAGTATTTTAGCGTTTGTTATCATTATTTGGCTGCAAAGATATAACATTTCTACAAACTGTGCAAGAAATTATATACAAAAAACATAAATATTTTACAATGCAACCAGTTATATGGCCCCACATCGATTACTTCAAGTAAACGGCTCGATTACTTGAAGTAAACGGCTCAATTGCTTCAAGCTGATGGTTTGATTGCTTCAAGCTGATGACTCATTAGCTCGGAGCTGATGGTCCTCCGGCCTGGAGCGGATGGAATTGTGAGACGAAGTATATTCGCAAAAACTCCTCACTCCTCACGGAGACGCCTTAACCAACTGAGTGTATGTATTATACCAATGGTGAGGAGTTGTGAGGAGTCAGCACGACTCCTCACACTTATAAGCCTTTACATATCAATGAGAAACACCAACACTGTGAGGAGTGAGGAGTTTATTTATTTTAAAATATAATATTCATAGGGTTTGAGGGTGAACTGAACAGGGAGTTCCACCTTTCCGCCTTTGATCATATCAGTAGCTTTCTTGTTTTGCCACTCTTGAGGAATTACAGCTTTAGACTCATGGTTGCGGACATTCACCAAAATCAGGAAATCCTGCTTCTTTTCCTCAAAGCGCTTCTCAAACACCATTACATCCTCCTGTGGATAGCCTATGAGCTGACCCCATTTCAATGCACCATATTTATTATATAGCTGGAGGATGGCCTTGTACTCGTTATAAACCTCCGGATTCGACATCCAGTTGATGGGTTTCCAATGGAAGAAGTTCAAGCGCTCAGGATAAGCTACCTCCTGACTGCCATAAAGCAATGCCCCACCCCGTATAAAGATGGTCTCAACGAAAGCAGCTATAGAGCCTCGAACGCCACCATATTCCTGCACAGGAGAATGGCCTGCAGCCTCATCATGATTAGTGATGAAACGTAGCTTCACCTTGCCTTGAGGAATGGTGTCATACTCCATATAGTCAGTCATAAAGAGTTTTACGGCACTGCTATCTCGCTGGAACACATCACGATTGGCATTCATATAGTCCCAAGAGTAGTTCATATCGAAGCCGGCATCGAAATGATCGGCACGCTTACCCTCAGCCAGCATCAGCAGAGGCTTGGGCATAGCTCGCATAGAATCTACAGCCTGCTTCCAGAAATCGAAAGGCACAAAGTCGGCAGCATCACAACGATAGCCATCAATGCCCACTTCTGTTACCCAATATTTCATAGCGTCGATCATAGCCAGACGCATATCCTGGTTGTCGAAATTCAAATCAGCCACATCTTCCCAATTGGTGGTAGCAGGCCAGATGATATTGCCCTCCTCATCATGGGTGTACCATTCTGGATGCTCTTTTATCCAAACATGATCCCAAGAGGTATGATTTGCCACCCAATCCATGATGACGCTCATGCCTTTTTCGTGGCATAGGCTTACCAGACGCTTGAAATCATCTAATGTTCCGTATGTTTGGTTGACAGCTTTGTAGTTTTTAATGCAATAGGGAGAGTTCTTGGCTTTCTCCACACCTTGCTCATAGGTGGGCATAAACCACATCACATTGACACCCAGGGCTCTGATGGAGTCCAGTCGATTGGCAATAACATTAAAGGCTCCTTCTTGGGCAAACACCAATGGGTTGACCTCGTACATGATAACATCGTGAGGATCAGGGAGGGTATAGCCTTTCTTTGTGGGCTTGCAGGCAATGACTGCGATGACTGCAAAGAGAATAATGAGAATTTTCTTCATGGGAAAGAGTATTAAAAAGAGTGGCTGTGATTAACACAGCCACTCTTAGATTAATCTTTAGCACTGAGCTAACTTGCCATCAGAACCAAGCACGTCAGTAATCTTGTGCTTGTAGAGCTCTTCCATCAGGTCGCGAGCTGGACCGCAGTACTTACGTGGGTCGAACTCACCTGGTTTCTCAGCAAATACCTTGCGAACAGCAGCGGTGAATGCCAGACGAGAGTCAGAGTCGATGTTGATCTTGCAAACAGCGCTCTTAGAAGCTAAGCGGAGCTGCTCTTCTGGAATACCTACTGCATCAGGCAACTTACCTCCGTTAGCGTTGATGATGTCAACATACTCCTGAGGAACAGAAGATGAGCCATGCAGCACGATTGGGAAGCCAGGCAGCTGCTTCATAATAGCGTCAAGCACGTCGAATGCCAATGGAGGAGGCACCAGCTTGCCAGTCTTCGGGTCGCGAGTGCACTGCTCTGGCTTGAACTTGTAAGCACCATGAGAAGTACCGATAGAGATAGCCAAGCTATCAACGCCAGTCTTAGATGTGAAGTCGATCACCTCTTCAGGTTTGGTGTAGTGAGACTCCTCAGCCTGAACCTCGTCCTCAACACCAGCCAGCACGCCGAGCTCACCCTCAACAGTAACATCATACTGATGAGCGTACTCAACCACCTTGCGGGTCAAAGCTACGTTCTCATCATAAGGCAGAGAAGAACCGTCGATCATCACAGAAGAGAAGCCCAGGTCGATGCAGTTCTTGCAGAGCTCATAGCTATCGCCATGATCCAGGTGCAGAACGATCTCAGGATGAGCGCATCCCAGTTCCTTAGCATACTCTACAGCACCCTGAGCCATGTAGCGCAGCAGTGTAGGGTTAGCATAGTTACGGGCACCCTTGGAAACCTGCAGGATGACCGGTGACTTCAGCTCTGAAGAAGCTTTGATAATAGCCTGCAGCTGCTCCATGTTGTTGAAGTTGAATGCAGGAATGGCGTAACCGCCTTCGATGGCTTTCTTAAACATCTCACGGGTGTTTACCAAGCCTAATTCTTTGTAATTAACCATTTTGATACAATATTTAAGTTGATAATCGTTTCTTTCAACCGCAAAAATAAGCATTCTATTTCAAAAAATAAAAAAAGTTGCACTATTTTTGCAAAAATCTTTTCGTGTTTCAGATAAAAGCATTATCTTTGCGGTCGATTTCCGCGAAGCTACTTTCGCCCAGCAAACGAAAACATGTTTTTCTTTGCTTTCGCGTAACCGTGGCTTTGCAACCGTAAGAAAGACCATTACACTTATACCAATATATTAATAGAGTAAAAATTTAAAAAGATAACAACAATGAAAGAAGGTATTCATCCTACAAATTACCGTCCGGTAGTGTTCAAGGATATGTCAAACGGTGACATGTTCCTGAGTCGTTCTACTTGCAAGACCACTGAAACTGTAGAGTTTGAAGGCGAGACTTATCCTGTAGTAAAGCTTGAGATTTCAAGCACCTCTCACCCATTCTATACCGGTAAGAGCAAGCTGGTCGATACAGCTGGTCGCGTGGACCGTTTCATGAGCCGTTACGGTCATGTAAAGAAGTAAGTAGTTTTTTACTAGAAGGTTTAAAGGAGCTATCTTTTTTGCAAGATAGCTCCTTTTTTGGTAGATTATTTGGCGAATTCTATATTTTAGCTTATTTTTGTGACATCAATTTCAAAGGACTGAAGAATATGAAAAAGCTGATTATCTCTTTCATGACGGCAGCTTTGCTGCTGACAAGCTGCGGATCTGTGCCCATTACGGGTCGTAAACAGCTGAACTTAGTGTCGGACTCTGAGATACTTTCATCCAGTTTGTCCCAGTATAATTCTTACATGCAGGGAGCCAAAAAGAGTGGTAATACAACGCAGAGTGCAATGGTGACACGTGTGGGTAAGAAGATTGCCGCCGCAACTGAGTCTTACCTCAATGCCAACGGATTGGCTGAGGAGGTGAAAAACTTTGCTTGGGAGTTTAACCTGGTACAGGACGACCAACTGAATGCTTTCTGCATGCCAGGTGGCAAGATTGTGGTGTATGAGGGTTTGATGAAGATTATCTCTTCTGACGACGAATTGGCTGTGGTACTGGGTCATGAAGTGGCTCACGCTGTAGCTAAACACAGTAATGAACGTATGAGCCAGCAGTTGGTGGCACAGTATGGCGCTCAAGTATTGGGTGGTGTATTATCAAATAAGAGTGCTGCTGTGCAAAGTATAGCAAGTCAGGTATATGGTATTGGTGCTCAATATGGTATGATGCTTCCTTTCTCTCGTAAGCATGAGTCGGAAGCCGACTATATGGGCTTGATTCTGATGACTATCGCAGGCTATAACCCTGATGTGGCTGTTGGCTTCTGGGAGAAGATGTCTGCTGGAGGCAGTTCATCCGTACCTGAATTTATGAGTACGCACCCCAGCGACAAGACCCGTATCAGCGACATCCAGAAGAACTTGCCTGATATCAAGAAGAAGTATGGCACTACTACTGCCACTACTACCAAGAAGAAGGCTACTACTAAGGCACCCGCAAAGGCTACGTCGGTGAAGAAATAACAACACGCGTTCATGGCTGATAATTTCCTTGAAAAGCACTATGAGGAGTATGAGGCAAAACGCAATGCTTTGCAACAGTCTAACAGATTGGGGAAAAAGCACGTAAGCCGACTGCATCGATTTAGTGCCTCTATTGAAGGGATTGATTTACCGACTGTTTTTACGGACCCATTCAATTACACACCTCATCCGCTCTGCCAATTGGCTGCGGATGAGGTGATGCTTTTTATCGACAGTCATCCCGAATGGCACGAAGAACTAAAACTGGGTAAAATGTTCGGAGTGTTGGTGGTAAAGAATGTGGTAGGAAAGTTGGGATTCCTGGCAGCTTTCTCAGGACTGCTGAATAGGCAGAATGACATTTCTTACTTTGTGCCAGCGGTGTATGATATGCTGAATCCCAATGGACATTTCAAAACAGAGGAAAGGGAGATTAGTGAAATTAACAAGATAATTGATGGGTTGACTGGAGATGATAAAAGCGAGATTGTAGCTACATTGAAGCAGGAACGAAAGAGGCGATCGATTGCTTTGCAAACTTGGCTTTTTGAGCAATTCATCATGCTGAACAGTCGGGGTGAACGAAAAAACTTGATAGAGATATTTCAAGAACAAGAGCAGCACATGCCTCCAGGTGGTGCAGGGGAATGTGCCGCTCCTAAATTGTTACAATATGCTTTCCTCAACAAACTGCAACCTATAGCGATGGCTGAGTTCTGGTGGGGGAATTCACCCAAAGGCGAGGAACGAATCCACGGTCATTTCTATCCAGCTTGTGAGCAGAAGTGTAGAGCAATTCTCAGCTTTATGTTGAATTGACAATTGACCATTGACGATTGACAATTGACAATTGAAAGACTGAGCTAAGCCTTGTTTCAATTATTAAAGTAATAAAGGAAAGTGGCGATGCCGTCAAGGGCATGTTTCTTCTGTCCTTCAATCTCAATAAAAAAGTTGATTTCAGCTTTGGCAATGCCTCGCAGGTTCAACACAGACTTCATATCTGCTACCAAGCGGATGCGCTGTCCAGAAAGTACGGGCTGACCAAACTTCATTTTGTCCATACCATAGTTCACCATCATCTTCAGGTTATGAACCTCAATGATTTGTCCCCATAGGTAAGGCAACACAGAGAGGGTGAAATAACCATGCACGATGGTAGTCTTATACGGACTCTCCACTTTAGCACGCTCTGGATCTACGTGAATCCACTGATGATCGAGTGTTGCATCAGCGAACATATTGATACGTTCTTGTGTCATCTCCAGGAAGTCAGACTCACCGATACGATGACCCTCTAAAGCCTGAAACTCCTCTAAACTACTTACAACTACTTTTGTACTCATCTTCTTGTTTTTTATTGATAACTGGATGCAAAATTACATTAATTTTCCATATTGTCATAGCTTGAACGCTTATTTTTTGTACTTTTGCACGCATGAAAGAGCTGACAGGCGAAGCCTACATATTGGAACTGATTAAGGAGGGCGAACATCAGCAGCAGGATTTCAAGTTTGAAATCTCCGATGTCTGCAAGATTGCCAAATCGTTGTCGGCATTTGCCAACACCGATGGTGGTAGGTTGCTGATTGGCGTAAAAGATAATGGAAAGATTGCGGGTGTACATTCTGAAGAAGAGCAATATATGATTCAAGCAGCAGCTGAAATGTATTGCGTGCCAGCTGTTGACTATGAGATGACTACCTTTCTGGTGGAAGGGAAGCAAGTGTTACTGGCTGATATCAAACCCAGTGAGCAAAGGCCCGTTTGTGCCAAAGATGAAAATGGGAAACTGTGGGCATATATTCGCGTGGCTGATGAGAATATTTTAGCCACTCCCGTTCATCTAAGATATTGGCAACAAGACGAATGTGAACGTGGTGAGCTGACAGCATTTACAGAAAAAGAGCAGCATTTGCTGAGTTTGCTAAACGATTATCGCTTGCTGTCTCTCAACAAATGCTGTAAATTGTCAGGACTTCCTCGCCACACAATCATCCGTTTATTGGCCAGATTTATTAGATACGGGATTGTAGAAGCCGTTTACCAAGACCAGAAGTTTTATTTCACTCAAAGAAACTCATAACTGGCCTACCTACCCAAGCCTGAGGCTGCTGGATGCCTAAGATATAGGCGATTGTAGCAGGAACATCATACTGCATTACCACATCTGGTGTTTCAAAGCCCTTCTTGATGCCCTTGCCACAAACAATAAATGGAGTCTCAAGCTCTTCAATGGTCATGCCACCATGACCCTTGTCAATTCCTCCATGGTCTGAGGTTATTATAAAAATAGTATCATCATAGATGCCCGCATCCTTCAATGCTTGGATAAGGCGACCTATTACCTGATCAATCTCAGCCAAGGTGTTATAATACTCTGGCGTGTACCACCCATGTTCATGACCAGTTTCATCTAATGTACCAAAGTAAGCCGTATAAAAGAATGGCTTCTTCTCCTTGATGTAATTCTCTGCAATAGTGCAGTTCTTGTTGATATCCACATAGCTGTCAGGGATGTATTCCCAATGGCTAATGGCCAGCGTATCAATAACAAACTTGACGCCATCCCAATCGAAAGTACAACCCGTTTCAGCTTCTGGCTTTTGCTCACGGATCACTGAATAGATAGTGGGGAAAATGTTGTGATTGTTCTGTACCAATGCAGGAATCTCAGGCACTTTGGAATTCCACTTGGTATATCCGTGCAGTTCTGTAGGTGCCCCCATAAAGGTAGATGCCCAGTTTATGGCAGATGCTGAAGGCAACACAGAACGCTTGTGGAGGGTATAACTGCCATTTGCCATCAGATTGCGGATATTGGGGATGTCATGAGCCTGAGCCAGGTCATGAGCCGCCCATCCATCTATGCCAACCATCACTACATGTTTTACCATAGGTTGCAGCTTTTGTTGTTGTGGACTATTGCAAGAAATGCCCATCCAAGCAAGGACAGACAAACAAGAAAGGAATAAAATCTTTTTCATGGTATCAAGGTTTTTATCGTTTAGTACCCACAAAAATACGGCAAAGATGTTAGAATGACAAATAAAAAACGTATCTTTGCACCACAAAACTGTAACTTATTTAAACAATGAGTATATTTTCTAAGCTTTTCGGTAAGAAAGACGAGGTTTCCGCCCAGAGTGCAGAAGATTTCATGTCGCTGGTTCGTGTCTATTTCCAGTCAATACTGGCTGTGAACTTAGGCATTACCAATATCCGTGCCATCCCTGATGTGGCCAACTTCAAGCGTTTGTTCAAGATTCCCACCACTGGCGGCAAATTAGGCCAGGGTGAGAAGACAGCATCGAAGAAGATGCTGATGCAGGACTATGGCATGAGTGAGAATTTCTTCAAGGAGATAGATAACTCCATCAAAAAGCATGTGCGCAACCAAAACCAGGTGCAATCTTATATGTACATGTATCAAGGCTTTACAGGAGACCTAATGATGATGATCAGCAACTTGATGCAATGGAAATTACGCGTGCCATCTATGTTTGCCAGCGTAATCAAAAGTGCAGTACAGGATACCGTGCATGATATCTGCACCAAACCTGTGTTTAAGAAAGACGATGAACAGAAGACAGCTCTGCAGATTCGCACCTACAAAGAAAGACTGGGCTATTCAGAAGAATGGATGAGCGAGTTTGTCTATAAGGTAGTGATGCTGGCAAAGAAAGAGAAGCGCAGTAAAAATGAAGAAGAAAGTAAATAAGTAAGGCGGGGTATCCCCGCCTTACTTGTTATATACTTAGAACACATGCAATCCCAAGAACACCATCAGTCCGTTCATTAAGATCCAGAAGATAGCGAACGGCATGGTCTTACGCATGATATCACCATCCTGGCCTTCCATGTCGCAAGCAGCTGTAGCGATGGCAATACTTTGTGGAGACAACAGCTTACCACCCTCAGACCCTGCACAGTTAGCAGCAGCCAGCCAGTTGGTTTCATTACCACTGACACCAAAGAACGTAGCATCGTGCACTAAGTTCAGCTGGCCTGCAGCAGCAGCTTGCAGCTTACCAAACAGGATGTTAGCCGATGTTGCGCTACCCGTTACGAAAGTACCGATCGATCCAATCAATGGTGCGAAGAATGGGAAAGCAGAGCCAGTGAGTGCCACTAAGCCGGTAGCGATGGCAAGTGTCATACCCGTATTGTTCATCAGCATAGCCAAAGCCACCAAGCAACAGATGGTCAAGGCTGTTTTTTGCAAGTTATAGGTAGTCTTTGCCAGCATCTTCATCAGCTTGCTAAACCTCAAACCCTGAATCATACCACCAATTACAGCACCCAGAAAAATCATCAATCCGGCATTGGAGAGCCATCCGAATGAGAACGTGTTCCCAATGACTGGCATCTGGAATGAGGTAACGAGAGTGGATTTCAGCAGGTCACTTATTGGAGGAACAATCTTACTGCTAATGAGGATGAAAAAGATGATGAGCCCATACACACTCCACGCCTTCAATGTCTTAATGGTACCAAATGTCTTCTTCTCCACCTTTACCTCGTCAGAAGGATCCTCGTCGCGAATGAACAGCTTATTGTAAATCAACATCGCAATGATGGCAGCTACAGAGCCCAAAATAGCTGGAGTCTCAGGTCCTAAGAAATAAGCGCAACAGAACTGCACTATGATGGAGAAGCATCCCACAAAGAGGGCAATGCTGAGATTCTTCAGCACCTTGGTACGATCAGTCATCATTAGAATAAGGAATGGCGTGATGAAGAACATCAACGACAATTGCAGGATGATGAAAGTTGCTACCTCGCAAAGCATTTCAGGCGAAGCAACTCCATCTGCCACTTGATTTGCCAAGGTTGTAGCAGGAAGACCCACAGCGCCAAAGCCTACCGCCACTGTATTGGCCACCAAACAGATAACAGCCGAGAACATAGGTTTGAAGCCCAAACCTATCAGAATAGCTGCAGGAATTGCCACTGCTGTACCGAAACCAGCCATACCTTCCAATACACCACCAAAGCCCCAAGTCAACAACAACACCAGCAGACCCTTATCGCCTGTGAGCTGAATGAACTGTGTCTTAATGGTTTCAATCTCCTTGGTCTCCACCAAAATGTTGTAACTGAATATTGCACAGATGATAATCAGGATGATGGGGAAACAAGCCTTGAGGATTCCTTCGATAACCGACCAGAAAGTGACACCATAGATTGACACATCTTGATACTTCTCAGGCACAATCCCCATAGCTGGAGCCGCAAACAATGCCAAAAGGATGGTTACTATCAACGTAATCAAGGCACTCTTCCATCCTGGTACCTTGAAGCCCATCATCAGCACGAAAAGCAGGACAATGGGGATTACAGAAACTAAAGCTACCACAGTGTTAAAATTTAAGGTTATTACTCACAGGTTTCAAATTTAAGCAAAATTATTGATAATGCCATTCTTTTTTAGGAAAAAGAATAAAGATTGACAAAAAACTTATTATCTTTGCAAAAAACAAAACCTTAAATCGTACTAATATTATGGCAACTAAGTTAGCTGGTAACTATACCTACTTTTTGCAGGAAGTAAAGTCATTCATCCCTATAGAGCGCATTTATACAGATGAATTGAGAACCCTTGGTTGGGGTACCGATGCCAGTTTTTACAGGCAGACTCCTCAAATAGTGATCCGCAGTGACGGCGAAGCGGAAATTTCTAAGATTGTAAAGGCGTGTAGCAAGTATAAACTGCCTTTCACCTTCCGTGCCGCAGGTACCTCACTTTCAGGTCAAAGCTGCACAGACTCCGTACTGATTGTTGCAGGTAAGCATTGGGAAGAATATGAGATTGGTCCTAACCAAGAGACCATACGCCTGCAACCAGGCATTGTGGGTGCCAGGGTGAATGAGATACTAAAGCCATACGGAAGGGTGTTCCCACCCGATCCTGCCAGTATAGGCTCTGCTATGGTGGGCGGCATTGTCATCAACAATGCATCTGGTATGAATTGTGGTGTGCACGCCAACAGCGACCGCATGATGGTATCTGCCCGCATGGTACTGGCTGACGGAACTATCCTCGATACAGGATCTAAGGAAAGCAGGGAAGCATTTGCCCAAAGTCACCCCGAATTTATAAAAAAAATAGAAAATCTGCGTGACAAAGTGAGAGCAGATGAGGAGCTCTCTACGCGCATACATAATAAATATGGTATAAAGAACGTGACAGGTCTGAATTTACGACCTCTTGTTGCCTATGATGATCCGTTCGACATCATGGCTCACTCACTGGTAGGCTCAGAGGGCACATTAGCCTTCCTCTCGGAAGTGACTATGAAAACGCTGCACGACTATCCTTTCAAGGCTTCAGCAATGGTGTATTTCCATACGATGAAAGAGAGTTGCGAGGCAGTGGTAGCTATGAAAAAGTTGAAATCAGGGGACGAGGACATGCAGATGAGTGCAGAAAACCTGATGGTGAAGAGTGCGGAGATGCTGGACTATATGTCGCTCAACTCCGTTGACGACCCTGTGTTCCTGCAATATAAGCGAGATGTAGATGCAGGAAAAATAGCAGGGGTAGAACCAGGCGACTATCACAACTTGACAGCCATCCTGACTGAAACCAAGGGCACTACCCATGAACAGCTGTTAGATAAGATTGCTTCCATCACTCAGTGCCTGAATCAGTTCCGCCTCTATATCCCAGTAGAATTCACAGAAGATCCAAAGGTATATGGCAAGTATTGGGCAATACGTTCAGGCATCTTCCCCAGTGTAGGTGGCACACGCCCTGTAGGCACTTCCTGCCTCATTGAGGATGTGGCATTCCCCATCGAGAGCTTGCCAGAAGCTACCGTGAAATTACAAAAACTCATTGCCGATCACGGCTATAGCGATGCTTGTATCTACGGACATGCCTTTGAAGGCAATTATCACTTCATCTTAAACCAAAGTTTCAAGACTCAAAACGAGGTGGACCGCTATGCGGAGATGATGCGCGATGTAGCTCGTCTGTTAGTGGAAGAATATGATGGTTCTTTGAAGGCTGAGCATGGAACAGGTCGCAATATGGCACCATTTGTGAAATATGAATGGGGAGAGAAGGCTTACGAAGCGATGAAAGAGTTGAAAGCTATCTTCGACCCTGAAGGACTGCTGAACCAAGGAGTAATCTTTAATGATGACCCCGAGTGCTTCATCAAGTGCCTGAAACCATTGCCAGTACTGGATTATGACTTCAGCCAGATGCCTAAGTGTCACACCTCTGAAGAGACTGTGGAACAAGTAAAGCGAGCCAACAAGTGTATCGAGTGTGGGTTCTGCGAGGTAAACTGTATGTCATGTGGCTTGACACTCTCATCACGCATGCGCATTGCCGTACAACGTGAGATCCGTGAGTTGGAATCTACAGGAAGTAATCCTGAACGTGTAGCCACCTTGCGTAAGCAATATGCCTATTATGGTGACCAAACCTGTGCCGCCGACGGTTTGTGTGCCACCAGTTGTCCGATGAAAATCAACACAGGCGAGTTGACGCACTTGATTCGCCAATTGGATATGAATAACCACAAGATGGGTTATCAAGTGGGAGAGTATGCCGCCAACCACATGGCTGGCATTAAATCAGGTCTCCGTCTAGTACTTGATGTGGCAAATCTGGGACACACCGTTTTAGGCTCATCTTTGATGACCGGCATTTGTAATGGCCTGAACAAGGTAGGTTTACCTCTTTGGACTACTGCCATGCCAAGAAAAATCAGACAACCCAAAATTGACGGTCAACAATCAACGATCAAAGGTCAACAAAAGGTTGTTTACTTCCCCAGCTGTATCAACCAAACTATGGGCTTGGCGAAGGGAGCCCCTGTAAAGAACTCGTTGGTGGACGAGACTTGCCAATTGTTGGCAAAGGCCGGGTATGAGGTAATCTTCCCCCAGGGCATGGAGAAAATGTGCTGCGGACAAATTTGGGAGAGCAAGGGTATGCTCAACATTGCTGACCGCAAGACGGCTGAACTGGAGGAGGCTTTATGGGAAGCTTCAGAAGAGGGACGCTATCCCGTGCTCTGCGACCAGAGTCCATGTCTGCATCGGATGAAGAAATGTATTAACAAGATGAAACTCTACCAACCAGCAGAGTTCATTATAACATACCTGCGTGACCGATTGGAGTTCCACCCCATCAGCAGGAACGTGGCGCTACACCTCACCTGCTCTACCCGTGAGATGGGTGTATCACAACACCTCATCGACTTGGCTCGTCTATGCTGTGAGCATGTATATCTACCTGAGGGTGTAGGTTGTTGTGGCTTTGCAGGTGACAAGGGTTTCACTCATCCAGAGGTTAATCGCTATGCTTTGCGCAAGCTTCGTCCACAAATTGAGGGGCACCATATCGAAGTGGGTTACTCCAATAGTCGTACTTGCGAAATAGGTTTGGAAACCAATACGGGCATACCATACATGAGCATTGTATATCTGGTGAATGAGTGTACCACTGCCAAATAGATGTTATATATAATCCCCCTGCCTTAACCCTTTAACAGGTTAGACAGGGGGACAATTATTAATATAGGTCTCCAGCTTAAATCAAGATAACCAAAGTCTCCATGGCACCATGGGCACCCTTAACCAGGGTCTGCTCAATATCGGCAGTTTTAGAAGGGCCAGAAATAAAGGTGGCGAAATTATACTTCGGCATCTGCTCAATTTTGGCGTAAGCCTCAGCCATGTTGTTCACCAAGTTCTTCTTATCCAACAAGATAACTAGTCGCTCGGCAATGAAATAGATGATTTTGTGCTTCACTGTCTGAGGAATCCACACACAACCATTCTCAGCCACGCCAATCTCCCCCTTCACCGCGGCAAGATCTGTGCCATTCAAGTCCTGAGCCATCTCCACATCATCTGGATTTAAGGTAGCACAAGTAATCTCAGGCATATTACTGGCAATGGCATTCATATTAGGATAGCGCTTCAGGATGTACTCATTCACATCCATACCCTCAGGCAGCTCTACAGCCTCGCCACCCACGGCGGCAGTGATGCTGATAAACTGCTTCACAAGGTCGGGATACTGAATGGAATTGACTTTCCACTTGGGGTAGTCAAACTTCTGCAATGTATTCTTTTTTATTGCAGCCAATATTGCGTCTCTGCTACTCATACTATTTCTCCTCCTTTCCTTGAACCTTTTGATTCTTCCACATCTTGTTAAACGATTCCTTCGGGAACTTCATCATCTCATGTCCCATACCCCAGGCATTCAAACCGTTATAAAGCATGAAACGAGGCATACCATTGGCAAGTGGTGCCATCGTAAGGGCAGTTTCATACAAACCCTGATGCTCAAACAGGTACTTGATACCCTTTGCCATAAGCTTCTTCTCTTTATTTGCATGACCCAGTGAATCAAGCTCTTGCCTCCACTTGTAAATCTGCTCCCCCAAATCGATTTTCATCGGACATACATTCGAGCAGCTCAAGCACAACGAGCAAGCCGAGAGATTGTCATAATACTTATGAGGCTCATGCGCCATACCCAAGTTGATGCCAATAGGGCCTGGAATGAAGTAGGTGTAAGAATAACCACCTGTGCGACGATAAACAGGACAAGTGTTCATGCATGCACCACAACGCAGGCAATTCAGCAACTTATAGTGATCAGGCTGCCCCAAGATTTTACTTCTGCCATTATCCACAATAATGATATGGTATTCCCCACCCTCACGTGGACCACGGAAGTGAGAGGTATAAGTAGTAGTGGGTTGACCTGTGCCACAACGAGCCAACAAGCGAGTAAAGACGCCCATTGCCTCCTGATTTGGCACAATCTTATCAATACCAAAAGCTGTGATATTCAGTTTCGGACTAGACATACCCATATCGGCATTTCCCTCGTTGGTACAAACCACACAATCACCCGTTGAAGCGATAGCGAAGTTAGCACCCGTCATAGCAGCATCAGCATGAAGGAAGAGGTTGCGAAGGTTACGTCGAGCCACATGCGTCAGATACGTTGGATCATTATTGCCAGGCTCAGCATCCATCTTCTCCCTAAAGGTATCACCCACCTGTTCCTTGGTAATATGAATGGCAGGCATTACAATGTGGCTGGGTGGCAACTTCATCAACTGCAAGATACGCTCACCCAAGTCGGTTTCTATAGTATCAATGCCCTTGGAGATGAGGTAAGGATCCAGCTCACACTCTTCCGACAACATCGACTTACTCTTCACAAAGCTCTTAACATCATGGCTCTTCAAGATGCTAAAGATGATGTCGCGATATTCCTCGGCATCCTTTGCCCAATGCACAATGGCACCATTGGCAGTGGCATTCTTTTCAAACTCCACCAACAGCTCATCCAAGTGACTGTTGGAATAAAGTTTCAGCTCACTCGCCATATCACGCAACTCCTCCCATTCAGGAACATCATCTCTCATCTTGTCACGTTTTACGCGCACCGACCAGAATGTCTGGTTGTGGTGGTTCACCTTATTGCGGTCTTTCAAAAACTTGGCCGCAGCTATTGAATGTTTCGTACTCATAATCCAGCAGCTAAGATTTGAACAATGTGAATAGTTTTGATAGGCAAGTGCTCACGGTCGATAATGCCCTGCATGTGCATCAGGCATGAGCTATCGGCTCCAGTAATATACTCTGCTGTGGTGGCCATGTGATATTTCACCTTGTCTTGTCCCATGCAGATTGACACTTCAGGCTCCTCAACGGCAAACATACCGCCAAAGCCACAACATTCATCCGGATGTTCTGGTTCAAATACCTCGATGCCATTCACTAGGTTCAGCAAGTCACGCAACTTGTTATAGTAAGGCAAGCCTATCTCGCTAGGCCTTGAAATACCTAACTCTCGCACGCCATGACAACTGTTGTGGATGCTGACGCGATGTGGGAAAGTAGCCTGCAATCTCTCAGGCTTTACCACATCGTGGATGTATTCACAGATGTCATAAATCTTGCCAACACTCTCGCACTGATGTCCAGTAGGCTTCAAAATATTGGGATAATTGCACTTCACGAATGCCACGCAACTGGCAGAAGGGCCCACTATCACATCATAGTCCTTAAACTTCTCCTCAAAGGTGATTGCCAACTTGCGCGAGTCTTGCTCATAACCCGCATTCGCCATTGGCTGACCGCAACAGGTCTGGTCCTGAGGATAATCCACATCCAATCCCAGACTTTTGAGTAGCTTATAGGAAGCAACACCTACTTCGGGATAGACTGCGTTGATGTAACAGGGGATAAACAATCCTATTTTCATACGCATTAGATTTAAGTTAGTACTTTTTTTATTGCTTGTTCTAATTATCGCAAATGTACGAAAATAATCTGTTTGCACCAACTATTTGTACTCAAAAAATCCTAACAACAGAAAAAATACAGTCATTTCGCAAACTTTTTATCCACTTTAATTTGGAAAAAATAAAGATTGTTGTAATTTTGTGCCAAATTAGGTGTAGTAAATGACAGACGAAGAGAAAAAACAGCTCAGCGACTTTGAGACAAGTCTGCGCCATCTGATTTACCTATATGATAAATTAAGGCGTGACCATGCCAGCCTACAGCAACTTCTGCAAGAGAAAGAAGAAGCTTTGGGGAAGTTAAGTACTGACTACGACGCGTTGAACCAGTCGTATGCTGACTTGAAGTCTGCCATGACAATGAGTTTGGATGGTGGCGATGTGCGCCAAACCAAGCAGAGGTTGTCAAAAATAGTGCGTGAAGTCGATAAATGCATCGCTATGTTGAACCAATCATAAAACGGGAGATGTATGGACGATGATATGATAAAAATACAGTTGACCATTGGCAACAACCCATTCCCTCTAACCATCCGCAGGAAGGAAGAGGAAACGGTACGCAAAGCCGCTAAACAGGTTGACAATTTAACAAATGCGTATAAGGAGCATTATCCTGAACTGCCTGAGGTGCGCATCCTGCAGATGGTGGCTTACCAACTTTCATTGGAGGGACTGAAGGAGAAAGGACGTAATGAAACAACCCCTTATACCGATAAGATTCAAGAACTGGCTCAGCTGGTAGATGATTGCATCAACCGTTAAGTCCAGTTCTGCTGATTAGAAATCCACGCACTGTTGACTTGCTTGATACCCTATGGTAACAAGCTTGTTGTCAGTGCGTTTAATTTATATATTTTATTTTAAACGACTATGGTAGTAAATATAGTATGCTGCGTGATTGGCCTGCTTATTGGCCTGGCCATCATGTTCTTCATTCAGAAGAGTATTCTGAAATCGAAGGCTGAGACCATCCTGAAGGAGGCAAATGCCGAAGCAGAGGTTATCAAGAAAAACAAGCTGTTGGAGGTAAAGGAGAAGTTCCTGAACAAGAAGGCTGAACTGGAAAAAGAGGTTGCTCAGCGTAACCAAAAAATCCAACAGGTTGAGAACAAGCTCAAACAACGCGAAATGGTGCTGAACCAGCGTCAGGAAGACCTGCAGCACAAGAAAGCTGAGAACGATGCCATCCGCGACAACCTCACCAACCAGTTGGGCATTATTGAGAAAAAGAAAGATGAACTGGACAAGCTCCAGCAACAGGAGATTGTGAAACTGGAGGCCATCTCAGGCTTATCTGCCGAGGAAGCGAAGGAACGCATGATCGAGTCGCTGAAGGAGGAGGCAAAGATGCAGGCTCAGTCTTACATCAACGAGATCATGGACGATGCCAAGATGAATGCTAACAAGGAAGCGAAACGCATTGTGGTACAAACCATTCAGAGGGTAGCTACCGAAACTGCAGTAGAAAACTCTGTAACAGTGTTCCACATTGATTCTGACGAAATTAAGGGACGCATCATTGGTCGCGAGGGACGTAATATCCGTGCCTTAGAAGCTGCCACAGGCGTTGAGATTATCGTTGATGATACGCCTGAATCTATTGTGCTCTCAGCCTTCGACCCTGTTCGTCGTGAGATTGCTCGTCTGGCACTGCATCAGTTGGTTACTGATGGACGCATACACCCAGCCCGGATCGAAGAAGTTGTGGCAAAGGTGCGCAAGCAAGTGGAAGACGAGATTGTTGAAACAGGAAAGCGCACCACAATTGATTTAGGTATCCATGGCTTACATCCTGAGATGATTCGCATCATTGGTAAGATGAAATATCGTTCTTCATACGGACAAAACCTGCTACAGCATGCACGCGAAACGGCTAACCTCTGTGCTGTAATGGCAACAGAGCTGGGCTTGAACCCAAAGAAAGCTCGCCGTGCTGGTTTACTGCATGATATAGGTAAGGTACCTGATGATGAACCCGAATTGCCACACGCAATCCTGGGAATGAAACTGGCTGAGAAGTTCAAGGAAAAACCTGATATCTGTAATGCCATTGGAGCTCACCACGATGAGGTGGAGATGACCACCCTGCTGGCTCCTATCGTACAGGTATGCGATGCCATCTCTGGTGCTCGTCCTGGTGCTCGTCGGGAAATTGTGGAGGCATACATCAAGCGTTTGAACGATCTCGAGGCTCTGGCAGCTTCTTATCCTGGTGTTACGAAAACCTACGCCATCCAGGCTGGTCGTGAGTTACGTGTCATCGTGGGCGCTGATAAGATTGACGACAAACAAACGGAGAGCCTGTCAACTGAAATTGCAAAGAAAATCCAGGATGAGATGACTTATCCTGGTCAGGTGAAGATTACCGTGATTCGTGAGACGAGGGCGGTAAGTTATGCAAAGTAAGGGAAATGGTCTCTTGCGAATAGGATATCCGAATAGCCTGCCAACGGCAGGCTATTCTCTTGTCGGATTAAATATCCGATAACCTACGGTTGGCAGGCTATCAAACGATAATCTCCAAATGGCTTCTGAAAGCAAGCTTTCAAGACCATTTGGAGATTATCGTTTGAGCCTCTTGTCGGATTCGAACCAACGACCCCGAGATTACAAATCACGTGCTCTGGCCAACTGAGCTAAAGAGGCGGGTGGGCAAGCTTGCTATATCGCGCCGCTACAACCTGCTGCCCTTGCTGCGGTCAAGCCCTGGGGGATTCACAAGGAGCTGGCCGTATAGGACTTGCCCATGTGCTTTTTTCTCAAAAGCGAGTGCAAAGGTACAACTATTTTTCAATTCCACAATAATATTTCCCAACTTTTTTATACCTTTGCAAGCAAAATAGAGTTTCGTATGATTGAAGACAGAAGAAATTTGCAGAAGGTTTCAATGGCTGCAGGCACCATCATGGGAGTGTACTGGATTCTGAAATTCATATTATTCCCTCTAGGAATGTCTATGCCCCTGTTCATGTTGGTGTTTGGCGTACTGACTATTTTTGTGCCCTTCATAGGTTACCATCTGTTGAGTCTGTATCGCGACAAATATTCCAACAACGATGGAAACATCGGCTTCATTCACGCCTTCACCTTCTGTCTATTTATGTATATGTATGCGTCCTTGCTTACCTCTGTGGGTCACTTAATCTATTTCCAGTTTATTGATCACGGATATGTACTGGAGAAGCTGACGGATATGCTGGAAACAGTGAAGGAGAGTCCATTGCCTGGCATGGATAGTTATGTAGAACAATATCAACTGGCTATCGACACTTATGCACTTTTGAATCCTGTAGATATTACTCTGCAACTGGTGAGCCAGAACATGTTTTACGGATTGTTGATGGCATTGCCAACAGCCCTGATAGCCAAACGTAAAAGGAAAACAAATAATGAATAATAAAGAATAATAGCCCAGTAGGGACAACAGAGGTTATAAAAGAAGAAAAAAAACAGTATGGATGTAAGTGTTGTAATACCATTATATAATGAAGCGGAGTCACTGCCCGAACTCCATGCGTGGATTAAGCAAGTAATGAACACCAACCACTTCACCTACGAGGTCATCTTCGTGGACGACGGATCAAACGACGGATCTTGGCAGGTAATAGAAGACCTACAACAGGCCAACACCGAAGTAAAGGGCATCAAGTTCCGCAGAAACTATGGCAAATCCCCAGCCCTGTTCTGTGGCTTCAAGGCCGCTCAAGGCGAGGTGGTAATCACCATGGATGCCGACCTTCAGGACTCGCCTGACGAGATTCCTGCCCTTTACAAGATGATTCGAGAAGAGGGTTACGACTTGGTGAGCGGATGGAAGAAGAAACGTTATGACCCCCTTTCTAAAACCCTTCCGACCAAGTTGTTCAATGCCACAGCACGTGCAGCCAGCGGCATCCATAACCTGCACGACTTCAACTGTGGACTGAAGGCTTATCGCAAGGATGTGGTGAAGAACATCGAGGTGTATGGAGAGATGCATCGCTATATCCCTTGGCTGGCCAAGAACGCAGGCTTTACCAAGATTGGTGAAAAGGTGGTGCAACACCAAGCACGCAAATATGGCAAGACGAAGTTTGGCTTGAACCGATTCATAAACGGATACCTCGACTTGCTAACGCTGTGGTTCCTCTCCACCTTTGGCGTACAACCCATGCACTTGTTTGGTACACTGGGCTCATTGATGTTCCTGATTGGTCTGATATCAGTGATGATAGTGGGTGGACATAAACTTTACTATATCCTCAACAACCTGCCTCACAGGTTAGTGACCGACTCACCTTATTTCTATCTTGCGCTGACGTCGATGATTATCGGTACACAACTCTTTGTCGCTGGATTTTTAGGTGAGCTCATTTCCAGAAATAGCGAAGAACGAAATAAGTACCAAATTCAAAGGACATTAAACCTTGACGATTGACAATTGACGATTATGAGGAAATTAACTCCGATATTAATAATGATAGGATGTGTAATTGCCTGCATTGTGGCTTGCACAGAAGACGATGATTGTTCGGGCAATGAACGCCACATGCTGACAGCCAAGGTCTTGGCAGTGATAGAGACAGACTCAGCAAGGTGGGAGACGGACTTTAAGCTTGACACTCTTACGGTCTATGCCTTCGGAACTGACTCAATCATCATCAATGACGATACCCAAGTGGGCACCATCACTCTGCCTCTGCGTACCAACGTTGAGGAAACCACCTTGGTGTTCAGCTACACGTTTCATGCAGGCGATACCCTGCCCCAGCACAACGACAAAGACACACTGGTGTTCCGTCATCGCAATATCCCCTATTTCTTGACGTTAGACTGCAACTTCGTTGTGAAGCAAGAAGTGACAGACCTCCGCTACACTACCCACGTGCTAGATTCAATAGTTATTGTAAACCCAACAGCTCAAATCTATGATGGCAAAGAAAATCTCAAAGTATATTATTAGCCTCTTGCTGCTGTTGGCATTCATAGCACCCCAACCTATACAGGCCCAACAGCGTAATAATAGGCAAGCTTCTCAGCAACAGAAGAAGAAGCGTGAGAAGACCCTCCCAGAGGTGACCTACCCCCTGATGAACGGCATCGATGTGGGTGTGGATGTGCTTGGACCCGTACTCAAGGTCTTTGGTTCAGACTTTATGTCAGCTGAGGCGATGGTGGATGTAAACCTCTATAACCGCTACTTCCCCACAGTGGAGGTGGGTTTTGGTGGTGGCAAAGCCATCAATGACTACGATGTGAGTATCAAGTCATCAGCTCCCTATTTCCGCTTGGGTATCGATTACAACACGTTCTGGAAAAAAGCCCACGGCAACCTCCTGTTGGTGGGCCTCAGGTATGGATTCAGCACTGGCAAGTACGACGTGGTGGTACCAGACATGACGAACCCTGAATACACAGACGGAGCAACACAGACCAACCTCACCGACCATATTTGGGGTGACACCTCCAACTATGTGCATGAGGGCATGAGCCACACCATGCACTGGGTGGAGTTCACTTTAGGCCTGCGAGCTAATGTGGCGAAACGCATTAAGATGGGACTGATGCTCCGCATCAAGTACAAGTTAAAGGCATCTGTAGATAAATATGGTGACCCCTATTACATACCTGGCTTCGGTCGTTATGACTCCAACAATACAGGCATCACCTACTCCATAATCTATCAGTTGAAATGAGCACGTTAGATATCTGGTTGATAGCTGTGAGCTTAGCTATGGATTGTCTGGCAGTATCCATTGCCAGCGGTATCCTGCAAAAGCGGTATGTGTGGAGCAACATGCTACCTATGGCACTGAGCTTTGGCTGGTTCCAAGGCATGATGTGCACACTGGGATGGTTAGCATTCACCTATTTCAGTGGATGGGTAGAGAGCGTTGACCATTGGATAGCCTTCGGTCTGCTGGTATTGATAGGTGGCAAGATGATCAAAGACGGACTATCGGATGGCGATGAAGAGCAGCATTTCAACCCTTCCTCCATCTGGATGATACTCACCTTGGCCGTTGCCACCAGCATCGACGCACTCGCCATCGGCATTTCATTTGCCTGCCTCAGCTACAACACTTTCAGTACAATCGCCTACCCTGTACTAGTGATAGGATTTGTCTCATTGCTGTTCTCCCTCATGGGACTGTTCTTAGGAGTCACCTTTGGCAAGCGCATAGAAAAGATGTTAAAACCCGAGCTGGCAGGAGGCATCATCCTCATACTCATTGGGATAAAAATATTAATTGAACATTTAGAATTGTTATGAAAAAGAGTAATTACATATGGCTGGCATTGTTGATTATTGGTACTGCCTTGGTACTGCTCAGACACAACGGCTTTATTTCATGGGGTGAGGAAAAAGCTTACCGCAATGAGAAAGGCTTGATATTCGGCACCATGTACAACATTACATACGAATATGATAAATCGTTGAAGCTTGAAATTGATAAAGAGTTGAACCGTTTCGATGCTTCTTTGTCGATGTTCAACGATTCCTCTGTCATTAGTCGTGTGAATCGCAATGAGGATTTCACTGTTGATAGCTTGTTTACCAATGTGTTCCGTCAAGCCATGAAAATATCAGAAACTACCGATGGCAGCTTCGATATCACTGTAGCTCCTTTGGTCAATGCGTGGGGGTTTGGTTTTACAGAAAGCATCAACCCCAGCCAGGAAAAGATTGACAGCCTCCTACTGATTGTTGGTTGGCAGAAGATACAACTCTCTAATGAGAACAAGATTATAAAGCAAGACCCACGCATTATGCTTGACTGCAGTGCCATTGCTAAAGGTTATGCTGTAGATGTCATTGCCCAACTTTTAAAACGCAAAGGGATAAGAAACTATATGGTGGATATAGGTGGTGAGGTCGATGTGGCAGGTGTTAACCCTTCAGGCGCACTATGGCGCATTGGTATCAGTAAGCCAGATGATGATCCTGAGAGTCGAAAGCAAGACCTACAAACAATTTTGGCAGTCACCGACTTAGGCATTGCCACTAGTGGCAACTATCGCAATTTCTACTATAAGGACGGCATAAGATATGCTCACACCATCGATCCCAAGACGGGCCATCCTGTGCAACATAGCATCCTAAGCTCCACAGTTCTTGCCAAAGACTGTATGACAGCTGATGCTTTTGCAACAGCATTCATGGTTATGGGCCTGGAACGTGCCAAGATATTGGTAGAGCAGCATCCTGAGTTGGAAGCCTACTTCATCTATAGCGACGAGCAAGGCAATTACCAAACCTATATGACAAAGGGCATGAAAAAGTATGTAACGGAGTGATTCTGCAATCCGTAATACCTTCATCTAAAACAACTAAATAGTATAAACTTTACTTCAAGAATACCAGATAGACGGCCAAGACTAAGCATAGGAAAGCAGCAAAGTGGTTCCAATGAAGCGCCTCACCCTTGAAGAGCACTGTGGTAAAGACAGTAAATATGATGAGGGTAATGGCCTCTTGGATGACCTTGAGTTGCATCAGCGAAAACGGACCTCCATTCTCGTGGAAGCCGATGCGGTTTGCCGGCACCTGACAACAGTACTCAAAAAAGGCCAAGCCCCAGCTTAACATGATGACGGCAATCAATGGCCAGGAGGTGGAAATCTTCATCTCCTGCAACTTCAAATGTCCGTACCAGGCGAAGGTCATAAAGATGTTAGAAACTATTAATAATAATATGGTATAAAGCGCTTTCATCTTAATCTTTATAAAATCGGGCACAAAATTACGCAAAAAATCGGATTATATTCATTTTATTTGTATTTTTGAAGTGTCAAGTTTTGATTTTTTGAAGATGATGATAAGAAAATATATATTATTGCTGTGGCTAAGCATCACTGCCATAACGCTTTCGGCACAATCATTGACCGAGGCTCGCAAGCTTTATGCCGATGGTAACTATGCCGAAGCAAAGCCTGCTTTCGAGAAACTAGTGAAGGCTACACCCACGAATGCTAACTATAACCTGTGGTATGGCGTATGCGCCCTGCGTACAGGGGATGCCTCCGAGGCCCTACCTTATCTCCAGACAGCGGTGAAAAGAAAGGCTCAGGATAGTCAACTATTTCTGGCTGAGGCATGCAACAAACTATACTTTTTTGAGGAGGCGGTGAATACCTTAGAAACTTACATAGCCGACCTACAAAAGCATCGCAAGACCTCGCCTGAGGCGGAGAAGCTGTTAGAGAAGAGCCGTAACGGGTTGCGTATGATTCGCGGCGTGGAGCAAGTGATGGTTATTGACAGCATAGTGGTGGATAAGGCTGATTTCGTGAGGCACTATTGTTTAGGAACTGATGCGGGCAATTTGCTTACCACCCGCCAATTCTTTGGTCGTGAGGATGATGGCAATGCGTTGTTTATGACGGAATTAGGTGATAAGTTGTACTATAGTCAAGCATTGCCCAATGACTCTACACTGTCGTTACTGATGGTCCATAAGTTGGGTGGTCAATGGTCTGACCCAACCATCCTGCCAGATAACATCAATGAGGCAGGCAGTAACAGTGCCTATCCGTTTGTGATGCCTGATGGTATTACTATGTATTTCGCACAGGATGGCGAGGAGTCTTTTGGAGGTTATGATATCTATGTGACACGCCATGACCCTGAGGACGATACGTATTTCACACCTGAGAATATCGGAATGCCGTTCAATTCGCCCTTTAATGATTATATGTATGCCATCGACGAATTCAACAACTTGGGATGGTTTGCCTCCGACCGCTATCAGCCTGAGGGAAAGGTATGTATCTATGTGTTCATACCTAACGAGACTAAGTCGGTGTATAGCTTCGAGAATACAGAAGCTAAGAAGTTGGCTAAGCTGGCTCAGTTGCATGCTATCAGCGACACGTGGTTTAATCAGACAGAGCTTCGTGATGCACAAAAAAGATTAACGGCATTAGGCAGCGAGGTGACTGGTGCCTCGACTCGTGAGTTTGCGTTTGTGGTGAATGATAACCAGACGTATTACCAGCTTTCTGATTTTAAGTCGACTCAAGCCCGTGAGGCTTACCTAAGGTATCAGGAGGTTGAAAAGGCATACATAGACCAACTGATGAAGCTGATGCAGTATAGGGAACAATATGCTACGGGTAATGTCAGCTTTAAAGAGCAGTTAAGCAGCATTATCCTGCAAGCTGAACAGCGAGAGCAGGAATTGTATGAGCAGACAAGGGAGGCGGCGAAGGAAGTGAGAAGATTGGAAAAATAAGAATATGGGAATACTTTTTATTGTAGCACTTGTGGTTTCAGCCCTATTACTTTTGTTGGTAGAGCTGTTTTTGATACCAGGCAGTAGTTTGGCGGCAATATTGTCGGCTGTGTGCCTGGTATGGGCTGTGGCATACGCCTTTGTGAACATCAGTGCCTTGGCAGGTATCATCACGCTAATCATCGCCCTGATACTGGGCTCATGTGTGCTTACAGTGTTTATGCGCTCAAAGACACTGGATAAAGTGGCACTGACTGAGGATGTGGCATCTACCGTGGATCGCTCTGTAGCTGCTCAAGTACAAGTAGGAGACAAGGGTTTTGCTGTCACTCGCCTGGCATTAATTGGCAATGCAGATATTCAGGGGCATATCGTGGAGGTACGTTCTGCCAGTGGCTTCCTAAATGAGAAGACGCCAGTGGTGGTGACTCGCGTCTCTGACAATGAGATTATTGTAGAAGAAATTAAAAACTAATAAGATATGGAAATTGAATCTTTCTATTTTACCGCATTTTTGGTAGTGGCAGTCATCGTATTCCTGGTGATTTTCTTCCACTACGTACCATTCTTCCTGTGGCTCAGCGCCAAAGTATCAGGTGTTAACATCTCTTTGCTTCAGTTGTTTCTGATGCGTATCCGTAATGTTCCACCATACGTGATTGTACCTGCATTGATTGAAGCTCATAAGGCTGGTTTGAAGAACATTACCCGCGATGGACTAGAGGCTCACTATTTGGCTGGAGGACATGTGGAACGAGTGGTGCATGCTCTGGTGTCTGCCAACAAGGCAAACATCGAGCTACCTTTCCAGATGGCTACCGCCATTGACCTTGCTGGTCGCGATGTTTTTGAGGCTGTTCAGATGTCAGTGAACCCCAAGGTGATTGATACGCCTCCCGTAAGTGCTGTGGCAAAGGATGGTATTCAGATGATTGCCAAAGCTCGTGTTACGGTACGTGCCAACATCCGCCAACTGGTAGGTGGTGCTGGAGAGGATACCGTATTGGCCCGTGTGGGCGAAGGTATCGTTTCGAGCATCGGTTCTGCCACCAATCATAAATCGGTGTTGGAGAACCCCGACTCTATCTCTAAATTGGTGTTGAGCAAGGGCTTGGATGCCGGTACAGCTTTTGAGATTCTGTCTATCGATATTGCCGACATCGACATCGGTAAGAATATTGGTGCTACCCTGCAAATTGACCAGGCGAATGCCGACAAGAACATAGCCCAAGCTAAGGCGGAGGAGCGTAGAGCTATGGCTGTTGCCAACGAACAGGAGATGAAGGCAAAAGCTCAGGAAGCCCGTGCCAAAGTGATTGAGGCGGAGGCAGAAGTACCTAAGGCTATGGCAGAGGCATTCCGAAGTGGTAACCTGGGCATTATGGACTACTACCGAATGAAGAACATCGAAGCAGATACCTCTATGCGTGAGAACATTGCCAAACCAAGCAGCAATCCACAACAAAGATAAGTATTATGGAAAAGAAATATATAGCACCATCTGAGTTGCCTATCAACGAGGATGGTAGCGTGTTTCACCTGCATGTCAGGCCAGAGCAGTTGGCACACAAAATCATCCTGGTAGGTGATCCTGAGAGAGTGGCTACAGTAGCCAGCCATTTTGACCAGCTGGAATGTGAAGTGCAAAGCCGTGAGTTCCACACCATTACAGGCACCTATCAGGGCAAGCGGATCAGTTGTGTATCAACAGGTATCGGATGTGATAACATCGATATTGTGATGACTGAACTAGACGCCTTAGTCAATGTGGATTTCAATACGCGCGAGGTGAAGGACGAGATTACACAACTGGAGATTGTTCGCATTGGCACCAGTGGTGGTTTGCAGCCTAACACTCCAGTGGGCACCTTCGTATGCTCAGCCCGTTCGATTGGCTTTGATGGTGTGCTGAATTTCTATGCCTGCAGAAACGACGTATGCGACTTACCAATGGAGCGTGCTTTCCTCAATCACATGGGTTGGAGTGGAACGCTCTGTGCACCTGCTGCTTATGCCATCCATGCAGATGAGGAGTTAGTTAACCGTATAGCTGCAGATGACATGGTAAGAGGTATTACCATTGCAGGCAACGGATTTTATGGCCCCCAAGGACGTGATGTGCGCATAGCACCTGCTGATCCTAATCAGAATGCCAAGATTGAAACGTTTGAGTATGATGGTCTGCATATTACCAACTTCGAGATGGAGAGTTCTGCAGTGGCAGGTTTGAGTAAGCTGATGGGACATCAGGCTACTACAGTTTGTCTCATCATTGCCAATCGTTTGCTCAAAGAGATGAACACTGGCTATAAGAACAACATACATACGCTGATTAAGACGGTTTTAGACAGGCTATGAGTGAAGTAAACTTTAACATCACAGCTGTGGATAAGGCTGGACGCTATGAGCAGTTTCTGGAGCAGGTAAAACCCTGCATCCAGGGGGAAACTTATGAGGTTTCCTTGTTGGCGAATGTGAGTGCTGCCCTGAAGGAGGTGTTTGATTTTTTCTGGGTGGGGTTCTATTTGGTGAAGGACAACCATCTTATTCTGGGTCCTTTTCAAGGTTCAATGGCATGCTCTATCATTAAATATGGTAAAGGGGTTTGTGGTACTGCCTGGAAAGAGAATCTCACGCAGGTGGTGCCAGATGTGGAACAGTTCCCAGGGCATATCGCCTGCAGTTCATTGTCACGCTCTGAAATTGTGGTACCTATGGCTGTGGCAGGTGAGGTAAAAGGTGTTTTGGATATCGACAGTACCGAACTTGCCACGTTTGATGAGACAGACAAACTCTATTTGGAACAATTAGTGAACATCATCATCAATACCATGTATGTATGAACATTAGCCAGGAAGATACCATATGTGCCATAGCTACCGCTCAGGGTGGAGCTATTGGCATGATCCGTGTGAGTGGTCCTCAAGCCATCGCCCACACATCGGCTATCTTCAGGCCCCTCAAAGAAGACAAACGCTTGGAGGACTGCCCTCCATACTCACTGACTTACGGCCACATCATGGACTCGACAGTGATTGTTGATGAAGTGATGGTCAGTCTTTTCAAGGCTCCCCATTCTTATACAGGTGAGGACAGTACAGAAATTGCCTGTCATGGTTCCCCCTATATTCTTCAAAAGGTTATTCAATTGCTGATCAAACATGGTTGCCGTCTGGCTAAACCTGGTGAATATACCCAACGGGCTTTCCTGAATGGCAAGATGGATTTGAGCCAGGCAGAAGCAGTAGCCGACTTGATAGCCTCTACCTCAGCGGCTACCCATCGTTTGGCGATGAACCAGATGCGGGGTGGATTCAGCAGGCAGTTAGCTGAGTTGCGTGATGAACTGCTGAAGTTCACATCGCTCATTGAATTGGAGTTGGATTTCAGCGATCACGAGGATTTGGAATTTGCCAACCGCAGTGAGTTATGTGAATTAGCTGATCATATAGAAGATGTGATTGTCAAGTTGGTGGATTCTTTCGAGGTAGGTAATGCCATTAAACGAGGTGTGCCTGTAGCGATTATCGGGGAGACCAATGCGGGTAAAAGTACCTTGCTCAATGCCCTGTTGGGAGAAGACCGCGCTATCGTGAGTGAAATCAGCGGTACAACACGTGACGTGATTGAGGACACCATTAACATACAGGGTATCACTTTCCGCTTCATTGACACAGCAGGTATCCGCCAAACTACCGATACAATCGAGACCTTGGGTATTGAACGTACCTTCAAACAGATTGACCAAGCCAACATTGTGCTTTGGTTGCTTGATGCCACATGTGCTGACAGGCAATTCGAAGATTTGCAGGCACAGATTTTGCCACACTGTCAAGACACGCAAATCATTCTAGTGCATAACAAAGAGGACTTGACCTCAGCTAAGCCCTCCCCCGTATATAATTATCAACACATTGCTATCTCCGCAAAAAAAGGCACTCATTTGGATGATTTAAAACAACTGTTGGTAGAATGTACTCACCTACCCGAGATTACCCAAGCCGATGTGATTGTTACGAATGCCCGTCACCACGAAGCACTTACCCATGCTTTAGAGGCTATCAAACGTGTTCAGAAAGGAATGGAATTAGGCATTAGTGGCGATTTCTTAGCTCAAGACATTCGCGAGTGCATCCATCATCTCAGCGATATCATTGGCGAAGTCACCACCGATGACACTCTTCAATTCATCTTCAAGCATTTTTGCGTGGG
>JAFXVZ010000047.1 GCA_017534535.1 Bacteroidaceae bacterium | reverse complement strand
TGTTGAGACCGACGGCTATGAGGCTGTTCAGCTCGGCTTCCAGGAGAAGAAGGAGAAGAACACCACCAAGCAGATGATGGGTCACTTCAAGAAGGCTGGTGTAACACCAAAGAGACACTTGGCTGAGTTCAAGAATTTTGATACCCAGTTAAATTTGGGTGAAACTGTAAACGTAGAGCTGTTCAATGATGTTGATTTCGTTGATGTAATCGGTACCTCAAAGGGTAAAGGTTTCCAGGGTGTGGTTAAAAGACATCATTTCGGTGGCGTAGGCCAGCAGACTCATGGTCAGCACAACCGTCTCCGCAAGCCAGGTTCAATCGGTGCTTGCTCTTACCCTGCAAAGGTGTTCAAAGGTATGCGCATGGGTGGTCAGATGGGTGGCAACCGTGTAACGGTTCAGAACTTGCAAATTTTAAAGGTAATCGCGGAACACAATCTGCTCTTGGTTAAGGGCTCCGTTCCAGGTTGCAAAAATTCAATCGTTTTAATTGAGAAATAATGGAAGTTAGCGTTTACAATATTAAAGGTGAAGACACCGGAAGAAAGGTTGCGTTAAACGAATCTATCTTCGGAATCGAGCCCAATGACCATGCAATCTACCTTGACGTAAAGCAGTTTTTGGCTAACCAGCGCCAGGGTACTGCAAAGTCTAAGGAAAGAAGTGAAGTTAGTGGCTCTACTCGTAAATTAGGTCGTCAGAAAGGTGGTGGCGGTGCTCGCCACGGTGATATCAACTCACCAGTATTGGTTGGTGGTGGTCGCGTGTTCGGTCCAAAGCCAAGAGATTACTCTTTCAAGTTGAATAAGAAGGTAAAGCAGTTGGCTCGTAAGTCTGCCCTCGCATACAAGGCACAGAACAGTGGCATTATGGTGGTTGAGGACTTTACTTTCGAGGCTCCAAAGACTAAGGAGTTTGTAGCTTTGTTAAATAACCTTAAAGTTTCTGACAAAAAGCTACTCTTAGTATTACCAGAAGCTAATAAAAACGTATATTTGTCGGCTCGTAACTTGCAGCGTGCCAAGGTACAGACTGTTTCAGGCGTAAATACCTACCGTGTATTGGACGCCGGAGTAGTTGTGTTTACCGAAAAAGCACTTTCAGCAATCGACGATATGTTAGATAAAAAGGAGGCGTAAATAATGGCAGTTATTATTAAACCATTGGTGACAGAGAAGATGACGGCGATGACCGAAAAGATGCCAAATCGTTTCGGTTTCATTGTACGTCCAGATGCTGATAAATTGGCGATTAAGAAAGAAGTTGAGGCACTCTACAATGTAAAAGTTGTTGATGTGAATACAATGAGATATCAGGGTAAAAGCAAGAGACGTTATACCCGTAGTGGCTTGTTGACAGGTCGTACCAATGCCTATAAGAAGGCTGTGGTAACCCTGAGAGAAGGTGATACTATAGATTTTTATAGCAATATTTAATTAAGATGGCAGTACGTAAATTTAAACCCACAACACCGGGTCAAAGACATAAAATTATTGGTACTTTCGAAGAAATTACTGCACGGGTACCAGAGAAATCTCTTGTGTTTGGTGTTAAGAAGTCAGGTGGTCGTAACAATACCGGTGAGATGACCATGCGTTATATTGGTGGCGGTCATACCAAGGTAATTCGTAACGTTGACTTCAAGCGTAATAAAGATGGCATTCCAGCAGTGGTGAAGACTATTGAGTATGATCCTAACCGTTCAGCTCGTATCGCACTGTTGTTCTATGCAGATGGTGAAAAACGCTATATTATTGCTCCTGATGGTCTGCAGGTGGGCACAACTCTGATGTCAGGTCCCGATGTGGCTCCTGAAGTAGGTAACGCTCTTCCACTGCAGAACATACCTGTTGGTACAGTGATTCATAATATTGAGTTGCGTCCTGGTCAGGGTGCAGCGCTGGTTCGCTCAGCAGGTAACTTCGCACAGCTCACCTCTCGCGAGGGCGATTACTGTGTGATTAAGTTGCCTTCAGGCGAGTTGCGCAAGATTCTGAGCGCATGTAAGGCTACTATCGGTAGCGTAGGTAATTCAGATCACGGACTGGAGAGTTCAGGTAAAGCCGGTCGCTCTCGTTGGTTAGGACGTCGTCCTCACAACCGTGGTGTCGTAATGAACCCAGTTGATCACCCAATGGGTGGTGGTGAAGGTCGTGCTTCTGGTGGTCATCCAAGATCTCGCAAGGGCTTGTACTCTAAGGGTCTCAAGACTCGTGCACCTAAGAAGCAGTCGTCTAAGTATATTATTGAGAGAAGAAAGAAGTAATCTGATTAAAAGAATAAATTATGAGTCGTTCATTAAAGAAAGGTCCGTATATCAACGTGAAGCTTGAAAAGAAAGTCCTGGCCATGAATGAAAGTGGCAAGAAGGATGTAGTCAAGACATGGGCTCGTGCATCAATGATTTCTCCTGACTTCGTTGGTCACACCATCGCGGTACATAACGGAAATAAATTTATTCCTGTTTACATTACTGAAAACATGGTAGGCCATAAGCTGGGCGAGTTCTCTCCAACACGCACCTTCAAGGGTCACTCAGGTAACAGAAAATAAAGACAGGTTATCATAGATAAAAAAGTAATATTATATAATGGGAGCAAGAAAGAAAATATCGGCTGAAAAAAGAAAAGAAGCCCTTAAGACTATGTATTTTGCCAAGTTGCAAACTGTTCCTACTTCACCACGCAAGATGCGCCTTGTGGCCGACATGATTCGTGGTATGGAGGTGAACAGAGCACTCGGCGTGCTGAAGTTCTCTTCAAAGGCACCCGCAGCTAAGGTTGAGAAACTGCTGCGTTCTGCCATTGCTAACTGGGAGCAGAAGAACGAGCGCAAGGCTGAAAGCGGAGAACTGTTCGTGACCAAGATTTTTGTTGATGGTGGTATGACTCTCAAGCGCATGAGACCAGCACCACAGGGAAGAGGATATAGAATCCGCAAGCGTTCTAACCACGTAACGCTGTTCGTAGGTTCTAAGAGTAATAACGATGATCAAAATTAAGGTTTATGGGACAGAAAGTTAATCCGATAAGTAATCGTTTGGGAATCATCCGTGGATGGGATTCTAATTGGTACGGTGGCAAGAACTACGGTGACCGTCTGTTGGAAGATAGCAAGATCCGTAAGTATCTGAACGCACGTCTGGCAAAGGCAAGCGTATCACGCATCGTTATCGAACGTACACTGAAACTTGTTACAATCACTGTTTGCACTTCACGTCCAGGTATTATTATTGGTAAGGGTGGTCAGGAAGTTGACAAGCTGAAGGAGGAGTTGAAGAAGATCACCGATAAGGAGATTCAGATCAATATCTTCGAGGTGCGCCGTCCTGAATTGGACGCAGTTATTGTGGCTAACAATGTGGCTCGTCAGGTTGAAGGTAAGATTGCATACCGTCGTGCTATCAAGATGGCTATCGCTAATACTATGCGTATGGGCGCCGAGGGTATCAAAATTCAGATCTCAGGTCGTTTGAACGGTGCTGAGATGGCACGCTCTGAGATGTATAAGGAAGGTAGAACTCCTTTGCACACTTTCCGTGCAGACATCGACTATTGTCTGGCTGAAGCACTGACTAAGGTTGGTATTCAGGGGGTAAAGGTGTGGATTTGCAGAGGCGAGGTTTATGGCAAACGTGACTTGGCGCCAAACTTCACCCAGCCAAAGGAATCCGGTCGTGGCAACAATGCTGGCGGCGGAAGAAACTTCAAAAGAAAAAAGAATAACCGCTAATTTTGAAATTTAGAAGTTATGTTACAACCTAAAAGAGTAAAATACAGAAGACCGCAAGATGGTCGTGGCCGCAAGGGTGATGCTCACCGTGGTACTACACTGGCTTTCGGTTCATTCGGTATAAAGGCGCTGGAGCGTAAATGGATTACCGCCCAGCAGATTGAAGCTGCTCGTATTGCAGTAACAAGATATATGCAGCGTCAAGGACAGATTTGGATTCGCATCTTCCCGGATAAACCTATTACTCGCAAGCCTGCTGACGTGCGTATGGGTAAAGGTAAGGGTGATCCTGCAGGATGGGTTGCACCTGTTACTCCTGGTAGAATTATCATTGAGGCCGAGGGCGTTCCTTTTGACGTAGCTAAGGAAGCTTTACGCTTGGCTGCTCAGAAACTGCCTATCACGACTAAGTTTGTCGTAAGGCGTGATTACGATTATCAGAATCAAAATGCGTAAAAGATATGAAGATAGCAGAAATTAGAGAATTAACTACCGCTGACCTGAAGGAAAGAGTGGAGACTGAAAAGGTTAACCTGCATCAGATGATGTTGAATCATGCGATTTCTCCCTTGGAAGATCCTTCTCAGATCAAGAAATTACGCAAGACTATTGCACGCATGATGACCATTCTGCGTGAAAGAGAACTTAACAATTAATTGATGGCCTTGATGGAAGCAAGAAATTTAAGAAAAGTGAGAACAGGGGTTGTCCTGAGCAATAAGATGGATAAGACTATCACTGTGGCTTCTAAGTTCAAAGTGAAGCACCCCTTGTATGGCAAGTTCGTCAGCAAGACGAAGAAGTACTATGCTCATGATGAGAAGAATGAGTGCAATATCGGTGATACCGTTCGTATCATGGAAACTCGCCCGCTGAGCAAGCTGAAGAGATGGAGATTAGTAGAAATAACTGAAAGAGCTAAGTAATTATGATACAAGTAGAGACCAAACTTACTGTATGCGATAACAGTGGAGCTCGCGAGGCTTTGTGCATCCGTGTTTTGGGTAGCACTGGTCGCCGCTATGCTTCTGTTGGCGACATCATCGTTGTAGCCGTTCAGAATGTTATCCCTTCAAGTGATATTAAAAAAGGTGCAGTGTCAAAAGCTTTGATCGTACGTACGAAGAAGGAAATCCGTCGTGCTGACGGTTCTTACATCCGTTTCGACGATAATGCTTGTGTGTTGTTGAATAATGCAGGCGAACTTCGCGGTAGCCGTATCTTTGGCCCTGTTGCCCGCGAGCTTCGTGCTACTAACATGAAAGTAGTCTCACTAGCTCCTGAAGTACTTTAATTTTTTAAAGTTTTAAACTAATGAGTAAATTGCATATTAAAAAGAACGACCAGGTTTACGTGAATGCCGGTGAAGACAAGGGCAAGACTGGTCGCGTGTTGAAGGTTCTTGTAAAAGAGAACCGTGCCATCGTTGAAGGTGTCAACATGGTTCAGAAGAGCACTAAGCCTAACGCAAAGAACCCACAGGGTGGTTTTGTAAAGAAAGAGGCTCCTATTCATATTTCAAATTTGAATCCTCTTGATCCTAAGACCGGCAAGCCTACTCGCATCGGTAGAAGATTGGGTGATAATGGTAAATTAGTTCGTTACGCTAAAAAATCAGGAGAGGAGATTAAGTGATGAGTAATACTGCAAGTTTAAAGAAGGAATATGCTGAGCGTATCGCTCCTGCTTTGAAAGCAAAGTTCCAGTACACTTCTACCATGCAGATACCTGTATTGAAGAAGATTGTGGTGAACCAAGGTTTAGGTAATGCTGTGGCTGACAAGAAGATTATCGATGACGCTATCAATGAGCTGACCACTATTACTGGCCAGAAGGCTGTGGCAACCCTTTCTAAGAAGGATATCGCTAACTTCAAGTTGCGTAAGAAGATGCCTATTGGCGTGATGGTGACACTGCGTCGTGAGCGTATGTATGAGTTCCTGGAGAAGTTGATTCGTGTGGCTTTACCTCGTATCCGTGACTTTAAGGGTATTGAAAGCAAGCTGGATGGTCGTGGTAACTATTCACTGGGTATCCAGGAGCAAATTATCTTCCCAGAGATTAATATCGATAGTGTTCAGAGTATCAAGGGTATGAACATTACGTTCGTAACCACTGCTAAAACTGACGAGGAAGGTTATGCTTTGTTGAAGGAATTTGGCTTACCATTTAAAAACGCTAAAAAAGATTGATAAATTATGGCAAAGGAATCAATGAAAGCACGCGAGGTAAAGCGTGCAAAGCTGGTAGCTAAGTATGCCGCTAAGAGAGCAGCACTGAAAGAAATCGTAAGAAAAGGTGATCCTACCGAAGCTTATGAGGCAGCTCAGAAACTACAAGATCTTCCTAAGAACGCTAATCCTATCAGATTGCACAACCGTTGTAAGATGAGTGGTCGTCCTAAAGGTTATCTTCGTCAGTTCGGAATTTCAAGAATTGCTTTCCGCGAGATGGCATCTAACGGTTTGATACCTGGAGTACACAAAGCAAGCTGGTAAAAGTAATGTTTAAATATTGTCAGGGTAGTCCTGATTAATTTAATTATTTATTATATGACTGATCCAATAGCAGATTATTTGACGAGGTTGAGAAACGCTATTCAAGCTAAGCATAGAGTAGTGGAGGTTCCTGCCTCAAATTTGAAAAAAGAAATCACTAAGATTCTTTTTGACAAAGGCTACATTCTTAATTACAAGTTTGTAGAAGATGGTCCTCAGGGCACCATTAAGGTGGCTCTGAAGTATGACCCAGTGAATAAGGTGAACGCAATCAAGAAGCTCATACGTGTGTCTTCTCCTGGTTTGCGTAAGTACACTGGTTACAAGGAAATGCCAAGAGTTATCAATGGCTTGGGTATTGCTATTCTTTCAACATCTAAGGGTGTGATGACAGACAAAGAAGCTGCCGAGCTTAAGATTGGTGGCGAAGTATTGTGTTACGTTTATTAATAGGAGGATTTAGCATGTCAAGAATAGGAAAATTACCCATTAGCATTCCTGCTGGAGTTACTGTAAACTTCAAGGATGATGTAGTGACCGTAAAGGGTCCTAAGGGCGAGTTGAGCCAGTATGTTAATCCTGCTATCAAAGTTACCATCGAAGATGGCCATATCTCATTCGTTGAGAACGAGGAGACCATGCAGTACGATCCAAAGCAGCGTCATGCATATCATGGTCTGTACCGTGCATTGGTTAATAATATGGTGGTTGGCGTATCTGAGGGATATAAGAAGGAAATGGAGCTTGTAGGCGTAGGTTACCGTGTTTCTAATCAGGGTAACGTTATCGAGTTGTCTTTAGGCTATACTCACCCTATCTTCATTCAGTTACCACCTGAGGTGAAGGTTGAGACTAAGTCAGAGAGAAACAAGAACCCGCTGATTCTGTTAGAGTCATGCGATAAGCAGCTCCTTGGTCAGATTTGCGCTAAGATTCGTTCTTTCCGTAAGCCTGAGCCTTACAAAGGAAAGGGCATTAAGTTTGTTGGTGAAATCATTCGCAGAAAGTCTGGTAAGGCTGCTGGTGCGAAGTAACATTTAAATTGTATATATCATGACAGCAAAAATAGAAAGACGAATTAAGATCAAATATAGAGTACGCAATAAGGTCTCTGGCACTGCAGAAAGACCACGTATGTCCGTATTCAGAAGCAATAAGCAGATCTATGTACAGCTGATTGATGACCTCACAGGCAAGACACTGGCTGCTGCATCTTCACTGGGAATGACAGAGAAGATGCCTAAGAAGGAACAGGCTGCCAAGGTTGGTGACTTGATCGCTAAGAAGGCTCAGGAAGCTGGCATTACGACTGTTGTTTTCGACCGTAATGGTTACTTATATCATGGTAGAGTTAAAGAAGTGGCTGATGCTGCACGTAACGGTGGACTTAAATTTTAATCATTATGGCAGAATTGACTAATAAAGTAAAAGTATCAAGCGATACAGAGCTGAAAGATAGATTGGTTGCTATTAATCGTGTAACCAAGGTAACTAAGGGTGGTAGAACCTTCACTTTCGCTGCCATCGTTGTGGTTGGTAATGAAGATGGTGTCATCGGTTATGGTCTGGGTAAGGCTAGTGAAGTAACCACTGCCATTGCAAAAGGCGTTGAGGCTGCTAAGAAAAACTTGGTAAAGGTTCCTGTATACAAGGGAACTGTTCCTCACGAGCAAGTGGCTAAGTTTGGTGGAGCTGAGGTGTTCATTAAACCAGCTTCTCAGGGTACTGGAGTTGTGGCTGGTGGAGCTATGCGTGCCGTTTTGGAGAGCGTAGGTATTACCGACGTGTTGGCTAAGTCAAAGGGCTCATCTAACCCTCACAATTTGGTTAAGGCAACCATTAAGGCTCTGAGCGAAATGCGTGATGCTCGCATGGTTGCTCAGAACAGAGGCGTAAGTATGGAAAAAGTATTTAAAGGATAAAGGAGGGGAAAATGTCAACAATTAAGATTAAACAGATTAAGAGTAGAATTGGTGCTCCTAAGAATCAAAAGAGAATTCTGGATTCACTGGGTTTGCGCAAGCTGAATCATACTGTTGAGCACGAGGATAACCCTTCTATCCGTGGCATGGTAGAGAAAGTTAAGCACTTGGTTACCATTGTTAAGTAATGTAGTTGTAGAATATAAAAAGAATTACAATATGGATTTAAGTAATTTGAAACCTGCTGCAGGATCTACCTCTTCAAGAAAGAGAATCGGTCGTGGCCCAGGATCAGGTTTGGGTGGCACTTCAACAAGAGGTACCAAGGGTGCAAAGTCAAGATCAGGATATAAGAAGAAAATCGGATTTGAAGGCGGTCAGATGCCTCTTCAGCGCCGTGTGCCTAAATTTGGCTTTAAGAACATCAACCGTGTAGAATATAAAGCTATCAACCTGGATACCATCCAAGCACTTGCTGAAGCGAAGAACTTACAGACTGTTGACATCAATGCATTGGTGAACGCAGGATTTATTTCTTCAAAGCAGTTGGTAAAAGTATTAGGTAAAGGAACCCTGACCGCTAAGGTTGAGGTAGCAGCTCATGCTTTCTCAAAAACTGCTGAGGCTGCTATTGAAGCTGCCGGTGGTAAGGTAGTAAAACTCTGATTCAATGAGAAAAGCTATTGAAACATTAAAGAATATATGGAAGATTGAGGATCTGAGGCAAAGGATCCTTATCACCGTATTGTTTGTGGCAATATACCGTTTCGGTTCTTATGTGGTATTGCCAGGAATCAACCCTGCAATGCTATCACAGTTGCGTGAACAAACAAGTGAGGGCCTTTTAGCCTTGTTGAACATGTTTTCTGGTGGAGCGTTCTCCAATGCATCTATCTTTGCATTGGGTATCATGCCCTACATTTCAGCTTCTATCGTAATTCAGCTGCTTGGTATAGCAGTGCCTTACTTTCAGAAACTGCAGCGCGAGGGTGAGAGTGGAAGAAGAAAGATGAATCAGTACACAAGATACTTGACTATCTTTATTCTGCTGATTCAGGGTCCTTCTTACTTGCTCAACTTGAAATATCAGGCAGGTCCTTCCTTAAATGCTTCATTAGATTGGACTCTGTTTATGTTTACTTCAACCATCATCTTGGCTGCTGGTAGTATGTTCATCCTTTGGCTGGGTGAAAGAATCACTGACAAGGGTGTGGGTAATGGTATCTCTTTCATCATTTTGATTGGTATCATCGCTCGCTTACCACAGGCTTTCTTCCAGGAGGTTGTATCTCGTATTACTGACAAGACCGGTGGATTGGTTATGTTCTTGATTGAGATTGTCATCTTGCTGATTGTGATTGCTTTGGCAATCCTGTTAGTTCAGGGTGTAAGAAAAGTTCCTGTACAGTATGCTAAGAAGGTTGTGGGCAACAAGCAGGTAGGTGGTGCACGCCAGTATATTCCTCTGAAGGTGAATGCTGCTAACGTGATGCCTATCATCTTTGCTCAGGCCATTATGTTTATTCCAATTTCTCTGATTGGTTTCACTGACCTGAACAATTCAAGTAGCTTCCTGCGTGCGCTTACTGACTCTGGCAGTTTCTGGTACAACTTTATCTTTGCAGTCTTGAATATTCTGTTCACTTACTTCTATACTGCTATCACGATCAACCCGACGCAGATGGCTGAGGACATGAAGAGAAACAATGGCTTCATTCCAGGTGTTAAGCCGGGTAAGAAGACCGCTGATTATATCGATGAGATTATGTCACGCATCACCTTGCCAGGTGCCCTCTTTCTGACCTTTATCGCTATCATGCCTGCTTTTGCTGGTCTGTTCGGTGTTCAGAATGAGTTTGCTCACTTCTTCGGTGGTACCTCATTGCTGATTACTGTAGGTGTTGTTCTTGATACGCTCCAACAGATTGAGAGCCACTTGCTGATGAGGCATTATGATGGTTTGTTGAAATCTGGACGTATCAAGGGTCGTAGCGCTGGCATTGCAGCTTATTAATTCTGTGATTATATGGCAAAACAGTCAGCGATAGAACAGGATGGAGTAATAATCGAGGCATTGTCGAATGCGATGTTTCGTGTAGAATTGACTAATGGGCATGAGATAACCGCCCATATCTCTGGCAAGATGCGTATGCATTACATTAAGATTCTGCCAGGCGATAAGGTGAGGGTTGAGATGTCTCCTTATGATTTGTCAAAAGGTAGAATTTCATTTAGATATAAATAAATAGATATGAAAGTTAGAGTATCCTTAAAGAAGCGTACGCCAGATTGCAAGATTGTGCGTCGTCGTGGCGTTCTATATGTAATTAATAAGAAGAATCCTAAGTATAAACAGCGTCAAGGATAATAGTATTATTTTTGCAAAGAAATAATTAAGTATATGGCTATAAGAATAGTTGGTGTAGATTTGCCTCAGAATAAGCGAGGTGAGATTGCGTTGACCTATATTTTTGGAATAGGTCGCAGTAGTTCAGCGAAGATCTTGGAAACTGCAGGTGTTGACAAAGCCCTGAAGGTGAAAGACTGGACTGATGATCAGGCAGCTAAGATTCGAGAAGTGATAGCTGCAAGTTATAAGGTGGAGGGTGACCTTCGTTCAGAAGTACAAATGAACATCAAGCGTCTGATGGATATCGGTTGCTATCGTGGTGTTCGTCACCGTTTGGGTCTTCCTGTTCGTGGCCAGAGCACAAAAAACAATGCTCGTACACGTAAGGGTAGAAAGAAGACAGTTGCTAACAAGAAAAAGGCTACTAAATAATTAATTTGATATGGCAAAGAAACAAGTTGTAGCAAAAAAGAAGGTTGTGAAAGTTGATGCAATGGGTCAGTTGCATGTTCATTCATCATTTAACAACATTATCGTCTCTCTGGCAAACAGCGAAGGTCAGGTTATTTCATGGTCTTCTGCCGGTAAGATGGGATTCAGAGGCTCTAAGAAGAATACTCCTTACGCAGCACAGATGGCTGCTCAGGATTGTGCTAAGGTTGCTTATGACCTCGGTCTGAGAAAGGTAAAGGCATATGTAAAGGGTCCAGGTAATGGACGTGAATCTGCTATCCGTACCATCCATGGTGCAGGTATCGAGGTTACTGAGATTATCGACGTTACACCATTGCCACATAATGGTTGCCGTCCTCCTAAGAGACGTAGAGTTTAATTAATTGAGTTTGAATTTAAATTGAGATAAAATGGCTAGATATACTGGACCAAAATCAAGAATCGCTCGTAAGTTTGGAGAGCCTATTTACGGCCCTGATAAAGTTCTTGCAAAGAGAACTAACCCTCCTGGACAGCATGGCGCATCACGTAAGAAGACCTCTGAATATGGTATTCAGCTGCGAGAGAAGCAGAAAGCTAAATACACTTATGGTGTGTTGGAGAAACAGTTCCGTAACATGTTTGAGAAAGCTGCAAAGAAGAAGGGTATCACTGGTGAGATTCTTTTGCAGATGTTGGAATGCAGACTAGACAACGTGGTATATCGTCTCGGTATCGGTAAGACTCGTGACGCCGCACGTCAGTTGGTGAACCACAAGCATATCGTTGTAGACGGTGAGGTTGTAGGTATTCCTTCATATCAGGTTAAGCCTGGTCAGCTGGTTGGTGTACGCGAACGCTCTAAGTCACTTGAGGTGATTGCCGACTCTCTGGCTGGTTTCAACCACAGTAAGTATCCTTGGTTCGAGTGGGACGAAGCTTCTAAGACAGGCAAGATGCTGCATGTTCCTGAGAGAGCTGATATTCCAGAGAACATCAAGGAGCAGTTGATCGTTGAGTTGTATTCTAAATAAATAATTAATTTCATGTCGATATTAACATTTCAAAAACCTGAGAAAGTTTTAATGTTAGAAGCAGACTCCAAGCGCGGTAAGTTTGAATTCCGTCCTTTGGAGCCAGGTTTTGGCATCACCATTGGCAATGCCCTGCGCCGTATCCTGCTTTCTTCATTAGAGGGCTTTGCTATTACTACCGTCAAGATTGACGGAGTAGAGCATGAATTCGCTAGCGTTCCTGGTGTCAGGGAAGATGTGACCAACATCATCCTGAACTTGAAGCAGGTGAGATTCAAGCAAGTAATTGAAGATTATGAAACTGAGAAGGTAATCATTTCAGTTGAAAATTCTACTGTGTTTAAGGCAGGTGACATCGGCAAGTATTTGTCTGGATTTGAAGTGTTAAATCCCGAATTAGTTATTTGTCATTTAGATGCTAAGGCAACGATGCACATAGAGCTGACCATTAACAAGGGCCGTGGCTATGTTCCCGCTGAGGAAAATCAAGTTTACTGCAACGATGTTAATGTGATTGCTATCGATTCGATTTACACCCCTATCCGTAATGTCAAGTACACTGTCGAGCCCTTCCGCGTAGAGCAGAAGACTGACTTCGACAAGTTAACACTTGAGATTGAGACTGATGGTTCCATACAACCGAAGGATGCTTTGAAAGAAGCAGCTAAAATCCTCATCTATCACTTTATGTTGTTCTCTGACGAGAAGATTACATTGGAGCCTTCTGATTCTGATAGTAACGAGGAGTTTGATGAAGAAGTTTTGCACATGCGTCAGTTGTTGAAGACTAAGCTTGTTGACATGGATCTTTCTGTACGTGCACTCAATTGCTTAAAGGCAGCTGATGTAGAGACCCTTGGCGACCTGGTTCAATACAACAAGACCGACCTGCTGAAGTTCAGAAACTTCGGAAAGAAATCGCTCACCGAGCTTGATGATTTGCTCGCGAGTCTGAATCTGTCGTTTGGAATGGATATTTCTAAGTATAAATTAGAAAAAGATTAATAAAAATGAGACATAATAGAAAATTTAACCATTTAGGTCGTACTGCTTCTCACAGAGCTGCTATGCTGTCAAACATGGCTGTTTCTTTGATTAAGCACAAAAGAATCACTACGACCGTTGAGAAGGCTAAGGCATTGAAGAAATTTGTCGAGCCTTTGTTGACCAAATCTAAGAATGATACTACCAACTCACGCCGAGTTGTGTTTAGTTATCTTCAAGATAAGTATGCTGTAACCGAGTTGTTCAAGGAAATCTCTGTCAAGATAGCAGATCGTCCGGGAGGATATACTCGCATTATCAAAACAGGCCATCGTTTGGGTGACAACGCTGCAATGTGTTTCATTGAGCTCGTTGACTATGATGAGAACATGGCTAAGGAGACGGTTAAGAAGACAACCCGCACTCGTCGTCGTTCAAAGAAAGCTGCTACCGATGCTGTTGAGGTGGTAGAGGCTCCAAAGGCGGAAGAAGTTGCAACTGCTGATGAAAAACAAGCTGAATAAACCAACTATCTCTAACTATAATGGAAGTCGCCTTAGTGATTAAGGCGACTTTTTTTTGACTTTTTTGTTAACAAACTTGCGTGAATGAAGATAATCAATTAATTTTACCACCGAATTAGCAATTGCGATTATGAAAAGGTTAACATATTTATTCTTAGTATTGTTTTGGGCACTTTCTGCAATTGCCCAGGACAAGATGTTTGCTAGCTATCAGGACCTGATAAGCGACCAGGGGGATGTGGTTACCACTCTCAACAAATCTAAACGCAGTATTAATCAGATTTACATGTCACCAGGAGCCGATTACGAAATCTACTCTCAGGGCAACAAAGAACTGACCGAGTACCTCAAGAAGCGTACATATGCAGTTCGCCTCAACGACACTTTGTATGTTAACCTTAAGCACATGAAGTACAAAAAATACCGCTTTGGCAACTGGTATGCTTTGGCTCAGCAGGTACAAGGTAACGTTTATTTCCAAGCGCAGCCTTTAGGTCAAATAGCCTCCAGTACCCTTCTACCAAAGGAGGGTTCCAAATTGGGAGGTTCTGTGGGTGATGCCATCAACGCCAGCGGTCTTGTTAATGTCAGGGTTTATTACGTCATCGACCCTCTGACAGGCATAGCAGACTTTGTAGGTAAAGAGAAGATGACAGAGCTGCTGGCTAATCAGCCTGACTTACTTGAAGCTTTTGGACAAGAAGAAAGCGAAGGGGCGGATGTGATTGGCAAATATTTGGAGAAGCTAAAATAAACCTTATCAACCCAGAAAGGGTAAATAGTGAGAAATCGACTCAATCATATAGGCATCTTCATTGTTATGGTGCTGGGAGCCCTTCTGCTTATGGGGCTACTCCCCTCATTCACAGTATTCGGACATCCTCTTCGTCATGTGGATATCCTTTCCGATTTATACCCCAAGGCCGAGGTTGTTGACAGCCTCGAAATAGAGACAGAGTTGCCTCCTCCACCTCCCAAGCCTGCTTTTGTTGATACTTGCCACACGGGCATGACCTGCATCGAAGACTATAGCGATGATGCCCAACGAGGCATGCGTCCTTTCTACCAAGCCCTCGATGAGCTTGAAAGGGGAAATCGATTGGTACGTGTGGCATATTATGGTGACTCTTTCGTGGAAGGCGATATCCTTACTGCCGATTTGCGTGAGATGCTTCAGAAGAAATATGGAGGCTGTGGTATTGGCTACACTCCTATCACCACCATTTCATCAGGATTCCGTGTTAGTGTACGTCAGAGTGCTAAAGGCTTTACTCGTCATTCCATCATGGATTCTGTGTTTAATCGTTCACGGCAAGATGTTTCCAATCACTACTTCATAGCCGGACCTGATGCTAGCATTCGATTCCGTGGACAAGACAAGTATTATCAGCATCTTGACACTTTCTCTCGTGCCAGCTTTTTTTTCATCCCCCAAGAGGCAACAACAATATCTGCTGCAGTCAATGGTAAAGGAGTTCTCCATAAACAATTCAAAGGGGATCAGCTTCAGGTGGCTGAGGTTGAGGGCAAGATAGGTAATGTAACTTTTTCCGTGGTGGAAGCTGATAGTACTGCCTTGTTTTATGGTGTTGCTATGGATGGTAACACAGGCATTGCTCTCGACAACTTTTCCATGCGAGGCGCTTCTGGTTTGAATGTACGTACCATCCCTGCTAAGATGATGCGCCGTTTCTACGAGTTGCGTCCCTATGACCTCGTCATTCTTCAATATGGACTTAACGTAGCTACTCAGCGCGGCAGTAACTATGATAACTATATCAATGGCATGAGAACTACCATCCAGCACCTCAAAGAATACTATCCAGGTGCTGCTATCCTCATTGTCAGCGTGGCTGATCGTGACTATAGAAATTCCGAAGGTGAGGTACGCACCATGCCTGGTATCCGCAACCTCATCCGTTATCAGCAGAACCTCGCCGCTGAAGAAGGTGTGGCGTTCTGGAACATGTTTGAAGCTATGGGAGGCAATGAGAGTATGAAGAAACTGGTAGATTCCAAGCCTTCAATGGCGAACTACGATTACACACATATCAATGTACGTGGTGGGAGATATCTTGCTGGTTTGTTGTTCGATGCGTTGGTTTATGGCAAGGAGCAATACGACAGGAGGCGTGCTTATGAGGACAACCGTTAAGCCCTTTTTGTTGCTCGTCCTCTTGTTTCAGTGTGTCCTGCTTCGGGGCCAAGATGCCCTGCCTGTGGCTGCATCGTTCGATAAAGGTATTGGAATCATCGACTCATTGGCTCGCTATGGAGAGATTCAAGACACTCTTCGTGTGCCAGTAGTCCTTATGCCCAGCACTTTTCGGCAGACTCAAGAGAATCAGATTGTCGATACCCTATTTATCTTAGGACCTTTTTGGGAGAAAATAAAACAGGTGAAGCGCAAGAAGTCTAATGCCATTCTGCGTGTACTTCATGTAGGTGATAGCCACATCCGAGGTCATATCCTGCCTCGTACCGCAGGCGATTCGTTACAACTGGCAGTGGGACGACTTACCTATACCGATATGGGTATCAACGGTGCCACCTGTGAAACCTTCTCTACCCCTGAGAATATAGACGAAATCAGGGCAGAACGTCCAGACTTGCTGATATTGTCCTTTGGTACCAACGAGAGCCATAACCGTGGCTATAATCCCATACGTCATTATCAGCAGATGGATACCTTTATTCGTATGCTCCGTACCGCTATGCCAGGTGTGCCTATTTTGATGACCACTCCTCCCGGTGCTTTCCAGGGACGATGGAGTAACTCGCCTAATCCCCGTAATGCAGTTGCCGTACAGACAATCCACCGCTTTGCCCGAGACACTGGATTGGCGGTGTGGGATATGTACACCATCGTAGGTGGAGCTCGCAGGGCAAGCCTCAATTGGCGAAATGCCAAGATGATACGCCCTGACGGTGTACATTTTACAGTAGAGGGTTACACTCTGCAGGGAATGCTACTCTACCAAGCTATTGTCAAAGCTTACAACGACTATGTGGGATATCGTTAGAGACATACTGACCTACAATCCCGTTGAGCCCATGCTCTTTAGCAGTGGTTTGTTCTTGTGGCTTTTCGCAGGATTCTTCTGTATATACATGCTGCTGCAGAAACGTACCACAGCCCGTCTGCTGTTCGTGCTGCTTTTTTCTTACTATTTCTATTACAAGAGCAGTGGTACCTACTTCTTCCTATTGGCAATAGTCACTGTCAGCGACTACCTCATTGCCCAATGGATGGATAAGACCGAGAACAAAGCGGGGCGGAAGTGGCTTGTCACCCTCAGCCTGTTCATTGACTTGGGACTGCTTTGCTATTTCAAGTACACCAATTTCTTCGGACAAATGTTAGCCTCTTTTTCAGGAGGTCATTTTGAGCCATTGGACATTTTCCTGCCTGTGGGCATATCCTTCTTTACATTCCAGTCTTTGAGCTACACCATTGACGTTTATCGCCATGAAATCAAACCTCTTAACAACCTATTAGACTATGCCTTCTATGTGAGCTTTTTTCCACAACTGGTAGCAGGCCCCATTGTCAGAGCGAAAGATTTCATTCCCCAGATAAGAAAACCTCTGTTGGTGAGTGATGAGATGCTGGGGCGTGCTCTCTTTCTCATTATGGCGGGCTTGTTGAAGAAAACCGTGATATCCGACTATATCAGCGTGAATTTCGTAGATCGTGTGTTCGATAATCCGCTGCTTTATTCAGGTGTGGAAAACCTGATGGCGGTTTATGGATATACTTTGCAGATTTACTGCGATTTCTCGGGCTATAGCGATATGGCGATAGGTATTGCCCTGCTTTTGGGTTTCCACTTCAACATCAACTTCAATTCACCATATAAGTCAGCTTCTGTCACAGAGTTCTGGCGTCGATGGCACATCTCTTTGTCTTCTTGGTTGAGAGATTACCTCTATATCTCTTTAGGTGGTAACCGCAAGGGAAAGATTCGCCAATATATCAACCTCATTATCACCATGTTTTTGGGTGGTTTGTGGCATGGAGCCAACTGGAATTTCATCTGTTGGGGTATGATGCACGGTGTGGCGTTGGCGTTCCATAAAGCCTATCGCAGTCTGCTGGGCAGGAAAAAGACCGATGAGAGTCACGGCTGGAAGCGATTCTTTGCTGTGCTGATAACCTTCCACTTCGTGTGTTTCTGCTGGATATTCTTCCGTAACGTAGATTTCTCTACCAGTATCGACATGATAACGCAGATAGGAGGCCATTTCTCTCCCCAGGTTTTTCCACAGCTCATTTCAGGTTATACCCTTGTCTTTGCCCTCATGCTCTTGGGCTATGCCTTGCATTTCGTGCCTGATAGTTGGGAGCGTCAGTGCGTACGATTCGTTACCTGGCTTCCCCTCGTAGGAAAAGCCCTCCTCATGGTCATTGTAATATATCTGGTTATCCAGATGAAGAGTGCCGAGATCCAGCCCTTCATCTATTTCCAGTTTTAAGGCATAGAAATAAACATATTCTGCCATTTTCTTTTGTTTTATAATAATTATCTGTATATTCGCAGAGAAATAATAACCTTAAATCAAAAAATATGGCAACAAGACGAGATTTCCTAAAAACAGCATCCCTGTTTTCTGCCGGACTGGCCTTTAACGGAGCTGAATTGCTGGCTAAAAACAACAACACCCACCAACCCAAGTTCGATAAAGTAAAAATAGCTTATATCGGTATTGGTAACCGAGGCGAGCAGGACATCGACGAGTTCGCTAAGACAGGAATGGTGGAGGTGGTAGCCCTCTGCGATGTGGATATGGGCAACAAGCAGACCGAGAAGGTGATGAATATGTACCCAAATGCCAAACGTTTCAAAGACTTCCGCGAACTGTTTGAAAAAGCTGGCAACGAGTTCGAGGCTGTCTGCATCGCCACCCCTGACCACTCACACTTCCCCATCGCTATGCTGGCGCTCTCTGAGGGCAAGCACGTCTATGTGGAGAAACCCATGAGTCGCACCTTCATCGAGGCTGAACTGATGATGCAGTTGGCCCGCAAGAATCCGCAATTGGTGACTCAGGTGGGTAATCAAGGCCACTCTGAAGGCAATTATTTCCAGTTTAAGGCTTGGCAAGAGGCTGGCATCATCAAGGATGTCACCGCTGTTGTTGGACACATGAACAATGTTCGCCGCTGGCACCAGTGGGATAGCAACATCGACCGTTTCCCAGCTGCTGATCCTATGCCTAAGACGATGGATTGGGACACCTGGCTCTGCGCTGTGCCTTATCATGATTATAATGAGAAATTCCATCAAGGCAACTGGCGCTGCTGGTACGACTTCGGTATGGGTGCCCTCGGCGATTGGGGAGCACACATTCTCGATACCGTGCATGAGTTCCTCGACCTCGGCCTGCCTTATCAGATTAAGATGGTACGTGCAAAGGGTCACAACGATTATTTCTATCCTTATTCATCCACTATTCTTTTCCGCTTTGCAGCCCGTGGAAATATGCCTCCTGTGGATGTTACTTGGTACGACGGACTTGACAACCTGCCACCACTTCCTGAAGGCTTCGGCAAGTCTGAGTTAGCGGCTAATATCCCTGCTACTAATCAAGGGGAGTATCGTGACAGCGACCTCAATCCAGGCAAGATTATCTACACCAAAGACCTTATCTTCAAGGGAGGCAGTCATGGTAGCACTCTCTCCATCATCCCTGAGAAGCGTGCCAAAGAGATGGAAGGAATGTTACCACCTGTGCCGCAGAGCCCATCGAACCACTATGTCAACTTCCTCCGTGCTATCCGTGGTGAGGAAAAGACACGTTCACCGTTCGAGATTAATGGCGTGCTTAGTCAGGTATTCTGTTTGGGTGTCATTGCCCAGCGTTTGAATGCCGATCTTTATTTCGACACCCGCCTGAAGCAGTTCACCAACAACCAGTTTGCTAACGCTATGCTGGCTGGCTCATTGCCTCGCAAGGGTTGGGAGTATTTCTATAACTTGTAATGAAGAATGAATAATATATGAAAAAAATAATCTTTTTTGCCATAGCTCTTTGTGGAGCTTTGACCCTTCAAGCTCAGGTAAAGGCTGAGCCAGGTGACAACCAATTGACTAAAGAAGAAGTCCGTGATGGCTGGATACTCCTCTTCGATGGTAAAACCAGTAATGGTTGGTGTAGTGCCAAAGCCCAGACCTTCCCCAAGGGTGGTTGGGACATCAGCAACGGCATCCTACGTGTACTGCCTGGCGATGGACAAGAATCTGCTAATGGTGGCGATATAGTCACTACCCGTACCTTCCGTAATTTCATCCTCAAGGTGGATTTTAAGATCACTCCTGGTGCCAATAGCGGTATCAAGTATTTTGTTAATACAGACCTTAATCAAGGTGCAGGTTCTGCCATTGGCTGTGAGTTCCAGATTCTGGATGATGACTTGCATCCCGATGCTAAATTAGGGGTAAAAGGCAATCGTAAACTCGGTGCCCTTTATGACCTTATCCCTGTGTCTGATGACAAGCCTTTTAACAAAGATGAATTCAATACAGCCGTTGTCATCGTGCAGGGGAACCATGTTGAGCATTGGCTTAACGGCACTAAATTGCTGGAGTATGAGCGCAATAATCAGATGTGGAATGCCCTCGTAGCCTACAGCAAGTATAAGAACTGGCCCAATTTCGGCAACTTTATCGATGCCCCCATTCTCTTGCAGGATCATGGTCACGAAGTGTTCTACAAGAACATTAAAATCAAGGAGCTTCCGTAGTGAAAAGCTAAATTGTTTAGAGAGGGCACTTCTGTTTTTGAAGTGTCCTCTTTTTTGTTTTTAACCAAACCACGCCGAACTCCAAAATCCAAACTTCATTTGGTGTTTTGAATTTGGAGAATAATTGATTAGTGAAATGTAAGGCATTGAATTCTATCTAATATTAATAATAACGTAAGTTCGACGAAATAGGAATAAAAAAAGGCTTCGAAGTTTGCTCAACTCACAGGAAATGAATTGCGATAATAAATAAATCAATATAAAATTTCAAAAACTACCTACATAACTACACTGTTTTTCTGTAAATATCATATTTTCAATATAATATCACCTTGCCATTAAACATACAAACTACACTATAACTACACTATAACTACACTGAAACTACATAGTTACTACAAGCGTTACTTGCTTCGTCCTCACGAGTATGATACTTATATCAAGCCGATTTTCGACTTAAAGAATACTGCAAAATTCTCTCGAGAATTTTGTCATCAGCTACGTTATCGCAGATCTTTTACTATAAGTAAACGATTAAATTCTCTCGAGAATTTTTAAAGTTACTTATAGCTTCAAACCTTGTAACAAATTGGGAAACATCGCTTTGGTTGAGGATGAACAGCGGTTTACATACTGCATCAATACTGGATGCAATCAGGTTTATGCCTATATATGTAGGTGTAGTGTAGGTGTAGTGTAGGTGTAGTGTAGGTAGAGTGTAGTTATAGTGTAGTTTTAGTGTAGGTAGCTGTTATTGCAGAATGTTAATTTACAATAACTTATGTAGATTTATGTAGTTATGTAGGTAATTTTCACTATTTTTGCATAAATAATTGGAGCATTCCAACATCCACACAACTAAGATCAATGCCGACATGGTGATGGATAGCATAGTTGATGAATAATCATTCACTTTCGAAAGTTTAATATTAGATAAAGTAATAATAGAGGCAGAGGATGGAATATGAGAAAATGAAATTTGGAGTTTGGAGTTCGGATGTTGTGTATCTTGATGGACTTACGAGATTAGTTCCTTTAATTAAAGTAATTAGTTCCTTTAGTCGGGCTTGTTACTTCCTTTAATTTCCAAGTGGAAGAACTACATGCTTTGTACACCTTCGCAGGCATAATAGGCCTTTCTGTGGCTCTGCTTTTGGGTTGATATTCAATAATCCGCTTTTTGGGCTTAAAATTTGGAAATCGGCATTTTATTTTGTATCTTTGCATTGCAATTATAAACACCGTATGAATATGACTGATAAGAAGAAAAAAAAGATTTTGAATATCCTGATAGATGAAGATATTAGGAAAGTAACCATCACGGGAGAGAATCGCGATAATCAGGTAGTGATGCGTGAGGAACTGTCTGACGAAGAACTTGATATAGTGACAGGCGGAAAGACTGGTGATTGTAATGAAAATTATGTTTGCCCAAAGGATCAAGAGTGTCCTCAATATTCCCAATTCTGCAAACTCTATTGTTCTTATGTTTTAATTAATTAGGGTGAGTAATCGCCATGTTGTCAGATTAGAGTTGGTCTAAACCGAAAATGATAAGACGAAAGATGAAATATATAGCCTCCGTGCTTTTGATGCTGTGCGGTGCGCTGTCTTCGTGTGACAAAGACAATGATCCAGTGCCTGTGCCAGCACCTCAACCTGATAGCGACGTGGAGGAGTTGAACTGTGTCCAGCCCGGGTTTCTGAAGCCTGGCGACAAGGTGGCGCTGATATCGCCATCGTATTTCACACCCATGGAGAATGTAACTAAGACTGCGGAAATACTGCGTTCTTGGGGGGTGGAGCCTGTGATTGGACCTAATGTGGGCAAGGAGGATGCTGGCAAGTATGCGGGTACGATAGCGGAGCGTGTTAGTGATCTGCGGTGGGCGCTGAATGATGCCTCTATCAAGGCGATTATCTGTAACCGAGGAGGGTATGGTACCATTCAGCTGATAGACAAGATGGAACTGAGCGAGTGGAGTGCACAACCGAAGTGGCTGGTGGGATTCAGCGATATTTGTACGATTCACGGACTGCTAAACCGAGCTGGGGTGATGAGTGTGCACGGTACCATGAGTTCATTCCTGGCTAAGGATGGTACGGATGCTACAAGCACGCTGATGCGTGACCTGCTATTAGGGAAGGTGCCTCGTTATGAGTTGCCTGCACACAAGGAGAATATCACAGGCAAGGCCAGCGGAGTGCTGGTGGGTGGCAATATATGTACGTTTGTCCCGAACTTGGGTAGCCAGGCAGATGCTACGCTGGGGAGGGATTTGATTCTGTTTATAGAAGAGGTGGAGGAATCAATGCACAACATCGACCGTCAGTTTAACATCCTTGCCATGAATGGAGTACTAGATAGGTGCAAGGGCGTGATATTGGGCGAGTTTACGGATTGTGGCCATGAGTTTAGCTATGAGAGTGTGGAGCAAATGCTGCATCTATATTTGGAGGCGTATCACATTCCTGTGCTTTGTGGTTTCCCTGCTGGACACGATGATGTGAACCTTCCGTTAGTGATGGGGGCTCCTGTGACGATTGATGTCCGTTCTGATGGCGCAACTCTCCAGTTTGATATCGATGGTGAACCTCAGGTGGTTCGGACGGAAGGAATTGCCGTTAATGCAACGCCACTTGCTTCGAGGTTGATACTGGCTGGGAAAAGTGAGTAAGTTTAAATGTTACAAATACAAAAAAAACACCTGCGATGAAACCGTAGGTGCTTTTTTGTAGCGGGAGCCGGGATTGAACCGGCGACCTCATGATTATGAATCATGCGCTCTAACCAGCTGAGCTATCCCGCCAACAAATCGTCTTATTGTGCAATTGCGGGTGCAAAGGTATAGCTTTTTTTGAAAGAGACAAAACTTTCTCGTTATTTTTTGAATAAAAAATTCATCTACCTCCGTTTTTTGTACTACCTTTGTGCCTTGACAACGGTTTATCGCTGTTTTTATGCCAGGTTTGAAGAAATTAGACATATTTATATTGAAGAGTTTCAGCCTGCTTTTTGCCGGTACCTTCTTCATTTGCCTCTTCATCTTTATGATGCAGTTCCTGTGGAGGTATGTGGACGATATGGTGGGCAAGGGTCTGACGGTTGACGTGCTGGCGCAGTTCTTCTTCTATGCCTCGCTGACGCTGGTACCTGCCTCGCTACCTTTGGCGGTTCTGCTGGCTTCGCTCATCACGTTTGGAAACTTCGGAGAACGATTCGAGTTGATTGCTATGAAGGCAGCGGGTATCTCGCTGATGCAAATCATGCGTCCACTGATTGTGATGCTGGTGCTGGTGTGTGGCCTGTCTTTTTATTTCCAGAATGTGATTGGACCTAAGGCACAGACGAAGCTTTGGACACTGCTGATATCTATGAGGCAGAAATCGCCAGAGCTGGATATTCCCGAAAAGGCATTCTATGACCAGATTGAGGGCTATAATCTGTATGTTGACCACAAGGACAGAGAAACGGGTATGCTCTATAATGTAATGATTTACAACTTTGCCAACGGTTTTGACAATGCGCAGATCATTCGGGCTGACTCAGGTAAGCTGGAGATGTCGGAAGATAAGCATTACCTCTTTCTGCACCTCTATAGCGGCGAGCAGTTTGAGAACCTGCAGTCGCAGAACATGAAACAGCAGAATGTCCCGTATAGGCGTGAGGCTTTCAGCGAGAAACATGCGTTGATAGAGTTTAACGCCAACTTCAATATGATAGACGAGGACTTTATGACGAGCCAGTCGAATAGTAAGGATATGGCTATGCTACAAGCCAGTATCGACTCAATGGCAGTGCTGGTGGACAGCTTGGGTGGGGCTCAGTTCCAAGCCACAGCCAAGACTAACTACAAGATCCATTTTGAGACCAAGCAACAGGATTCCATCAAGGTGAAAGAGGCCAACTTGGCTGAGTTCGACTTGGACAGCATAATGAATGCAATGACCCCTAACGAGAGGCAACGACAACTCAATTCGATGTTGGCAAGTGCTAATAACCTGCAATCCGATTGGTCTTTCAAGACATTGAATATTAGTCAGACGCAAACAAGTTTGAGGCGTCACATGACTGCATGGCATGAAAAGATTACCCTTTCATTGGCGTGCCTGGTTTTCTTCTTTATCGGAGCTCCTTTGGGTGGTATCATCCGCAAGGGTGGCTTGGGTATGCCAGTGGTGATATCGGTGCTCATATTCATTTTCTACTATATTGTGAACAATACGGGTTACAAGTTGGCTCGCGATGGCAACTGGCTGGCGTGGGAAGGCATGTGGCTCAGTACGGCGGTGCTGGCTCCTTTAGGGGCATATCTTACTTATAAATCCAATACGGATTCTGTAGCGCTTAATATTGATACGTATAAGGAATTATTTAAACGATTGCTGGGTATTCGTGCCGTTAGAAACATCACCCGCAAGGATGTGGTGATTCTGGATCCAGACTACAAGACGCTGCCAGCAGCGTTGGAGGATTTGTCGGCACGTTGCATCGCCTATGGTCAGAAACATAACCTAAAACGCCCTGCTAACTATATTAAATTCTGGAAGGGTGAACAGTTGGATGAGAAGATGGATTTCATTGACAGCTTGATGGAGGTGATGATTACGGATATGGCGAACTCTCGCAACAACTACTTGTTGCAGGCACTGAACAATTATCCCATCGTATCGGTACATGCGCATCTGCGTCCGTTTACGAACAAATGGTTGAACTTGGTATGTGGAATATTGCTGCCCATTGGCTTGATTTTCTATTTCCGCAGTTGGGCATTTAGACTTAGACTTGCCAAGGATTTGGATAAAATTGTGGAGACGAACAATGAGGTGATTTACATAATTAAGAATAAAATATTAACCGAATAACTGAAATATATGGAAAAAGTTAGACTGGACACTATTGAGGAGGCTCTGCAGGAAATCAAAGCTGGCAACTTTGTGGTGGTTGTGGATGATGAGGACCGCGAGAATGAGGGCGACCTAATTATCGCTGCTGAAAAGATAACACCCGAGAAGGTGAACTTCATGCTCAAGCATGCACGTGGTGTTCTATGTGCCCCGATTACCATGTCCAGATGCGAGGAGTTGAATCTACCTCACCAAGTGATGAATAATACATCTATGCTGGGTACACCGTTTACGGTGACTATTGATAAGCTGGAGGGTTGCACAACTGGTGTGTCGGCTGCAGATCGTGCGGCTACCATCAAGGCATTGACTGACCCGAATGCAAAACCTGACGACTTTGGGCGTCCAGGACATATCAATCCGCTGTATGCACAGGATAAGGGCGTGTTGAAACGCGCGGGACATACCGAAGCTACCATCGACTTGGCTCGATTGGCTGGGCTCTATCCCGCAGGTGCACTGATGGAAATTATGAATGATGACGGTACGATGGCTCGCTTGCCGGAACTTCGGAAATTTTCGGATGAGTATGGACTGAAGTTGATATCCATTCAGGATTTGATTGCTTATCGCCTCAAAGAGGAGACAATGGTGGAGCGTGGCGTTGAGGTAAGCATGCCTACTGCTTATGGTGATTTTAAGTTGATACCGTTCCGTCAGAAGTCGAATGGCTTGGAGCATGTAGCTTTGTTCAAGGGTGAGTGGGAGGCTGATGAGCCTGTGCTGGTAAGGGTACATTCTTCTTGTATGACGGGTGACATCTTCGCTTCAAAGCGTTGTGATTGTGGCGAGCAGCTGCACAAGGCGATGCAGATGATTGAAGAGGCTGGCAAGGGTGTGGTGCTATATCTGAATCAGGAGGGTAGGGGCATCGGACTAATGGATAAAATCCGTGCATATAAGCTCCAAGAAGAAGGTTTGGATACTATCGATGCGAATATTTGCCTGGGTCACTTGGCAGATGAACGTGATTATGGTGTGGGGGCGCAGATTTTGCGTGACTTGAACGTGCATAAGATGCGACTGATGACGAATAATCCAGTGAAGCGTGTGGGCCTTGAGGCTTATGGCTTGGAGATTGTTGAGAATGTGCCTATTGAGATTGCCCCCAACCCCTTTAATGAAAGGTATTTGAGGACAAAGGCTGACAGAATGGGGCATAATTTGCACTTTTGACCATTGACCGTTGACCATTGACCATTGACCATTGACAATTGACAATTGAAAATTAATAAATATGAATACATTATCAGATCGATTGAACAGCTTGTCTGCATCGGCAACGCTGGCTATGTCTCAGAAAAGTTCTGAGCTCAAGGCACAAGGTATTGACATTATCAACCTTAGTGTAGGAGAACCTGACTTCAATACGCCTGACCACATCAAGGAGGCGGCAAAGCAGGCTATCGATGACAACTATTCTCGCTACTCTCCAGTGGCTGGGTATCCTTTCCTGCGAGAAGCGATTGTGGCTAAACTGAAGAATGAGAATGGTCTTGACTATGCTTCAGGACAGATTACCTGCTCTAATGGTGCAAAGCAGTGTGTTTGCAACGCAGTGTTGACGTTGGTGAATAAGGGTGACGAGGTGATTGTGCCTGCCCCTTATTGGGTGAGCTATACGGAGATGGTGAAGTTGGCTGAGGGTACGCCTGTGATTATTCGTGCCAGCATTGAGCAAGATTTCAAGATTACCCCTGCTCAATTGGAGGCTGCCATCACTCCTAAGACCAAGGCTTTGATTCTTTGCTCACCTTCGAATCCTACAGGTTCGGTGTATGGCAAGGAGGAACTTCAGAAGTTGGCTGAGGTGCTGAAGAAGCATCCACAGGTATATGTGATTGCCGATGAGATCTATGAACACATCAATTACGTTGGTCACCACGAGAGTATCGCACAGTTTGCCGATGTCAAGGATAGGGTGGTGATTATCAACGGTGTATCGAAGGCATACGCGATGACTGGCTGGCGTATTGGTTTCGCCGCTGCACCTGAGTGGATTATCAAGGGTATGAACAAGCTGCAGGGGCAATATACTTCTGGCCCTTGCTCTGTGTCACAGAAAGCTGCTGAAGCTGCTTATCGTGGCGATCAGGCTTGCGTTGAGGAGATGCGTTTGGCTTTCGAGCGTCGCCGTGATTTGATTGTGAAGCTTTGCAAGGAGATTCCTGGCTTGGAGGTGAATGTGCCTCAAGGCGCTTTCTATCTGTTCCCGAGGTGTAGCAGCTTCTTTGGCAAGAGTTTTGGTGATCGTAAGATTAACAATGCTGATGATTTGGCGATGTATCTCTTGGAGGTTGGTCATGTGGCTTGTGTGAGTGGTGCAGCCTTTGGTGATCCCGATTGTTTCCGCATGAGTTATGCAACGAGTGATGAGAATATTGTTGAAGCGATTAGAAGAATAAAAGAAGCACTGGGCGCTTTGAAATAAACAATAAAGAAAAGGGAGAAAGACTTCTCCCTTTTTCTTTATCTCAATTGTCAAATCTGAGCTTTGCTCAAATTATCAAAAATCGCTTTGCGATTTTGAAGATTACTCTTCAGGATGAATTGCCTCACTTGGACAAGCAGCTGCACAAGTACCGCAATCAATACATTCGTCAGCGCTGATAACATACTTGCTATCACCTGCGGAAATTGCACCTACTGGGCACTCGCCCTCACAGGTTCCGCACATTACGCAATCATCAGAAATTACATGAGCCATAGTCTTTCAAATTTAAAATGTTATTACTTAGTTCTATTACCACTTTTATAAATATACTGAAGTGCCAAGTACTGCACTATCGAAGAACAAAGATAGTTCTTTTCTCAATATGTTGGTGCTGTAACCCCAGCAAATTGGGGTTATTTATACCTGTTCTAAATTAATCCAGTTCCAGGCCGAAGGTTCTTTGCAGTTCTTGTAGCCAGGGATTCTTCTCCACCATCTTTTGGTACTGCTCATATCTACTCAAGGAACGTACGGACAACTCCAACTCCTTCACTATCACATGGGGTTCCAACAAATAGTTATGAAGGTCCTTTTGCATAAATCGGCGGATGTCAATAAGCATTTCATTCAGCTGCTTGGCAGTAAGCTCATTCTCTACACAAATCTCTACCTGAGTTTGGTCTATCAAAGTTACCCTCATCTTCGGCATACGGTTCTTCAAGGCAATTTGTTCATGGGGCAGTTGGTCGGCAAAACGATTCCAGCTTTGCTCTACACCCACTTGGGTGAGGGGGATGTTCTCCTGTTGATGGGGAGCTAACTCCACTTCATCTATGGAGGACACTGCTTCTGGTTGTTGCTTCCTGATGGAAACGCCCAACTGACTAATGGACGAGATGCCTGATGTTTTCCTGATAGGCTGAGCCTGCTGTTGGAACTGAGGATTTGATGCCGGTTGAGGCTGCAATGGAGCAGTCTGTTGTGGAGGCATAGGTTTTGCAGCCTGCTGAGCCACTACAGGCTTTGTGGCATGCTGTTGCACAGCTATTGGCTGGACAGGTGTGGTAGCTGAAGAAGGCTGGTTGAATATGGGTTTTAACGCTGGCTTAGGGCCAAGCCCCCCAGAGGCAGTATCTTCGTCAGGCATAGTTAGCTGGGCCAATTGAATCAGTGTACACTCTATCAAGAATCGTTTGTTGCGAGCATTGCGGTAATTCAGTCCGCAATCGCAACAAAGTTTCATTGCCTTATAAATGAATGGTATGGGGGTACGCTGCGCCTGTGTTTTGTATCGTTCACGAATGTTGGCACCCACTTCCAAAAGGTTTACCGTAGCGGCATCCTTGCTAACCAACAAATCACGGAAATGGCTACCTAAACCATTGATGAAGTTGCTGGCATCAAAGCCCTTGTTCAATACATCGTTCAGCAACAGCAGACTTTGGGTAACATTACCTTGTAGCAGGTAGTCGGTAAGGCGGAAGAAATACTCATAGTCCAGCACGTTTAGGTTCTCTATCACGCTTTGGTAGGTGATGTTACCTTGACTGAAGCTTACTACCTGGTCGAAGATAGACAAAGCGTCTCGCATACCACCATCGGCTTTCTGGGCAATCACGTTCAAAGCTTCTGGCTCGTAGCTGATGCCCTCACGTTGTGCTACAGATGCGAGATGGTTAATGATGTCTTCCACGCTGATGCGGTTGAAGTCGTATATCTGGCATCTGGAGAGGATGGTAGGTATAATCTTCTGCTTCTCGGTAGTGGCGAGAATGAAGATAGCATGGCGAGGCGGTTCTTCCAATGTTTTGAGGAAGGCATTGAAGGCCGCAGTAGAGAGCATGTGAACCTCATCGATGATATACACCTTATACTTGCCAATTTGAGGAGGAATCCTCACTTGCTCCACCAGTTGACGGATGTCATCCACAGAATTGTTTGAAGCAGCATCCAGTTCGTGGATGTTGAAAGAACGCTGTTCATTGAAAGCACGGCAGCTCTCACACTCGTTACAAGGTTCACCTTCCGAAGTAGGGTTCTGGCAATTGATTGTTTTGGCAAAAATGCGGGCACAAGTGGTCTTGCCAACGCCTCTAGGTCCACAAAATAGATAAGCCTGTGCCAGTTTACCAGTGGAAATGGCGTTCTTCAACGTAGTGGTCAGGGCATTCTGCCCGATAACCGACTCAAAGGTCGATGGCCTGTATTTTCTCGCAGATACTATGTAGTCTTCCATGTTAGTCTGATGCTATTTATGCTGCAAAAATAATCAATCTTCATCTATTATGCAAATTATTCAAATATGTTTCCGTTTTTCGATATTTATGTTTAATTTTGCAGCAATCAAAGTGAAATAGGGAGGTCATGGACAAACTGTCATCATTCTGGAAATTTTTGGGGAGGCACAAGTACCTGATAACGGTGCTGATATTTATTGTGCTCGTGGGTTTCGTGGATGAAAATAGCATCCTCTATCGCATGGAATTGCAGAAAGAAGAGGCTGCCATCCGCAGTGAGATTGAGAAGTATCGCGAGGAATATAGGGAGAGTACGCGTAAGCTGAATGAGCTGAATGCTGATTCCAACTCTATTGAACACATTGCTCGTGAGAAGTATTTTATGAAGAAACCTAATGAGGACATCTTTGTTTTTGCGGAGGATCAGGAATGAAAAAAGAGCTCAACATATTATTTATGTGCGGTATGGTGTTTGCCTTGATCAGTGCTGCTGTTTATATTACCCATTGGGAATATGCTCCATATATGTTCATCATCGGTTCGGTTACAGCTGCTATTGCGCAGGTTTTTTCACAGCCTACAGTGGAAAGTGTGACGTTGAGGAGGCTCTATCGTCAGCAGACTTTTGGCGCTCTGTTCTTAGTGCTAACAGGTGTGCTAATGTTATATTCGCATGGTAACGAATGGATTGTGTGTCTTTTGATTGCTGCCATCCTTGAGCTTTATACCGCTTATCGTATTCCGCAGGAGGAAAAGAAACAATAATATGAGAAAACTTTTCTTTTTTGGGGCTTGCAGCATTGCTTTAGCTTTGACTGCCTGCAATGATTCCACTGCGAATGAGCAGGTGGAAAAACCACGTGTGATTATTACTTGTGACCCAGAGTTGGACGATTTGAACTCACTGATTCGTCTGGTACTCTATGCTCCAGATTTGCAATTAGAGGGTTTGATTTATGCCAGTAGTCAGTTTCATTGGAAAGGTGATGGTAAAGGTACCAAATGGTTTGTGGATGGTAGGGAATACACCCGCAATGGCTTGAACTATGGTCCGATGGAATCATGGCGTTGGGATCCTAAAGAGCGATTCATCGACGATGTGGTGGATGCCTACGAGGTCTGCTATCCCAATCTGAGATTGCATGCTGACTATCCTACCCCTGATTATATGCGTTCCATTATTCGCTTTGGCAATATCGAGTTTGATGGTGATATCTCGAAAGATTCTCCTGGTAGCGATCTGATTAAGGAAAAGATTCTCGACGATGTACCTGGCAAGCTGTATATCACGGCCTGGGGTGGATGCAGTACCATTGCCCGTGCACTGAAATCCATTCAAGATGAGAATGAGGGTTCTGCCGATTGGGTTGCTCTGAAAGACAAGATTCAGAAGAAGGTGTATCTCTGTATGAGTGGTGATCAGGATGATACCTTTGCTAAATACATTAAGCCTAACTGGTCTGAGATTGGTGTACTGAATATCCGTGGAGGTACGGTGCCTTTGGCATACGGGGCACAAAATCGTGTTTCTGAAGCAGATAAGGTGTATTATTCTGCCGAATGGCTGGCTGAAAACATTAGTAGTCGTGGGCCATTGGGTGGTATGTACCGCCTTTGGGGTGATGGCAAGCAGATGGTAAAGGGCGATATTATGGATTACTTCGGTTTGAGTGGCTACACTGCTGATGAGCTGCGAAAGATGGGTTATGTGGTGTGGATGCCTCCACAGCCGAAGGGTGTGTTCTTGGCTGAGGGTGATACCTTTACTTATCTGAATCTTTTGGGTAATGGCTTGCGGGCTTTCCAGGATGATACCTACGGAGGTTGGGGTGGACGTAAGCAGCCTGCCACCGAGGGACAGATTTCCACTTTCGCTTTAGGAGCTGCTGATCCGTTGATGCCGGATTTTGTGCCTGCTGCACAGAACGATTTTGCAGAGCGTATGCACTGGAGTGTGACACCTAAGTTTGAAGATGCAAACCATCATCCAGTTATCAATGCGCCTTTGGCACTGACAGGTAAGCCAGGTGAGACACTGCAGATAAAGGCTAAAGTGTCTGACCCCGATAATGATGAGTTTGATATCAAGTGGTGGACATTCAAGGTGGGTAGCTATACAGGTGATGCTATAGTGGCAAATGCATCTGCAGCTGCGACTTCATTCACTATTCCTGCTGATGCACAACCCAGTCAGACCATCCATTTGATTTTGGAGGCTACCGATCACGGCACTCCAGCCTTGACGCATTATCACAGACTGATTGTTAGTGTAGAATAGTGGTCCACTCTCCCCATGTCATCAAACAATGGGGTTGGGCGATTTTGTCGAACTTCTCATAGCTGAGCCAATAAGCCTCACGGTGGTCGATGCCATGATACAGAATCTCATTCTCGTGTCCGCTGAGCACCACCTTGGGGGCAAAGCCATCTACGAAGTCCTGCAAGTGCATACTCCAGCATATCACAAGCATGGCATCCACTTCCGGCAATCGGGCTTGCAAGGTCTTGATCCAAGGCATATCTTCCTCTAAATACTGATCGCCTGTCTGGCAAACGGTATAGTTGCCAGGCAAGGTCACCACATATAGGTTATTCTGCAACTCATCCTGATGCCCATGCACAATGTAAAGACTCACATTTCCTTCTTGTCTATGTGTAATCTCTCCTCCTGTGCCTTCGTAGAGATGGGTAATCCCTTGCACATCTGGCAGAATTTCTTTCGTGCCAAATACTTTCTTCCCTTGATTTAAAAACAGATTAACCACCTTTGGATCAGTATGGTCTGGGTGATTATGTGTGATGCAAAGCATATCGCATTGACTTACCAATTGCTCTATCTGTTCATCGCTGATAAGGCCTAAGCCACTAATGATGTCAAATGCAATAGTAGCGCCTCTAGTACGTGCTATAAAACCGTCGTTATAGAGTTTATAAATCTTCATCCCCTCACCTTGGGGAGCTTTCAAGTCGGCAATTACCTTACCTATACGGCTGGCCATAAACGCTTTCAGCTCATCACTCTTGTCGTAGAAGGTGTTGTGCAGGATGGCATCCATATTATAGAGTGCCTGTCTGCGGACTAAAGAGTTGTTGGTATCAGGCTTGTTGGCATCCAATGTCTTGTCAATCTGTTGCAGAAAATGACTCCCCTGCCTTTGTAGATACCTTTCCGCATTACCCCAGAACTGTGTTTCTTGAGCTTGGAGGAGTAATGGAATGGATACCAGCAATATAACCAATATCTTTTTCATAGTCAATGTTCATTTTTTACTGTCTTAAGCGTCTGCAAACAGCTTGCCATCACTCAGCACCACCTCAAGCTTTGTATATTTCGAGTGGAAATCATGCTGCAGGCGATCCAGATATCGACGGCTCTCCCAATGACACATGGGCAAGTCGTGTAGTAAGCAATTGCCACAAGTCTCAGGAGTGGTGGCAGGTACCTCCTCTTGCGTTAATATCCATTGAAGGCACTCGATGGTGAGCTGTCGCATATCCTCTACAGTATAACTGCCCGTCATAATGATATACATTCCTGTGAGGCATCCCATAGGACCCACATACACCACATCCTCCTTCACTTTGGAGTTGCGGAACCATGTTGCCATTAGATGTTCAAGGCTATGTATAGCTGATGGCGCTATTGCCGGTTCCTTATTGGGTTCGGTAATGCGCAGGTCGAATGTCGTGAAGCCTTTATCCACTCTCGACACATATATCCCCGGCTTCAAATGGGTATGGTCGATGGTAAAACTTTGTATTACTTCCATAACTATCCTTGTTTAATTCTTCTGCAAATATACTCAATGTTTCAGTTTTATCCAATCTTTTTCAGGAATCATCTGCTCCAACTTCTTTTTTCCCTAGCTTTTTATCATTGCCATCACTCGTCTTAGACTTTGTGATGGGGTGCTTCAATATCTGCTATGGGTCATCGGAATATCTGTTATGGGGGTAAAGGAGATATTTCAACGAGTGATAGGGGATACTGCGACAGGTGATAGGAAATACTGCGACGAGCATTGGAAGGCATTCCGACAAAGAATGCAAATAAATAGGACTTGATAAGATAGATTGTTTTATAAGAAATAATGCAGAGCCAGCATGAGGATGTTGGCGGCAATGACGATGCCGAAGCTACGGAGAATAAGGGGTTTCATGGTCTGGTTGCCACCTGAGAAAAAGAGTGCGTAGCACATATTCACACAGATGTTGCTGACGATAGCCTGCATGCTACAAGCTGCCACTACAGCTACCGCGATGCTGCCTGTGCTCTCTAACAAGTTCAGGATAAATGGTGTGATGTCACTTAGTCCGGCAATGAAAGAGAGTACATGTAAACCACTATTACCTGCATAGACCAAGGTATAGTGTGTCACGAGGGTAAACACAACGAAGAGCACGGCAAATATCAACGCCACCTTGAACTCCAAGGGGTTACTGCTGTCTGTATCGTCTTCAAACTTCATTGCAGCGGCTAACAGCTGTCGGTTCTTTAGGTGAATGCGTATGCCTACCACAAAAGCCACAACTGACATTACCAGCATATATGGCCAGATGATGAACAGCGTTTCTTTGCTGAAGATGCCTATCAATACCAGGAAACGAAGGAACATCATGCTGACAGCCATCAACATAGCTGCTACACACTCCTCTGCTTCTGCACCTGTGGTCTGTTTGCCCTTGCGAGCCAGTACGCTGATGGTGGCAGTACTGCTGTAGAGGCCACCTATGATACCACTAACCAAAGTGCCCGACTCACGGAACACATACCTCTTCAATAAATAAGAGAGGTAAGAGATGCCACTTACTACCACGGTGGCGAGCCATACGGTGTAAGGAGTGAGGTTGATGCCAGGCAATAGGTTCTCATCGGGTAGGATAGGCAGGATGATTCCACTGATGGCTAGGAATTTCGCCAGCGTTACCATTTCGTCGTTTTTCATACGCTGTGCCAGTTCGGCAAAATTGTGTTTCATCTCGATGAAAAGCAACACCAGCACCACCACCATCACATAAAACCACGAGGGTTGGGTTACCACGATGGGAGGCAATGAGTAGGTGATGAGGGCGATGACAATGGTGGTCACACCAAACAGATGATACTGCGACTGCTTGACGTAATAATGGATGGCTAGTAGGATGCCCAGTAGGGCACCTCCAAAGATATAGAGAGTGTAGGTGTCTGGCTCGAGGATGTAGAGCAAATAGCCCAAGATTCCAATGAACGTAAATGTACGATCGGTGCCAAATAGGATTCTCTCGCTGTCTTTGTTCAGGTTGAGCCTATGAAGCGATAGTCCTATCAGCAAAGAAAATAGCGTGACTAACAAGAAGTTAATCATCTCTTGTGGGATGTACTCTGTCCATTGAACACTATTCATGTCTTCCAAACACAATATGGATATACTCTCAAATGTGAGTTATAATATCTACGGTTACCTGTCACCTCTTCGCCAATGAAAGTGGGTTTGATGTAAGGTTCGTCTTCCGACGCCAATTCTACCTCGGCAATCACCAATCCTTGGTTATCGCCAAAGAATTCATCCACCTCAAAAATGTGATGTCCTGAGGGCACCAAATATCTCACCTTGTCGATAACGCCAGGTTCGCAGAGCTTCATCAAGTCGTGGGCATCAGCCACATCAATCTCGCGTTCCCATTCATAACGACTTAGACCAGCGGCATCAGATGCCCCCTTTATAGTGAGGTAGCCCTTGTCGTCACGAATGCGAACACGTACTGTGCTGCCTTTCCCACTGGCTATGTAGCCTTGCACGATATGACTGCTTGATGTGGCGAAGCTCTTGTAACTGTCGTCAGTTACCAGGAACTTGCGCTCTATCTCCTGAGGCATGGATTATACCTGGTTAGAGTAGTAGATGAACATCAGTACCACCAGTACGATGGCGATGATGGCGAAGCCAAACAACATCTGCTTACCTTGTTTCTCCTGCAGCTTCTCACGAGCTTGCCTTTTTTGATTTCTAACAGTTTTTGCCATAGTATTATGTTTTAGTTTATTAGTTATCTACTCTTTTGATGAAAATTCCATCAGATACGCCTTGATGAACCCGTCAATCTTACCATCCATCACGCCATTCACATCGGATGTCTGGTAATTGGTGCGGTGGTCTTTCACACGGCGATCATCAAACACATAACTGCGAATCTGAGAGCCCCACTCAATCTTCTTCTTGCCAGCTTCCACCTTAGCCTTCTCCTCATTACGGTGCTGCAACTCCTTGTCATAGAGGATAGACTTTAGGTGCTGCATAGCATTTTCGCGATTTTTGGGCTGGTCACGCGTTTCAGTATTCTCAATCAGGATCTCTTCCTCTTCACCCGTGTAAGGGTCTTTGTATTGGTAACGAAGGCGAACTCCAGATTCCACTTTGTTCACATTCTGACCGCCAGCGCCGCTACTTCGGAAAGTATCCCAAGAAACACATGCCATATCCACCTTTACTTCGATAGTATCGTCCACCAATGGAGAGGCAAATACAGAAGCGAACGATGTCATTCGCTTTCCTTGTGCATTGTAAGGCGATACACGCACTAGGCGATGCACACCGTTTTCACCCTTAAGGTATCCGTAGGCATAGTCGCCTAAGATTTCGATGGTGCATGTCTTGATGCCAGCCTCATCACCTTCTTGCAGGTTCGAAATGGTGGTCTTGTATCCATGTGTCTCAGCATAGCGAAGATACATACGCATCAACATGCTTGCCCAATCCTGGCTCTCCGTGCCACCAGCACCAGAGTTGATCTTCAGCACACAATCCATGTTGTCGGCTTCATCGCGCAACATATTCTTCAGCTCCAATGCCTCTATAGCATCCAATGCCTTGCGATAAGAGGTATCCACTTCTTCCTCTGTCACCAGTTCGTCCTTGAAAAAGTCAAAAGCTAACTGGAGTTCCTCGGTGAGGGTAGCCACTTCTTTATAACCATTCAGCCACTTCTCCAGTTCCTTCACCTTCTTCATTTGAGCCTCGGCAGCTTTCTGGTCACTCCAGAAGTCGGGGTCGTGAGTACGCAGCTGTTCTTCTTCATACTGCATCTGTTTGCCCTCGATGTCCAGGTAGCGGTTCAAGGCGCTACATCTTTCTTTTATCTCTTTTAATTGATCACTTGTTATCATAATTAGCTCTCTTCGTACATTTTGTCAATCAACGCCTTATAATTCTGTGCCACCACATTGCGACGCAACTTTAAGGTGTTAGTCAGTTCGCCATGTTCCATACTGAAAGGTGTTGCCAACAGGGTAAAACGCTTGATCTGCTCATAGTGAGCAAACTCCTGCTGTAGGGTGTCAATGCGGTTTTGGAACAAATCCAGTACTCGCTTGTGTTGCAGCAACTCCTCCATCGACTGGTAAGAGATTCCCTTCTGAGTGGCAAAATCTTTCAGTGCCTCGTAAGATGGCACAATAAGTGCCGAGACAAATTTCCTGCCATCGGCAACAATAGCCACCTGCTCAATGAATCGGTCGATGCCCAACTTGGCTTCCAGTGCCTGTGGGCTAATATATTTACCGTTAGATGTCTTCATCAGATCTTTGATGCGCTCCTTCAGAAACAGGGTGCGACCTTCCAACCAGCCAGTATCGCCAGTGCGGAAAAAGCCATCATCAGTAAATGCCTTTGCATTGGCTTCTTCTTTCTTGTAATAACCCTTCATGATGGTAGGACCTTTCAAAAGAATTTCTTCTGTTTCAGGGTCAATCTTCACCTTCAAGCTTGGGATGATTAATCCCACAGACCCTGGTGTATAGTGTTCCAATGGGTAGCAGCATACGGTGGCAAATGACTCTGTGAGGCCATAACCTACGATCATGTTTATGCCTACAGCATGTACGAACTCGCACACCTCATTGCTTACAGCTGCACCTGCAGTAGGGAAGAACTTGGCATTCTCCAAGCCCAGTACCCTCTTCAAAGTAGAGATAACAGTCTTCTCATAAAACTTATACTGCAAGGATAGCCACTTGGATGGTTTGATGCCTTTATTTAAGCAATCCACATTGTATTTCTTGCCTACCTTGATTGCATTTTCCATCAGTGTTTTCTTTAATCCCTTTTCATTAGCAATCTTCTGCTGAACACCTATATACACTTTTTCCCAGAAACGGGGCACGCTGCACATGTGGCTTGGATGCACCTCCTTGATGGCTTGTTGAATATCTTGTGGACGCAAGTTGACCGCAATGGTAATTCCTTCATATAAGCAAACATAGCTCCATCCACGCTCAAACACATGGGTAAGTGGCAGGAAGTTCATGCTTACATCGCCTGGTTTCATTTGGTCACCCAAGCGATCGTGATGATTGCGGAACTGGTCTATCATACTGGCATGCAATAACATTACACCCTTAGGTTCACCTGTAGTACCACTGGTATAAAGCAGACCCAGCATATCCTCTGGCTTACCCTTGGCCTTGCGTGCTTCCACAAGGTCGTTCTTAGGCAAACCCTCACCCAAACGTAGGAACTCATCGAAGTAGATGGATATCTTATCTTGTGGGTGCTTGCTTACCTTATGGTCGTAAATCACAATCTTCTTTAGGGTATGACATTGTGACAATACAGACATGATGGTGTCATACTGATATTGCTCACCCACAAACAACAGCTTAATCTCAGCGTCAGTCACAATATACTGAGCTTGGGAAGGTGATGAGGTGGCGTATAACGGTACGGATACAGCACGATTGTACATGTTGGCGAAATCTATCACAAAACTTTCAGGTTTGTTTTGTGAAAAGATGCCCACATTCTCTTCTTCTTCCATACCTAAAACTGCCATAGCATTGGCAGCTTGGCGTATTTGGCTTTGGAACTGCCCCCATGTTATGGTCAGCCATTCGCCGTTATCATCTCGATACTTCAAAACTGCAAAGTCGGCTCCTAATTTCTCGACTTGGAGGTCAACTAATGCAGACAAATGTTTCATTGGCATAGCAAACTATTCTAATTTTCTTGCAAAGATAGCGGTTTCACGTGAAACCTTGAGGTTTTTATTGCGTAAATTTAAATTATTTTCTTAAGTTTGCATAATAATTCTGGTAAAAATGATGAATTACGATGTAAAAAGACTGTCTGAAGAGGCAATTGGGCTGTTAAAGCAGCTTATTAGCATCCCATCGGTGAGTCGCGATGAGCAACTTGCCGCTGATTGTTTGCAACAGTACATTGAGGCACTAGGCATGGAAACTAGTCGTAAGGGAAACAATGTTTGGTGTATGAGTCCTGGATTCGATTTGCAGAAATTGACCCTCTTGTTGAACTCGCATATAGACACGGTGAAGCCAGTGAGTGGGTGGCTGAAGGATCCCTTTACTCCCCATTTGGAGAGTAATGGTAAATTGTATGGCTTGGGGAGTAACGATGCAGGGGCAAGCTTGGTGAGTTTACTGCAGGTGTTCCTCACCCTATGTCAGGAGAGTCAGCCTTACAACTTACTATTTTTGGCTTCTTGTGAAGAGGAGGTTTCTGGTAAGGGAGGTATAGAGAGTGTGCTTTCCGACTTGCCACCTGTGAACTTCGCCATTGTGGGGGAACCTACTGAGATGCATCCTGCCATCGCGGAAAAAGGACTGATGGTGATTGACGTTGAAGCGCACGGCAAATCAGGACATGCAGCCAGAGATGAGGGCGAAAATGCCATCTACAAGGTGCTAGATGACATCCGCTGGTTTCGTGATTATCAGTTCCCTAAGGTCTCAAAGATGTTGGGGCCCGTGAAGATGAATGTGACGGTAATTCATGCTGGTACGCAACACAATGTAGTGCCAGATTTGTGTACTTTTACTGTAGATGTGCGGAGTAATGAGTGCTATAGCAACGAACAACTGTTTGCTGAAATAAAGGCACATATTAGTGGTGAGCCAAAAGCTCGCTCTTTCCGTCTGAACTCTTCCCTTACGCCAACAGATCACCCTTTGGTGCAACGAGCTACAGCTTTGGGCCGCAAGTCTTTTGGATCACCAACCCTGAGTGATCAGGCATTGATGCCTTTCCCTAGCATGAAGATGGGACCAGGCAAAAGCAGTAGGAGTCATACAGCTGATGAGTTCGTTTTTGTACAGGAGATTGAGGAAGCTATCCATCTTTATCTGCAATTGCTGGATGGTATTGAGATATAAATTTTGAAGTAAAATGGCAGCGCATAACGAGTTGGGCAAGGCAGGTGAGGAGGCTGCTGTGAGGTATTTGGAGAGCAAAGGCTTTGTGATACGTCATAGAAACTGGCGTTTCAAGCATTGGGAACTCGATATTGTGGCTTATAAAGATGGCGAGGTGAGGGTGATAGAAGTGAAGACTCGCACTAGGGATAATTTCAAGAGTCCGATTGAGAGTGTAGATCGTCAGAAACGCAAAAGGCTTATGCGGGCTACCGATGCTTATATTAAATACTTTAATATTGACGACCCTGTGTATTTTGATATTATCACACTGGTGGGCTCAGATGGTTTTTTTGATATTGAACATGTTGAGTATGCCTTCAACCCAATGCAGAGTTAGTGTTTAAAATAAATAAGGTGTATGGATTTTGATTTCCCCATCATAGTTCTTGAACAGACCGACTCAACGAGCCGTTATCTCTCTTCGCTTTGTGAAGAGCAGCATGATCAGTTGGGGTTATTTACCACTGTGAGGGCAGAGTTTCAGTCGGCAGGTAAAGGGCAGCGAGGCAATAGTTGGGAGTCGGAGGCAGGAAAGAATCTTACCTTCAGCTTTGTGTTGTATCCGGAATCGTTGCCTGCTAAGCGTCAATTTGTCATTTCACAGGTGGTATCATTGGGCATCGTTCAGGTGTTACAAAGCTATCAAGCAGATGGTTTTAGTGTGAAATGGCCTAATGACATATACTATCTTGATAAGAAAATCTGTGGCATATTGATTGAAGTTTATTTGCAAGGGATGAATTTGGGGAGGTGTGTATGTGGTGTAGGCATCAATATAAACCAAGATTATTTTCTCAGTGACGCTCCTAACCCAATATCACTGTGTCAGATTGTTGGAAGAGAGGTGAATCGGGAGGAGCTGTTACAACAAGTGTTGTCTGAAATTAGGAAACTCTATCTCCAATTATTGGGAGGTGGTGAGCAGGTCGTTATAGAATTGTCTGATCTGTATTTCCAGCATCTATATCGTAAAGAGGGGTATTATCGATATAAGGATGCACAAGGTGAGTTTATGGCAAAATTGGTGAAAGTGGGGCTAGATGGCAGGCTTTTTTTGGAAGATAAAGAAAGGTTGTTGCGTAGTTATTTGTTTAAGGAGGTACAATACATCATCTGATATGGACGATAATCATTATATGAAGTTGGCACTTCAAGAGGCGCAAGTGGCATATGATGCAGGCGAGGTGCCTGTGGGTGCTGTGGTAGTGTGTAAAGATCGTATTATTGCAAGAGCACATAATTTGACGGAAACCCTGACGGATGTAACAGCTCATGCTGAAATGCAGGCGATTACATCTGCTGCTTCCTTGTTGGGTGGCAAATATTTAAATGAGTGTACACTCTATGTAACGGTAGAACCTTGTGTGATGTGTGCTGGTGCTATTGGATGGGCTCAGTTTGGTAGGTTAGTATATGGAGCTTCTGATGAAAAGCGAGGTTACACCCAGTTTGCGCCAAAAGCGTTGCATCCCAAAACTATTGTTGTGAGTGGCGTGATGGCAGATGCTTGTGGGGAACTGATGAAAACGTTCTTCGCCTCAAAGCGGAGTAAGTTTAATTAATCTCTTCGTAATCTACATATTCTCCTTCGTTATCCTGAAATACTTTCTTGCGACGTTGGGGATGAGGGGCACGACGTACATCATCGTCTGTACGACTAATCTCATGTTTCTCGCCTCCAAAAACGCGTCTTAGATAAAGATAGAGTGAGCCAAGCTTACGCAGGATGATGGTAAACAATATGCTGAGGAGGATAAACTTAATCATTCTACTTTAGGATTTAGCATGTCAAACATCCAAATGCCAGCAGATAAGGTGATGTACCAGAGAATGATGAGGGCGATACCAGGGATTCCGAAAAAAAGCAGGGCAACACTGATAGCCAAAAACACAAATCTCAATTTATTGTCTGCCCATGTGAGGTTCTTGAATTTTAGAGAAAACATAGGCAATTCGCTAACTAGTAACCAGCAAAAAACCAAGATGGCAAAGATGATAATCAACAGAGGAAGGTTCAGCATCCAGTTGGATAGCCCCGTTACAGAGGCACCCCAAAACAAAGCATTCGCAGGAACGGGTAATCCATAAAAAGAAGTTGTCTGTCTGCTATCGTTATTGAACTTTGCTAGACGAAGTGCAGAGAATACAGCTATTAAAAAGGCGATAAAAGGAAACAGTTCCATAAAGCCAACAGCATCGGGGAGATAGTCGTATTTCAGGAAAGCAAATACCATCATGGCAGGTGCCAAACCGAAGCTGATGTCATCGGCTAATGAGTCGATATCTTTACCAATAATGGAGTGAGCATCCAAGGCCCTTGCTGTCAAACCGTCGAAAAAATCGAAGATGGCACTAAAGATAATACACAACAAAGCAAATTCGTACATATGCCAAATGGCCATCACGCAACAAATGCAACCTGAGAAAAGATTAAGACAGGTTATGGTATTGGGAATATGTTTAGTAAACTTGTTTGCCATGATGTCGAATGTTTATGCTAAGTTGGCGATGATAGTTTGATTGCCTGTGGTTGATTGACCTAATGCTACCTTGACATCAGTGCCAAGTGGGAGAAATACATCCACACGAGAACCAAACTTAATGAAGCCCAAGTGCTCGTCGATATAGCATGCGTCACCAGGAATAGCATAGGTAACGATACGTCTTGCCATCGCACCAGCTATCTGGCGTACTAAAATCTCCACTCCTTCTGGGGTTTCAATGACAATAGTGGAGCGCTCATTATCCAGACTGGCTTTGGGAAGCCATGCCTTCATAAACTTGCCGTTCTGGTGACCAACTAACTTCACTGTACCATCCACAGGATACCAGTTGGCATGTACATTCGTAAGACTCATGAAGATAGATACCTGAATGCGTTTGTCATGGAAGTACTCGTTCTCTTCTACCTCTTCCACTACCACCACTTTGCCATCAGCAGGCGCTACAACGGTTTTTGTCGTATCATTGCCAAACAATCGGATAGGGCAACGGAAAAAATTCACTACAATGGCATATACGATGACGCTTACGCCAAAGACGATATAAAACGGGATTTTTGTTTCAAATCCATAAAACAGTGCTACATTCAGCAACAATAATCCAAGAAAGCCACCAATCAGAGTGTGTGTACCTTCACGGTGTATATGTATCTTCTTAAGCCTTTTCATTACTTGTCAAAATAGCTTTCGGCATCTTATTTTAAAAGGTTAAATCAAAACCAACTGCAAAATTAAGCTTATTTTAAAGACTAAGCAAATATTTTGGGCAGAAATCAAGCTGTTGATAACTTTTCTTCATTTTTTTTGGGGAATAGCGAGAAGCGTTGTACATTTGAAAACTGAAATCACTAATTGTTTTGAGTTGTATGATAGATTTTGTTCACTTACATGTACATACGTATTATTCTTTGCTTGATGGACAGGCGAGCATCAAAAAGCTGGTGGATAAAGCCATTGCTGATGGCATGAAAGGCATGGCTATTACCGATCATGGTGTGATGTTTGGTATCAAAGAGTTTCATGACTATTGCCTGGAAGTGAACGGAAAGCGCAGGAAGGAGGGATTGGAACCATTCAAGCCTATCTTCGGTTGTGAGATGTATGTAACTCGACATGGTCGTAAAGAGGTAAAGGATAAGGATGATCGAGGTGGATATCACTTGATAGTTTTGGCTAAGAATGAGCGAGGATACAAGAATCTCATTAAACTGGTGTCGAATGCCTGGGTGGATGGCTTTTACAATCGTCCTCGTACTGACAGGTTTGATTTGGAGCAATATCACGAAGACTTGATTGTGTGTTCTGCTTGTCTGGCAGGTGAGGTGCCTGCAAAGATTCTGAAAGGAGATGTTGAGGGAGCAAGAGAGGCTATAGAGTGGTACTATAACCTGTTTGGTGATGATTATTACTTGGAGTTACAACGTCATGAGGTGAAAAATCCAGACCCATCGTTTAGAGCAAACAGAGAAACTTTCCCTTTACAACAGAAAGCGAATAAAGTAATTATTGAGTTGGCGAAAGAATATGGCATCAAGTTGGTTTGTACAAATGATAGCCATTTCGTGGACCAAGATAATGCCGAGGCTCATGATCATTTGCTTTGTTTGGCTACCCAGAAGGACTTAGATGACCCATCACGTATGCTATACTCAAAGCAAGAGTGGTTCAAGACGCGTGAGGAAATGAATGAAGTGTTTGCTGATGTGCCTGAAGCATTGTCAAACACATTAGAGATTCTTGATAAGGTAGAGGTGTATAGCCTTGACCATGACCCCATCATGCCTTTCTTTCCCATTCCTGAGTCATTTGGAACAGAAGAAGAATGGCGCAGAAAGTTTACAGAGCAGCAACTATATGACGAGTTTACCAGCGATGAGAATGGTCAGAACCAGTTGCCTGAAGATGCTGGGAAGAAGAAAATTGCCAAGCTGGGTGGTTATGAGAAACTGTATCGTATTAAGTTTGAAGCCGACTATTTGGCAGAACTGGCTTATAAAGGCGCAAGAAGATTATATGGAGATCCCTTACCTGACGATGTAGCAGAGCGTGTGAAGTTTGAGTTGCATATTATGAAGACAATGGGTTTCCCGGGTTACTTCCTGATTGTGCAAGACTTCATCAATTCTGCTCGTGATGAATTGGGAGTGATGGTCGGCCCAGGTAGGGGTTCTGCTGCTGGTTCTGTGGTGGCTTATTGTTTGGGTATCACAAAGATTGACCCTTTGAAATATGATTTGCTGTTTGAGCGTTTCTTGAATCCTGACCGTATTTCTTTACCTGATATTGATACAGACTTCGATGATGATGGTCGAGGCAAGGTTTTGAAGTGGGTGGAAGACAAATACGGACATGAGAATTGTGCCCACATTATTACTTATGCCACAATGGCGACTAAGAACTCCTTGAAGGATGTGGCTCGCGTGGAGAAAGTGCCTTTGCAAGTGGCGAATGAATTGGTGAAAGCCATTCCAGATCGTTTGCCTGATGGGATGAAAATGAATTTGCCTAATGCCATCAAGTGTACCCCTGAATTGCAGGAAGCGGAGAAATCATCTGACCCCAAACTGAGGCATACCATCCAGTACGCCAAAATGTTAGAGGGAAATGTCAGAGGTTCAGGAATTCACGCTTGTGGTTTCATTATTAGTTCGCTACCTATCAGTGACGTAGTTCCTGTGTCTACAGCTGATGACCCTGATTTCAAGGATACGAAGACGAATTGTACGCAATATGATGGTCATGTGATTGAATCTACAGGTTTAATCAAGATGGACTTTTTGGGTTTGAAGACTTTGTCTGAGTTGAAGGAAGCTGTGGCTAATATCAAGTTGACAAGGGGTATAGATATTGATTTGGATAATATCCCTATGGATGACCCTAAGACATATCAGCTGTATCAAGAGGGTAGGACGATTGGTACATTCCAGTTTGAGTCGCAGGGTATGCAGACTTACCTGAGGCAACTGAAGCCCACGGTATTTGAGGATCTTATCGCCATGAATGCCCTCTATCGTCCTGGGCCTATGGACTATATCCCTGCTTTCATTGCTCGCAAGTCTGGTAGGGAGAAGATTACCTATGACCTTCCTTGTATGGAAAAATACCTGAAGGATACTTATGGCATTACAGTTTATCAGGAACAGGTGATGTTGCTTTCTCGTCAGTTGGCAAACTTTACCCGTGGTGAGAGTGATGCCTTGCGTAAGGCGATGGGTAAGAAGAAAAAGAAGATTGTTGACGAGATGAAGCCCAAATTCATTGAGGGTGGTCAGAAGAATGGACATGATCCTAAGGTGCTTGAGAAGATTTGGGCAGATTGGGAGAAGTTTGCTTCTTATGCGTTCAACAAGTCTCATGCTGCTTGCTATTCTTGGGTGGCATTCCAGACAGCATATCTCAAGGCGAACTATCCTCCTGAGTTCATGGCAGCTATCATGAGTAGAAGGAAGGATGATATCAAGGAAATCACCAAGTTGATGGATGAGTGTAAGGCGATGGGCATTGCCACATTAGGCCCTGATGTGAATGAGAGTTATCAAAAATTTGGTGTGAATAAGAAAGGCGAGATACGTTTCGGATTAGCTGCTGTTAAAGGTATGGGAAATGCTGCTGCTGAGGCGATTATCGATGAACGTACGAAGAATGGTCCGTATAAGGATATCTTTGATTTTGCTCAACGTGTTAACATGTCAGCTGTTAATCGTAAGGCATATGAGAGCTTGGCTTTGTGTGGTGGATTTGATAGCTTTGGTATCGCACGCGAGCGTTTCTTTGGTTTGAATGCTAAAGGTGAGATGTTCCTCGATACTTTAGTCCGTTATGGACAGACTTATCAGCTGGAACAGAATGAGATGAAGAATTCTCTTTTTGGTGGAGATGATGCTGTTGAGATTGCCACACCTCCAATTCCAGAGGCTGAGCCATGGAGTGATTTGGAAAGACTGAATCGCGAACGTGATTTGGTGGGTATCTATCTTTCTGCACATCCATTGGATGAGTATCGTATTATCTTAGAGCATGTTTGCAATACAGGCATGAAGGAGTTGGAAGACCTGAAAGCTCTGAAAGATCGTGAGGAACTGACCTTTGGCGGTATGGTTGTGGGCTTGCGTAAGGGTGTCAGCAAGAAGGGTGATCCATACGGCATTGTTAGAATTGAAGACTTTACTGGCAATGCAGAGATTCCTTTTTGGAGGAATGATTGGGCTGTTTATCAGGGATTCGTGCAGGAGAAAATGTTGGTACTTATCCATGCGAAGTTAGAACCAAGTAAGTGGAAACCTGAGAATTTGGAACTTAAAATAAATAAGGTGGAGTTGTTGTCTGATGTAAAGGACAACGTGATTCAGAAATTTACCATCACATTACCTTTGAAAGTAATTGACGAATCTTTGGTGGAAAGCTTGGCTGAGGTTTGTCGTCTCCATCCAGGAAATGCTGATCTTTGTATGAAGATTCAAGATACAGATTCAAAGATGGCAGTGGATATGGTGTCACACCCTGTCAAAGTGGCTGTTGGCAGAGAGCTGATATCTTTCCTGGACAATATAGAGAATGTTTCTTATCACGTCAACTGACGTTGGCATGATGTTTGCAAGATATGAAATATATCATTTATTAATTTTAAAATTGTATAGAGATGGCATTAGAAATTACAGATGCGAACTACAAAGAGCTGATGGCTGATACCAGCAAGCCTGTAGTGATTGATTTTTGGGCTACTTGGTGTGGACCATGCCGCATGGTAGGCCCCGTGATTGATGAGTTAGCCGCTGAATACGAAGGCAAAGTAGTAATCGGCAAGTGCAATGTGGATGATAACGAAGACCTTACTGCTGAGTTCGGCATTCGTAACATTCCTACCATTTTGTTCTTTAAGGACGGTCAGTTGGTTGATAAGCAGGTGGGCTCCGCGCCAAAGCCTGTTTTTGTTCAGAAAATTGAATCTTTGCTGTAAGTTATGGCTGATGACGAGTTTTTGGCTGATGACCTGGATGACGAGAAGACCATAGAGTTCATTAAAAGTTATCTGCCACAGGAGTTGAAGGAAAAATTCTCAGATGATGAGTTGTATTATTTCCTTGATGTGATTGACGAGTATTATGCCAATAGTGGCATACTTGATGTCGAGCCTGATGATGAAGGATTTGTGGACATTGATTTGGATAAAATCGTTGACTATGTCATCAAGGAGGCTAAGAAAGATGAAATCGGAGAATATGAGCATGATGACATTCTCTTTGTGGTACAGGGAGAGATGGAATATGCAGATTCTCTGGGATAATAAGTTTTTTGTCCCTTACAATGCATAACGGCAACTTTTCTTGAAAATAAGGATAATTGCCGTTTTTTCTTGGCTTAATAAGGTATAATGCCCAAGCAAGTGCGATGCTTCTAATAAACTCAGTGTGAGATAGCTTCTGACAAGAGCTCAGCTTCGACTTGGCAAGTGTTCAGCTCTGACCTGACCGTTCATCCCCTCCGAGCGGGCTTCATAATTCCCTCGAGAATTAGAGCGATTGCTTCAAGTAAATGGCCCAATTACTTCAACTAATCAAGTCTTCAGCTTGAAGCAATTGAATGTGAGAATAAAGATTGGTTGTCACTTGCCCGTAGTGCTTAGGTAAAAATATATGGACATAGCTACGAGTGCCATACCCAAAAGACCATAGATAAGACGAGATTGTTGTCTTCCAAATCGCTTGACGGCATATTGGGCATTCTGAGCAGTAAAGAACCAATCCCAATTGAAGATGGAAGCCAATGCAGATATCAAACCCGTAACGGCAAAGATAATCATCATGAAATATTTAGCCATAGCTTGGAGTGTTTAGCAGAAATCTTCCATTGTCAACATGCGAGCACCATTTTCTACCTCTTCGATAGATACCTTGATAGTGTTTCCTGGCAATAAGTCTTCAATGAGCTCTGGCCATTCAATGAAACAGATGGCACCACTATAAAAGTAGTCTTCATAACCCATATCATACACTTCATCCAATTTCTTAATGCGGTAGAAGTCAAAGTGGTAGATTAACTCGCCAGCAAGGTCAGAACGATATTCGTTGACAATAGCAAAGGTAGGAGAGGTGATGTTATCTGTCACACCCAACTCCTGGCAAACAGCCTTGATGAATGTTGTCTTCCCAGCTCCCATCTTGCCATAAAAAGCAAAGACGGTGTTGTCACCCATTGAAGCCACAAACTCGCGAGCAGCTTCATGTATCTTCTCTAATGAATCAATCCTGATTGTTTCCATATCTTGTTGTTATTTCTTTGTTCTTATTTCTCTTAGTACCATCAAGACCTCGTCTTTCATACAGTCAGGAATGTTGAGTTCCCTTTGTTGCAGACTCTTCACCCAACCTGGTACATCTTCTTCTTGCATGGTATAGAACACGTTACGGAATTCTTCTGCCTCTTCGTCAGTGTACTGGTTAGATGCTTTGCCTTTATAGACATCCAACTCTTCATCATCGTAGTAATCGATGTCTTTTTTTATAATAGGTGTCATACAGTCCAGATTGCAGCTTCCTCCTTCATCAAGTTCACAGGAATCAGCGCCACAATCCAATACCATTTTGACTTCTGGCATTTTGTCGAGTTCACCCTTTGCTATCATTTTTTGAAGCGAACGGTTTCTGATGAAGCCAGCCAAAGCGGCCAGAATGCCCAAAACAATAAGACTTAAGACTAATATCCACATGTTTTTTCATATTTGAGGTGCAAAGATAGTTTTTTTTTATTACCTTTGCAATGAAAACATTTAAAGATATGAAAAAGACGTACAAAGTGGAAGGCATGATGTGCAAGAATTGTCGCAGACATGTGGAAGAAGCATTGAATAGCATGGATGGAGTGAAGGCTGTGGTGACTCTGGATCCTCCACAGGCTGAGATTGAGTTTGCTGATAAAGAACGCTCTTTGGAAGAACTGCAAGTGTTCGTTTCAGAGGAAGCTGGTAATTATATATTAAGTGAGATTTAAATAGTATTATTATGAGAAAGATTTTTCTAGCTTTGAGCATCTTAACTATGGTAACTGCAGTGTTAACAGGTTGTAAATCTGAAAGCTCTACAAAGTTTGTACTTGCTACTTATAATATTCGTTTCGAGGGTCAAGGTGATTATGATAATGGAAATGGATGGTCAACAAGACGAGATTATGTGGCACAATTGATTCGTTTCCACGGGTTTGACATTTTCGGCACCCAAGAAGGATTATATAATCAGTTGCAAGATTTGAAAGACAGGTTGCCAGGGTTTGACTATATCGGTGTAGGGCGTTCTGATGGCAAGCAAGAAGGCGAATTTGCGGCTATTTTCTATCGTACTGATATGTTTGAGATGCTCGATCATGGCGATTTCTGGCTCTCTACGGAAACAGACAAGCCTAATGTGGGATGGGATGCGGCTTTGCCTCGTGTTTGCACATGGGGTAAGTTCCGTGTGAAAGACAGTGGATTCACTTTTATTTACTATAATCTTCACATGGACCACATCGGTGTGGTAGCAAGGGCAGAAAGTGCCAAGCTGATTTTGAAGAAGGTGACAGAGAATCCTGAGAAATTGCCTGCTATCTTATCGGGCGACTTTAATATCAATCAGCATAACGAGTCTTTCGCTTTGATTGACAACTCTGGTATTATGTCTGACGCCTATCGCATAGCAGACCTCAAATATATAAATAATGGCACATATAATGCATTTAACCCTGCAAGTCCTAGCGCAGATGAAAGAATTGATCACATTTTCCTGACAAAAGACTTCCATATATATAAATATGGTGTACTGACCGATGTCTATTATAGTGAGACTGTCGATGCAGAGGGTAATAAAACCAGGGTGGCACGCACTCCCTCTGACCATTTCCCTGTTATGGTGAGTGTAGAGGTTAAAAAATGATGTTTTGTATAATGCTATAAAACAGCATGTTGTAATTCCGGGTGTTTTTTTATTGAAAAAACACCCGGAATTATTTGGTTGGAATTTAAAAAGTGTGTACCTTTGCATCCGCTTTCCGAGAGGGGAGCTTATTTGGAGAGTTCTATGAATGATTGATGGACAGAGGACAGGCAGCGTCGGGCGTCATCCTTTTGGTTGATGTCCGGTTGGTCTGAAGATAAGGTTTGTACATATTACAGTTTATGTGAACCGTCAAGTTTCAATTTGATTTGAATACGGTGCATCCTGACGATTGAAGCAGATATTCCCCTTTTTGGGGTTATCAG
>JAFXVZ010000046.1 GCA_017534535.1 Bacteroidaceae bacterium | reverse complement strand
TCACGGCTAACACCTGCTTTGTCCAATATCTTTGCTGAACTACTTCGACCTATACCATAGATATAAGTCAATGCGATTTCGCCACGCTTATTCTGGGGCAAATCTACTCCAACAATTCTTATTGCCATAATTGTTTGAAAAATGAATAAAAAAACTGTTAATTAACTTGTTGCGAACAATTCGGAAATGCAAAGTTACACAATTATCCCCACACTCCCAAATTTTTTAACACTTGGTAGTTAACTTTTAACTTTTAATAAAATTTAACCCTGACGAAGTTTGAACTTAGGGTTCTTTTTGTTGATTACGAAAAGACGACCCTTACGACGTACGATTACGCAGTCTGGAGTACGCTTCTTCAGTGATGCTCTTGTTTTCATCGTTTGTTGTTTTGTTATATAAGTACTTATTAATTAATTGTCTGTCACAGATAACCATGATGCCATGAGCGCCATCACAGCACATTATTATTTATAACGGAAACTGATACGTCCCTTTGTCAAGTCATAAGGACTCATTTCCACCTTCACCTTATCACCGGGCAGTATCTTAATGTAGTGCATACGCATCTTACCCGAGATATGTGCTATTATCTCTACTCCGTTCTCCAACTCTACACGGAACATCGCATTGCTCAACGCTTCCTTGATAACTCCGTCTTGTTCTATAGCAGATTGCTTTGCCATAAATTTGTTTTTGGTTTATATCTTAAAAATCTTTTCTATCTCTTCAAATGACGATAGGATCTCGGCCTTGCCTTTGTAAACAGCAACCGTATGCTCGTAATGGGCTGCTGGTTTCTTGTCTCTTGTGCAAACCGACCATTTGTCTTGCATCAGCCAGATTTTACGGTCTCCCATCGTTATCATCGGTTCAATGGCTATGCACATACCCTCCTTCAGTTTCGTACCGTTGCCACGTCTGCCGTAGTTGGGCACCTGAGGTTCTTCGTGCATGGACTTGCCTATGCCATGACCACATAACTCTCTCACCACTCCATACCCTTTGGCTTCACAGTGGTCCTGCACTGCCTGACCTATGTCTCCAAGATGATTTCCATGCACAGCTTTCTCTATTCCGAGATACAGGCTTTCCTTTGTTGTCCTAAGCAGCTGACGCACTTCATCGCTTATCTCTCCAACTGGAAAGGTATAGGCGGAATCACCATTCCATCCGTTCAGCAATGTACCGCAGTCCACTGATATGATGTCTCCATCTTTCAGTATCTGACTGTCGCTCGGCACGCCATGCACCACACATTCATTTACTGAGGTGCAGATGCTCGCGGGAAACTCCGGACCGTATGGGTTTGGGAAACCGAGGAATGTCGGTGTGGCCCCGTGATCACGGATGAACTCGTCTGCAATCTTGTTCAGCTGCGCTGTCGAGACACCTGGTTTTATATGTTTGGCGAGTTCACCAAGCGTGCTGCCAACCAGCTGGTTGGCAGCTCGCATCAGTGATATCTCTTCTTCTGTCTTCAGATATATAGCCATGAAATGTGCTTGCTATCTCAAAACAGGTATTAGTATGCGCTCACACCGTTCTGTGGACGGGTGCGACCTGAATTCAACAAACCGTCATAGTGGCGCATCATCAAATGCGACTCTATCTGCTGCAGTGTATCAATGACCACACCCACGAGGATGAGCAATGACGTACCACCGAAGAACTGCGCAAAGCCCTGCTGTACATTGAACAATCCAGCGAGTGCCGGCATTACTGCAATGAAAGCGATAAACAATGAACCAGGCAATGTCAGACGAGACATTATTTCCTCGATATGATCAGCAGTATCCTTACCAGGCTTAACGCCAGGTATGAAACCGTTGTTACGCTTCATATCCTCAGCCATCTGTGTTGGGTTCAGTGTTATGGCAGTATAGAAATATGTGAATGCCACGATGAGCAATACATATACTATATTATAGAGCAGACTTCTGTTGTCAAGCAGTGAACGAGTGAACCAGCTGAGGTTGTCGCTGCTGTACTGCACGATAGCCAAAGGAATGAACATCAACGCCTGAGCGAAGATGATAGGCATCACGTTGGCTGCGAACAACTTCAATGGTATGTACTGACGAGCACCACCCAACTGCTGGTTGCCCACCAGTTTCTTTGCATACTGAACAGGCACCTTGCGAGTAGCCTGTGTAAGCATGATGGCAGCGCACACTACTGCATACAATATCAGAATCTCAACGATGAACATCACGAGACCGCCACCGGTGATAGCCGTGAAACGGCTTGTAACCTCCTGGATGAAGGCCTGTGGCAGACGAGCAATGATACCAATCATGATGATGAGAGATATACCATTACCCACGCCCTTGTCTGTGATGCGCTCACCCAACCAAAGGATGAACATTGATCCAGCCGCAAGGATTATTGTTGCAGGAATCATAAATTCTGACCATGTGAGCCCTGAAGCCAAGGCACCAGGTGACTGCATCTTTAGGTTCATGAGGTAAGAAGGAGCCTGGAAGAGCAGGATAGCCACTGTCAGGTAGCGAGTGTACTGCATGATCTTCTTACGTCCGCTCTCGCCTTCACGCTGCATTTTCTGGAAAGAAGGTACAGCGATTGCCACAAGCTGCATTACGATGGATGCCGAGATGTAGGGCATAATTCCCAACGCAAAGATTGATGCGTTTGAGAATGCACCACCTGAGAACATGTCGAGGAGTGACATCAAACCACCTGCTGTCTGCTGCTGCAGCTTTTCGAGGTTTGCAGGGTTGATACCCGGCAAAACCACGAAAGAGCCGAAACGGTAGATAGCGACAAAGAGGATTGTGATGAGGAGTCTGATACGCAGATCCTCAACCTTCCAACAGTTCTTCAGTGTCTCTATAAATTTCTTCATTACGAAAATGTTTACTTAAATAGTAAAACAATTGTTTTGTTACCTTGCGGATTATGGTTTACAGAACCACAGCCTCGCCACCGGCGTTCTTGATAGCCTCTTCAGCAGCTTTTGAGAAAGCGTTTGCCTCTACGGTTACCTTAGCCTTGAGCTCACCGTTAGCCAGGATCTTAACGAGCTCCTTGCCGTTGGTCAAGCCAGCGTCAACGAGTTCAGCTATGCCGATCTTCTCGAGATTCTTGCGCTCAGCGAGTTTCTGGAGAGTTGACAGGTTAACTGCGAAATACTCCTTGTGGTTGATGTTCTTAAATCCGAACTTAGGCACGCGACGCTGCAGTGGCATCTGACCACCTTCAAAGCCAATTTTCTTCTTATAGCCTGAGCGAGCCTTAGCACCCTTGTGACCACGAGTAGAGGTACCACCCAGTCCTGAACCAGGACCGCGACCGATACGACGACGTGAATGGGTAGAGCCGGCAGCCGGCTTCAAATTATTCAATTTCATAATCGTTTCAGT
>JAFXVZ010000045.1 GCA_017534535.1 Bacteroidaceae bacterium | reverse complement strand
TTACCATTTGTAAGTAGGGTGTCATCCCAAATTAAAAACATCAAATGTTAGGTTGTTAGGTTGTTAGGCCGGGATGCGATTTCCTGGTATATTGTTGCATCAGCATTACTTATGGAAGGTAAGCTACCTAAGTTTATCTGCTAACGATTAATCGTTTCTTTGAAACGTAATAATCACGTTAATTATCTGTGCGAAATAAAAAAAGTACTACAATTTTTCGTAGTTTGCGGAAAAATGCCTATATTTGCACGCAATAAATTTTAAAGGGTTTTTTTATGTCATTTATTGCAGATAAAGTAGTGATGGACGGATTGACATTCGACGATGTATTGTTAATCCCTGCCTATTCAGAGGTTCTCCCCAAGACCGTTGACCTCTCAACCAAGTTTTCCAGACACATCGATCTGAAGATTCCGTTTGTGACAGCAGCTATGGATACTGTCACCGAGGCGAAGATGGCTATCGCCATCGCTCGCGAAGGTGGTATTGGCGTGATTCACAAGAATATGTCGATTGACGACCAGGCTCGCCAGGTGGCTATCGTGAAACGTGCTGAGAATGGTATGATTTATGACCCTGTGGTAATCAAGAGGGGGTCGAGCGTGCGTGCGGCACTGGAGCTGATGCAGGAATATAAGATTGGTGGCATACCTGTGGTGGATGATGACCGCAAGCTGGTGGGTATCGTGACGAACCGTGACCTGCGATTCGAGCGTGACCTGAACAAGCGCATCGATGAGGTGATGACCAGTGAGAACATTGTGACTACCCATCAGGGTACCACCCTGGAGGATGCAGCCCAGATTCTGCAGGAGCATAAGATTGAGAAGCTGCCTGTGGTGGATGCTGAAGGCAGATTGCAGGGCTTGATTACGTATAAGGATATCACGAAGGCGAAGGATAAGCCTATGGCTTGCAAGGATGAGATGGGACGTCTGCGTGTAGCAGCTGGCGTGGGTGTGACCGACGATACGCTGGAACGTATGCAGGCACTGATCAATGCCAATGTGGATGCCATTGTGATTGATACAGCCCATGGACATTCCAAGTTCGTGATTGAGAAGCTGAAAGAGGCGAAGCATGCTTTCCCGAATATCGATATCGTGGTGGGTAATGTGGCTACTGGCGAGGCAGCTAAGATGCTTGTGGAGGCTGGCGCTGATGGCATCAAGGTGGGCATTGGTCCTGGTTCTATCTGTACTACCCGTGTGGTGGCAGGCGTGGGCGTGCCCCAGCTTTCTGCCGTATATGATGTGGCTAAGGCATTGAAGGGCACTGGTGTGCCTCTGATTGCCGATGGTGGTTTGCGTTACTCAGGCGATGTGGTAAAGGCGTTGGCCGCTGGTGGCTATAGTGTGATGATTGGCTCGCTGGTGGCAGGTACGGAGGAATCACCAGGTGAGACTGTTATCTTCAATGGACGTAAGTTCAAGACCTATCGTGGCATGGGTTCTTTGGAGGCGATGGAGAATGGTTCGAAGGACCGTTACTTCCAGGCTGGCACGAAGGATGTGAAGAAGCTGGTGCCGGAAGGTATCTCGGGTCGTGTGCCTTACAAGGGTACGCTCTATGAGGTAATCTTCCAGTTGGTTGGTGGCTTGCGCTCAGGCATGGGTTATTGTGGCGCTCAGAACATCGAGCAGTTGCATAACGCCAAGTTCACCCGCATCACGAATGCTGGTGTGCTGGAGAGCCATCCACATGATGTGTCGATTACGAGCGAGGCTCCGAATTATAGCAGACCGGAGTGAGAATGACGTTGACGATTGACGATTGACGATTGATTATTTACTATTTACGATTAGAGAAATAAACATAGTGTTTTATGAGGAATGGTTATAGGCACGATAAAAACTGGGAAGTGATGCTGATACTTTTATCAGCATTGCTTTTTAATTGCCAATGGTCAATTGTCAATAGTCAATCGTCAATCGTCAATCGTCAATCACAAGCAGACACTGCACTGATGGCGCGTGCCGCTCGTGCCGAGGGGCTGGACAAGAGTGTGGCTTTTCAGCGGAGCATGGAGGCGTATAAGCAGAACGTGATGGGTGAGTTCCTGTTTGACAAGCAGGGAGCTGCGACTGAGGCTGGCAAGGTGCTTGCCAAGACCAGGCAGGTGCAGGGCGACAAGCTGTTGCTCATCAGGCAAATCTTCCACGCTTTGCCACAGCATGTGCGTCAGGTGGAAATCAACCAGTGGCAGGCACGCATGGACTCCGTGAGTGGGGCGTTGGCACAAGGGGCTGACTTTGAGGCACTGATGCGTCGCTACTCAGATATGCAAGATGCCTTGTGGATGAGCCGACTGGACATGACGGAGGAGATGGAACAGGTGGCTTTTGCCCTGCAACCCGGACAGGTGTCAGCACCATTCCTCTCACCTTCGGGAATCCATATCTTACAGGTGGTTGACCAGCGTCAGCGAGATGCAGAGGCCTTCCGTACGGCTTATACCCAGCAGGTGAAGGGGCATGCCTATCCCGATGCTGTGACTGAGCAGCAGATAGCCAAGCTGAAATCCACCTATAAGTTCCAGGAGAACCAACAAAATGTGAACCGCCTCTATCGTGACAGCAAGGTGGAGGGCACCTTGTTCACCGTGGATGGCAAATCGTTCACAGGGGCACAGTTCGCCAAGTTTGCTCAGACTTATCCGATGGGGGTGCGCAGGCAGTATGCCGCCTTTGTGGCAAAGTGTGTGTTGGACTGCAGTGCCCAGCATCTGGATGAGAACCCTGCCTATGTGCAGAATGTAGAGAGCGTGGCTGACAGACTCTTGGCACAAGAGGCGTACAAGAAGTATGTGCAAGTACCCAGTCAGACCGATGAGGCTGGCCTATCAGCTTATTTCTCTACCCATCAGAAGGATTACCGTTGGCAACAACCTCGCTTCAGGGGTGCCATCATCCATGCTGCCGACAAGAAGACCGCCAAGAAGGTGAGTAAGATTGTGAAGAAGCTGAAAGGACAGGATTGGGCAGTGGCTGAAAGGCAGTTGGACGATAAGACACGTGCCAAGGTGCATGTGGAACAGGGTGTGTTTGAGCAAGGTACCAATGCCTTTGTGGATGATTTGGTATTTGGTGGCAGACAGGCTCGGCCATTGGATGGATATCCTGTGGCATTGTCGGTGGGAAAGAAAATCAATGGACCAGACGACTATAACGAAGTAAGGGCAAAACTGCAGCAAGATTATGAACAATATCTCGCCAATGAGTGGCTCTCAGCCCTCAGAAAGCAAAAATGATGTTTAAAATCACATTAAAAACCGTTAATCAGTAACGATATAAACAAATAAAGCGTTATCTTCGTGGCGTAAAAACGAATAAGCAATAAATAGACAACATGAAAATAGCTGTAAAATCATTCTTGACACTCCTGCTGATGACCCTGTGTGTGGCTATGCAGGCGCAAGACAATGTGATAGATGAAGTGGCATGGGTAGTGGGCGATGAGGCCATCTGGAAATCAGAGGTGGAGGAAGCCCGCCTGAGTGCGCTGTATGAAGGGCGTAAGTTTGATAGGGATCCCTATTGCTTATTGCCGGAAGAGATGGCTGTGCAGAAGCTGTTCCTGCATCAGGCTGAGTTGGACAGTGTGGAGGTGAGCGAGGCAGAGGTGCTGCAGCGTGTGGAATATATGACGAATATGTATATCCAGAACATCGGCTCGCGCGAGAAGATGGAGGAGTATTTCAACAAGACTTCCTCGCAGATACGTGAGCAGTTGCGTAATAGTGCCCGTGAGAACCTTACCGTGCAGAAGATGCAGCAGAAGATTGTGGGCGACGTCAAGACCACTCCTGCCGAGGTGAGAAGATTCTATAGTTCATTGTCGCAAGACAGTATCCCATACGTGCCTACGATGGTGGAGGTGGAGATTATCACCCGCAAGCCGAAGATTCCACAAGAGGAGATTGACGATGTGAAACGCCGCTTGCGTGAATATACGGAACGCGTGAACAATGGCGATAGCTTTACTATGCTGGCTCGCCTCTATTCAGAGGACCCTGGTTCTGCCATGAGTGGTGGTGACCTGGGACGATTCATGGGCAGGGGTGAGTTGGACCCAGCCTTTGCGAGTGTGGCATTCAACCTGCAGACACCTGACAAGATATCTAAGGTGGTGGAGAGTGAGTTTGGTTATCATATCATTCAGCTGATTGAGAAGCGTGGCGACCGCATCCGTGTGCGTCATATCCTGCTGAAACCCCATGTGCCTGAGGAGGCTTTGGATGACTCTCGTGCATACCTGGATTCTATTGCCGATGAAATCCGCAATGGCAAATATACCTTCGAGGAGGCTGCTTATGCCCTGTCTGATGATAAGAATACCCGCAATAACGGTGGTTTATTGCCGAATGAGGAGACGCAGACCTCACGCTTTGAGATGCAGGATTTGCCCTCGGAGATTGCCAAGGTGGTGGATACCATGGAGGTGGGTGAGATTTCCAAGGCTATCAACATGACCCCTCGTTCGGGTCAGGAGCAGACCGTGATTGTGAAGCTGAAGAGTCGCGTCAAAGGCCATAAAGCCACGGTTTCTGACGACTACCAACGACTGAAGGAGATGGTGGTGCAGAAGAAACAGGATGAGATGATTGAGAAGTGGATACAAGATAAACTGAAGACCACCTATGTGCGCATCAGTGACAATTGGAAGCCCAGTTGTGACTTTAAGTATAGTGGGTGGATTAAATAAAGGTTGACGATTGACAATTAGCAGTGCGAAATAAGAGAGCTAAATATAAAGTTTATAGAGTCTTGCAAGCAGGTTTTCTCTGCCTGTTTAGCTTGTGCTTTATGTCTATGATTAATGGTCAATCGTCAATGGTCAATGGTCAATGGTCAATCGATCAAGATCCCCAGAAGCAGAAGGTTCGCATTGACCTGCTGTATGCCGATGAGGCAGTGGCTGACCAGAACCAGCGACCCGATGTGCAGGTGTTGAGGGGTTCAGTAAAGCTGAAGCATGACAGTATGTATATGTATTGCGACAGTGCGCTGATATTCGAGAAGATTAACTCTGTGGAGGCGTTCGGCAATTGCAGGATGGAGCAGGGCGATACCTTATTCATCTATGGCGACTATATGTACTATGACGGTATTGCTCAGTTGGCTAAGCTACGTGAGAATGTGCGACTGATTAACCGTGAGACACAGTTGGAGACGGATAGTCTGGACTATGACCGCGTGCAGAACCTGGGTTATTACTTCGATGGTGGTACGCTGAGAGATACAGTAAATGTGCTGACATCTATGCTGGGTGAGTATAGTCCTGCCACCAAACAGGCTGTGTTCGAATACAATGTGGAGCTGGTGAATCCACAGTTTACCCTGACCTCAGAAGACTTGATTTATAATACTGCCACCAAGATAGCCTCCATCAGCAGTGAGGCTGAGATTGTGAATGAGCAATCGCATGTCTATACCAGCTCAGGTGTGTATAATACCGTGACGGAGCGCGGTGAACTGTACAATCGTTCTGTGGTGGTGAATGAGGGTAGGCGACTGACAGGCGATACCTTGCTCTATGACCGCCAACAAGGTTTTGGCGAGGCCTTCGGACGAGTAGCTTTGAACGATACGGTGAATAAGAATGTGCTGACTGGCGACTACTGCTATTATGATGAATTGCAGGAGAATGCCTTTGCCACCAAACGGGCTGTGGCGATAGACTACTCGCAAGGTGACAGTTTGTATATGCATGGCGACACGCTGAAGTTGGTGACATTCTATCCCAAGACCGACTCAGCCTATCGTGAGATGCGTGCCTATAATCATGTGAGGGTGTATCGCAGTGATGTGCAGGCAGTGTGCGACTCATTGGTGGTGAACAGCAAGGACTCATGTATGACAATGTATCGTGACCCTGTGCTCTGGCATGGCGAGGAGCAGTTGCTGGGTGAGATGGTGAAGGTGTACTCGAACGACAGTACCATAGAGCGTGCACACATCATCAATCAGGCATTGGCAATAGAACGCTTTGACACGGCACATTATAACCAGATAACAGGCAAGGAGATGATTGCCTATTTCGTGGATGGCGAGATACGCGAGACGGAGGTGAATGGTAATGTACTGACCATCTATCACCCCATTGACGAAAAGGATTCTACCATCATCGTGATGGTGTATGCAGAGGGTAGTTACCTGAAGATGTTCATGAAGGACAGGAAGATGGATAAAGGTATGTTTGTGGGAAAGACTACAGGCACGGCCTATCCACTGAGTCAGGTGCCCAAGGGAAAGGACAAGTTGGAGGCCTTTGTATGGTTCGACTATATGCGTCCTCTGAGTAAGGATGACATATTTGAATGGAAAGGCAAACCAGAAGACCAGGTGCTGAAGAAGATTGAACGTGAATCGACAGGGGCACCTCGTGATATTAAGGTGAGACATGGAAAACGATAGGTGTTCATTATTCATTAAACAACTAAATTATGGGAATGTTCTCAGTTAGGAAGCCCAGAGGCTTTCATCATAATTGGATTTACGTGGATGAGCGTAAGGAAAAGTTGGCGAAGATAGAGGAAAACGCCAAGCGAGAGTTGGGCATGTTACCTCCAAAGGAGTTTGATCCAGAGGAAATCAGAGGTAAGTTTGCCGAGAATACTACGCACCTGAAGCGTTATAAGGAGAAGGGTAGCAAGAGCAATAATGCCATGATCATCTTCCTGATCATCGTGCTCTTGTGGGTATGGTATGCCATCATGAACGGCGTAATCTAAATGTTCATTCTTCATTGTTCATTCTTCATTGTTCATTATTAAATGATTGACGTAATCCGACTACTACCTGATTCTGTTGCCAACCAAATTGCCGCTGGAGAAGTGATTCAGCGTCCTGCATCTTTGATTAAAGAGCTGGTGGAGAACGCCATCGATGCCGAGGCGCATGAAGTGCATGTGCTGGTAATGGATGCCGGCAAGACCAGTGTGCAGGTGATTGATGATGGCAAGGGTATGTCGGAAATGGATTCCCGTATGGCTTTCGAGCGTCATGCCACCTCTAAGATTAAGGAAGCAGCAGACCTTTTCAATCTTCACACGATGGGCTTTCGTGGAGAGGCACTGGCTTCGATTGCTGCTGTGGCAGAGGTGGAGTTGAAGACGCGTATGGAGGATGAGGAGTTAGGTACCCGCTTGGTGATTGCCGGCTCGAAGGTGCTGGTGCAGGAAACCACGGCTTGTCCCAAGGGCAGTAGCTTCACCGTGAAGAACCTGTTTTATAACGTGCCTGCCAGGAGAAAATTCCTCAAGTCGAACGCCACAGAGCTAAGCAACATCATGACGGAGTTCGAGCGTATCGTACTGGTGCATCCTGATGTGGCATTTTCCTTGTATAGCAATGGCTCTGAGGTGTTTAACCTGCCTGCTTCCAACATACACCAACGCATCCTGGCCGTATTTGGCAAACGCCTTGACCAGCAATTGTTACCTGTGGAAGTGCACACCTCATTGGCGCATATAAGTGGTTTTGTGTCGAAGCCTGAATTCGCTCATAAGAAGGGCAATCACCAATATTTCTTCGCCAATGGTAGATACATGCGTCATCCCTATTTCCACAAGGCGGTGATGGATGCCTACGAGCAATTGATTCCTACGGGTGAGCAGGTGTCATACTTCCTGTATTTCGAGGTTGACCCTGCTAATATCGATGTGAATATCCATCCCACCAAGGCTGAAATCAAATTTGAGAATGAGCAGTCTATCTGGCAAATATTAGCCGCAGCTGTTAAAGAGGCATTGGGTAAGTTCAATGCCATTCCGTCGATTGATTTTGATGTGACGGACATGCCTGATGAGCTGCCTGTCTTTAACCCTGCCAACCGCAATGCCGCACCTCCAAAGGTTAATGTGAATCCCCACTTTAACCCGTTTGAGAGTCAAAGTAAGAGCGAGTATCACCGTCAATCGAATGATGACCAATGGGAAAAGCTCTATCAGGGGATGCAATCATACAAGCAGACAGAGCGTCCCGCTGTGGACGATTTTCTTACTGAAGTTCCTAAAGAATCTTCACAGGAGAGTGCTGACAACCTGTTGGAGGTAACAGAGCGGGCTTCGTCGTTGATGCAATACAAAGGTCGCTATATCTTGACCTCTGTGAAGTCGGGCTTGATGTTGATAGACCAACATAGGGCGCATGTTCGTGTATTGTTCGAGCAGTTCATGCGCCAGGTGAAACAAGGCAAGAGTGCCTCTCAAGGCTTGCTTTTCCCCGAGATGTTGCAATTATCGCCTTCTGAAGCCGCCATGCTGGAGGGCATCTTGACGGATTTGTCAGCTGTTGGCTTTGAGCTCACCTCATTGGGAGGAGGGAGTTATGCCATCAATGGTGTGCCTGCTGGTATCGAGGGCCTCGACCCAGTGGAGCTGGTGCGAAGCATGTTGCATACGGCGATGGAGAAGGGAAATGATGTGAAGGAGGAGGTGCAACAAGCTATCGCCCTCACCCTTGCCAATGCCTCTGCCATTGTGTATGGTCAGGTGTTGTCGACTGAGGAAATGACGGATCTTGTTGACCGCCTCTTTGCACTCGCCACCCCTGCTTATACACCAGACGGCCATCCTGTCCTCACCACCATCTCTGATGAGGAGATTTCCAAGATGTTCAAGTAATCAATCTATCTTATAGATGGCACAAGAGATGCCGTTCATGTCAATCTTATCTTGAGTCTTGCCAGGCTTATAGCTGGTTTTTCCACTACCCATAATATACTTTGCCTCCTTGCCACCCTGGGTAGGGATGGTGGCTTTTACCTTCTTGGCACTGGGGTTCAACACCACCATATAAACCTCATTGCCTGCACTACGCTTGTAGATCATGGGGTAGGGTTGACTGACATCACCTACATAGGTCCAATCACCTGTGTTGCCCATCGCCTTGTGCTCACGACGTAACTTCAGCAAATCTTTCACGAAATTCAAAAGCGAATTTGGGTCTTGCTCCTGGGTCTCTACCGTCAGACGATTATTGTCAGTATCGATGGGTAAGAACAAATTCTCAGGCTCGCAAGTAGAGAAGCCAGCATTCTTGCCATTTGTCCATCGCATAGGGGTACGCTCGCCTGAGCGTTCATTGAAGAAACCGGGACGATCCTCGCGAGAGCCCTCCTTTTCAGGGGCATTCACGTTGTACTTCATGCCAATCTCATCGCCATAATAGATGAACGGCATACTATGGAGCGTAAGGAAGAACATCGTAGAAACCTTCAGTTGTTCGATGGTATTGCGGTCGCCATAATTGGGGCGATGGAAATCATGGTTAGAGGTTTGCAGGGCTACATAACCCTTGTCGCCCAACTCCTGCAGGCATTTGGTATAATAAGGCACGAATGCCTCGATGCTACCATTGCCATCAGGATGGAAATAATCTTTCTTATGCACCCCATATGGCTCAGGCAAAATCAACTCCTTATATCCATTATTGTCTCGCCAGGGCAAGAAGAAGTCGATGTCGAAGCCTGCAGGGATAGACGTCATAGGAGCAGACCACTCAGCCAAGAGGATTTTATCAGGGTAATTGGTGTCGAGCCAAGAACGCATCTCATGCCAAAGAGCAGCTGTGGCCTTGCCATCAGTATCGTTCTTCACGAGGCTTTGTGCCATATCCACACGGAAGCCATCCACCCCTTTGTCGAACCAGAATGCCATGATGTTCTTCATCTCCTGGCGCAAGGCACGAGGACCTGGAGCAGTGACGGGTTGTTCCCAAGGATGGTTAGGGTCGGGGTTGGCATAGCCATAGTTCAAGGCAGGTTGACTCTCGTAATAGTTTTTCTCATAGTACTTGGCACGAGGGGCATTGGCCTCCACGAATCGGCCTGTAAAACTTGCCGCAGGGTTCACCTCTTGATGACGTTGGATAATCAGTTGCTTTTCACGTTCGCTGATTTCATCCGTCCAAATATAGTAGTCGCTGTAGCGCATATCCTTGCCACTCTTCGATTGCAAGAACCATTCGCTTTGGTCGCTTGAGTGCCCTGCCACCAAATCCATGCAAATGCGGATGCCCAGCTTGTGAGCCTCGTTCACCAGATTTACCAAATCGGTATTGGTACCAAAGCGAGGGTCTATCTTGTAGTAGTCGATAACATCGTAACCTCCATCTTTCCAACCTGATACACAGCAGGCGTTGAGCCAGATGCTATTGGCGCCCAGATCTTTGATATAAGATAGCTTGGAGGTAATACCAGGCAAGTCGCCTATGCCATTGCCATCGCTATCCATGAAGGCAGAGGGGTAAATTTGATAGAATACGGCGTCCTCCAACCATTTAGGCGCCTTGTGTTGGGCTTGGGCGCTTGTCAGGGCAAGCATCGCCATTGCCACCATCAGGAAGTTTTTCATAGTTTTCATCATTCTACTAAGGTTAAATTACAATATCGTTTCCCCTTCAATGAAATTCTCGAGAAACATATTCTCGCCATCATATACAGCATAGGTGAAGAGGTTAATCCAATCACCTAAGATCAACATGCGGGTTGTATCATTGAGCGATAGGTCCAGCTGAATATGCCGATGCCCATAGATAAAATAATTGATGTCAGGATGCGTCTTCAGATATTCCTTGGTCCACAATACCAGATGCTCCTTGTCTTCCCCCATGTAAGGTGGCTCTTTGCCATCCTGACGCTTCAATCTACTATGCTTTGCCCACTGAAGACCAAAGGCAATGCTCCAACGAGGGTGAATCATCGAGAACAGCTTCTGCAATGTAGTACTATGAAACATCCTTCGTAACACCTTGAACGTCACTTCTGGATCACCCAAGCCATCGCCATGTGCCAGATAGAACTCCTTGCCATAAATCTCTGTGGTAAGAGGCTCCTTGTGCAGAATTACCCCACATTCTTTGGTGAGGTAGTCATGACACCAGATATCATGGTTACCAATGAAGAAATGCACCTCCACACCCATGTCAGTCAATTCCGATATCTTGCCTAAGAAACGGGTATAGCCTTTGGGCACTACCGTCTTGAACTCATACCAGAAGTCGAACATATCACCCATCAGGTAGATGGCATCGGCCTGATGCTTGATCTTGTCGAGGAAATTCACCAATCGGCGTTCTTGCGTTCGGCCATGTTCTATCGCTAACGAACCGAGGTGGGCGTCTGAGAGGAAAAACACTTTCTTCATAAGCAATCTCTTTACATAAAACCTAACTCCAGTTTCGCTTCTTCAGTCATCATGTCCTTGTCCCATTCCGGCTCGAACACGAGGTTGATGTTTGTGGATTTCACCTCTTTGATGGAATTCACCTTTTGGCGTATGTCCTCGGCAATGAAATCGCCTGCAGGACAAGAGGGGGCGGTAAGTGTCATGTCTATCTGTACCTCACCCTCCTCATTCACGTCTATCTTGTAGATGAGGCCTAAGTCATATACATTGACAGGAATCTCAGGGTCATAGACCGTCTTGAGCATCTCCACAATCTTCTCTTCTAATGCGAATGTATCCATATTCATTTCAATAACGTCTGCAAAAATACGTCTTTTCAATGAAAGGAGCAAATCTTAGGGGCTTTTATAATAGCGCATGATCGTGAAAGCTGTAGTAATGTCCATCTGTTACAATCACATGGTCCATCAGTCGAATGTTCATAATGTCAGATGCCTTGCGGATACTATTCGTCAATGTCTTATCTGCTTGACTGGGCATCACATTGCCCGAGGGGTGGTTATGTGCCACAGCTATCTGAGTGGCTTGGTGGAGGATGGCCTCTCGCAAGATGCTCCTCACATCCACCGCTGTTTGGTCAATGCCCCCTTGACTGATGCGTACCTTGCCGATTACCTTAGCCGCTTGGTTCAAGAGCAGAAGCCAGAACTCCTCATGGGGTAGGTCGCAGAGGATGGGATGAAAGATGTGATAGATGTCAGTTGATTCCTTGATGATGGGTCTGTCAGCTGGACTTTGCCTGCTTCTTCGCTTGCCGAGCTCTAAAGATGCCATTACCTTGATACCTTTAGCCGGACCAAATCCCTTGAAACTGGTATAGTCTTGCAATTGCCATTTGGCGAGGTTATTCAAATTATTGTCGCATTGGGCCAATACCCTCTGCATCAGGGCTACGGCACTCTCACCTGTACTTCCGCTTCCTATCAGAATGGCAAGCAGTTCTGCATCACTCAGGGCTTCCACGCCCTTGGTCATCATTTTCTCACGAGGGCGATCTTCCATCGCCCAGTGGTTAATTGATAGATTCTCCATTTTTTTGTTATGAATGAAAATGTTAGTAATTAGTTATTTGTAGAAGTTTCCCTTAAATGCCTCAAATTCATCCTCGTGCTTCACACATCGCTTCCACCAAGCCTTGAGGAATCCCCCTCCATAGCCCACAAGCTGGATGAAGGAAGCCCCAATGGATAGAAAGCCTATCTTCAGACTCCTGTTTCGTATCGAAGCATCGATAAAGATTATCAGGGAGAAGAGAAGCAGGGGAATCAAACCCAATGCCACCAGGATGGGACCTGCAGGAAAGTCGATGTTGATGATGCCCGATTGGTTGAGCGCACCATAAATGATTCCTGTCAGGATGGCAAATAGGCAAAGACCTGTTCCAACAGTGAAGACGGAAGGTAAGAGATGCACCAACTTCAGCGAATCAGGATACTTCTTATAGAGGTTGATGCGGGCGATGCCTGAGTTCGTCACCTGCTTGAAGAACTTCCTGAAGTCCGTTCTGCGCTTGTGATACACCCAAGCCTCACTGAACAGGCAACTTTTATAACCTCCCTTAACAATGCGGATGCTTAGGTCGATGTCCTCGCCAAAGCGCATCTTCGAGAAGCCGCCCAAGGCATTAATCACTTCTCTACGGATGCCCATATTGAAGCTTCGTGGGTAGAACTTATCCATTTTCTCTTTCCCTCCACGAATACCCCCAGTGGTGAAGAATGACGTCATCGAGTAGTTAATGGCCTTCTGTACAGGGGTAAAATTTGCATGAGCCCTGTCTGGTCCTCCGAAGGCATCAGCTTGGGTTTGTTTCAGTCCTTCCTCCACGGCCTTGAAATAGTCTTTGGGAATCAGGCAATCAGAATCGAAGAAGATGATATATTCGCCTTGTGCTTTGGTGAGCCCGAAGTTTCGAGCCCCTGCAGGGCCTGAGTTCTCTATAATATAATAAGGTGTAGGGAGGGTGGGGGCGAATCTATCCACCACCTCCTTACAAGGTTGTGACGATCCATCCTCCACAATAATCACCTCGAAGTCGCGATAGCTCTGCTCTACTAAGCTTTGCAGGAGCTCGTCAACCTCGTCCGGGCGATTAAATACAGGTATGATGATAGAGAATTTGGGCATGTTAAGAAAAAAAACACCTCCCCTGAATTTAGGAGAGGTGTCCTTAAAAGTTTTCCTACTTCGTATTCACACGGCTTACGTATGAACCATCACGGGTGTCAATCTCAATCATGTCACCCTCGTTGATGAACAGAGGAACACGAACCTCAGCACCACTCTCTACTGTTGCAGGTTTCAAGGTGTTGGTTGCTGTATCGCCCTTCAGGCCTGGCTCTGTGTAGGTAATCTTCATCTGAACCTTAACAGGAACGTCAGCATAGAGGATTGTCTCTGTTGAAGCGTCAGAAACCACGTCAACCACCATACCTTCCAACAGGAAGTCAACACCATTGATGATCTCTTTGGCAATAGGCAATTGGTCGTAGGTTTCCTGGTTCATGAAGATGAATTCGTCTCCTTCCTTGTAGAGATACTGATAAGGGCGACGCTCCACGCGAACGTCTTCCAGCTTCTCACCGATGTTGAAACGGCGCTCCAGCACATATCCACTCACCACATCCTTCAGTTTGGTACGCATGAAGGTGTTACCCTTGCCTGGCTTTACATGCAGGAAGTCAATGCAGAAATACAACTTGCCATCCATGCGGATAGCGGTACCGATTTTAATGTCTTGGGCATTAATCATACTCGTTTATTTTTTAGTTTTTACTCGTTTTTTTGCTTTTTTTGCCCTGCAAAGTTAAGGGAAATTGCGAAAAAACACAATAATTTTCGATATAAAAAGAATTATCTCTTGCTTATTTTAGAAAAAGTACCTAATTTTGCAGCCCGATTGTGATAAAAATAATAACGTAAAACATATTGAGCAATGAAAAGAACATTCCAACCCTCTAACAGAAAGAGAAAGAACAAGCACGGTTTCCGTGAAAGAATGGCCACAGCTAATGGTCGCAGAGTGCTGGCTTCAAGACGTGCCAAAGGACGTAAGAAACTCACCGTTTCTGACGAGTATAATGGCGTGAAGGCATAAGACCTCCGTTTTGAACTATGAAATAGAGCCGCAAGACTTTTTGGTCAAGCGGCTTTTTTCGTGCTCAATAATTATGTTTTACGTCAGAACTTTCCCCTTACGTTTGGGGAGTTATACATTTATCTAAATCCACTTGGAAGTATTCTGATAATTGGCTTTAAGACATAAGGTCAATGCTTCGTTATAACGTATTACCCTTGGATGGCGTGTAAACTTTAATCTCCCATAAAGCTTCATCACTCGGCTCAGCAAAAAATGGTTCTTCTGTTTCAATTATTGTTCCTCCTGTCACTTGGTCAAGTTCATCGTCAGAAAGCTCTTTGCGCATCACCACCTGAGCGTCTTTATCAACACCCTCGATTGTGAGTCTCTTTACATAGTCGTCAATCTCAATCTGAACAACTCTTTTCTCTTTCTTATCCATATGTTAGATTTATTGTTAAATGGAAACATTAATTAGTACCAGTATGGCTAATCAAGTCGTGGCTTTTTTTCTTGCTTTTAAGACATAAGAAGGTGCCAACATATTCCTCCTGACACTTCGTCAAGCTCATCGTCAGAGAGTTCCTCATGCATCACCACCTGCTCGTCCTTATCTACGCCCTCGATGGTGAGTTTCTTTACATCGTCGCCGATTTCAATCTGCACGACTTTCTTCTCTTTCTTTTCCATAACCTTTTTTTTATTGTTCAACACGCAAATGTACAACAATACTTTCATTTTTGCAACAATTAGTGGTTTTTTTTTATAATTGATAGTTTTCATGTGCCTAAGAGTCCGCTTACCCCAAGCTAATGACCATCGATGTTAAGGCTATTGTTTAGCTAGGTTAAAGCCACTTATAAAATTCTCTCGAGATTTTCGATGTTTGCTTGGACTAAACGGAGCGTTTACTTGGACTAAACGGAGCGTTTACTTGGACTAAATGCCATAATTCTCTAGAGAATTTTTGAACCCATCAGAAGCCGTCTCATTTAGAGCTTGTTACAAATGCTTCGCTTAGTCTTAGCTGATTACTTCGTTAAATAAGTGTATTACTTCGCGTAAATGATGATGAAAAATCCTGAAAATGGCCAGCTGATTTTACACCTTATTTATATATATATATAGGAGTAACCACCGATATCTATCCTCTTTTCTCTATATTCACTCCTCAAATAGGCAATTCAGTGATTTTTTATAAAAAATTAATAATTCCTCATTGTAGTTTCAGAAATTGTTTGTATCTTTGCAGCCCAAAATGTGGAGTTTTGAATTTAATTAAAATAATAATATATAAAAAACAAGTAAAATGCCTACAATTCAGCAATTAGTAAGAAAGGGCCGTCAGGTGCTGGAGGACAAGAGTAAGTCACCAGCATTGGATTCATGCCCTCAGAGAAGAGGCGTTTGCGTGAGAGTTTATACAACTACTCCCAAAAAGCCTAATTCAGCTATGCGTAAAGTAGCTCGTGTTCGTTTGACCAATGGCAAGGAGGTTAACTCTTATATCCCAGGTGAAGGTCACAACTTGCAGGAGCACTCAATCGTTCTGGTACGCGGCGGTCGTGTAAAGGACCTGCCAGGTGTACGTTATCACATCGTTCGTGGTACTTTGGATACCGCAGGTGTAGCAAGCCGTACACAGCGTCGCTCTAAGTATGGTGCCAAGAGGCCTAAAGCCGCTAAGAAAGCAGCAAAGAAGTAATGAACCCCTCTAAAGGCGCAAAAAGTTAAAAAACAAAGTATTAATTTCGTTTTTTAGTGATTGGATGCAATGAAGGTTGAGTAAACTTCTCCAGTGGGAGGCGTTGAAGAAGACAGAAACAGACAACCAAGAACAAAAAACTAAAGGTTTTTAAATTAAAATGAGAAAAGCTAAACCAAAGAAACGCCTGATCCTCCCGGATCCAGTTTATGGCGACGTGAAAGTTTCCAAGTTCGTGAACCATCTGATGTATGATGGCAAGAAGAACACATCTTATGAAATCTTCTATGCTGCATTGGAAACAGTTGGTAAGAAACTGCAGAACGAAGAGAAATCTGCTCTCGAAATCTGGAAGAAAGCTCTCGATAACATTACTCCTCAGGTAGAGGTGAAGTCTCGCCGTATCGGTGGCGCGACTTTCCAGGTGCCTACTGAAATCCGTCCTGACCGTAAGGAGTCTATCTCAATGAAGAATATGATTAGCTACGCTCGCAAGCGTGGTGGTAAGGGCATGGCTGACAAGCTGGCCGCTGAGATTATGGACGCTTACAACGAGCAGGGTGGCGCATTCAAGCGTAAGGAGGATATGCACCGCATGGCCGAGGCTAACCGTGCATTCGCTCATTTCAGATTCTAAATATAGGTTTTAATAGGTTTTTAAGATAATAAGAATGTCAAAACAAGACTTACACCTGACACGTAACATCGGTATCATGGCTCACATCGATGCCGGTAAGACCACAACGTCCGAGCGCATCCTGTTCTACACAGGTATGACGCACAAGATTGGTGAGGTGCATGACGGTGCCGCAACCATGGACTGGATGGTACAGGAGCAGGAGCGTGGTATCACTATCACTTCTGCAGCTACCACCTGTCGCTGGCAATGGAACGACAACACCTACAAAATCAATCTGATTGACACTCCGGGACACGTGGACTTTACCGCAGAGGTAGAGCGCTCTTTGCGTGTGCTCGATGGTGCAGTAGCTACTTACTGTGCCGTAGGTGGCGTAGAGCCTCAGAGTGAGACCGTGTGGCGTCAGGCTGACAAATATAATGTTCCTCGTATCGCTTACGTGAACAAGATGGACCGCTCTGGTGCTGACTTCTTCGAGGTGAAGCGTCAGATGAAGGATATCTTGGGAGCAAATCCTGTTCCTGTGATGATTCCTATCGGTGCAGAGGAGAATTTCAAAGGTATTGTTGACTTGATTCAGATGAAGGCTATCTTCTGGCACGACGAGACCATGGGCGCAGAATATACCGTTGAGGAGATTCCTGCTAACATGGTGGACGAGGCTGAGGAATATCGCGCTAAACTGATTGAGGCAGCAGCCGAGTATGATGACGCATTGATGGAGAAGTTCTTTGATGCACCTGAGACCATCACTGAGGACGAGCTGATTGCGGCTATCCGCAAGGCTACCCTGAGCATGGCTATGGTTCCTATGTGCTGTGGTTCTTCTTTCAAGAACAAGGGCGTGCAGACGCTTTTGAACTACGTTTGCGCATTCCTGCCATCACCATTGGATACTCCTGCTATCGAGGGTACAAATCCAAACACAGGCAATGAGGAAAGCCGTGAGCCTTCAGAGGATGAAAAGACGTCTGCTTTGGCATTCAAGATTGCCACTGACCCGTATGTAGGTCGATTGACTTACATCCGTGTTTACTCAGGCAAGGTGGTTTCAGGCTCTTACGTGTATAACACTCGTTCTGGCAAGAAGGAGCGCGTAAGCCGTCTGTTCCAGATGTTCTCCAACCATCAGAACCCCGTTGATGAAATCTCTGCTGGCGATATTGGCGCAGTAGTAGGTTTCAAGGATATCCGTACAGGTGATACCCTTTGCGATGAGGATGCACCTATTGTACTGGAGTCAATGGACTTCCCAGATCCAGTGATTGGTATTGCTGTGGAGCCAAAGACACAGAAGGATATGGAGAAACTCTCCAACGGTTTGGCTAAGTTGGCTGAAGAAGACCCAACCTTTACTGTACATACCGACGAGCAGAGCGGTCAAACCGTAATCTCAGGTATGGGTGAGCTCCACCTGGACATCATTATTGACCGACTGAAGCGTGAGTTCAAGGTGGAGTGCAACCAGGGTAAGCCTCAGGTGAACTATAAGGAGGCAATCACCAAGACCGTGAACCATCGCGAGGTTTACAAGAAGCAGAGCGGTGGTCGTGGTAAGTTTGCTGATATCATCGTGAATATCGGTCCTGTGGATCCAGACTATACTCAGGGTGGCTTGCAGTTCATTAACTCTGTGACGGGTGGTAACATTCCTAAGGAATATATCCCAGCAGTACAGAAGGGCTTCGAGACCGCTATGAAGAGTGGCGTGCTGGGTGGCTATCCTATGGATTCCATGAAGGTAGAGTTGGTGGATGGTTCATTCCATCCAGTGGACTCTGACCAGCTGTCGTTCGAGATCTGTGCCATCCAGGCATATAAGGAATCTGCATCTAAGGCAGGTCCTGTGCTGATGGAGCCTATGATGAAGCTCGATGTGGTTACTCCAGAAGAGTACATGGGTGATGTGATTGGTGATTTGAACAAGCGTCGTGGCCAGGTAGAGGGTATGGAAAGCACCCGCTCAGGTGCTCGCATCGTGAAGGCTATGGTTCCGTTGGCAGAAATGTTTGGCTATGTTACTGCCCTACGTACCATTACTTCAGGACGCGCCACCTCAACCATGAGCTATGACCATCATGCTCCTGTATCTACTTCCATTGCAAAAGCAGTGCTTGAGGAAGTGGGAGGTCGCATGGATTTATTGAAGTAAAAAAGAAAAGGGAAATGACCCCAGGGGGTAGCGAATGACTCTTAACCCCGAAGGCTTTCCTGGTAATATTAACAATTTAACTAACAAAAAACAAAATGAGTCAGAAAATCAGAATTAAACTGAAATCTTACGATCACAACTTGGTTGACAAGTCAGCAGCAAGCATCGTAAAAACAGTGAAGTCAACAGGCGCTATCGTCAGTGGTCCTATTCCATTGCCAACGCACAAGAAGATCTTTACTGTAAACCGTTCAACCTTCGTAAACAAGAAAGCTCGCGAACAGTTCGAGCTCTCTTCTTACAAGCGTCTGATCGATATCTATAGCTCAACAGCTAAGACCATCGACGAACTGATGAAGCTGGAGTTGCCAAGCGGTGTTGAAGTAGAAATTAAGGTGTAATTTTTTAATCATTAAGTGAAATGCCAGGATTATTAGGAAAGAAAATCGGAATGACATCCGTATTCAGTGCCGATGGTAAGAATGTACCATGCACTGTTATCGAAGCAGGTCCTTGTGTTGTTACTCAGGTGAAGACTGTTGAGACCGACGGCTATGAGGCTGTTCAGCTCGGCTTCCAGGAGAAGAAGGAGAAGAACACCACCAAGCAGATGATGGGTCACTTCAAGAAGGCTGGTGTAACACCAAAGAGACACTTGGCTGAGTTCAAGAATTTTGA
>JAFXVZ010000044.1 GCA_017534535.1 Bacteroidaceae bacterium | reverse complement strand
CTACCAATTGGAGAGGTTCGTTGCTACCCATTGAATAAGTAACAACCATCAGCACTACTAAAGCAATAACGCCTATCAATGACTGAAGCGCAGCCTTAGGACTATCTTTCAGATCAGAGAAGAATCTGATAACGAAAGCCAGCACGGTAACAACAATGGCGATAATTACCAAAGCGTAAACCCAGTACAACAGAGTGTTCGTCTGTGCAGGCTCAGAATATGATGTATCGGCAACCAAGCGATTAGCTGGATCAGTCTCACCTCCGAAGAAGAAGAGGGCGAACACAACAATCGTAATGATGAACAAGCACCACAAGATTCCGCCAGATACGTTTTGTATCCTAAATTTCTTCATAATACTTAATCTCCTTGAAATTTAATTACTTCTTATACTTCAGGTTATACTTTGAAATGAGGTCGAGCAGAGTAACTGAAGAATCCTCCATGTCACTGTTAATAGACTCGATCTTAGTCAGCACGTAGTTGTAGAACAACTGCAGAATCAAAGCAACGACGATACCGAAGATAGTAGTAATCAAAGCGACCTTCATACCACCTGCAACGACTGTTGGGCTGATATCACCAACCTGCTGGATAGTATCGAATGCCTGCACCATACCGATCACAGTTCCCAAGAATCCGAGAGATGGAGCCATTGCGATGAACAATGTGATCCAAGAGCAACCCTTCTCCAGATAACCTGCCTGAACGCCACCGTAAGAAACAACTGAACGCTCAACCTGATCCAGACCCTGGTCAATTCTTGACAAACCCTGATAGTAGATAGAAGCGATAGGACCGCGGGTGTTACGAGCGATGTCCTTAGCAGCCTCTACATCACCATTCTCCAGAGCATTCTCAATCTTACCAATGAACTTCTTGGTATTGATCTCTGCCAAGCTCAGATAAATGATACGCTCAACACAGAATGCCAAACCGATAACCAATGCGATGGCTACCAAGCTCATGAAAGAAGCAGAACCTTCGATGAAGTAACGCTTCAATGTCTTGTGAATACTCTGACCCTCTACAGGAGCAACTTCATCCTGAGCCATAGCTGTAGAGCCAAATGAGAAGACTCCTAACATAGCTACAATTGCAAATAACTTTTTCATTGTCTAACTGTTTTTGATTAATTAATTAAATTACTATTATTGTTTATTTTTTTTAAAATTCAACATCCAGTAACGCCATCCGCGGAGAGAGGGGGATTCGAACCCCCGAAACGCTTTTGGCGTTTACACGCTTTCCAGGCGTGCCTCTTCAACCACTCGAGCATCTCTCCTTCACGGCACCAATCTGAAATCGGGCTAAAATTACAAAAAATTTCTGAACCCACCATCTTTTCGGCAACAAATATGTCTTTTTTTTTCTTCTTTCCCTGTTTTCGGCCTATTTTCGGGGATAAAACGAGGCTTTTTTAATAAAAATTAAGTTTCAACTCTCGTTATTGTGCTGCAAACAACCGCAAGGCATTATCTGATGTTTGTGCTGCCACCTCATCCGGTGAGCGACCCAAAACATCTGCCACCTTCATCAAGATATAGCGGATGTAGGAGCTCTCGTTTCGTTCTCCCCTATGTGGCACTGGCGTCAAATAAGGGGAATCCGTTTCCAATACAATTCGCTCGAACGGAATCTGGTGCAGTATAGCAGGAATAGTCGATTTCTTGAAAGTGACTATGCCGTTTACGCCAATCATGAACCGTTCAAACTGCAGCATCAGCTCCGCTTCCCCAGGGTCACCGGTAAAGCTGTGAAAGATGCCACGCAATGCTGTGTCTTTATAGGGAAGCAACACCTTATATATATATTGGATTGCCTTCCTACAATGCACCACAATGGGTAGGTTCATCTCTACAGCCCACCTCACCTGCTTGTCGAACACCTCCAGTTGCTGCTCCAGGAAAGAATCGTCCCAATAGAGATCGACGCCTATCTCTCCTATTCCCACAAACTGGTCGCGATGTACCTCCAAACACTGACGGACCTGCTGCAATGCTATTTCAAAGTTTTCGTTTACCGAGGTGGGATGCAGTCCCATCATCGGGAAACAATAACCTTTATTATCTTCACAAACCTGCAACAACCTATCGATGGTTGTTTCATCAATATTGGGCATGTAGATTCGGCTTACACCCTCCTCTTTAGCCCTACTCAACACTTCCGCACGGTCGGCATCAAACTCTTCGGTGAAGAGATGCGAATGGGTGTCAATCATCCGCAGCATCACGCCTCCCTATACATCAGTTTATTCATCTCATTCAGCAGCTGCTGTTTCTTCTCTTCAGGCACCTTCACCATATTGATGTTAGATTCAGCCAACTGCGTAAAGTGAGCTATTCTGTCCTCACAAAGTGAGCGGACACCAATCTCATCGTACAGAGCGGTCACGCCCTTAATCTTTTCCAATGGATCGTAATCCTTGGCATCGATCCACCTCTTCAGTTCCTTGACCTGTGCTTCATTGCCATGCCTCAGCGCCTGAATCAGTAGATAAGTTTTTTTATTGCTTAAGATATCGCCTCCAATCTTCTTGCCGAAAGTTTTCTCGTTACCATATACATCCAGCAGGTCGTCTCTCAGCTGAAAGGCAACACCCAAATTGATTCCGAAATCATAGAGGGACTGGGCATCGTCGGTAGGGGCCTCAGCCATGATAGAACCAATCTTAAGGCTGGCAGCCATCAATACGGAGGTCTTCAAACGAATCATCTCCAAGTATTCATCTTCATTGACATCCATGCGAGTCTCAAACTCCATGTCAAGCTGCTGCCCCTCACAAATCTGCATAGCAGTTTCCGAAAAGAGGCGCATCACAGAGGGGACATAACTATCACCCATACCAGTCATCAGCTTATAGGCTAATAACAACATGACATCTCCTGACAGGATGGCTGTATTTTCATTCCATTTCTTGTAAACGGTGGGCTTTCCTCTACGCAGATCGGCCTTATCCATCAGGTCGTCATGCACCAAGGTATGATTATGATACATCTCTATGCCTGTTGCCTGGGTGAGAATCCTATCCACATCGTCACGATACAGATTATAGGCCATCAGCATCAGGACAGGTCGAACACGCTTGCCACCTAATGACATCGCGTATTCAATTGGTTCATACAACCCTCTTGGTTGTTCACCATAAGTAAGATGAGAAATGTAATTATTTACTTTTTCCAGTAACTGGGAATCGGTAAACATAATAGACCAACGTTTTTCTTGGATTAAATTCTTGGTTTGTAAAGAAAAAGGCTGCTACTGAAAGCAGCCTTTTTCTCATAAATGTCATCAGTCAATCATTACTGCAGACGGAAGTTTACAGGCACTGTATAGCGAACGCGTACAGGTTTACCACGCTGCATACCTGGTTTCCACTTAGGCATTGAGTTGATCACGCGGAGAGCCTCTTTGTCAAGATATGGGTCAACACCACGTAATACCTGTGCGTCAACGATAGAACCGTCACGGTTAACCACGAACTGAACGGTTACACGACCCTGAACGCCATTCTCAGCTGCGATAGCCGGGTATCTGATAGCACCACTCAGGTACTTCATCAAACCTGCCATACCGCCATCAGGATATTCAGGCATCTGTTCTACAACCTGGAAGATTTCCTGCTCTTCTGGTTCTTCCTCTTCCTCTTCCTGAACGGCTACTGGAGCGGTGTACTTGATTTCCACTGCCTGACCAGTTTCCTCAGAAGACTGGATAGCTGATTCCTGGATATCGGAATCATCGTCAACGATCGTCAATGTCTCAGCGATTGACGGAGCCTCTGGAGGTGGAGCTGCCACCTGCTCGGGCTGTTCTGTGATAGGAATTTCAATTTCCTCTTCAAATACGGTCTCGACTACCTGATTGCTGGTGTCAATCTTTACATCGCGCTGCGTCCATTCGAAGCCGAGGAACAAGACTGCCATCACCAATACATAGCCAGCCAGCAGCCAAGTGGTTTTCTTGCCTTCAAGGTCTGCCTTCGGTGATTTTTTAATTTCCATAAATACTATTATTTAAAAATTAATGGTGTTTTCTGCTTTATCACGATGCAAATATAATGAAGTTTTTTTACATACAAGTCTTTTGAGTACTTTTTTTTGTTAAATCAGCGCAGATTTGCTACCTTTACACCCTGTAAACAACAAATAGTTCTATTATGAGAAAAATTACGATAGCCATTGATGGCTTTTCTTCGTGTGGCAAAAGTACCATGGCGAAGGACCTGGCCAAAAGAATAGGATATGTGTATGTGGATAGTGGTGCGATGTATCGTGCCGTGACATTGTATGCCATGGAGCATGGATGCTTCAACGGTGAGCAGCTGGATGTAGAGAAACTGCGCAGCAAGATGGGTGACATACACATCTCTTTCCTGTTTAATCCCGAGACTGGCAAACCCGACACCTATTTAAATAATATAAAGGTGGAAGACCGCATCCGTACCATGGAGGTGTCTGAAAGGGTGAGCATCGTGGCTGCACTGGATTTCGTGCGTTCAGAGATGGTGGCACAACAGCAGGCATTTGGCAAAGAAAAGGGCGTAGTGATGGATGGACGTGATATTGGTACCACCGTATTTCCTGATGCTGAACTGAAGATTTTCCTAACGGCTTCGCCGGAGATACGTGCCCAACGCAGGTATGACGAGCTGAAAGCGAAAGGACAGGAAGCGAGCTTCGATGAAATTTTAGAGAATGTAAAGGAGCGCGATTACCTCGACCAACATCGTGAGGTAAGTCCGTTGGTACAGGCAGAAGATGCTATCTTACTGGACAACAGTCATCTGACTATTGAAGAGCAGAATGATTGGTTGATGAATGAATATTTAAAGAGAGTTGAAGATTAACACACTCCCCCACCCTAACGGGCACCTTCTCTACTTAGAGGAGTTGTTAGGGGGCAGCTTATGTCATGAAAATTGAGATTGACAACGGATCGGGATTCTGCCACGGTGTGGTTACCGCCATTCATAAGGCAGAGGAGGAATTGGCAAAGGGTGGTGTGCTCTATTGCTTGGGGGACATTGTGCACAACAGTAGAGAGGTGGAGAGGCTCAGTGAGATGGGCTTGGTTACCATCGACCATGAACAGTTCAACCAGTTACACAATGCCAAGGTATTGTTACGTGCTCATGGTGAACCGCCCTCGACTTACGAAACAGCTCGCCAGAACAACATCGAAATCATCGATGCCACCTGCCCTGTGGTGCTTAAGCTGCAGCAACGCATCCACAATGCCTACAATGCCAAGACTGAGCCCGACGTGCAGATTGTGATTTTCGGCAAGAACGGTCATGCCGAGGTGTTAGGACTGGTGGGACAAACCCAGGGTGAAGCCATCGTGATTGAAAGTTTGGAAGAAGTGAAGAAGTTGGATATGACAAAGAGCATTCGTTTATACTCACAAACCACCAAGTCGCTTGACGAGTTCCGGAAGATTGTGGAGTACATCCGTCAGCACATCTCACCCGAGGCTACTTTCGAGTATTACGACACCATCTGCCGACAAGTTGCCAACCGCATCCCCAATATCCGACAGTTTGCAGCAGCCCACGACCTGGTATTCTTCGTGAGCGGCAAGAAAAGCTCCAACGGCAAGATTCTATTCCACGAATGTTTGTCGGTCAATCCCAATACCTATTTTATTGACAGTGTGCATGAGATAGACTGGGACTTGCTGCAAGGAGTGCAATCGGTGGGCATCTGCGGCGCCACATCCACCCCAAAATGGCTGATGGAATCCATTCAAGAGGCCATCTTGCAAAAAATCGAATGATTTTAGGAAAAGGAGCATAAAAACAACGAGCTGATTCTTTGCTTTTGTGCTCGCTATATCGTATCTTTGCAAAGAAAATTAACAATTTAACATCATAGAGATATGGCAGAAATCAAATGTATCGGTATCTTGACGTCAGGAGGCGACGCCCCTGGTATGAATGCAGCCATCCGTGCGGTTACCCGTTGTGCCATTTATCACGGACTGAGAGTCAAAGGTATCTATAGAGGTTACAAGGGCTTGGTAACAGGCGAAATCGTAGAGTTCAAGAGTCAGAACGTAAGTAATATCATCCAGCTGGGTGGTACCATCCTGAAGACTGCCCGCTGTCAGGAGTTCCGAACTCCAGAAGGGCGTCAGATTGCCTATGAGAACATGAAGAAAGAAGGCATTGATGCCTTGATAGTAATCGGTGGTGACGGCTCACTTACTGGTGCGTTGCAGTTTGCCAAGGAGTTTGACGTGCCTTGCATTGGTCTGCCAGGTACCATCGACAATGACTTATACGGCACCGACTCAACCATCGGTTATGACACTGCCCTGAACACCATCTTGGAATGTGTTGATAAGATTCGCGACACTGCTACCAGCCACGAGCGTCTGTTCTTCGTGGAAGTGATGGGACGAGATGCTGGTTTCCTGGCTTTAAACAGTGCCATTGCTGCAGGTTGCGAAGCTGCCATCATTCCCGAGTTTGCTACTGAGGTTGACCAGTTGGAAGAATTCATCAAGAATGGTTTCCGCAAATCTAAGAATAGTAGTATCGTTATTGTGGCCGAGAGCGAGCTCACTGGTGGTGCTATGCATTATGCAGAACGCGTAAAGAACGAGTATCCACAATACGATGTACGTGTTACTATCTTAGGTCACTTGCAACGTGGCGGTAGTCCTACGGCACACGACCGTATCCTCGCCAGTCGTTTGGGTGCTGCTGCTATCGATGCCTTGATGGAAGGTCAGCGCAATGTGATGTGTGGTTTGAAGAACGACCAGGTGGTATATGTACCTTTCAGTCGTGCCATCAAGTTCGACAAGACCATCGACCGTCAGTTGGTAGATGTATTGAAGACCCTCTCTATCTGACATGGCCGAGAGCCCGATACTGCACCTGCAGCACCAGCAGCTCCTGCTCCGTATGGAGTATGAATATGAGAAGCAGGAGTTTCAGCGACAAACTGAGACAATGGGTGTGGCCCGCAAGGTGAAGCGTGGCATGTGTTGGTTCCCCTGCACCGCAGGACGCAGTTTTTACAATTCGCTGAACCAGTTGGTTATTGAGATCACCCGCAGCGAAGATACTGACATAGAACATGGATTTGAATATGGGAAGCCCGTCTGCTTTTTCAAACAAAGCGCGACGGGCGACCTATCTTATTATACCTTCCTCGGTACGGTGAGCTATGCCGACGAGGCTCGCATGGTGGTGGTAATGCCAGGGGGCAATGCTGTGATGGACCTTCAAAATGCCGAGAACTTAGGCGTTCAGCTATATTTCGATGAGACGAGTTACCAGACGATGTTTGAGGCTTTAGCAGATGTTTTAAAAGCCAAAGGCACCCGACTGGCTGAGCTGAAGGACATCATTTTAGGCTCCGCAAAAGCAAGTTTGCGTCAGTTGTACCCCATGGGCTTCCCTTGGTTGAACCCGACCCAAGAGACAGCTGTGAACAAGGTACTTTGTGCCAAGGATGTGGCGGTGGTGCATGGTCCCCCTGGCACAGGCAAGACTACCACATTGGTGGAGGCCATTTACGAAACCTTGCATAGGGAGCCCCAAGTATTGGTATGTGCTCAGAGTAATATGGCAGTCGATTGGATCTCCGAAAAATTAGTAGATAGAGGTGTGAATGTGCTTCGTATTGGCAACCCTACCCGTGTGAACGACAAGATGTTGTCGTTTACCTATGAGCGCCGCTTCGAGGGACACCCATCCTATCCTGAACTGTGGAGTATCCGCAAAGAGTTGCGCCAACTGCAAGGCAAACGCCGCAAGGGTAGTCGTGACGAACGTGACGGCATCCGTAGCCGTATCAGTCGACTGAAAGACAGGGCTGTGGCTTTAGAGGTGCAAATCAATGCCGACTTATTCGACTCCGCCCATGTGATAGCTTCAACTTTGGTAAGCAGCAACCATCGTCTGTTGGGTGGCATGCACTTTGGCACCTTGTTTATCGACGAAGCAGCTCAAGCTTTAGAAGCTGCCTGCTGGATAGCCATTCGCAAGGCAGACCGGGTGGTTTTGGCAGGCGACCATTGCCAATTGCCCCCTACCATCAAATGCTATGAAGCAGCAAAAGGAGGTTTGGAACATACCATGATGGAGACGATCGTGGACAACAAACCAGGAACAGTTTCTTTATTAAAAGTGCAATACCGCATGAACGAGGCCATCATGCGCTTCTCCTCAGAATGGTTTTATCATGGAGAATTAGAAGCTGCACCCGAGGTAAAGAATCGCAGCATACTGGATTTCGATTCTCCTATCTCATGGATAGATACTTCAGAGATGGATTTCAAGGAGCAGTTTGTAGGCGAGACTTTCGGACGTATCAACAAGAATGAAGCCAATCTGCTCTTGCAACAATTGGAGGCCTATATAAATAAAATAGGTGGAGAGCGTATCTTGGACGAACGCATCGATTTCGGCATTATCTCACCCTATAAGGCACAGGTGCAGTATCTCAGAGGGAAGATCAAGGGTAGTGAATCCCTTCGTCCTTATCGGCAATTGTTCACCGTGAATACGGTGGATGGCTTTCAAGGGCAGGAGCGTGACGTCATCTTCATCAGTTTGGTACGTGCCAATGACGACGGTCAGATCGGTTTTCTGCGTGACCTACGACGTATGAACGTAGCTATTACCCGTGCCCGTATGAAACTTGTCATTTTAGGTGATGCTACCACACTTGGCAAGCATCCATTCTATCGCAAACTGATAGAAAGTATTAAACAATAAATCCCCGCTGAATGGCGGGGATTTATTATTGTTTATACACTCTCAAAAAATATACTGAGTGGTCAACATTAAACGGTGATTGCTCACACCATGTGTTTGTTTAACTCGAGCCTTTACACCAGGTGTACCATACCAAGCTGTTGTCCAATTATATTCCGCACCAAATTTGAAATGTGGAAGACTATAGCTGAAACCAAATACCGTTGAAAAGAGCTGGTCAATGTTTGTACCGGTTCCAACCAACGAAGTAACCTGCTTTACAGTCCCGAGATTTTTAACATAGCCACCAAGGAAGTTGAATCGCCATTGTTTTCCATAGGCAAAATTGACCCAAGAATGTGATATGCGAAGCGGTGCATATTTCTGTTCACCAGTTGTTGCATCGGCAGAGTAAATGCCGTATCCTCCCAAAGTATTCAACATCGTCATATTACTTGTAAGAAAACTTTTAACAGCAAATAAAGCCTTCTCATCCTTATATCGGAAATGTGCCTCTAAAGATACTGTGGTGAGACGTTCATTGACTTTGTATCCAGTTTCACTCTGGTTTCTGAACTGCAATGAGAGCAATTCCGCACCGAAATATCAGCCCTTAATATCACTTCTTAACAATTATCAATTAAAATTACTTCATTGCTTCCAAAGCCTCAGTATCCACATTGTTGCGAACCTCGCAAACATCGTTCAGAATCATAGTCGGCCTGTCAGTATCGTTGAATGCAGGCCACTCAGGCAATGCACCACAATTAGGATTGCCAGTACGCATGAAAGCCAACAGAGCATCAGACATCTTGTTTGACAGCTCACGAGGGCGCTTACCACCTCCTGAGTGGGTAACCATGCGGTCAGTGTTACGATACCAGAAGCAGATATCGATGCAATGGAATGCACGTGCGCGACCGTTGAAGATGGGAGGATTGAAACCGAACCAAGCCAAATATACAGGAGCACCCTGCTTAGCCTTCAGACTTACGTTGTTGATGATGCCAGTACGAGGACTGGTAGCCATACCAATAATGTCGCCTGCATTAGCCTGTGGGAATGCCTTCTGATAAGCAGCTGCAACAGCAGCACCCTTACCTGGATAACGCTGATCTAAATACTCACCCAACCCTTTAGCATCCAAGTTCTCCAATGATGGATTACTCTGTGCAGGACTGAACTCAGCCATAGTAGAGCAGTAAATCATAGGCACCTGAGAAGAAGGAGCGTTCAGGTCATCATAGTAACCTGCTGCAGGGATGTGCTTACCATCAGCTACTGGAGCAAAACCACCACGCATGCCAGTCATGTTCTGGGTCTTGTTGAACTCCTGAGCAGCTTCATTAGCCAGCTTCAGATAATCTCTCCAAGGCATTGACTGTAACTGTTCTACAGTCTTCTTGCTGTATTTCACGATGAACTTACCCAGTTCACGGCTATAGCTCTGAGAAGTTGCATTGTTAGAGTTTCCACTCAGTGCAACAGCCTTATGTACCAAGCCCTTGGTTTCAGGCATAGCTACCAGTGTGCAGACCTTAGCTCCACCACCAGACTGGCCCATGATAGTCACGTTGTTAGGATCACCACCAAAGTTCTCAATATTTTTGTTTACCCACTTCAAAGCAGCTACCATATCCAGTGTACCTGCATTGCCAGAATCCTCATACTTACCGTTTACACCTGAGAAGTCAGAGAAACCAAAAGCATTCAGACGATGGTTCACTGATACGAATACGATGTCACCATAACGAGCCAAGTTCTCACCATGATAACCATCCTGCTCAATACCATTACCTGCAGCATAGCCACCTCCATGGAACCATACCATCACAGGACGTTTCTTACCGTCCTTCAAGCCTTTGGTCCATACGTTTACGAACAAGCAGTCCTCACTCAGGTTGCTATAGTTCCAATGGTCACGCCAAACGCCAGCATTGTTGGCATAATTAGGATCGTTCTGAGGAGCACAGTAACCATACACCAAAGCAGGTACAACACCATCCCAAGGTTCTGGTTCCTGTGGAGGCATGAAACGGTTAGCACCTTCTGTGTTAGCGCCATAGCGAACACCCAGGAAAGTGTAAACATCTCTTGACATGAAACCCTGCACTTTACCATACTGAGTCTGTGCTATGGCGATGTCTTCACCGATAAATACTTGCTGCTCATCAGCCTCACTATTGGCAGCGTTGTTGTTCTGATTACCTGTGCAAGCAGAAAGACCCATCAAAAGGGCACTTGCACAAATCGCGAAGAAAGAAGTTTTTTTCATATTGCTTTAAATTTAGACAAATAATTGTGCAATTATACGAATAATTCTAAAACATACCAAATGTTTTATGATAAAAATAAAAAAGCTCCTCAACTTTGTAAAGAGAGGAGCTTTATACTAAAACTTATTAGCTTCAATTGTTCTCAGGACGCAGCTGACGAACCACCTCAGCGGTGCGCCACATCTCTGAGTTATGCAAAGCAGCCAGTTCTTTCTCCAGACCTACACGATAATCAGGTTTAGAGTTGGCATCGATAGAAATCTGAGCCTCATGACCAGACTTCACGCTGGCATACAACTTTTCGACCACAGGCTTAATAGCATCGTGGAACGGACCCATCCAATCCAGAGCACCACGCTGAGCAGTAGTAGAGCAATTAGCATACATCCAGTCCATACCCTTCTGAGCAAACAGAGGCATCAATGACTGAGTAAGTTCCTCAACAGTCTCGTTGAAAGCTTCAGATGGAGAGTGACCATTCTCACGCAGTACCTCGTACTGAGCCAGCAGCAGCCCCTGAATAGCACCCATTAGTGAACCACGCTCACCAGTCAGGTCAGAAGTAGCCTCACGCTGGAAGGTAGTTTCGAACAGATAACCAGAACCGATACCGATACCCAATGCCAAAGTACGGTCAAGTGCCTTGCCTGTAGCATCTTGATATACTGCGTATGATGAGTTCAAACCACGACCTTCGAGGAACATGGTACGCAGAGAGGTACCTGAACCCTTAGGAGCTACCATGATTACATCAATATCTTTCTGAGGAACGCAACCTGTACGGTCGTTCCAAGTAATTGCGAAACCATGAGAGAAATACAGTGCATTACCTGGCTGCAGGCACTTCTTCAGTGTAGGCCATACAGACATCACTGCTGCATCAGAAAGCAGGCACATCACGATAGTACCCTTCGTAGCAGCCTCTTCAATAGAGAACAGTGTTTCACCAGGAACCCATCCGTCAGCAATTGCCTTCTCGAAAGTCTTGCCCTGACGCTGACCAACGATTACGTTGAAGCCATTGTCACGCAGGTTACAAGCCTGACCAGGACCCTGAACACCATAACCAATCACAGCAATCGTTTCATCCTTTAATACCTCACGAGCTTTCTCCAATGGAAACTCTTCACGTGTCATCACTTCCTCAATGACACCGCCAAAATTCATTTTTGCCATTTTTAATTCTATTAATTAAGTTTATCAAATATCACTTTTGAGCGACAAACAACCTCGGCTTGGTTCTTTCGCACCTCAACATCGAAGTTGTTATCATCCACCTTATCTATGTAATAGGCCATAGTATCCATAGCCATCGTTTCAGCCACATACGCCATTTCAAAACGCTTCACCCGTTTCTCTTTAAAAGTATCGAGGGGGAAGAGGTCGAGAATATGTTCAATGTAACGGATGCTGTTCACATGTCCGTTGATATCCATATCACTGTACTTTACAGGCAAAACAGCCACTGGTTCCTGACTACTCACCTTGATGCGGGAGGGTTTCTCAATGGGACACTCCTTGTCACAGATATAGCCGGCAATGTCACCATTATGAATCGCCATCAGATCTACCGGCTTACGGGTTTCAGTATTGATCATCGCCCACACCGAACGACCATATGCCACAGGCTTGCCGTCTTTGTTCAACACAGCAAAGTTACGATCAGTGAACAAGCGATATACATTCTCCACCCATGTCTCGATGGTATAAGGCTCATACTGCATAGGCAGGTCAGTCATCTCCAACGCCAACCTAGAAAGTACCCAAGTATGTTGCTCCTGGTTCAAACGATCGATCCCAAAGCCCCTGTCGTGCGAGTGAAAGCCTGCAGCATTTAAAAGTTGATTCCCCAATACACCAATGGTAAGGTGCCCTGTGAAATCCACATGAAACGGCTCTGCCACAAATGGATATGTACCTATCTTATCCAACTGGCTCATATACCCCTCTGCTCGTATTTCTTGCCACGCTTGTCCAGATATTCATCTACCCTTTCGAAGCTACTCTTGGTTACCACAACGCGTCCAGACCTTACGAACTGTAACACACAACCCAACTGCATCAGTTGTTCGTTCATATTGGTAATCTCAGCACTCATTCCATCATGTACCACCACAGAATAGGTTGAGTTCACCTCTACGATACGAGCGTTAAACCTACGTATCACTTTTCCTACCTCACGGTTTGCCTCCAAGATATGCGTTTTGAGCTTATAGAGCGCTATCTCGTGCTGGAACACTTCATCGTCTGTATAAAACTGCGTCTGCACCACATCAATCTTCCTGGAGATTTGTTTAGCCACTTTCTCCATCGTATCGGGATCGGTCCATGCAGTGATGGTGTATTTATGCACCCCAGGGATAGACGATGCCGACACGTTCAGGCTCTCGATATTAATTTGCCTACGTGTGAAGACAGCGGTCACTTGATTCAGCACACCTGCTACATTCTCAGAATGTACGATAATCGTATATAGTTTCTGTTCCATACTTATTCCGTTTCAAGCATTATTTCACTGATGGCACTTCCCGGAGGTGTCATTGGCAACACATTCTCTTCCTCAGTCACCACTGCCTCCAAGATAAAAGGCCCATCAGTGTTAAGCATCTTATTCACAGCCTCAGCCAAATCCTCTCGCTTCACTACCCGCTGAGCAGGAATGCCGTAAGCCTCAGCAATCTTCATATAGTCTGGGTTCATCATGTGGGTGAATGAGTAGCGACGATTAAAGAACAACTCCTGCCACTGACGCACATTGCCCAAGAAATGATTGTTCAAGATGATAACCTTCACAGGACACTTATGCTCCATAATGGTGCCAAACTCCTCAATGGTCATCTGGATGCCACCATCACCTACGAAAAGACAAACTATACGGTCAGGAGCGCCGAAGGTAGCACCAATAGCAGCTGGCAAGCCAAAGCCCATCGTACCCAAGCCACCAGATGTGACCATACTACGTTTATTCAGCAGGTGGAAATAGCGAGCTGCTGTCAACTGGTTCTGACCTACGTCGGTAACTAATATACCCTCATGTTTCGTTGCCTCAGCCACCGCATGCACTACCTCGCCATAGCTTAACGTCTCGGCCTGAGGATGCAACTCGTTAGATATCACCTTGTCATATTCCAACTTCTCATACGTTGAGAAGCTATCAGACCATTTCTCATGCTTTGCAGGTTTCAACTTCTCGCATACGATGCGCAAGGTTTCCTTGCAGTTGCCTAACACAGCCACATCCACCTTCACGTTCTTATTAATCTCAACCGGGTCAATATCGAAGTGGATTATCTTCGCCTGCTTCGCATAGTTAGGTAGATAACCTGTCACTCGGTCGCTGAAACGCATACCCACCGCAATCAGCACATCGCACTTATTGGTGTTCACATTCGGACCAATATTGCCGTGCATACCCAACATTCCCTTGTTCAATGGATGGTTATAAGGCAAAGCTGAAAGTCCCAACATCGTGGTACCACAAGGGATGTCAGCCTTCTCTATGAAGTCCAACAACTCCTGATGTGCATTACCCAGTTCCACCCCTTGACCCACTAGCATAAAAGGACGTTTGGCATTGTTAATCAATTCAGCTGCTTCTTCCACCGATGCCATATCAGTATCGGGCACGGGGTCATAACTGCGTATATAATTAACATCTGCAGGCTGATAGTCAATCATCTGCGTCTGTGCACTCTTGGGAAAGTCCAAAACCACAGGACCTGGCCTACCACTCTTAGCGATATAAAACGCACGAGCTACAGCTCTTGCAATGTCATTAGCATCGCGAATCATGTAGCTCCATTTGGAGATAGGTTGTGTTAAGCCCACCCAATCGACTTCCTGAAAGGCATCAGTACCCAAGGCACCAACACCCACTTGACCAGCAATGACTACGATGGGCGTACTGTCAATCATAGCGTCAGCAATACCTGTTATAGTATTTGTAGCACCAGGACCGCTGGTCACGATGCAAACACCCACCTCGCCAGACACACGGGCAAAGCCCTCAGCCGCGTGGGCAGCTCCTTGTTCGTGACGCACGAGGATATGGTGGAGTTTGTCCATGTGGTCATACAGGGCATCATACACAGGCATGATGCTTCCACCTGGATAGCCGAAGATGGTCTTTACTCCCTGATGCTCTAAAGCCAGCATCAATGCTTCTGAACCTGATATCATAATCTTTCTTTTTTGTCAAATAATCCTAACAGCTCCCTTATCCGCTGAGCTCACCATCGAAGCGTATGCCTGAAGACTCTTGGGCACACTGCGATCACGGATGACAGGTTGCATAGGTCTTGCTGCCAATTCCTCATCGCTTAGCTTAACATTGATACTTCTGCTTGGGATATCAATCTCAATAATGTCACCATCCTTAATCTTACCAATGTTGCCACCAGCAGCTGCCTCTGGAGAGATATGCCCAATGCTCAAGCCTGAGGTACCACCACTGAATCGACCATCGGTAATCAAGGCACAAGCCTTGCCAAGGTGGCGACTCTTAATATATGAGGTTGGATACAACATTTCCTGCATACCTGGACCACCCTTCGGCCCCTCGTGGGTAATCACCACCACATCGCCAGCTTTGACGCGGGTTTCATCTAAGATACCCTCACAAGCCGTATCCTGTGAGTCGAACACACGAGCCGGGCCACTGAAATGGAAAAGGCTTTCATCCACGCCTGCGGTTTTAATCACACAACCATCCTGCGCGATATTGCCTTTCAGTACGGCCAAGCCACCATCCTTGGTGTAGGCATGCTCCAAATCACGAATGCAGCCATTTGCACGATCATTGTCGAAAACCTTATAGTAATTCTCCTGAGAGCCCATCACATTGCTGAATCTATTGGCTGGAGCACTGAGGTAGATATTTTTTGCCTCATCGCTAACTTGTGAAGTTTCAATAGTGTATTTGCTGATTTCCTCCGCCAATGTCATTCCATCCACACGCTTCAAAGAAGTATCTATCAGTCTGCCTTTTGCCAACTGCTGCATGATAGCGACAATACCTCCTGCACGGTTCACGTCCTGCACATGATATTTATTGGTGTTAGGTGCCACCTTGCAAAGGCAAGGCACCTTGCGGCTCAGCATATCAATGTCGTCCATCTTGAAATCCACGCCAGCCTCATGGGCAATGGCCAAGAGGTGAAGCACAGTGTTTGTTGATCCACCCATGGCAATGTCCAAACTCATCGCATTGAGGAAAGCCTGACGGGTGGCGATGCTACGAGGCAAAACGCTCTCGTCGCCATCCTCATAATATTTATAGGTGTTCTTCACAATCAGCTGAGCGGCTTGCTCCATCAGGTGTTTGCGGTTGGCATGGGTAGCCAGAATCGTACCATTACCTGGCAATGCCAAGCCAATAGCCTCGTTCAAGCAGTTCATAGAGTTAGCGGTAAACATACCTGAGCAACATCCGCAACCCGGGCAACCCACCTGCTCTATCTCTGCCAAGTCGGCATCACTCACATTCTTGTCGGCTCCACGTACCATCAAGTCAATCAAATCTACCTGTTCGCCACGATAGTTGCCTGCTTCCATAGGGCCACCACTCACAAACACAGCAGGGATGTTCAGCCTCATAGCTGCCATCAACATACCTGGGGTGATCTTATCACAATTGCTGATACACACCATTGCATCCGCCTTGTGAGCGTTCACCATATATTCCACACTATCGGCAATGATATCGCGAGAAGGCAATGAATACAACATGCCATCGTGACCCATAGCGATGCCATCATCAATGGCAATGGTATTAAACTCAGCTGCAAAGCAACCTAACTTCTCTATTTCTTGTTTTACCAACTGCCCTGCTTCATGCAGATGCACATGACCAGGCACAAACTGCGTAAACGAGTTAACCACAGCAATGATTGGTTTACCTAACTGTTCTTTTTTCATGCCGTTAGCCACCCAAAGCGCTCTGGCTCCTGCCATGCGCCTTCCCTGTGTGCTGAACGAGCTTCTTAACTGATGCTTCATCTTTATCCCGTCAATTTTGAATTAAGTTGCAAAGTAACTGCTTTTTTTGCTATTTGCCAAACTAATCGAAGAAAAACTTGTCAAAAAAGTAAACATCCTTAAGATTAGGGGCAAGATTCGTTATTGAAAATGGAGGTCTTGCTATTGACAGCACTAAAGTTCCCCATGGGAAGACGAAAAGCTTGCCATTATTCGTAGTAATATCTTCTATCACCCGTCACAATATTTTGCGTAGGGGTATAGGAGATATTACGCTCACTCATAGAAAATACTGCGACGACCCATAGCAAAGCCTCCCACATCCCGTGGGAATGCCTCCTATCAAATGCCCCCCAAAAAACCACAGTTTTTTACCTCCTAACCCTATGCTTTGGCAGAGCTAAATCATAGGGTTGCTAAACGTAAACTTATGACTATCTCCATTGCAATCATACAAGAAAAGAAAAAGTCAAAAAAGTTTGGCACGTAGTACTAAATATAGTACCTTTGCACCAATATCATCTTAAATTAAGACCTCACACTGGAAGCAGAATAAAGGAATGGAATAGTATGACAAAAAAACAGAGATATGAGGGGATTATTGGGTGGTTCAAGGAGAACATGCAGATAGCAGAGACGGAGTTGCACTATGAAAATCCGTTTCAGTTGTTGATGGCTGTGATTCTGAGTGCTCAATGCACAGACAAGCGAGTGAATCAGATTTCGCCGGCTTTGTTTGAAGCCTATCCTACGCCAGAGGTAATGGCTATATCTACGCCAGAGGCAGTATTGGAATATGTGAGAAGTGTGTCTTACCCCAACAGCAAGGCGAAGCACTTGGTAGAGATGGCGCAGACGTTGGTCAAAGATTTTGGCGGTGAGGTGCCTAGTGAAATGGATGATTTACTGAAACTACCAGGCGTAGGCAGAAAAACTGCCAATGTTATGCTGAGTGTGGTTTGGGGAAAAGCGACGATGGCAGTAGATACGCATGTGTTCAGGGTAAGTCATCGTCTGGGCTTGGTACCTGAGAGTTGCAATACGCCTTTGAAGGTGGAGCTAGAATTAGTGAAGCATATTGCAGATGAAGATATCCCCAAAGCACATCATTGGCTCTTGCTTCATGGCAGGTATATCTGCCAGTCAAGGACTCCGCATTGCGAGAAATGTGGCTTGCAGGCTTGGTGCAAGCACTTTTTGGGCGAATAAATATGGTAATTCGTAAATAATTTCTTATCTTTGCAATCCAAATAGAAAAATTTTAAACTTTTTATAAAAAGCATTATGACAATTGATCAATTTAATTTTGCCGGTAAGAAGGCAATCGTACGCGTGGACTTCAATGTGCCACTGGATGAAAATGGTAATGTAACTGACAAGACACGTATCATGGGTGCTCTGCCAACATTGAAGAAGATATTGGCAGACGGTGGTGCTGTAATCATGATGAGCCACATGGGCAAGCCTAAAGGTAAGGTGAACCCTAAAATGTCTCTGAGCCAGATTGTAAAGCCTGTATCTGAGGCTTTGGGCGTTGAAGTTAAGTTTGCTCCTGATTGCGCTAATGCAACTGCTGAGGCTGAGGCACTGAAACCAGGTGAGGCTCTGTTGCTGGAGAACCTGCGTTTCTATCCAGAAGAAGAAGGCAAGCCAGTAGGCGTTGAGAAGGGTACTCCTGAGTATGACGAGGCTAAGAAGGCTATGAAGAAGAGTCAGAAGGAGTTTGCTAAGAAGTTGGCATCTTACGCTGATGCATACGTGATGGATGCATTTGGTACTGCTCACCGTAAGCATGCATCTACTGCTGTAATCGATGAATTCTTCGATGCTGATCATCGTATGCTGGGTTACCTGATGGAGAAGGAAGTACAAGCTGTTGACAATGTGCTTTCAAACATCAAGCGTCCATTCGTGGCTATCATGGGTGGTTCAAAGGTATCTTCTAAGATTGGCATTATTGAGAATCTGTTGGGCAAGGTTGACAAGCTCATCCTTTGCGGCGGTATGACTTATACATTTGCTAAGGCTCATGACGGTGAGATTGGTAACTCAATCGTTGAGCTCGATAAGCTGGATGTAGCATTGGGCGTAGAGGAACTTGCAAAGAAGAATGGTGTTGAGTTAGTACTTGGCTCAGATTGTAACGCTACCGATGGTTTGGACTTCGGCACAATGACTGTAAAGCCAGGTTCAAAGATTATTACCTGTCCTGCTAACAAGGTTCCTGCAGGTTTTGAGGGTGTTGATGCTGGTCCCGATAGCCAGGAAGACTTCCGCAAGGCTATCAAGGGTGCAAAGACCATCCTGTGGAACGGTCCTGCTGGTGTATTCGAGTGCGATGACTTCACCGCTGGTTCTCGTGCTATCGGCGAGGCTATTGCTGAGGCAACCGCTGAGGGTGCTTTCTCACTGATTGGTGGTGGTGACTCTGTGGCATGTGTCAACAAATTTGGTTTGGCCGATAAGGTAAGCTACATCTCAACTGGTGGTGGTGCTCTTCTAGAGGCTATCGAAGGCAAGGTTCTGCCAGGTGTAGCAGCTATCAAAGGTGAGTAATCCTCACGCTTTAGCCTAATCAATTTACAGGCGACTCAATTATTCTTTTAATATTTGAGTCGCCTTTTTTAACATCAACACCTTATATATAATATGAGAATAATCCTAACCTTGATATTTGCATGTGTTGCTTTAGGGGGATTCGCCCAAGAAAAGAAAGACATTCATGCCAACGACATTATCAATACCGTGAAGGAACGCCTGACCATAACTGGCTTTCTGCAAGCAGGTTATGATTATGAAGACGGAAACGTTGACCAAAATTCTTTCAACCTGAAAAGAGGTGACTTGGCTGTGACAGCTAAGATTACTGATCATTGGAAGGCGATGTTTGCCTTTGCTTTCTGTGCCAATGCGATGCAGGAACTGTGGACGGAGTACGAATTCATTCCCCAGCTGAGAATCAAGGCTGGTCAGTTTAAGACCACCTTCGGCTTGGAGAATGGTATTGCGCCTACCAAAGCGGAAATCATTGACGACTATTCGCAGGTGACTCGCTATATGTTGGGTGTAAAGGATAACCCTTTGCAGGGCAACCATGCAGGACGCGACATTGGTATTGTAGTAAATGGCGACTTGTTTGACAACCTGCTTCACTATGACTTGGCACTGATGAATGGCCAGGGCATCAACCGCAAAGATGGTAATAAACATAAGGACCTGGTGGCTCGTCTAAATATAAATCCTACCGAGTGGCTTACGTTGAGTGGCTCACTCTATAAGGGCAAGAACCATGCTGTGGGTGAGTCTCGCTATGTGCCCGATATCAAGGCTGGCGATGATTACACGAACGATCGTTGGAGTGTGGGCACCATTCTTACATCCAAGCAGGGCTATCTACGAGCTGAGTATGTGCAAGGTAAGGAGGGCAAGTCGAAGGGGGATGGTTTCTACGCATTAGCTTATATCCATGTGCATCCCAAGGTGGACTTGATTCTGTCATATGATTACCTGAATCGCAATAAAGATTTGAAAATGAAGCAGACAAACTACGTAGCTGGTGCCGATTGGTGGTTTTACCCTGGTTGTCGTCTGCGTTTGAACTATACGTATTGCGAAAGGAGTACTACGATGGGTAAAGACAGTAATTTATTGCAGGCGCAAATTCAGGTGGGATTCTAGGGATTAGCTACGTCCTATTTGTCGCGTCTAAGCATAGTGTATAGTCTAAGCAAGCTTACACTACCCTCGCTGCACCAAAAAGTGACAATTGACAATTGACGATGAAGAAATGTTGGATAAGGATAGTATATTGAACGAACATGAGCAGGTGATTGACCTGTTGGAGGAAGGCAGGTTAAAGGAAGCCCTAGTACTGATGTCATCTATGAATGAATCAAGTAGCGACTATCAGTTGAAACAGGAGCTGCAAGATATGCAGACATCCTACCACTTTATGTTGCAATACATGGAGCAAGGAATAGGAGACCCAGGGCGAGAGACTTTGTACAAGGAACTGATGAACAAGGCCTTTAACATTGCCGACCTAACCAAGCTAAGCATGCTCGACGAGGTATCGAACTCCTATTACCATACCATCAGGAAAAGGCTGAAGAAACATCCTCTACCCCTTAATATGACCTCCATTCTAAACATCTTAGAATCCTATAATGACAGCATTAGCTTGTATCAACTCACCAACGACGAACCCAAGCTAATGGAAGATATGAAAATCCACGAGTCGGCGTTGAAGGATCTATTCACACTAACTTGGACTAATAGCAAATGGACTCATGCCGATAGAGACATAGCCTATAAGTATCTCTCATCTGAACTCATCAGTGCCAAAGACCTATCACTATTGGTGAGTGCCGTTACCCTGAGCCTGACTATATGCTTCGACATTGAGAAGGTATTCTGGCTTATGGAGGCGTTCTATCACAAAGACCCACAAGTAAGGGCTCGCGCTCAAGTAGGTTTCGTGATAATTGTGTGCGAACAACCAGACCGCACTAAATTATACCCTGGCATCAATACCCGCCTGAGTATGATTCAGGAGGAGAAACCCGACTTTACCAGCGATTTGAATGCCGTCATCATGCAACTCATCAGGAGTCAGGCAACTGAACGCATCAGCAAGACCATGCAGGAGGAGATTGTGCCTGAGGTGATGAAGAATATCCAGCAAAAGACGCAACACCCATTTCAAGACGAGAACGAAGAGATGGACATGAACCCTGATTGGCTGTTCGACTTAGGACCTAAGCTGAATAACAAGATGAGTAAGATTGCGGAGTTGCAACAAGAGGGTGGCGACATCAACATGGTGTCGTTCTCACGATTAAAGAGTTTCACTTTCTTCAATGAGATACATAATTGGTTCTTACCTTTCGACATGATGCACTCAGAAGTCATCAAAACCTTGGGCATCCATCCCGAAGGGGAAAATAAATTGCAGATGAATTTTTTGCAGATGGGTATGTTCTGCGATAGCGACAACTACTCGATGATTATGGTGATGCAACAAATGCCACCCGATAAGCGCAAGTTAGCTTTCAGTCGTTTGAAGAATGAGCAGGTGGAGGAGATGATGCAGGAGGCCAACATAGAGAATTATACCATGCGTACCAGCTCTTTAGAGGTGATTCGAAGGTTTTACATCCAAGACCTCTATCGATTCTACAAGCTAAGTCCGTTCAAGACAAATTTCGTCAACATATTCGACCAATATCTATATCTGAACGATATGGAGCCATTAAGACCTCTCCTTCATCGCCCTGAGTTTATCCGCAAGGTAGCAGATGTGTGTTTCAAGACAGAGAACTATACTGAAGCATTCCAAGCTTATGAGGATTTGGACCAGATGCAGGTGGCAGATGCTGATGTCTATCAGCGGATGGGTTACTGCTGTGAAATTGAGATGGGTAAGACGCATTCTTTGGATAGTGCCATTGACTACTATGAGAAAGCACTCATTATCAAGCCTGGCAACAAGTGGACACTGAAGCGTTTGGCAACTTGCTATCGATATATTGGGCTAGCCGACAAGGAATTGGCTTGTTATTTGGAGCTTGTCCAGTTAGAGCCTGCAAATCTCAACTTCATGTATAAGTTGGCTCGTGTGTTGATGGAACAAGAAAAATACGAAGAGGCTTTGCAACACTTCTATCAGTTGGATTTGACAAAGGAGGATCATTTGAAGGCTTGGAGAGGTATTGCTTGGTGTAGCTTTGCTCTGGGGAAGTTGGAACAGGCACGAAAGTATTGTGATAAGGCACTTGCCATCAAGCCGAATGGGAATGATTGGCTGAATGCTGGGCATATAGCTTGGTGTCAGGGCGATTTCAAACGTGCCCTACTATGCTATCGTCAAGCTAATAGCCTTTCTGACGATTTCCGAGAATTGTATCTCACAGATTTAGATATGATGGTAAACAAAGGGTTCAGCAAAACCGAACTACAACTGATGTTGGAAATTATTTAGAATGAACTATGAACAATATGCATTATCCTTATCATATAATTTTAGCAAGTAACTCGCCAAGACGCAAAGAGTTGTTATCGGGTTTGGGCATAGAATATGAAGTACGAACTTTGCCTGATATCGATGAGTCATACCCTGTTGAGCTGCAAGGTGGCGACATACCTCTATATATATCTAAGGAAAAGGCAGATGCCTATAAATTTTTGTTGCGACCAAATCAGCTTATCATTACAGCAGACACCATTGTATGGCTCAATGGACATGTGTTAGGTAAGCCAGAAGGTTATGAGGATGCCATTCATATGTTGCAACAGTTATCAGGACAGACACACGAAGTGTTTACAGGTGTAACGCTCACCACCACCCAAAAACAACACAGTTTTTATGCCGAGACCAAAGTGTCGTTTGCCCAACTTAGCAATGCAGAAATAACTTATTACGTTAATCATTACAAGCCATTCGACAAAGCTGGTTCTTATGGAGTTCAGGAATGGATTGGTTACATTGGAGTTGAACGCATTGAAGGTAGCTACTTTAACGTGATGGGACTACCAGTGCAAAGACTCTATACAGAACTAAAGAAGTTTATCTAATTGTCACCATCCAAACGCCTCTGCATTGTGCATCCACAAGTCATTTGCCTTGAGGTATTGTTCCACTATATCACGACCTACGCCATAGCCACCATTGCAAGGAGAGATATATTTCGCCACAGCTTTCACTTCAGGAGCAGCATCATTGGGACAACATGGCAAGCCACATACCTGCATGATTTCAATATCAGGAATGTCATCACCCACAAAGAGGATTTCCTCATCCTGTAAGCCATAGCGTTGCTTGTACTCCTCATAAGATACAATCTTCCGAGCAGCTCCAAGCACGATATTCTCAGACTTTAAGCCCAGTTTCTCATAACGATGCCTCACAGGTTCAGCAGTACCACCTGTGATAATACCCATATTCACACCCAGTTGCGCAGCTCGATGCATGGCATAGCCATCCTTGATGTTCACCGTACGCATAGGTACTCCTTCGGCATCGATAGACACCACATTAGCACTTAACACCCCATCTATATCGAACAGCAGTGCCTTAATCTTACGCAAATCATAGTCGATTACACCCATATTCTGCAATTTTTTAGCAAAGTTACGAACTTTTATTTATATCTTTGCCACGTATGGCCATAAAACTGACATCATATTACCGAGGAAGTCATGTGCCCGACCTGCCAGGTCAAGACACATTCCACTCTACTGCCCTGTTCCACATCTTCGAGGGGACACCCGGGTGCAACCCCCTATTGCTAACAGTTAGCGAAGAGGGAGCCTTATTGGCAAAGATGTTGGTGGTGGTGCAACGCATTGTACGCTTCCTTCCTTTTTATATTATACGGCGTTGTGTTTCCTACGGCACAGGCGAATATTTCTGTTCCGATGACCAACGTGAGACATTGTTTGCCGAGATGTTGAAAGAAGTTTGCAGATATGCCAACCGCATGGGATGCTTTGTAATTGAGGTCAGGAATTTGCCCACCCCTCTATCAGGTTATGGAACATTCCGTCAACAACAATTCTTTCCTGTGAAATGGCTCAGGGTCAGGAATACATTTGATAGTTCTCCTGTAGAGCAAACATTCAGTACATCCAGAAGGCGACAAGTGCGCAAGGCACTAAAGAATGATGTGCTTACAGGGATAGCCGACACAGAAACAGAGATTAATGAATTTGCTTTGATGCTGAAGCGCAATTACCTCTCGAAGATCAGGAAACATTTTCCTGCCATCGAGTTCTTCCACCAGATACATCAAGGCATCAAAGGTGTACACATCGGTGAGTCTTGGCAACGCTTCCGCATCTTCGTTGTTGAACATCAGCAGAAAATTATAGGTGGATGTGTGTGCATCTATTCTGGCGATACTGCCTTTCTGTGGTTCTCTGGAGGTATGAACAAGACATACTTAAGAGAATATCCTGGGGTGATGGCAGTATGGAAGGCCTTGACTGATGCCCAGGAACGAGGTTTCAAGCATTTGGAGTTTATGGACGTGGGCACTCCTTTCCGCAAGCATGGCTATCGAGATTTTGTCCTTCGCTTTGGAGGAGAGCAATCCAGTACACGTCGCTGGTTCAAATTCAGGTGGCAATGGTTGAATAAGCTGTGTCTCTGGCTTTATAATTGAAAAGCTGCTTTTCGACCTTGACAATCGTTAAAACTCCGACGTAAAGTGAAACTTGATGTGCTTAAAGTCCTGCTGAGCCATGCTTAATACATATGCACTATCAGCCAAATAAACATCGCGGCCCTCACGATCCTTTGCCATATACTGATACTTACGCTTCATAAAATCTTGCAACTCAGAAGCGTCATCGCTCTCAATCCAACAAGCCTTGTAAAGGGGAGCAGGTTCCCAACGACAACTTGCATTGTATTCATTCAGCAAGCGATACTGAATCACCTCAAACTGCAATTGACCAACTGTGCCTATTATCTTGCGTCCGTTGAACTGATTCACGAACAACTGAGCCACACCCTCATCCATCAATTGGTCGATACCCTTCGCCAACTGTTTCTGCTTCATAGGGTCAGCATTCTCAATGTATTTGAACATCTCAGGAGAGAAGCTGGGCAACCCACGGAAATGCAGGTGTTCACCCTCAGTCAAGGTGTCACCTATCTTGAAGATGCCATTGTCGGGTAAGCCAATAATATCGCCCGCCCAAGCCTCATCCACCGTACTCTTGCGTTGCGCCATGAACTGTACAGGCGAGGTAAATCGCATGGTCTTATCGTGGCGAACATGATAATAAGGGGTATTGCGAATGAACTTGCCAGAGCAAACCTTGCAGAAAGCTATGCAAGAACGATGGTTAGGGTCGATATTTGCAGTAATCTTGAAAACGAAGCCTGTAAATTTAGACTCTTCAGGATTCACTTCACGCTCAGTCGCCATCACAGGACGAGGACAAGGAGCAATTTCCACAAAGCAATCCAGTAACTCCTGCACGCCAAAATTGTTCAAGGCTGAGCCAAAGAACACAGGTGCCAACTTGCCTTGCAGATATTCCTCCCTATCGAAGTCGGGATAGACACCAGATAGCAACTCCAGATCATTGCGAAGCTGTTCAGCCTGTTTATCACCAATATGATTTTCAAGCTCAGATGTATGAATATCCACTTCCACCTTCTCAGTCACTACCTGCTTAGAAGGTTGGAAAAGGTTCAACTTCTGCTCATAGATGTTATACACACCCTTGAAACGCTGACCCATATCGATAGGCCATGATAGAGGTCGCACACTTATACAGAGTTGTTCCTCCAGTTCGTCGAGCAAGTCAATGGGGTCTTTACCCTCACGGTCCATCTTATTCACAAAAATAATCACAGGAGTATTCCTCATGCGACACACCTCCATCAGTTTCAGGGTCTGACTTTCCACACCCTTAGCGGCATCTATGACGATAATCACACTATCCACTGCCGTCAGGGTTCGATAAGTATCCTCGGCAAAGTCCTGGTGACCAGGTGTATCGAGAATATTAATCTTATAATCGTTGTAATCGAACTCTAACACTGAAGTAGTGACAGAGATGCCACGTTGCTTCTCAATGTCCATCCAGTCGGAGGTTGCCGTCTTGCGTATCTTATTACTCTTCACAGCACCAGCCACCTGAATCTGTCCTCCAAACAGCAACAGCTTTTCTGTCAATGATGTCTTACCAGCATCAGGATGTGCCACAATGGCGAACGTGCGCCTTCTCGCTATCTCGTTGTTCATATCGTCTGAGTAAAATTTGAGGTTGCAAAATTAATACTTTTTCTTGCAACCTCAAAATAAACTATAACTATACCTTCAAGAATACCTTTTTCTTATACAGGAAGTAGAGGAACAGCCAGCACATAGCCACATAGCCTGCGGCATTGAGGAACGGCTGAACTGATTCTGATGTCATACCAATCAATCCACCAAATACTCGGTTAGAGATGTATTGGAAGTTGATGAAATGCTGAGCCAGATAAATGGTGATGGAATTCATACCAATTACCACGAAGAACAGAATCCAACCACGATGGTTCTTCACATCGATGATGTAGTAGAACAAAGCGAACATCAGTACGGAATAAGCGCCTACCAACACCACAAAAGTACTTGACCACAGCATCTTGTTAGCTGGATAAAAAGTGTTCCAAATCAAGCCAATTACCAAGAGGGCGATACCTGCATAGAACATATATAAAGCCTTCTTCGTGGGTGTAATGCCCTTCTTCTCATACTTGACCCACTCGCCAGCAAACATACCCAACAATGCCGTAGCAATGGCAGGGATGGTACTAAAGATACCTTCAGGGTCGTAGTCGCCATAGTAAATCTTGCCAGGAAGCATAATGCGGTCGATATAGCCAGCCAGACATCCCTCACGAGTCAGCGGATCAGCTCCTGGATGGTCAGGTGCTCCCACGAAAGCAGAAACGAGCCAATAGCCTATCAAGATTACTGCTACAATGATGGCACGTGTCTTCCACTTAGTATTCATGAAAATCAAAGCACCAAACATCCAAGCCAAACCGATGCGAGCCAATACACTGGCATAACGAGCGTTAGCAAAGTCCCAATGCCCCAAAAAGCCATTATAGATGATGCCCAAAAGCACCAATGTCAAGCCTCGACGGATAATCTTCTTATAAATCTGACCTTCGCTCTTGCCCTGGTACCTTTGCTTCTCCAATGAGAAAGGGAATGAGATACCAGCAATGAAGAGGAAGAGTGGGAAGATGGTGTCATGATGTGCCAAGCCATCCCACTTCACATGATCCATCTGTGTGGCAAGCCACTGGGTGAAATCATTGGGCCAAAACGTCGCTATAGAGGCGATCAAAGTGGCACCTCCCATGATAAAGAACATATCGAAGCCTCGTAAAGCGTCGAGCGACTGTAAACGCTGAGGCATTTTCTGCTTATCCATAGCACATTTTTTAAGTTTTAATATGCAAAGGTAATAAAAAAATTAATAACTTTGCCCATAGAAAACCTTAAATTAAAGATAAGAACATGAAACAGATTCCCGATCAGAGTTTTTGGAAGCTCTGGAACATTAGTTTCGGCTTCTTTGGCGTGCAGATAGCATACGCTTTACAAAGCGCCAACATCAGTCGTATTTTCTCTACCTTGGGCGCAGACCCCCACAACCTGAGTTATTTCTGGATTTTACCTCCTTTAGCTGGTATCATTGTTCAGCCTTTGGTAGGTGCTTGGAGTGATAGGACCTGGACTCGTTGGGGACGTCGAATACCTTATTTATTTATAGGATCACTGGTGGCGGTGATTGTGATGTGCCTTCTGCCCAATGCAGGTAGTTTCGGAATGGCAGTAGGCACAGCTATGATTTTTGGCCTCTTCTCACTGATGTTCCTCGACACCAGCATCAATATGGCGATGCAACCTTTCAAGATGATGGTGGGCGATATGGTAAACACCAAGCAGAAAGGCTTGGCTTACTCCATCCAGAGTTTCCTCTGCAATGCAGGTAGCTTGGTGGGTTATCTCTTTCCATTCATTTTTACTTGGATTGGCATCAAGAACGAAGCCGAAACAGGTGTTATCCCTGATTCAGTGATTTACTCTTTCTACATTGGTGCAATCATTTTGATTCTATGCGTCATCTATACCACCATGAAGATAAAGGAGTATCCTCCTCAGGAGTATGCAGAATATCACGGCATTACCGAAGAATCAAAGAAAGAGAAGACCAATATGTTTAAGCTGTTGGTGAAGGCACCTAAAGCCTTCTGGACGGTAGGTTTGGTTCAGTTTTTCTGCTGGTTTGCCTTTATGTTTATGTGGACTTACACCGCAGGATCAATTGCCGCTAACGTATTTGATGCTCCAACAGTAAGCAATGTGGTGAATGGTGTACAGAAGTTGGTACTTGACACAACTAGTCCTCAGTATCAGGAAGCAGGCAACTGGGTTGGTGTGATTTTTGCTGTACAGGCCATTGGTTCAGTACTTTGGGCTATGGTGATTCCTCTGTTCAAAAATCGCAAGTTCGTCTATGCACTGAGCTTGGTATTAGGTGGCATTGGTTTCATCTCTATCTATTTCGTTCATAACCAGTATGCTTTGTTCTTGAGCTTCCTGCTCATAGGATGCGCTTGGGCGGCTATGTTGGCTTTGCCTTTCACCATTCTGACAAATGCGCTTACTGGTGGTCACATGGGTACCTACCTTGGCCTCTTCAATGGTACTATCTGTGTGCCTCAGATAGTTGCAGCTGCTTTGGGTGGCACTATTCTGAGCCTAATGACGCCAGCTGGAGGCCTATCTCCGGAGATCAATATGATGGTGATTGCAGGCATTATGCTCATCCTTGGTGCTTGTGCTGTGTTTATCATTAAGGAGAAAGAATAATTGATGTAAAGCATATAATGAAGCTCCTCCCTTGATTCAAGCGGAGGAGCTTCATTGCATAAAAATGCATAAAAAAGGACCCAAAAACGGTGGTAGAAGAGAAAGCCTCGATTAGTCGGAGTAATCGGGGCATCCTCCCGAAGTAATCGAGCCGTTTACTTGAAGTAATCGAGCCGTTTGCTAGAAGCAGGATTTACGGCAAAAAACGAGGCTGTATATGCGTATATTTATACTTTCATTCTACCCAATAAAACACAGCCTGTTTCGTGTTTTGTAGTTACATCGTCAAACAAAAAATCCCTAAAAATTTGCAAAAGCGAAAGAAAAGTTATATGTTTGCATGTTAAAACTTAAAAAAAGATGATGGAAGATAAGAACAAACGTATTGTCAACATTGAGGTTGACGACGAGGTAAAGAAACTCACCATCGAAGGCGTTGATAAAGACCAGCAGGTGGTCATGCGTGAAGAACTCTCTGATGACGAGTTGAATGCTGTGGCTGGTGGCAGTCTTGGCGACTTCTTTTCGAAAATGAAATGTAAAACAAAGAACTTATAATAATGGAAACAAAGAACAAACGTATTGTCAATATTGAGATTGACGACGAGGTAAAAAAACTCACCATTGAAGGCGTTGATAAAGACCAGCAGGTGGTGATGCGTGAGGAATTATCTGACGATGACCTTGATGCAGTTGCAGGAGGATGGGCAGGTAATATTATAAACACTATATTTGGTGATAGTAATGATGGTGGTTATTCAAATAACTATTGTCCCAACAATAATCCTGCAGTTTGCACAGGAGTTAATTGATTTTTTTAGTGGGCAAATAAAAGCTGCCCTCTTCATTTATATCGGGATAATCATTCAAAATAATAACAAATGGATAATAACAAGAAAAGGGTTGTCAGCATTGAAGTTGACGACGATGTTAAGAAGTTGACCATAGAAGGTACAGACAAAGAACAGCAGGTGGTGATGCGCCAAGAACTTGATGAGGATGACCTGGACAATGTGGCAGGTGGTAATTATGCACCAACTTTTAGTGATTGCACTTCCTTTGTGACATGTCGTACAGCTATAGATATGAGAGGTGACAGATGTACATCATATAGGTTTTTATAATTATGGAAGAGAAAGCTAAACGTATCGTTCATGTCGAGATTGACGACGAGGTAAAGAAGTTGACCATCGAAGGTACAGACAAGGACCAGCAGGTGGTAATGCGTGAGGAACTATCTGAAGATGAGTTGGATAATGTGGCGGGTGGTGACACAGGAAATAATGTGTGCACCGCAAAAGGTATTGATTTCAACACCTGTTCAATAAAAGCTAGAAGACTTTAAGAAGGAGGAGCATGAAGCTCCCCCCTTTCATTTCACCGCAATACATTCAATTTCCACCATTGCCCCCTTAGGTAATGTCTTGACTGCCACAGCAGAACGTGCAGGGTATGGAGCTTGGAAGAAAGAGGAATAGACTTCATTCATGGCCGCAAAATCATTCATATCGGCAAGGAAGACGGTGGTCTTGACCACATTCGCCAAACTCAAACCTGCAGCATCAAGGATAGCTCTAGCATTCAGAATGCTTTGGCGAGTCTGTTCCTTGATGCCTCCCTCGGGAAACTGACCTGTAGCTGGGTCAATAGGCAACTGGCCTGATGCATAAACAAAACCATTGGCCTCAATGGCCTGGCTATAAGGCCCAATTGCAGCAGGGGCCTTCTCAGTACTGATAGCTTTCTTTGTCATCTTAAATTCTTCTTTTAAAGGTATAATCTCAATATCTTTATAATACACATCTGCATACTCCAGTTGGAAAAGGATTTTACCCTCAGTAAGGCTGAGGTTGTGGATGTCGTTCACCTTCACCCCATTCACATAAAACTCAGCATTATCATCCCAGATAATCATCTCCAACAGGCTCCACTCGCCATAAGGGCTCTCGGCATCTGCATATTTCACAATGCGATTGTTACGTCCCTGAGGATAGGAAGTGCCATTTGAATCCGTGCAGGTAACTGTTCCTGTTAGCCAAGAGTCGCCCATATCGCCCTCTTGCACTTGGAATTCAAAGCTGGTGGGCCATACACGATCGGCATTGAAGTGGAAGATAATGCCACTATCGCGAGGAGAATTCACCCGACTTCCATATTTCTCTGTGCCCCATTTCACCTGGGCTTTCAGATAATAGTTGCTGTAGGATTTAATGGTAGAGATGTAACCAGGATCTGGTCCTGAGAAGAAAAGCACTCCGTCTTTCACCACATAGTTTTTGTCAAGCTCACTATTCTTGCCATTCTTGGCGGTAAAGACATAGAAATTGGTGAGGTCTTTGCCGTTGAACAACACCTCAGGTTTGTTGTTGGGGTCATCTAATTTAGTAAAGGTGGCCCTCAACGGATGATTCTGTAACAAAGCAGGAATTTCGGTTTTTGGTGAGCATGAAGCTAATAAAAGTCCTACCCAACAAATGATAGAAACATGTTTCATAATAATAGAGATTTAATTATTCAGGGGTAAAGATAGTGAATTCTGGGCATATAACGTGGATTATTCAAAAAAAAATGCTAATTTTGCCCATTCTTAAAACATAGGACTATGGAAAAGATACATGTAAAGGATAAGGATTTCACCATTTCCATTAAGGAAGAGGTGATTTTGAAGGAGGTTGACAGGTTGGCTTCTGAACTAAACAGAGACTTGGCCGACAAGGAACCTTTGTTCTTGGGTGTGCTCAATGGCTCATTCATGTTTATGAGCGACTTAATGAAACGCATCACCATCCCTTGTCAATTGCAGTTCATGAAAGTGGCATCTTATACAGGCATGGGCTCTACAGGTAAGGTGACTGACTTAATTGGCATCGATGGGGATGTGAAAGGCAGGACAGTGGTGATTATTGAGGATATCATTGATACAGGTACCACTATGAAACACTTGGTGGAGAAGCTTGAGAAGCTGGGTCCGAAGGAGATTCTGATTTGTACGTTCCTGATGAAGCCTGGCTCACTGAAGGTGGACCTGGATGTGAAGTATGTGGCAATGTCTATCCCCAATGATTTTATCTTGGGTTATGGGTTGGATTATGATGGATATGGAAGGAATTATCCAGATATTTATACATTAGTTAATGAAAAATGAATAATAATATGCTGAACATTGTAATTTTTGGTGCTCCTGGCTCAGGCAAGGGCACACAGAGTGAGAAGATTGTAGAAAAGTATGGTATCAACCACATCTCAACAGGTGATGTGTTGCGTGCTGAAATCAAAAATGGTACTGAGTTGGGTAAAACAGCAAAGGGTTATATCGATCAAGGTCAGCTGATTCCGGACTCATTAATGGTGGATATTTTGGCCGCTAAATTCGACAGCTTCGAGGATAGTAAGGGAGTTATCTTCGATGGTTTCCCACGTACAATCCCTCAGGCAGAAGCTTTGAAGCAAATGCTGAAAGATCGTGGTCAGGAGGTGAGTGTGATGCTGGACCTGGAAGTTCCCGAAGATGAGCTGATGACTCGACTGATTAAGCGTGGTCAAATGAGTGGACGTGCCGATGACAATGAGGAAACAATCAAGAAGCGTCTAGTGGTGTATCACTCTCAGACTTCTCCTTTGATTGATTGGTATAAGCAGGATGGCAAGTACCAGCACATCAATGGCTTGGGTGAACTTGACAGAATCTTTGCTGATATCTGTGAAGCGATTGACAAGGTTAAATGAGGAAAGAACAATGAACAATGAAGAATGAGGAGGGGAAACCGTTCATCATTCATTGTTCATTATTAATTATTAATTAACAAGTTGGCAGATTCGAATTTCGTTGACTATGTGAAGATCTATTGCCGCTCTGGAAAGGGTGGCAAAGGCTCCACACATATGCGTCGAGTGAAGTATATCCCCAAAGGTGGACCAGATGGAGGTGATGGTGGACGAGGTGGTAGTGTGATATTGCGAGGCAATCGAAACTACTGGACTTTGCTCCATCTGAAGTACAACCGTCATGTAATTGCCGGCAATGGTGAACATGGGTCTCGCAATAAATCTACAGGCAAGGCAGGCGAGGACAAATACATAGAAGTGCCATGCGGAACGGTGGTCTATAATGCCGAAACGGGAGAATATGTGTGCGACGTAACTGACGACGGTCAGGAAGTGGTGTTACTGAAAGGTGGGAGAGGAGGCTTGGGCAACTGGCATTTCGCCACATCCACACGTCAGGCTCCAGATTATGCCCAACCTGGCGAACCTGAGCAGGAGATGACCGTCATCATGGAGCTGAAGCTATTGGCAGATGTAGGTCTGGTTGGTTTGCCCAATGCGGGTAAATCTACCTTGTTGTCCGTTGTCTCAGCGGCTAAGCCAAAGATAGCCAACTATCCGTTTACTACCTTGGTGCCAAATATTGGCATTGTATCTTACAGAGATAATCAATCCTTTGTGATGGCAGATATTCCTGGCATCATCGAAGGAGCCAGCGAAGGCAAGGGCTTAGGTTTCCGCTTCTTGAGACATATAGAACGCAACTCACTTTTGCTGTTTATGGTACCTGCTGATGCTGATGATGTAACAAAGGAATTCAAGTTGCTCTTAAACGAATTGGTAAACTTCAATCCTGAGTTAGCCGACAAACAACGTGTGTTGGCCATAACGAAAAGCGATATGCTGGATGAGGAGTTGATGGCTGAGATGGAGAGGACGCTTCCTCTTGAGGTGCCTCACGTGTTTATCTCTTCCATCACTGGCTTGGGCATTCAGAAACTGAAGGATTTGCTTTGGACTGAATTGCAAAAGGAGATTCCTGTAGCCAATGAAACATTAGTGCATCGCCCCAAGGAAATTACCTATCTTCAACAGGAAATGGAAGACGAAGGTGAAGATGAGGATATCACTCCAACCACAATCTTCATGGATGAGATTGAGGAGGATTGGCATGATTTCTATGAGGAGGATGAGGAGGTTGACGATTAACAATTATATCACTTCAAACTCTTCTGGAATATAGCCACTTCTGATTCTCCATTCTTGGGGATAAAGATTATTAGCTCTGTTACCCAAGTTCTTAACAAAGCCTAAGGGTTGAGCTCTGAAGGTGAGAAGTACATAACCTTTAGGAGTATCAGACGGCAAAACAATTGTCTCTTTGCGGAGATATGAGACAGCATCCCTAAAGCATAGGTTTACGATAGGGAAACCTATGCTTTGCAAGGCACAACTCATAGCTAATTGATGGGCAGGAATAGGTTCCTTGCCCTTTAATGTTGCCACCAGGATGCCTGCTTCCAAAAACTTCAAGCCATGCTTTTGTCCCCAGAGGTAGAATGATGCCATAGAAAGGGGCAAGGCTCTGACTCCCTCTTCTGTGACTTTCCAATAATATTGCTCTGGATCTTTTACCCATGTTTGGGTTACTTGCAGAATCTCTTTCACAGGCAAAGCCGTTTTTTGCTTGCATTTCTTCTTGCCCTGGGCCGAACTATTGATATCGGGCAAGTACAAAGAGCGGAAACCAATCTCTTCTGGTTTACGAAGTATAGCTATGAAGAAGCCCTCTCCCTCTACCCTATGCTGGAAGAAATGCCAAACAGGATAGTCCTCTCCAAAAAGATTGCCAACCGCATCGCATCCCTCAGGCAAAGCAAGGGGTAAAACCTCTGCACCATATTCTTGGGCTATCCAAGCTACATTGTGCTCATTTTCTTCCGCATTGAAAGTGCAAGTGCTATAAATCAACAGACCACCTGGCTTGAGGGCACTCCACACATCGGCAATGATGCTTCTTTGGCGATCGGCACACATATTAACGTTTTCGAGGCTCCAATTATCAATCGCTTCATCATCTTTACGAAACATGCCCTCACCAGAGCAAGGCACATCTGCCACAATCACATCGAAAAGATTTTCGCAAGGGGCAAAGTCAGCAGGAGCATTGTTAGTAACCATTACTTCTGGATGTCCCCACTTTACCATATTCTCAGCCAAGATTTGGGCTCTACCTCTTATGATTTCGTTGCTCACCAAGACACTTCCCTTTGGCAAGGAGGCTCGTAACAAAGTGGACTTTCCACCTGGGGAACCACAAAGGTCGAGGGCAAAGACGGGCTCACTGATACATTGACGAATGGCTTGGCAGAGTATCATAGACGAGGCTTCCTGTACATAGTAGCATCCTGCATGGAATAAGGGGTCAAAGGTAAAAGCAGGACGTTGAGATAGGAATCTACCTTCTTCACATCCATACACCTTATTTATATATATAGGATTGGTAGATGGCTCAACGGGCTTAAAGGGGTTGAGGCGAATGCTGGTGGGGGACTCCTTCTGAAGGGCCTCCATCAAGCGCTGTGCCTCCTCCTTACCCAAGAGGTTTACCATCTGGTTAATGAATTCATCAGCGAGTTTTTTCATCTTTCATGTTTTTTTTCTGCACAAAAATATAACTTTGCAGGGAAATAATAAAGAAAAAAGTGAGTTGGGTGCAACTTTTATGGGATGTTGTTGCGTCTAATGTACAAAATAACGAATAAAAACAGTACAGATATGAAAAGAATTATGATGACATTGGCGGTAGCCGCAACGGGAATGACCGCCATGATGGCACAAAGCCATGAGGTAACTACCACCGACAAGAACGGCAACAAGGTGGTGTATGAGATCAGTGACGCAGCAGCCACCAAGGGTGACACGCTGAGCATTACAACATTCGACCCCAAGAGTGTAGCCAAGAGTGACAGTATCAATGGCATTGAGAACGACGAGGATTACAGACTGAGAAGAGAAGATGTAAGAATGGTATTGGATGAGTTGGATATTGACGAAGGTTGGGCAAAGACCGCGGTGGGCAGTATTATTCTCGCAGGATTTATCTGTGTGTTTCTTCCTATTGTAATCATCATCCTGGTTCTGGCTTACCGTTACTACAACCGAAAGAAGAAGTATGAGTTGGCCCAGAAGATCGTTGAGAGCGGACAGCCTTTGCCTGAAGACCTGGTTAAGGAGATGAAGGAAGACTATCATGAGGATAAGGGACTGTATGAGAAGGGTGTGAAGAACATTGCAATCGGTATAGCATTCTCCATCTTTATGTGGTTACTGACTCACAAACTGGCTCTGGGATGTATCGGCCTGTTCATCGTGGCAAACGGTGTGAGTCAGGTGCTGGCCTACAACCATCGCAAAGGGATGAACAACAGAGAGAACAGCAATGATACTTACAACACGAAATTCAATGACTAACTGAGATGATTGATTCACTGAGTGACATGGCTCTGGTGACACAAGTGGTGGTATTGCACAACAAGCGTGCATTCGACCAGCTGGTCAGGAAGTACCAATCGCAAGTGCGAAGGTTCTTCCTGAACCAGACTTGTGGTGACAAGGAACTCAGCGATGACTTAGCACAAGACACATTTATCAAAGCATATACAAACTTAAAAAATTTTAAAGGAGCAGCAAATTTCTCAACTTGGCTCTACAGAATTGCATATAATGTATTTTTTGATTATATTCGCAGTCAGAAACCTACCTCTGATTTGGAAGGGGTGACTTCCGATGCCGAGTATAGCAACGAGCAACAGGACTTGGCGAAGAAGATGGATGTCTATGCAGCACTTGAGCGACTGAAAGAGGCAGAAAGAACCTGCATTACCCTTTTCTATATGGAGGAAATGGAAATTAAGAAGATTGCCGAAATTACAGGAATGGCAGATGGAACGGTGAAAAGCCATCTGAGCCGTGGAAAAGAAAAGATGGCCAATTACTTAAAACAGAACGGATATGGACGATAACGAGAAATTGATAGAACAGTTTATGAAGCAAAGCCGACAGGAGATTGTTGACGATGGCTTCACGGAACGAGTGATGCGTGGATTGCCTGAGCATCAACCTCAGTACGAGTGGCTACCAAGGGTGTGGAATGGGGTGATGATCTTGGTGGCTTTAATCCTGTTCATAGCTTTCGGAGGAGTGAGTTTGGTGAAGAACGCCCTCGTTCAGTATCTCGACAGTGCCATGATACAAGGCATAGACATGAGATGGACATTGTTGCTGATGGTACTCTATATCTGCTTTGTATGTCACAAGGCATTAAAAACAGCTTGAGAATTATTGGACCTTTAAAACTATACAATTATGGGAATTATCATTAGTATTATCATCGGATGTGTCTGCGGTTTCTTGGCAGGCAAGATTATGAAAGGTGGTGGTTTCGGCATTCTGATCAACCTATTGCTAGGTATCGTAGGCGGTGCCGTAGGTAGTTGGTTGTTTGGCCTGTTAGGCATCGATTGGGGTGGCATTATTGGCGAAATTGGTACTGGTACTATTGGAGCCATCTTGGTACTCTGGATCGCTTCACTGTTTAAGTAATACACCTGGATTGCAAGATTGCAACCAAGTTGCAAAACATTTGCCATACTTTTGTAGCATGAAACTTAAAAACGCACAAGAGTATGGCAATTTCTTTACATCATAACGAACACAAATGTTGCGAGCATGAGCATCATCATGAGCACGAGCATAGTTTGAAGAAGCAACTGGTACTTATCATCACCACCTCCATCCTACTGATTGGAGCTGTTATCATAGAACATCAATATCAGTTGCCCACCTGGCAATTGCTCCTGATTTATCTGGTGCCTTATCTGTTAATCGGACATGATACCTTGCATGAGGCTTGGGAGGGAATCTGTGAAGGTGATGCTTTCAACGAACATTTTCTGATGGCGGTTGCCACTATCGGCGCCTTGTGCATAGGCTTCTTGCCAGAGGCAGAGAATCAGTTCCCTGAAGCGGTGTTTGTAATGCTGTTCTTCCAAGTGGGCGAACTGTTCGAGGGCTATGCCGAGGGCAAGAGTCGGGAAAGCATTGCACACCTGATGGACATCCGACCTGATATTGCCCATGTGGTTAGAGGGGACAAGCAGGAGGATGTGAGTCCTGAGCAGGTGGCTGTAGATGAATTAATTGTTATCAAACCTGGGGAGAAAGTGCCATTAGATGGTTTTGTCACTTCAGGACATTCTTCTCTGAATACAGTGGCATTAACGGGTGAGAGTATGCCGCGCGACTTGGCTGAGGGTGATGAGGTGATATCTGGGTGTGTAAACCTGAGTGGAGTGATACAGGTACGAACCACCAAGAGCTTTGGCGAGAGTACTGTGAATAAAATCATCAACTTGGTGGAACGTGCCACAGACCGTAAATCGAAGAGCGAAACCTTCATCACAAAATTTGCTAAAATTTATACCCCCATCGTGGTTTTTGCTGCCATTGCCTTGGCTCTGTTACCTCCCTTGTTCTCAAACAACTTTGTAGAGAGCTTCCCCACTTGGCTCTATCGAGCATTGATGTTTTTGGTGGTATCTTGCCCTTGTGCTTTAGTGATCAGTGTACCACTTACATTCTTTGGAGGCATTGGTGGTGCATCACGCAAAGGTATCCTCATTAAGGGAGCTAACTATATGGACATGCTCTCGAAGATTGATACTGTGGTATTCGACAAGACGGGAACCTTGACTCATGGACAGTTTGCCGTTGAAGCAGTGCATCCTGATTTGTTCGACGAACATCATCTGTTGCACTTGGCGGCTCACGTGGAGCATTACTCCACCCACCCCATCGGTGCGGCTTTGCGAAATGCTTTCCCAGACGAAGCGACGGATGGTTGTGTGGTGAGTGAAACAGAAGAGATTGCCGGACAGGGCATACGCGCAAAAGTTGGCAACGATGTGGTTTGTGTGGGCAACACGAAGATGATGGATGCCATTGGTGCCAAGTGGCATGATTGCCACCATGTAGGTACCATTATTCATGTGGCCATCAATGGTGTGTATGCAGGGCATATCGTTATTAACGACAAGATAAAAGACGACAGTGCTTCGGCTATTCAAGCATTGAAATCACTGGGTGTACATCGGACGGTGATGCTTACGGGCGACAGGAAAGAAGTGGGTGAAGATGTGGCTAAAAAGTTGCAACTGGCAGAATACCATGCAGAATTATTGCCCAATGATAAGGTAAACATCGTAGAAAAGTTGCTTCAAGGAAAAGGTGATGACAAAGCTTTGGCTTTCGTAGGCGATGGCATCAATGATGCGCCCGTGTTGGCTCGTGCTGATATAGGTATCGCCATGGGTGGCTTGGGCAGTGATGCAGCCATCGAAGCTGCAGATGTGGTACTGATGGATGATAAACCATCGAAGGTAGCACTCGCTATACGGATAGCCTGCCGCACCATCAGCATAGCCCGCCAAAATGTGGCATTTGCCATTGGAGTAAAGATTGTCGTATTATTGTTGGCTACCTTCGGATGGGCAACCATGTGGATGGCTGTCTTTGCCGATGTAGGCGTAACTGTCCTGGCTGTGTTTAATGCAATGAGGACGCTTCAGATAAAAAAGCATCCTCAGTTCTATAGTTAACGATAATTAACGGCTAATTATTTGTATAATTACGAAATGTTCGTACGTTTGCATGATAAAACAAATGAACATTTAAATTATGGCTAATTTAAAGACACTCTTGACTCTAATTCTACTAATATTTCCCTCATGGGCGATTGCTCAATATAGTAGGGAGTATGTAGAACTAACCACAAAGGCCGACTCACTGTTTATGGTTGGAGAATATGAAGCGTCAAGCAAGACATTCGGCAAGGCTTTAGAAATGAAAGATTTCATTCAGCCCATTCATCTATATAACGGAGCTTGTGCTGCTGCTCTTGCTGACGATATGGAGACTGCGTTCAGTAGGCTTTATACAAAATTAGAAAGAGAAAAGGACTGGTATTCAGACAACATCGCCAACGATGATGACCTCATTTCTTTACACGATGACAGCCGATGGCAAATATTGATAGACAGCCTCAACTTAAGAAAACATCGCATAGAGGCAAACTTCGACAAGCCTTTGCGCCGCAGACTTCAGATGATCATGAAGACTGACCAAGAGGTGAGGGTGGCTTTCCTAGCAGCACACAACCGTCAGCCACACGACTCAATAGCTGAAGCAGAAGCCTTGCACGAAATGCAACGAGTAGATAAGCTCAACCAAGAACAAATATGCAAAATTTTAGACTCCAGAGGGTTCGTAGGTAGCGATAAAGTGGGCGATGCGGTTGGTACTTTCTGGGCTGTTATACAACATTCAGACGTAAATATTCAGAAGAAATACTTACCTTTGTTTCAAGAAGCAGCCCAAAAGGGAGACATAGCCAAAGAAGGTGTAGCCATGATGGAGGATAGAATCAATATGTTTGAAGGGAAACCTCAACGATACGGTTCACAAATTGAAGAAGACGAACATGGCAATCCGAGGCTCTACAAGTTGCTTGACGAATCCAAAGTCGATGAGTGGCGAAGTGAAATGGGTATGGAACCTTTGAAAGACTATCTGAGGAAGATGAGAATATACAGATAATGATATTACAATGAGGGAAACACTGATTTACATATTTTTGATATGGTGGAGTATCTCCATCGCATGGGGTCAAGGCACTGTTCAAGGAAACGATTGGCTGACTGTCTATCAGCAGGGCATAAAGTATAAAGACGCTTCTAATAACAAGAAAGCTCTGCAACTGTTGGAACAGGCATACGAACTGCATCCTTCCGACAGCATTAAACGAGACATCGCCAGCGTGTATTATGACCGAGGCATTTACCGGAAGAGTATTAATATTAGTCAAGAACTATTGAAAAGGGATAGCTTGGAGGCCGACTTAGTACTGATAGCTAAAAGTCATGAGAAACTGAATAATGCAGACTCGGCCTTGGTGTATGAAAAGATTATTGCCAAAAAGAATATTGAGAATGCCAATAATATCATCAACTTGGCCAAGAATTATGAAGATAGAGATATGCTTGACTCTGCACTTGTAGTATTAGATGATTTCTGTATCTACGACAATGAGAATATGGCCGTGAATGGTCTGAAAGCTTATCTACTCTATCAAACGGAGAACTATGAAGAATCACTTGATGAATACAGAAAACTCCGTGATGCCGGTGACAACTCTACCACCACCAATTATTACATGGGTTTGGCTTTTGCTCGTGTAGATAGTTTGTGGCAAGCATATGAGTGTTTGAAAGTAGCAGCTCGCAAAGACCGATATAAGAATCAATATATTCTGGCACAATATGGAATTGTAGCATCAAAGTTGAATGGTAGCGAGAAAGAGGGAGTAAACATAATTACCCAGGCTATCGAAAAGATTTTGCCTGATGAAACACTGATGTGGTCACTCTATAATACACGTGCCAATGCCTATATCCGCTTGTTGAAGTTCGAGGAAGCAATCGATGATTTCAAGCGTTCACTAACGTATAAGCCGGATAGACTGACGGACATCTACCACATAGCCTATCTCTATACCATCATCCACGACCGTGCTAATGCCGACCGCCATTTCCAGATGTTCATCAACAATGCACAGAAGAGCAGTAACCCCGACAGGTATAAGAAATGGATTGAAGCGGCAGAAGGTTACCTCAAGCGTAGCAAAGAGGAGCATTTCTTCCAAGGTGACGATGAGAACTTGAAAGACTTTTAATCAAAAAAAACGTTATTCTCTTTCCAATTTCGAGAAAAAGACGTATCTTTAGGGGCAGAAATGTTTAATCTTTAAAACAAGAATACTATGGGAGACTTATTAGGAAACATCCTGAGTTCAGTAACTCAAGGAGGAGCAGCCAGCGGAGCGCTGGGTGACATCTTAGGACAGGTCTTAGGCGGACAGGTGACTACCAAGAAGCCGACAAACCAGACCAAACAACAACCTGCCAACAAAGGCATAGACATTAGCAAGGAGCTGGATGCCATCAATGGTACACAGTGTCCTGAAGCATCTTCAAAGGGCGGCATCGACATCGGTGATGTTCTGGGTGCCATTACCGGAGGTAAAGGTGGTAAGAGTGAAGGCATCGACCTAGGTAGTGTTTTAGGTGCCGTGACTGGCGGCAAAAGCGGAGGTTTAGACCTCGGTTCCATCTTGGGCGCCCTGGTTGGTGGCAATCAACCCAGTGGCGGACTGGCGGGTAGCCTGTCGAATGCGAATATTGGTGAAATAGCACAAAGTGTAATCTCTGTCATCGGTATGGCATCCAGTGCTTTCGGTGGCGCAAAACAATAAATAACTATGGATAAGAAACCTATTGAAAAAGTCATCAAGCTGGTAGCTAAGACCGGCTTGTTCTTCGCCCATGCCGACGGCGAGTACGATGTCCGCGAGAAAAAGTTTATTGAGGGCTTTATCGACAAATTGGCTGCAATTGGCCCAGTGGATGAAGTGAAGGCTGAGATTGAAGGCTCATTGAACAAGGCCTATACTTTGGATGAAATCGTGTCAGAGACCAAGGACTTATTAGAAGGCTTCAACAAGCCTGAGCAGGAGGTCATCAAGCTTACCATGAGACAGTTCGTTATCAATGTCATTAACTCTGACTGTGTTGAGAAAAAGACAGAGACAGAACTCTTTAAGGCATGGATACAAGCATTAGAATAGATGAGCATAGCTGATTTCTGTACAGGGCTCCAGCACATTGGAGTCCCCACATTCAACATCGATAAGACCATCGTGTTTTATCAGAGTCTAGGCTTTAAAGTAATCTATCAACGTACCAATAACAACGGACAGCATGTGGCTTTCCTGCAATTGGGCAACCTACAGATAGAGACCTACGATAAAGAACCAACTGCCATGCAGGCGGGAGCGTTTGAACATATAGCCATCGATGTGAAGGATATTGAGGGATTGTATGAAGTGGTTAAAGCTAAAGGCATCCACATCAGCGATTCACCTATCCACGACTTACCCTATTGGGAGCATGGCATCAAGTATTTCAAAATTGAAGGTCCGAACAAAGAGACCATAGAGTTTTGCGAAAAGCTGTAAATAAAAGAAGGTAGCCCAAACGGACTACCTTCTCTTTTGTTTCTATCACAAGGATTAGAACTTAGGCAGCTCCCATCCGTGACGATACTCACGACGGAAGAACTGGTTAGCCTCTGGCAGATTGGTAATCTGCATCTTATCTGCATCATACTGCAATGTGATGTGACGCTGCTGTGACAACACAGCGATATTAGTCAACAACATAATCTCAGTCAGTTTAGCAGCTACTTCGAAGTTATTAGCAGCCTGACGTTTCTCCTTGATAGCCTCAACCCAGTCAACATAGATGTTCTTTGGACGCTTCAAGGTTTGAGCAGGTTCCTTCCAACCCGGACGAGCTGGGATGAACTCAGGATTAGCACCGTGAGTTCCGTGCATCATCATGCCCTTTGTACCAATGTACAAGCACTCCTGCAACTGGCGGTTTGGCTCCAATTCCTTTGGACGAGACAGCTTGATACCACCATCGGTCCAATAAACATTAACCTCAGGCATCTTCTTACCATCTACAGTACGAGCAGGGAAGTGATACTGGCAGAGCTCAGTAATAGGCAGATACTCATCGTTGAACGGAGTGGTAGTAGCCTGGATGGTATCAGGCATACCCAGACCCAGTGCCCAAATAGGAGCATCAAAGGTGTGAGCACCCATGTCACCCATTGCACCAGTACCATAGTCCCACATACCACGCCAAGCGAAGTGAGTAGTCTGATGGTTGTAAGGCTTCAGAGGAGCCGGGCCTAACCACAGATCATAATCCAGATTCTTTGGAATAGCCTCACCCTCTGGACGCTGGTAGTCACCCTGACGCCATACAGGACGGTCTGACCACATGTGAACCTCAGTTACATCACCGATAGCACCACTGCGGATGTACTCAACAGTCTTGTAAGTACCCTCGATGTTGTGGCCCTGATTACCCATCTGAGTTACAACACCAGTCTTCTTTGCTAAGTCGCGAAGATAGCGAACCTCCTCTATAGTCTTAGCCATAGGCTTCTCAACGAACACTGCCTTGCCAGCCAGCATTGCATAAGCAGCGATGATAGCATGAGTATGGTCAGGAGTACCAATCAATACACCATCGATTTCCTTACCACAGTCGTCCAACATCTTACGGAAGTCCTGATACTTCTTAGCCTTTGGATAGCCAGCCATGATGTGGCCTGCATAGTCAAGATCGACATCGCAAAGAGCATACATGTTAGCATGGTGGATAGGCTGCTTACCAGCATCACCCATCTGCACACCCTGGTCAACCATTCTTCTCTCAGGGCGCAAACCTGCGAAGTTAGGAGATACCCAACCACCATACTTACGGTCTGGATTCGGTCTTCTACCAATCTTCTCGTCTGGGTCAGCGATGTTCTGGATATCGCCACCACCTTGGCTACCTACACCGACTGCTGCGATGTTAGGGGTGTCACTTGGAGCCATGTGACCATGGGACTTACCCAAGATAATGTTAGGAGCAATAGTAAAACCTGCAACAGCAGCTGCTCCTGTCTTCAAAAAGTTTCTACGAGTAACGTTCATAATAAATTGTTTATATTAAATGAAACATTATTTACCATTTCACAAATTTGGTGTAAATATAACAAATATTTCAATACGCAATACTCTTTCTCGCCATTTTAACACAAAAAAGCCTCCCAACTTGGGGTCGAGAGGCTTGTTCAATGTTTTTTCTAATGGTCGATTGGCCTTTTACATCAAAATCTGACGAGCATAGTTCACACAGGTCTTCACTTCCTTCACAGCATTAGACCACGGCTTCACTTCATACTCCAGCTCGATATCGCAGTAAATAGGATATTTCTTTTCCTTAATGTAGTTCAGCACTTCTGCTAAAGGCATCTCGCCTTGACCCCATACCTGATTTTGATTAGGGGTAGGCTGGGTATTTGGTCCGGTTTTGTCTTTGATGTGGATACTTACAATGCGATCGTGGTACTTCTCGATCATCTCGATTGGGTTGCGACCTGTTGAGCCAAAGAAGTGACCAGAATCGAAATTCAATGCCACAGCGGGAGATACAGCCAAAACAGGATCACAAGCGTTAGGATCCTCAGCATACTGCATGTGGTTGTGGAAGATAGCCTTCAAGCCATACTTTTCTGCGAATGGAGCCATCTTCTTAGCTGACTCTACATTCAACTCATCAGATACACCCTTAGCACCCATAGCCTTAGCTACCTTGAATGCATAGTCAATCTGGTCATCATCCCAGTTGCCCGGAGAGAATTTCACAATATGAGCCTCAATACCATTGTCATCCAAGTACTTCTTAGCAGCAGCAACCTTGTCCATATCGATGTTTCTGCGCCAAGCCTTCACATCTGCATTATACTTGTCAATCTCAGCTTGCTGTTCAGGAGTGAAAGAAGGACGACGGAAACCACCAGGACCACCAGGGCCAGGAGCACCACCAGGACCACCTGCAGGACGGCCTGGAGCAGGCGTAGGAGCGGCAGCTGCCTGAGAAGCTCTTGCCTCTGCCATGATGCGTTGCATCGGACTTTCCGGGATGCCGAGATAAGCTTCGAGATCATTACTCATCAACTCGATGGTGCTGATACCTGTTTCCTTGCAATACTTCACGATATTCTCCAATCCGCCTGGCATAGAACGCCAGCTATAGGTGATGGTACCGATAGCCACACCATTGAAAACCGAGTTTGGCTTGCCATCTGTAGAAGCCACAGGTTTGTTAGCACCGTCGGTGGTGCATGAAGAAAGAAGTTGTGGTGCCAAAGCAGCGGCACCGATAGCGGCAAATGACTTGCCCAAAAAAGCGCGTCTTGATTTATCCATACGTAATAGGATTTATTCTGATTGAATGAAAAACCGCCACCTCCCATACATAAGCAAAGAGGTAGCGGGTTAAAATTTAATTTAATTAGATAGCTGGCAACTCCCAACCCTTACGATACTCGTAGTGGAAGTAGTTGTTAGCTTCCTCCAGGTTGGTAATGCGCATGTTGGCAGCATCATATTCCAATGTAATATTGGTATTCTGAGCAGCTACGGCAATGTTGGTCAGCAACATAATCTCAGTCAGCTTAGCAGAAACCTCAAAGTCGTTGGCAGCCTTGCGACCTTCCTTGATAGCCTCAACCCAGTCAACATAGATATTCTTTGGACGAGTGAGCACCTTAGCAGGCTCCTTCCATCCTGGACGGTTAGGAACGAGTTCAGGACTTGCACCGTGAGTTCCGTGCATCATCATGCCCTTGTCACCTACATAGAGGCACTCGCGCAGTGCACGACCATTCTCCAGTTCGAATGGGCGGTAAGGCTTGATACCACCGTCGGTCCATGTAACAACGCACTCAGGCATCTTGATCTTCTTCTTGCCATCCAGAGAGTCAACCTCACGAGCTGGGAAGTGATACTTAACAGCCTCAGCCTGTGGCAGGAACTCATCGTTATAAGGAGTGGTAGTAGCCATAATCTTGTCAGGCATACCCAGACCTAATGCCCAGATAGGCGCATCAAAGGTGTGGGCACCCATATCACCCATGGCACCTGTACCATAGTCCCACAGACCACGCCATGAGAAGTGCAGCACTGCCGGATTATAAGGTTTCTCTGGAGCCGGGCCTAACCACAGGTCATAATCCAAATTCTGAGGGATAGCCTGCCCTGCAGGACGCTCGAAGTAACCTTGTCTCCACATTGGACGGTTTGACCACATGTGGACCTCTGATACGTTGCCGATAACGCCACTGCGGATCCACTCAACGGTCTGGTATGTACCCTCAACGTTGTGTCCCTGGTTACCCATCTGAGTAACAACACCTGTTTTCTTAGCCAGTTCGGCAAGGTAGCGAACCTCTTTGATGGTCTTAGCCATTGGTTTCTCAACGAACACAGCCTTACCTGCCTTCATGGCTGTTGCAGCAATGATAGCGTGTGTATGGTCAGGAGTACCGATCAAAACGCCGTCGATATCCTTCTCCTTCTCGATCATTTCACGGAAGTCGGTATATCTCTTAGCCTTGTAGTAGGCATTGAAGATATGAGCAGCATACTCAGTATCCACATCGCACAATGCATAGATATTAGCATGGTGTATAGGTTCACGGCCTGCATCGCCCATCTGAACGATGCTGTCAGAAGCACGGCGCTGCTGACGCTGAGGCTGGATACCTGCATATGGCTGACGAGGTACATACGCCATGCCACCTGCACCTGAACGCTTTACAGGAGCATCCGGATCTGCAATGTTCTGCAAGTCACCACCACCTTGGCTACCGAAACCGATACCAGCAATGTTAATTTGATCACTTGGGGGTACATGACCATAGGTCTTACCCAATACAACACTCGGAGCGATGGTAAAGCCTGCCACTGCAGCTGCACCTGTCTTCATAAAACTCCGACGAGAGAACATCATGGAATTAGATTCACTCATACAATTAAAAATTTTAATTTGACAATTATTTATTCACCTTATTAACCTTTGTCAATTGGATGCAACGCCCGCTTGACAACGCTAATATACAACACCCCCTACAAACTCTATATTAACGGTTATTTAATACCACATTAATATAGGGCTAATAAAGGACTAATACGCATAGCAAATTAACAGCAACTAACTGAAATACAATGCAAGGTAAAAAAAAACAAAAAGACTGAAAATAATTCTCAACGAGGCTAATTATCGATTACTTTTGCCTCTTTGACCAGTTCATCGAAGCTCATATTGAAAGGCTCGCCGTATGCCACGGCATACTCGGTGCAGAAACTCTCATAGGCATAGCGGGCTTGCTTGAAGTTGTTCTGACTGATTAAGGCACGTGTCAGATAAGAGAGAGCCTCCTCATTGCATGGGTCATTCTCCAGTATCTTGTTGGCTACATGAATCACCTCATCAGCTTCAGCAGGTAACTGAAAGGTACTAATGAAATGAGTCATCACATCCACTGCCGTGTTACAGACATAGCTCTTATCATCGTCCAACCAGTTGAAAGACTCACCTGCAAATGCTTCGCCACGCTGTACAATCTCGAAGAAGCGTTCAAAATCCTTGCGACTCTCAATGCGCTTACCCTCAATCATGGCCAAACACTGCATATAGTCACAATATACATCGCGACTCATCACCAACACATATTTATTGGCGTGGAAAGCTATCTCCACTTTATTAAGGCGTTCCAATATCTTACGCAGCTTCAGCACAGACACACTGCGTAGGCTTTTGGCATTTTTGCTGTCCTTGCCCCAAATAAAGTCGTTCATCTCTACCCCATTAATACCATGCTTACCACGAACGGAACTCACCAGCAACAGGAAGAACAGACGTTTCAACTTAGGGGTGAAAAGGGTTGTGATGTCTTCTCCATCCTTATCTATTACTAAGAACGGACCAAACAGGTGGATACTATTTTTGACGGTAGGCACCAATCCCACTGTTGCTTGCTGTTCCATAACTCTATCATCTATTTCAGGCAGTGTGCCATTCTGCTTGAGCAAATGATGCTGGGCACGCCACCTGATATACCAATACAGGGCGAGAATGGCCAAAATAAGTCCTACTAAAGCAGCCAAGAGCCACCCATTCAGTTGCCAAAATGAATCGGTAGGCGTTACCTGCACTTCTATCACCTGGTTGCTCAAGCCAAGTATCTCCTTCTCACTCAGCACTCTTGACCAAACGGCAAGGTTGTCCATCATGCCAGTGTAATACGACTGATTAATACTGGTATAGCCCACATACAGACTATCACTGCCCATATAACCTGGACGACCTGTAGCAATGGCATCCAATTTGCCATTCACAAAAATAGCTTGTTCACCATTCTGCTTATTGAAACGCCAAGTCAAGTTGTACCATTTATTGGGTTCAATGGTAGTTCTACCCTCAATATCGTTGTTATAGAAGCCCATGTAAGGTTTCTTGTTACGCACCAACAGGTGCAATGCCTGCTGATAGGCACTAGTCTTAGAGCCGATAATACAATAGTCTTGCTTACCCTCCTCATACTTGGGGATCTTGAGCCACACTTGCACGGTGAAATCGTGATCACGCAACAGAAGGTCCTGTGAGGTAGGCAGGTTTATCTTACTCTTACTGTTAAAGTAAGCAACCTGTCCATGACTCGTGTCGAAGTTGAACTCTACCCCCTGGTTGGTCACAGTGGCATCTTTAGCAGAAGCATTCTCCATTTCGCCGTTGAAAGGCAGCCACAACTCCAAGTGCTGGTCAATGTTTACAGGGGTAGCATTAAAAGTCTGCATCATCACTCTTTTCTGATTGCCAGTAGCATACAACTTCTCGGGTTGCACACGGAAACCAGGCACTAATGGGCTGAGCATCATCTCCAGCCCACTCTCCAAAGGGAAACAGAACAGGCCAGTAGTGGCATTGTTCATACCTTCCCAGTTGACATAGTTCACCAGTTCATCACGACTAACCACAGCGCCAAACACCAGGTTAAAGCTCCTGAGGTTTCTCATAGTAGCCCCTACCCACTCACCGTATCTGTCAATCAGAATAAAGTTGGGTACTCGCCCTTCATTGATCCAGGTGTCTCTTACCGCATTCACCAGATAAGGCGTGTAACGTGAAGTTTCATAAAGGTTGCCACTTCTGAACTGCATGGCTTCCACATTCTTGAAACCGGTAAAGATGGTAAGGTTTTTCTTCATTTTGTCTTCCTGTAGCTCTATGCTGTTCATGCTATTACCCCAGTCGGGGTCGGTATGTATTACGAGGTCGGTCATAGGATGCAGCCATGCCGGACTGTTCACATGATCCTGCACCTCAAACGCCACCAGCCGCTTCTCGGCTGCCTTCATCTCCTGCAGGGTGGGCCAATTGGTGCGCTGGCCATATTCAAACAGGAAATCCACCAGACCAGCATCGGTAAAGGCTTTTGTCAGGTCAAGCTCCACATTGAAATCGAGGAAAAGGGTAATAAACTGATAAGGATTGGCATTGAGACTCTGCCTAATGTCTCGCAAGGCTGTGACGAAAGGCACGAAGGTACCGTCTGGCTTACGCATCACCACCTGCTTGCTGTGTACATCCTCTTTCAGGTAGAAATAGAAGCCTTCCACTTGACTGCCCAGCAATTCCGACACTGATGCGGTTTCTTTCGTGAATCCATTCAGACATGAATAGTTGGAGATGACGAACATACTCTCACCATAGGTAAGACCTGCCTCCACATCGGCGATGCGCTGGCTATTGATCTGTTGCGCCAATTGAGCCGTCTGTTGTGCCTGTGCTAAACAGCACCAGCAAGTCATCAGTAGGCTCACCATTATATATATTTCCCTTGCGTTTTTCATATCCTATCTATACAAGATAGGGCAAAAATAGGCTTTTATTGTGAAATTGCCATAAAAAAACGCAAGAAAACGAGATTTACCAAATTAAAATTGTATATTCGCAGACTATGAAACGAAATATTTAACCTTTTAAACAGCTAATCTCATGAGTACAATATTGGATTTAGCCCCTCAAGGGGTATGGAAGAATTTCCATGCGCTCACACTGATTCCCCGTCCTTCAGGACACTGCGAACAGGTGAGCGAATATTTAGTAAACTTCGGTAAGAATCTTGGTCTAGAAGCTTTCACTGATAGCGCAGGCAATGTGGTGATACGCAAACCAGCTACTTCTGGCATGGAGAACCGCAAGGGTGTGGTGCTGCAGGCACACATGGACATGGTACCTCAGAAGGTAGCGGATGTAGAGCACAACTTTGTAAAAGACCCTATCCAGACCTGGATTGATGGCAACTGGGTTCGCGCAAAGGGAACTACCCTGGGTGCCGACGATGGTTTGGGTGTAGCAGCCATCATGGCGGTATTGGAGTCAAAAGATATCAAGCATGGCCCACTGGAGGCATTGATTACTAAGGACGAGGAGACAGGTATGTTTGGTGCTTTTGCCTTAAGTCCTGATACACTGAAGGGAGATATCCTGTTGAACCTTGACTCTGAGTCAGAGGGCGAGCTCTACATCGGCTGTGCTGGTGGACTTGACATCACTTCTTCCATGCAATATCAAGAGGTACCCCCTACTCCTGGTTTCATTGCCAAGATAATTGTACTGAAAGGCTTGCGTGGCGGGCACTCAGGCATGGAAATTAACGAAGGCCGTGCCAATGCTATCAAACAAATGGCACGTGTAGTGCATGACCTTCTGATTGAGTTCGACTGTGAATTGGCATCATTCGGTGGGGGCAATATGCGTAATGCTATTCCACGCGAGGCACAGGCCGTGCTGCTATTCAACCCTGACGATTTGGAGGGGCTCGATACCTATATCCAAGAATATGAGGCACAGCTGAATGCCGAATTCTATCCAATAGAGAAAGATATTTATCTGAAGATGGAAGATACAGAAACGCCTACCACTAAAGTACCAGAAGAGATTCAAGACAACATTATCGCTGTCATCATGGCTTGTCAGAACGGTACCATGCGCATGATACCTACTGTACCAGACACTGTAGAAACTTCATCTAACTTGGCTATCGTAAACATCGGTGGTGGCAATGTGGGTATAAAAATCTTGGCTCGCAGTTCAAATGACGGCATGAAAGATTATTTGGCTGACTGTTTAGAGTCTTGTTTCAACATGGCAGGTCTGAAAACTGAAACAAGTGGAGGTTACTCAGGTTGGCAGCCCAATGTTGATTCTCCTATTTTGGCAGCTATGCGTAAGAGCTACAAAGAGCAGTTTGGTAAGGAACCTTTGGTGAAGGTTATCCATGCTGGCCTGGAGTGTGGCATCATCGGCGCCATCTACCCCAAGATGGACATGATCTCTTTCGGTCCAACGCTGGAGTCTCCTCATACCCCGGGCGAACGTGCCTTCATTCCAAGTGTTCCTAAGTTCTGGAACTTCCTGGTAGCAACGTTGGCTCAGGTACCTGAGAAGTAAACAGAGGGCTTGTGAAGCGGTGAATCTCGTGTATGCGTCTTTTACTATATACTTATATTTAATACTTAACTAAATGTAATTACTATATATAAATGTTAGTATATATAACTTCACCGCTTCACATCATACATAGACAAGCAATAAAAAAAGACATAGGTTAAGCTAGCCTAAACCATAGGTTAACGACCTGTAAACCTATGGTTAAACTAGCAGAAACAATAGGGTTATGGGAAAACGCATTCCTTTCCATGTCAAGCGGAGCGGATATCATCTAAGTTTACTCAGTACAAGTTTTGATTGAAAAAGTTCTGGAATCACTTGCTTTCCCCCTCTTTTATTTGTATATTTGCACAACTTTTAAACTGACTGACAGCATGGACAACCAGAAGAATCTAACAAACAAGGATTTAGTAGCTGCCCATACTAAAGGCATCTGCGCACATCAGAGGTTATTTACAACCTTTTTCGCTGCTTTATTATTAATGTCGCTCACCACGTTGACGGCAAGGGCTGATGCCTTCACCGGCTTCCTCAGCTGTTCATCAGGTTCTGCCACAGGATATTTTGCCTACAGCGACCATTTCTACAAAGTGGAGTGGACGGGGATAAATACGTCGGAAACGACCTCTGTGCAGCTCATTGAGGAAAACGGATGCTTGATGGTAAGACGGAACAGCAATTCAGGGAGCACGTCAGCTTTGTATGCCAATGCAACGGAATGGCCGGTTTCAAGCATAACCAGTCTCACTGAGGGGCAGAGCTCTTCTGGCGAAACAAACGGGGCAGGCGCTGGCTCAAGCAGCACAATAACCTGCACCATCACCTGCACGCCGGCAAATGGACCAACGTGGAACTGGCCTGACTTTCCAACCTGCACAGCAACGTTCATCTGCACAGCCAGTCCTGGCCTTATCAGAACGATTAACGCTAGTATAACAGAAACTGAAAGATCTAATCAGATTATAGATTGTACTGCAAGTGTAAATTTTAACGGCAAAGAGTATAATACCACACAACCCAAACCACCATCTTACGATGGTGGTAACAGACCATTCATCTATATTACATACGACACAAACGGCCACGGGCCAGCCACTTTTTCTGAAAGTTTCTTTAGTAGAGGCAAAATAACAGAGCCAGCAGCCCCCACGGCAGCAGGCTACGACTTCGGTGGCTGGTACAATAATAAAGAATGCACAGTGGCTACTAATTTCAGTAGTATCCGCCGTAGCACAACTCTCTATGCCAAGTGGACTCCACTTGCTACGATGAACATCGCAGCCAACCAGGCAAGCCTGAACGGAGTAACCAAGTATTGGACTACGTTCTATCATCCCACAGACAGCTACCTGCTTCCTGAGGGTGCGTCAGCCTTTACGCTGGACGGCAATAAGGAGCTGTACATGGTAGGCGACGGCAACATCACCCCTGCCGGAGTGGCGGTAATTATCATGGCTGATGCACAGGCACTGGATGCCAACGGCGATATTGTACTGACACTTACCGACCATACTCCCATGCCTTTAGGCGACTACATCATGCGAGGCACAGAGGAGGCTACTTCTGCCTCCGCAGTGGCTTATGGCAAGCAAGTATATGTGCTGAGCAAAGTGGGAGATTCTTTCGGGACCTTCCAATTCACGGGCGATATCCCTGCCTTAAAGGCATTTTATGTTGAATAAGATATAGAAAAAGGGGAAACTAAAGAGAGAGGGGGAGCAGTGACAATGTACAGCTCCCCCCTTCTCTTATTTATCATTTAATGATGTTTATGCCTCCAGTTCCTTGAGCTCCCAACCCAGTGCACTTGCACCTAAGACAGCAGTATCAGCATCCTTCAGTTCACTCATCAACAGCTTGCACTTGCCCTTAAAGATAGGCATTACGTTAGCGTCAACAGTCTTACGGATAGGCTCGAACAGCAGGTCGCCTGCATGTGCCAAACCACCGAACAGGATGATAGCCTCTGGGCTGCAGAAAGCAATGAAGTCAACAAATGCCTCACCCAGCAACTGACCAGTGAACTCGAAGATTTCCTTAGCAATCTTATCGCCCTTCTGAGCTGCATCGAATACATCCTTTGAAGTGATGTCGTCCACAGGAATTTCACGCAACAAACTAGGTTCAGTGCTCTGAGCCAACTTCTCACGTGCAGAGCGAGCTACACCTGTAGCAGAGCAGTAAGCCTCTAGGCAGCCCTTGCGACCGCAACCGCACAGACGACCGTCACGACGGATAGTCACGTGACCCAACTCACCAGCGAAACCATCGCAACCATATACCATTTGACCATTGATAACGATACCACTACCAACACCTGTACCCAAAGTAATCATGATGAAGTTCTTCATACCACGAGCAGCACCATAAGTCATCTCACCGATTGCTGCAGCATTAGCATCGTTAGTCAAAGCGGTAGGGATACCAATTCTTTCCTCAAACAGACGAGCCAGAGGGATGATGCCCTTCCAAGGCAGGTTTGGTGCAAACTCAATTGTACCAGTATAATAATTACCATTAGGAGCACCGATACCAATACCCTTTACCTTGTCCTTGCCACCGTTCTTCTCAATCAGTGCCTCTAGACCTGTGCAAACAGCATCTACATAATCTTCAGCCTTCTCATACTTGCCAGTCTTGATCTTGTCAACGTCAACTACTGTACCACGTGCGTCAACCAAACCAAACACGGTGTTAGTACCACCGATATCAATACCCACTACATAGGGCTTCTCTACTTTTAAATCCATGATATTAATATTTTAAAGTTAAAAAATTATTTTCTGCTCACAAATGTACGTAAAGTTTATGGAGCTTGCAATAGAATAGCCTATTTTTTTAGCAATTTTCACAGCAAGAGCAATCCGTGGTCGGTGATTTCAATAAGACGACGCTTGTAAAGGTCGCCCACTGCTTTCTTGAACACTTTCTTACTGACCTTGAAACGCTCATAGATTTCTTCGGCTGGGCTCTTGTCATGCAAATAGCAACGGCCTCCATTACGCTCCATATAAGATAATAAGGTGTCGGCAAAATCAATGGTCTGCTGACGACCAGAACGTTGTAACGCCACATCTACCTTACCATCTTCACGCACCTGCATGATGAAACCCTTGAGTTTGTCACCAATTTCCAAGGCACGGAACACTTGGTTCTCATAGACCAAACCCTGATATTTATTATCGATAATAACTTTATAGCCCATGTTAGTATGCTGCCAAATGAGGATATCTACCTCATCATCGGGCTGATAAGGGGGCATATCAGTAGAGAGATACTTCTCCACCTTAGCCGATGCCATGATGCGGAAACTACTTTCATCCACATGGGCATGGATGATGTATTTATAGCCCACCTCCATCTTGCGCCTCTGCTCACGGAAAGGACAGAACAGATCTTTCATCAAGCCCCAGTCGAGGAAAGCACCATACTGGTTCACCCATGATACCTGTAGGTAAGCGAACTCACCCACCTGCACGTAAGGCTTCAAAGTGGTGGCTACCAGACGTTCCTCGTTGTCAAGGTAGATAAACACATCCAATCTCTGTCCAATCTCGTATTGATAAGGCACATAACGGGAGGGTAATAGAATCTCACCCTCATCGCCTCCATCCAAGTAAAGTCCGAAATCAACCTCCTTCACAATCTCGAGGTTATTGAATTTTCCAAGTTCTATTGCCATAGTGTATAATTTTCAGCGAAGATAAGGTAAAATTTGAATAAAAACAAATTTTTTCGTTTGCTGTATGGAAAAAACTGCTTATCTTTGCACTCGCTTTTTACGGACAGCGTAGAAAGCTTCGGGTGTCATAGCTCAGTTGGTAGAGCAAAGGACTGAAAATCCTTGTGTCCCCGGTTCGATTCCTGGTGACACCACTTTTTATTTACATTGCTCGGAAAGTAGCGCAGTTGGTAGCGCACTACGTTCGGGACGTAGGGGTCGGGCGTTCGAGTCGCCTCTTTCCGACGTGAAAAAAGCAGGACTTTTGGTCCTGCTTTTTCACGCCGGCAATTTCGTCGCGACTCGGCATAGCTCAAGCAAGCTTGGCTCTGCTCTCGCTGCTCCGAAAAGTCCGACAAGGGGGTTATTGTTCCTTTGCTCTTTTCGCCAGCAATTTTGTCGCGACAAGTTCTTTAGTCATCATTCGAAAGCGAAAGTCCGACACTATAAATCATATTGACATTAGCCATCGTACCTGTCAGGTCCCAATCCGAGCGATACTCATCAGAAGGCTTGTGATACCAAGAAGCCATGGGGTATTTGTTTGGGCGGCCTGGGTCAACAGGATGTAAGCCATTCTCAACCACTACGGCAGGAACGCCTTTCTTTACAAAGTTATAATGATCAGAACGGAAGAACCAGCCATCAGAATTGTCATCATCAAAAAAGATGGTTCTCCCCTGGGCAGCAGCTGCCGCTACATAATACTGGTCAAGGTCAGTCTCACCTCCGCCTAATATAACTACATCGCTTGTCAATTCAGCAGGTCCGATGCTTTCAAAATTCAAGCAAGCCACAGTCTTGTCCATCGACATAGCTGGATGAGTACAATAATACTCTGAGCCAAAGAGGCCACTCTCCTCAGATGACGGGAAAAGGAAGAGCACACTACGACGTGGAGCCTGAGGCAGTTCCTTGAACTTCTTGGCTACCAACAAAGCACTTGCTACACCCGAAGCATTATCAGCTGCACCATTATAAATAGAATCACCACGCTCATCAGGGGTTCCTATGCCCAAATGATCCCAGTGCGCATTCATCACCACCACCTCACCTCTATCATCAGTGCCCCGCAAGATTCCTCCTACATTGTGCGTCTGCTGAATGTCATAGTTTACCGCTATCCTGACATCGCCCTTCACCTTCAGTGAGAATGATTTAAATCCAGGCTGCTTGGCTGATGCCAATGCCTTATCCATATCTATACCAGCAGCCTTGAAAAGCTTACGTGCTCCATCCTCATGCAGCCAACCCTTAACGGCCAGTTCATCTGCATTGCGGGTTTCTGGGTCATAGAGCGCCAGATTATCTTCCATGTGACCATTCACACACACATGCCAGCCATAACTTGCCGCCTCGGTGTTATGTAAAACCAAACAACCGATAGCACCCTGTCGTTTAGCCTCCTCAAATTTATACAACCATCGACCATAGTAAGTCATATTCTTGCCTCTAAAGAGCTTGCTATCGTAATAACCTGGGTCATTCACCATCGCAATCACAATCTTGCCCTTCACATCAATGCCTGCATAATCATCCCAACCATACTCAGGAGCATGAATACCAAACCCACAGAACACATATTCCGCCTTACGCAAATCCACCCTATCAGTAGCACGAGCCGTCCAAGTCACCACATCGTCGGGATAACGCAATTCGGTTTTCCTCTTGCCTTTTACAGAGAACTTATTATCCTGTGGTTTAGCCGTCACGGCAATCATCTCAAAAGGCTGATACCAGCTGCCATTGAAAGCAGGCTCCAAGCCCAGCTTACCCAATTCATCAGCCAAATATCTCACTGTCTTATCCTCGTATGGCGTCATAGGCTTGCGACCACCAAACTCATCTGATGCAATGGTTTTGATCCATTCCCTCAGCAACTGCTCATCGCCCATGCGAACAGGTTTATCAGCAGATAACTCATCCAATGCTGCTGCCAAGTCCTTGCGATATTCCTCACAAGCCTGCAGACGTGCAAAGGTGGCGGAAGTCATCAGTCGGGCAGCATCCACATCACTCTGCCAATGGTAATTGGCAATGACACGACTCTGTCCCCACTCATAGCCACACGACATCAATGTATCCTGTCGCTCTGGATTCAGCTGAGCCAATACCAATGCCATACCCCAACCACGAGAGGTGTGTCCTGAAGGGTAAGAACCTGTGTTGCGTTCTTCTTCCTCATACTCAGGAATCAGTGTACCCTCATTAAAATAAACGAAAGGACGTTTGCGCATATACTCCCTTTTGGGCTTGGCAGCTGCCAAACGGAAGGTACGGATGCACCGTTCCAGCAGATACATGGTCTGAGGGGTGGTTTCCTTCGATAACTTCTTGCCGAAAGCGCCACTGAATGCCAATGCCATCGTATCTACATTGGTTGTTCCCTCAAAAATAGCCCTGCGAGTACGTTCACTCGGCTTTAGCTCTCTTGCCCAGTTATGTATTGCTATGTCGGCATCAAACAAATGAGAGCCTTCTGCAGGAGGCGGTGGTAGGAACGAGAGGATATCTGGTAGGTCGTCTGTCTCCAAATATGGCTGTACTTTCTGTGCCCATGCTGCAGTGATGCAAAGAGTTAGCATCAATATGGCCAGCATCAAAGATTTAGCGGGTTGTTTTATCATATTACAATTATTAAGTTGTTATCTTTCGTATGTCCAAGTACCATTCATCATTACGTGCTGCACCTGCCAATTGTTGTCAAATACCACAAGATTAGCCATATAGCCAGGCTCCAGCAAACCTACATTCTTATCAATACCCAACACCTTAGCTGGGTAATAGGAGGCCATCTGCACAGCCTTCTTTAAAGAAATGCCCACATGCTCTACGCAGTTTCTTACAGCCTTCATCATGCTGAGTGCAGAACCACAGAGAACCTTTTTGCCATCATTAACAGCACGGTTAAAACAATCGAGGTTGGCGTCATAAGTCACATTCATAGCCGTGCACTCCGTAAACCTGTCAGTAAAGAGATACAGCGAATCCGGCATAATCTCATAAGCCATCCTTACCATCTCATAAGCCACATGAACGCCATCGACAATTATACCCGTCATAGGCTTCGCGTGAAAAATAGCTGGTATATGACCAGGTCTGCGGTGATGCATAGGAGGCATACCATTATATAAATGAGTTACTGAATGGCGGGGTTTCTCCAAAAAGCTCAAAGTTTCCTCATAGCCTGCAGCACTATGCGCAAACGACACCCTGATACCTTTAGCCTCCAGATATTCCACCTGCTTGTTTGTAATCCTTTCAGGGGAAACAGACATCATACTGACATAATGGTTAGGGTGACCAAATAAAGCATCCAACTCATCATCAGAGCAATCCCTCACGCAGTCTTCACGATGCGCCCCTCTATATTCCATACTGAAAAAAGGACCTTCTAAATGCATGCCTATGAAATTGGCAGGTAACTCTGAAGAATGATTCTGCAATGCTCCCTGCATCTTCAGGTACATCGGCAAGGTATTGCTTGGAGCTGCAGCCAGAAAACCCGTTGTTCCTTCCTGCATCATTGTCTCACCCATGCACTTCAAATCAGCGAACTCTGCAGTCACACCAAAAGAACCACCACCTGCGCCATTTGTCAACAGGTCGATAAAGCCTGGAGCCACATTGTACCCTTGCATATCGACACGTTGGATGCTCTCGGGAATCTCTGACTCATTACACACACCTACAATGCGGTTACCCTCAACGATAACCCCAATGTGGAGAAAGCTGTCATCAGACTTCCGACCATAGAATTTCGCATTTACCATTGCCAACCTGCTCATTTTCTCTTGTAACAATTTGTTTAAAGTAAAGATGGCTGCTCCCATCTAAAACAGAGAGAGCAGCCACCAATTTAGCATATTTCAACCATAATAGCCGAATCAATCTTCCAGCAGAATCTCCAGGATGGTGCATGCAGCCTTAGCTACAGAGGTACCAGGACCGAAGATAGCGCTTACGCCAGCCTTGTAGAGGAAGTCGTAATCCTGTGCAGGAATAACACCACCTGCGATGACGATGATATCCTCGCGACCCAGCTTCTTCAGTTCTTCAATCAGCTGAGGAATCAAAGTCTTGTGACCAGCAGCCAAAGAAGATGCGCCCACTACATGAACGTCGTTCTCAACAGCCTCACGAGCAGCTTCTGCAGGAGTCTGGAACAATGGTCCCATATCCACATCGAAGCCGCAATCGGCATAACCAGTTGCAACGACCTTAGCACCACGGTCGTGACCGTCCTGACCCATCTTAGCCACCATGATACGTGGCTGACGGCCTTCCTTCTTTGCGAACTCCTGAGCTAAGCGACAAGCTTTCTCGAAGTCGCTATCATTCTTAGATTCTGATGAATACACGCCTGAAATAGTTCTAATTACTGCTTTATAACGACCTACGATAGTCTCGCAAGCGTCTGAAATCTCACCCAATGTACAACGCAAGCCAGCTGCCTTTACTGCCAAAGCCAACAGGTTGTTCTTGCTCTTGCGACCTTCAGCGAAGTCACGAACGCATTCAGTAATCTCAGCCAAAGCAGCCTGACAAGCAGCCTCATCACGGTTAGCGCGCAGCTTCTTCAGGTTCTCAATCTGCTCTAAGCGAACAGCAGTGTTATCGATTTCCAGAATGTCGATTGGGTCTTCGTGATCCAGACGGTACTTGTTGGTACCAACAATAGTCTGAACACCAGAGTCGATACGAGCCTGAGTACGAGCAGCAGCCTCTTCGATACGCATCTTTGGCAGACCAGTCTCGATAGCCTTAGCCATACCGCCCAGTTTCTCGATTTCCTGAATATGCTCCCAAGCCTTGTGCACCAGCTCATTGGTCAGGGACTCTACATAGTAAGAACCGCCCCATGGGTCGATCTGCTTGCAGACATTGGTCTCTTCCTGAATATAAATCTGGGTATTACGAGCGATACGAGCAGAGAAGTCGGTAGGCAATGCAATAGCCTCGTCCAAAGCGTTGGTGTGCAGAGACTGAGTGTGACCTAATGCAGCAGCCATAGCCTCAATACATGTACGACCTACGTTGTTGAATGGATCCTGCTCGGTCAGTGACCAACCAGAAGTCTGTGAGTGAGTACGCAGTGCCAATGACTTAGGATTAGTAGCGCCGAAGCTCTTCACGATCTTAGCCCACAACAGACGACCAGCACGCATCTTGGCAATCTCCATGAAGTGGTTCATACCGATAGCCCAGAAGAATGACAAACGTGGAGCGAAAGCATCCACAGGAATACCTGCGTTAACACCAGTACGGAGGTAGTCCATACCATCAGCCAAAGTATAAGCCAACTCGATATCAGCGGTAGCACCTGCTTCCTGCATGTGGTAACCAGAAATAGAGATTGAGTTAAACTTAGGCATGTTCTGTGAAGTATATTCAAAGATATCAGCGATAATCTTCATAGAGAATGCAGGTGGGTAGATATAGGTGTTACGCACCATGAACTCCTTCAAGATATCGTTCTGGATAGTACCAGCCATTTCTTCCAGCTTAGCACCCTGCTCCAGACCTGCGTTGATGTAGAATGCCATAATAGGCAACACACCACCGTTCATGGTCATAGACACAGACATCTTGTTCAAAGGAATACCGTTGAACAGCACCTTCATGTTCTCTAATGAGCAGATAGACACACCAGCCTTACCCACATCACCTACTACACGTGCGTTATCTGGGTCGTAACCACGATGGGTAGGAAGGTCGAATGCTACTGACAAACCCTTCTGACCAGATGCCAAGTTACGGCGATAGAAAGCATTTGACTCCTCAGCGGTTGAGAAACCAGCGTACTGACGGATAGTCCAAGGACGCAGAGGATACATAGCTGAATACGGGCCACGCAGGAATGGAGGAATACCAGACACAAAGTCCAGATGTTCCATACCCTCCAAGTCCTCCTTGGTATATGCGGGTTTTACATGGATATGCTCTGGGGTTTCCCAGTCGGCAGTAACAGCGTTGGCCTTCTGCCAAGCAGCACCATCGGTAGCCTGACCGAGTGCTGCATATATATCTAAGTTTTTAAAATCTTTTCTCATGATGTCTTACTTCTTCAATAATTTAGCATTATATTCCTTCATTGTTTCCAGCACGTTGCAACGAACATGGATAAAGTTCTCGATACCCTCAGCCTTCAGGTCCTCCATGCAAGCAGGAGCACCAGCCACGATAAACATAGCACGGCCATTCAGGTATTTGAATGCTGGAACAGCATATTCTGCATATTCATCATCGCTTGAGCAGAGCACCACGATGTCAGCGTCAGCTGCCAAAGCAGCGTCAACACCTTCCTCAACAGTTGGGAAGCCCAGGTTGTCAATCACCTTGTAACCAGCTGTAGCCAAGAAGTTGCAAGAGAACTGAGCGCGAGCCTGACGCATAGCCAGGTTACCTATAGTCAGCATGAAAGCAATAGGACGCTTAGCAGCAGCCTCGGTTTCCAGACGCAGAGCCTCGAATTCAGAAGCAGCACGGTCGAAGTTCAAAGTAGCAATCTCCTTCTCACCCTCACCGCAACCGCAGCAGCAAGTAACAGGCTTCTTGCCGTTGCTTACCTCAGTAAAGTTAGGATACTGGTTGGTACCAACGAGAATCTCCTTACGCTTAGCTACGTTAGCATGACGAGTCTTGGTGCTTTCTGCCACAGCAGCCTGCACCTTGCCAGCCTTCACCTGAGCATAGAAGCCACCGTCTTCCTCAACAGCGAGGAACAGCTTCCAAGCCTGCTCAGCAATAGCTACTGTCAGGTTCTCAATATAATAAGAACCACCAGCTACGTCAACGATACGGCCCATGTGGCTCTCTTCCTTCAGCAGCAACTGCTGATTGCGTGCCAGACGCTCAGAGAAGTCATTAGGTTCTTCATAAGTAACGTCAAATGGAGTAACGGTCATTGAATCTACGCCACCCAGAGCAGCACTCATAGCCTCTGTCTGTGTACGCAGCAGGTTCATGTGAGCATCGAATACGCTAAGGTTATAGGTAGAAGTAACAGCATGCATGTGAATCTTGCAAGCCTCCTTGTTGTCAGTATAGGTAGCCATGATGTTAGCCCACAACAGACGAGCAGCGCGGAACTTGGCGATTTCCATGAAGTAGTTAGGACTTACACCCAGGTTAAAGCGCATCTTCTGGTTCACTGTCTCAGCAGCAACACCAGCATCAGTCAGCAGGTTCAGATATTCAGCACCCCAAGCCAAAGCATAGCCCAGTTCCTGATAGATGAATGAACCAGCGTTCTGCAGGTTGAAAGCACCTACGCCGATTACCTGATACTGTGGCAGCTCAGCAGTTGCCTCGATCAGCGCCTTCATTGTTGCTACAGCATCCTGACGTTCGTGACCACGAGTCATCATCTTGCCAATGAAGTCGTAGTCGATAGATCCCTTCAGGTCAGCCAAAGGACAATTGTTTTTCTTGAAGTAAGCCACCAGCAACTTAGCCAGGTTTTCAGCTTTCTTCATGCAGCAAGCAAAGTTCAACTCAACACATTGTGGCAGGATACCAGCCAATAATGTTTCGATGAACTGCTCATCCACCTCAGCGTGTCCGAGGCTGAACATCAGAGAGTCAACGCCGCGATTCAACACATCGAGCGCCTTCTTGTTAGCCTCAGCAGGGTTAGAAACCTTGATGTCCTGACGCACGAACCAGGTGTTGTCTTTCTTCTTGTTACCTCTCAGGTAAGGAAACTCGCCTGGAAGAGAGTTGATGGTCTTCAGATCCTTCACATTCTCCAGACGGTAGAAAGGATACACATTGAATCCTTCGTTTGTTCTCCAGACAAGCTTCTTGTCAAATGGAGCGCCCTTCAAGTCGGTAGTAATCTTCTCAACCCACTGTTCGGTAGTGGTCGGAGAGAACTCCTCGAAAAGCTTTTCTTTCATTTCTGCCATTGTAATATCAGTTATTTAGATTAAAAATTAGTTGCCCTATTTAAAAGCGATGCAAAGTTACGAAATTTTGTAAATATAAAAGGTATATGAATAGTTAAAGATTTAAAACTTTTTATCTAAATACATGTTGAGCCACCGTCCATTGATGCAAGTCATATATCTCCTTTAGTCTTTTCAGGCGCACGATAAAGGCATCATAATCCTTTTGGTCAGGCTTCAGCCACTGTACCTCAGCCAAAGCAGCCATACGAGGCAATACTTGATATTCAACATGATGCGGCACTGCTACATACTCTGTCCAAAGGTTAGCCTGCACCCCCAAAATATGATGTGCATCCTCTGCCGTTAGATCGGCAGCTATCGGTTCAAAAGCATACACATCCTTCACGGTCTCCAAACCACCAATTGCCAAAGGTTCATGGCGAGTGTTCTCAGTCTGATAGTAATCAAAATACATAGGGTTGGTTGGAGTCATAATCACATCGTGACCCAACTTAGCAGCTTCTGCTCCTGGTGCAGCACCACGCCAAGACATGATAGTAGAAGTACGATCCACATTACAAGAGAGGATTTCGTCCCATCCAATCAGCTTCTTGCCTTTCGCATGCAGGTATTTCTCCACTCTTCTTGCAAAATAGCCCTGCAATAAATCCTCCTTCGTCTGCTTACCCTCCGGCTTCAGACTTTCTTGTACAATGCGTTGCTGGCACAATGGACATTCAGCCCAACGATCACGTGGGCATTCATCACCGCCTATATGTATATATTCCGAAGGGAAGATAGAGACCACCTCGTCAAGCACACCTTCGATAAACTTGAAGGTTTCTTCTTTACCAGGACAGAGCACATCTGCAAAAATACCCCAAGTGTGTTCCACCTCATACGGACCACCAGTGCAACCCAACTCGGGATAAGCTGCCAATGCTGCCAGCATATGACCCGGCATATCTATTTCTGGTATCACAGTGATGTAACGCTCAGCGGCATACTTCACAATTTCATGACATTCATCTTGTGTATAGAAGCCCCCGTATGGAATTCCGTCGTCAACACCAGAATTGCGTCCAATAGTGGTACCAGAACGCCAAGCACCCACTTCTGTCAAACGAGGATATTTATTAATTTCTATGCGCCACCCTTGATCCTCCGTAAGGTGCCAGTGGAAACGGTTCATCCCGTGCAGCGCAATGAGGTCAATGTATTCTTTTACAAAATCCACTGTGAAGAAGTGGCGGGCACAATCCAGGTGCATACCACGATAGCCAAATCGTGGTTCATCCACAATATTAACAGCCGGCAGTGTCACGACTTGTGGTTTTACCTTAACTACCGGTAATGCTTTTCTAAAGGTTTGTATGCCCAAGAATACACCTGCAGGTGTCTTACCTCTGATTATCACCCCTTTGTCTGTTACATTGATTGTATAGCCTTCGTCATTCTTTATCTTGGCATCCAGTGCAAGTAAGATGTTTCCTTGTCCTACTTTTGCAGCATTTTCCTTACCCCCCATCGAGCGTTTGCCAAGTCGCAGCTTTGTCATTTCGTTCACATAATCGCTCAAAAACTGAGCATTACGCTGCATATCGGCATTGCCTTCAGGATAAATTATGGATGACGACTCACTCAACACAAAGCTTGCAGCTGAAGATTGATTGACCGATTTAGGCAAAGGGACAACATCGTAATTGGCCACCTGAGCCTCAATGGCACTAATAGAAAGCATGAAAAACATGCATAGAGAAAATAACAACTTCTTCATATCTGTGTTCTGTTAGATTTAAGGTACATTAATGATACAAAGATAGTGATATCAAGAAAAAAATAAAAAAAACAATGAAATATTTTGCAGATAATAAAAAAGTATTTATCTTTGCACTGTTCCAATTTCATAGTTGGGCATTGTTATGAATGAATTAATTGTTGAGAGATGGCAGCCTGGGAAGGTAGCCATCTTTTTTAATTATTAAATTTCAATTTGTTATGGATTGGATTCAGAGTTTATTATGGGATACTTCATCAGTGGCACACATCGTGCTGCTCTATTCATTTGTCATAGCGGCTGGCGTCTTTTTGGGTAAGCAGAAAGTTTATGGCGTATCATTGGGTGTCACCTTCGTGCTGTTCATGGGTATCCTCATGGGCCATTTCGGCTTTACGGGCAACACAGACATCCTGCATTTCATTCGCGATTTTGGATTGATACTCTTCGTATTCTGCATAGGTCTGCAGGTAGGTCCGTCATTCTTCACCACCTTCCAGCAAGGAGGTATCCGACTCAACCTGCTGGCTACTGCCATCATAGCGTTAGACATCATTGTTACCTTAGCCATTTTCTATATGGATGGTTCCGTCGAACTGCCTATGATGATTGGTGTGCTCTACGGTGCCGTTACCAACACCCCTGGTTTGGGTGCCGCACAGGAAGCCTTGAACCAGTTGGGCTATACAGGCGACCCTATTGCTTTGGGGTATGCCTGCGCCTATCCTTTGGGTGTTATCGGCATCATCGGTGCCATCTTGCTCATCAAGCAGTTGTTCAAGATACATACCAAAGATGAGGAGAAAGACCTTGAAGGATTAGAAGATACCAGCAAACAGCCGCACACGCTCTATCTGGAGGTGCGCAACGAAGCCATCGACGGCAAGCAGTTATTGGAAGTCAAGAGTCTTTCGGGCCGCAACTTCGTGGTGTCTCGCATCAAGCACAATGGTGTTCTCGACAGTCCTAACCAAGATACCATCTTCAATATAGGCGACCAGCTGCGTATTGTCTGTGCAGAGGACGATGCTGCCGGCATCACCGCCTTCATTGGTCGTGAGGTAGAGGGTGTGAAGTGGGAAGACAAGCATTTCCCCCTGGTGTCTCGCCGCATCCTCGTCACTAAGTCTGAAATCAACGGTAAGAAGTTAGGCGATTTGCATTTCCGCAGCATGCACGGGGTGAATGTGACGCGTGTCAACCGTTCCGGTATGGATCTGTTTGCTGCTCCTAACCTTAAGCTGCAAGTGGGTGACCGAGTAATGGCGGTAGGTCCTCAAGATGCGGTTGAGCGTGTGGCTCGCGTGCTGGGCAATGAGATGAAGAAACTTGATGCACCTAACATCATCACCATCTTTGTGGGTATTTTCATGGGTATCTTGATTGGCAGCATTCCCATCATGTTCCCAGGCATCCCTACCCCAGTGAAGTTAGGTTTGGCTGGCGGACCTTTGGTGGTGGCCATTCTGATTGGTCGCTTTGGATATAAGTTCAAATTGGTTACCTATACCACCATGAGCGCCAACCTGATGGTGCGAGAGTTGGGTATTGTGCTCTTCCTCGCCAGCGTGGGCATCGAGGCAGGCGAGAGTTTTGTCAAGACGGTGGTCGATGGCGGAGGTATGATGTATGTACTTTACGGTTTCCTTATCACCATCATCCCGTTGCTCATCGTGGGCATCTTTGCCCGTTGGAAATACAAGCTGAACTACCTCACGCTGATGGGTCTCATCAGTGGTAGCTACACCCAGCCTGCAGCTTTGGCTTATGCCAACCAGCAGACCGACACCGATGCTCCTTCTGTGGGCTACTCAACGGTTTATCCTTTGAGTATGTTCTTGAGAATCATCGTTGGCCAAGTAATATTACTGGCCATGATGTAGGATAAAACAACACCCCGCCGCTGGCGGGGTATTGCTCCGTTCAAAGAATCATCGTTGGCCAAGTGTTATTATAAAAAACGCCCCTCGTTCTAGTGAGGAGCGTTTTTATTATATAATCACCGTTGAACTATTTTACCACTATTCTGACTTTACCCAAATTCGGAATGCAAGTATATGGCGTCTGTGCGTCACCCTTGCGTTCCGAGAATACCTTCACCGTTGGGAAATAGGTACCAGGTTGGTTGTAGCTCACGGAGGTGTCAAACTCCACATGTTCGCCGTTGGCACTATACTGCGCCTTCGACAAATCTACAGGTTGTGTAAACTCACCAGAGCCATCCATACACCAGGCAGCACTCACCACCTTGCCCGTTCCTTTGGGCACATCGATAGATACATGCATCGTCACCTGCTCGCCTGGCTTCACGTCAGCACGCTCTTTGCCGCCAACGGTCACCGTTGGCACAGGTTGTATACCGCCACGCTGCACACCGTCGGCTGTGAGCAATACCTGCGCATCTTCTATCCTGTAGTCGGAGGTCTTCGAAGGAGCAACGCCACGTTCCACCCAGTCACTCACATCCAGCAAGGCCTGATATAGCACAGTCGTATAATCCACCACCTCGGTAGGATCATCCTCGCCACCATGCGTACTGCGGTCGGTGTACCACAGACGGAAGTTGTCATCTGTAGCATTGCCCAAGTATTCTGCCACCTTAGTTCTATACCAGTCGCCCTGCCAGGGATAAGCCTCCCTGTCCCACACAGAGCAGCAAAGAATCATCTTGCCGTGAATCTTGCCCGTTGGCAATATGCCCGAAGCCGATTGGGTGATAATCGGGCCCAGCAGCATCGGACGCTGCGGATAGATGGGCAGATCGTTGAAACTGCGGAACTGATTCCACGCATAATAGTCCTTGGTAGGCATCTGGTGACGGTAATAAGTCTCCGAAGCCAGCCAGTCGCTGTTGTCCACCTGCACCTGGTCGCCCTCGCGCACCTTCGCCGGCAGTTGCGGATTATTGATGGAAGCCAGTATCACATACTTCCCTTTCGTACTGACAATCTGCAGCTGGTCGCCCTTGCCCTCGCCCGAGAGCAGCATCAGTTCGCCACCCAAGGTGTGCATCTCTACCTCTTTGTCTATCTCAAATGCCACAGGCTTTTCCTTCACCTCGGTACCCAGACTTGCCCACGCACGGTCGGCACTGCCTCGGTCGGTTTCCGACATAGGCGCCACGATACCCAGCTGTTCGGCCTCCAACTGCCCGATGGCTCGCTTCACCACCGCCTTGGTCTGCACATGATCACGCTGCAATGAGGGTGGATTGTCATAGCCCAAGTAACCCGGCTTGTTCCAGAAGTCCTCACGGAAATACTTCGTATCCATTCCTACTATGCTTCTGTAGAGCACCGTAAATCCGTGTGCATCCATATATTTCCAACCATACCACGACTTGATGGGAAATCCCATGCTGGTGGCCTCCTTCAGTACCTGACGCTGCTCGGCATTCAGCGTGGCGTATGGGTCACCGCTGCCACCCGGGCGCATCGCATCCACAATATCCTCCATCTTGTCACGCAACACACGCAAGGCATTCATGCGCACGCCAAACACGTTGGGGATAGCCTGCGAAGAGCCCAGCACGAAAGGCACAACTCCGTCCCACACACCCTCGGTAGCCTCCATGCTGCCCGTAGTGCGATAGGCACCCCCACTGCCTCCGAAGCAATAGCCGTAAGGACGGTCACAGTCGTACAGCAGTTTGGCGATATAGCGTGACAGTTCGGCACAGGCAGCGTTGGCACGATAGGCACCTATCGTAGCCTCCCTGCGGGTAGAGGGGTCGTTCACATCCATCGCCCCACCCTCGTTGGTCTCAATGAAATAAGCGCCGTGCGAGATACTGAAGCCAATGGGACTTGCCGCATAGTAGTGCTGCGCAGAAGTCTCGCTGTCAGGCATCGGGGTTATATACTGGAAGAAGCGTCCCGTAAAGTCCTCCTTGTTCAGTGGGAAGTAGAACGAGAAACGCGTACCGTCGTCGAAGCCACCGTGAATATAGCGACACTTCACCGGCTCGGTCATTGTCTTGTCCACATCGATAAACGGGTTCTTGAACTGTGCGTCAGCACATACGAAATCCAGTTTCTTACCCTTGAGGTTCTTCACACCTGCAGCACTCGCCGTACCCACCAGCAGCGCTGTCATCAGCAACATCACAAGTCTGATTGTCTTCATATTTCTACACTCTTATATTTACATCGTCACATCCACCTTGCACGACATAGCCTTCTTGCTGTCGTCGCCCACATATACGGTATAGGCATCATCGAGTATCCAGCCACCAGGTGTCCAGAAGCGGAGGTCGTCCTTCGGGATGCTGATTTCCACCGTCTTGCTCTCGCCAGCCTGCAGTTCCACACGCTGGAATCCCTTGAGCAGTTTGACAGGTCGGTCAGCACCGTCTTTAGCTCCCTTACTGCCCACATAAACCTGCACCACGTCGGCTCCGTCCACCTTGCCGGTATTCTTTATCATTGCTTTTACTTTCACATCTGTTGCAACTGATTCCACCTCCACATTTGAGATAGCGAAATCAGTATAGCTCAAACCAAAGCCAAATGGATATTCCACCTCTTTCTCCTCTTTGTCAAACAGGGTGTAGCCGTGATAATAGCCATAGGTAATCTCGTAGGGTTTCTGTCCGATACCGATGATAGGCGGATAGTCTTCCTCACGCAGAGCCACCGTAAAGGGCAAATGACCAGAGAAATTCCTGTTGCCACAAAGCAAGTTGGCAAGGGCTGTTCCTCCTTCGCATCCTGAATAATAGTTCATGATGATGGCATCGGCATATTGCTTCCAGTCTTCCGTGATAATAGCGCATCCTGAATAGAGTACCACCACCACTTTCTTCCCTTCAGCCTTCAGGCGCTTAATGAGGTCCACCTCATCAGGTTCCAGACGCAGGCTCGCCCTGTCGCCTCCGGCATCCTTGGGTTTCTGCTCAAGACTGTATTTGGTACTGAGGAAATACTCACCCTCCTTCTTGCTGTTGCTGCCCACGCATACCACAGCCACCTCGCCGTCAGTGAGCGATGCCTGACTGAACACGCGCTTGATACCACCGAAAGGAGTAACCACATGTGGGTCATATACCCTACTCGACCCATGATCGCCCACGTTCTCCACATCAGCATACGGACCAGTTACCATCACAGCAGTGTCTTTTGCCAAAGGCAACAATCCGTCGTTCTTCAGCAACACCATTCCCTTTTCGGCTGCTTCCAACGCCAATGCCTTATGTTCTGGACAACCCACCACCTGCATGCTTCTCGGCTGCATCTTCGGTAACAGCCTGATCAACACGCCCAATATATTCTTCACGGCACGGTCTATGTGCCCTTGATGTACCTTTCCGTTCTTCAGCAGTTTTTTAATCTTGCGCTTGGTGTATTTCAAGGTGACCATCATCTCGATATCCAATCCTGCCCGCAGGCTTTGCTCTGTATCCCTCACTCCCCACACGAAATCACTCATCACAAAGCCATCGAAGCCCCATTCGTCACGCAAGATATCTGCCAGCAACTTCTTATTGCCACAGCAATGGAACTCATCGTAGCGATTGTAGGCGCCCATCACCGACAAGGCTCCTGCCTCGACACACTTCTTGAAATGAGGCAGATACACCTCATGCAGCGTACGGTTGTCACATTCCACATTCACATAGAAACGCAAGTCCTCGATGCTATTGAGCGCATAATGCTTCGGGCAGGCAATCATACCCTCCTCCTGCACACTCTTGGTCAGAGCCACGCCGAACTCACCCAGCACATGCGGGTCTTCGCCATAGCTCTCCTGCGTCCTTCCCCAGCGTGGGTTACGCACCAGGTTGATACACACGCCACCGAAGAAGTTGGCACCCTGGGCAATAGCCTCCGCCGCAATCGCTTTACCGATGCGGTATTCCAAATCTGTGTCAAAAGCCGAAGCCCTCAGCATGGAAACAGGGAAGCAAGTCGATTTGCCCATCACCACGCCTCGCGGACCGTCGGTAAACAATACGGGAGGCACACCCAAACGCTTGCATCCGCCAGCAGGCAAAGCATGCACATTGTAATACCTCTGCGTCTTAATGTAATCCTTGATGGTAGGCCACACGCCATGACCTGCAATCATGTAGATTTTCTCGTCGAGCGTCATCTCGCCCGTCAATGCGGTTGTCTGCTTGGCCAGATTCTCTTTGGTAGGGTTGGCCTGGTACTCCTTAACTGCCTCTTGAAAGTTCATTCCGTCAAATTATTTTATTGTTTTGCAAACATAATGAAAATAAACTATCTTTGCAATATCAATATATTAATAATAAACGAAAAAGTGACAATGAGAACATTTTTAGCGCTATTTACGTCTGTTATGTTGATGACAAGCGTTTCCGAACAGGCAGAGAGCACAAACATACCATCACCACGCCTCGCGGAACGTCGGTAAACAAAACGGGAGGCCTCGTCCAAAGCGGACAGATTGCCGACGTTGCCAATGTCTATAAAGAAGTATTATTACTTGTTCTTATGAAATGCCCCTCTTGTATGGCAGCAAACGTGGCGACGGAGGCCACAATGGTGATGGGGATGACTGTGCAAAATGTCATGGGAACTGCAATGAATAACAGGAATCCTGTTGCCTTATTAGCGAGGGTGTGAGGGAAGCAGCACCGCCCGTACATCACAAGTGAAGAAAGTTGATTCACAACTTTAATTGCGACTATTACTCCTGACCACAGCCATAACCATTGCGGCAGTTCAAGTATCGGCAGGAACTTCCAGGCACAACACGCTACGAAGCAAAAGTCTGCTAAACTATCCAGCAATGCTCCAGTCCTGGTAACGCTCTTCAGCTTCCGAGCCAGCCACCCGTCGGCTATGTCGCTGATGCCGCAAACCATGTAAATCACCCAGAACGGACTGCTTGACACATTGCTCAGCAGCAGAGCAACAGCCCCCACCATTCGTAGCGATGAGAGGATATTCGGCAGATGTTTCATTGGTATTCATCTAGTATCCACACACAATGACCAGCTATCATTATAATTTTCTCGTTGAGCGTCATTTCGCCCACTAATGCTGCTATTTGCTTGGTCAGATTCTCCTTGATAGGATAAGCCTGACATTCCCAAACTGCCTCTTGAAATTTCATGTCATCTTTTATTATTGTTTTGCAAATGTAATGAAAATATACTATCTTTGCAATATCAATTAACTAACAAAAAACAAAAAAAGTGACAATGAGAACATTTTTAGCGCTATTCATGTCAGTCATGTTACTGACAAGCTTTTCTGCACAGGCAGAGACCACCAAACTTACCATCGACGGAAGTAAAGGAAAACTTGCAGCTATTATCCAAAAGCCTTCTACTCAACCTGGCGAGCAAATCCCTATGGTTATAATGATGCACGGCTTTGGAGGTAACAAAGGAGGAGGAGAACGTAAAACGTTGTTCGATGTCATTGCCGACAAGCTGGAGGCTCAAGGCATTGCTACAATTCGCTTCGACTTCAACGGTCATGGTGAGAGTGAAGGTGAGTTCTGGCAGCACACTGTACCCAACGAAATTGAAGACGCCCTGAAAGTATATGAGTACGTGCGCGACCTGCGCTATGTGAGCACCGTTTCTGTATTGGGTCACTCACAAGGTGGCGTAGTAGCCAGCATGGTAGCCGGCAAGCTCGGCGCCGAAATCAAGGCAGCCGTACTGATGGCTCCTGCAGCCGTGTTGAGAGACGATGCCATTCGCGGCAGTACGTTTGGTTCAAGCTACGACCCGCTGAACCTGCAGGGCGATTATATTGAGCTGATGGGAGGCCGTCAGAAGCTCGGTACCGAGTACATCCGCACTGCCTTCAGTCTGCCCATCTACAAGACAGCAGCCAACTACAAAGGCGCCCTCTGCGTCATTCACGGCACAGGCGACAAGGTAGTGCCCTACACCTACGGCGAACGTTATACCGAGCAGAGCAACAATGCCGAGCTCTACATCCTGCCTGGCGAAGATCACGGTTTCATGAAAGATATGGAGCGCGCCACGGACATTGCTGTTGAGTTTCTAAAAAGAACATTGAAATAAAAACATAGGATATGAGGAAACATAAGTTGTTTTGGTTGGTGTTATGTGGTTGCATCCTGACTACTATCTCATCATGCGACGATGATGATGTATTGGTATTAGCCCCTTCGCGTCATGCGGGGAGTGACCAACAACACCACATTCCAACTACACCAGACAGACCTGCTGTCGTTACGGAGTGGGCCTACCCTTCAGCTGAGTGGGCAAGGGCAGGCTCCATCCTGATGCACACCCCAGGCCAAGAGTTGTTTGATGGTGTCATCCACCCTTCTGCAGGTCTCTTTGAACATTATTTCGATGTGGATAAAGCCGCTGAGGAACACACCAATTATATAAAAATGCTCCAAAAGAACGGCATCGAGGTATATACGGTGATGGATATCCTGAGTAAGGTGGAGATTGAAAAACTGCAGGCGTTGGTGAAGAATGTGCTTACCTACGACATCTCCAATATTGAGAATGAAGATGTGGAGGAGTCGGAAAAGTATCGCCAAGAGGTCATACGGAACATGAGTCGCAACGATTTGATTCGTTGTCTGTTGTTGCAACCCACAGTGACTCTTTACAAGACTGACAACAACACTGGTTACCAGGCGGATTATCTCAACAAACCATTGATGAACCTGTATTTCACTCGCGACCAGAGCATTACCACACCTCGTGGACATGTTATTTGCAATATGAATTCCAGCCAGCGAGCCCCAGAAGTGGACATCATCAAGTTGTGTTATGAATACTTAGGCAAGGACATTATCTTGCAAATCAGTGGTGAAGGCCGTTTGGAAGGAGGCGACTATATCCCTGCCGGAACCATTTCTTTCATCGGTATGGGTATGCGCACCAATCTTGAGGGTATTCGCCAAATGATGGATGCCGACGCCTTTGGGCATGATACCATTGTGGTGGTGAAAGACCATAAGCTCTGGCAGATGCAGATGCATCTCGACACGCATTTCAACATCATCGACAAGAACCTCTGCACGATGGTGACGAGTCGTCTGAATGCCCAACCTAACGATCCCGAATATGACACTTGCGATATCTATGCACGTGCTAAAGGTACCAAGCAATACACCCGTATTAATGAAGATGTTCCTTTTGTGAATTACCTAAAGGACAGGGGCTTCGAAATCATCCCGATAGATTACGATGATGAGATGCACTATGCCAACAATTTCCTGACTATCGCCCCACGTCACATCATGGCGGTGGCAGGTCAATCGGAAACCCTGCAACGTCGCTTCCAGGAGGCAAAGGTAAACGTGGAATGGATTCCTTTGGAAAGCCTCATCGATGGTTACGGAGCTGCTCATTGCATGACACAAGTGATGACAAGAGAGAAGTAAACATTGAAGAATGAAGAATGGACTATGAAAAGGATTTTCATTACATTGCTGATTATTGGGGCAACATTAACCATAAAAGCCCAACAAATTGTGCCTCCCACTGCATCAGATACGCCTAATTTAGAGTATGTTATGCAGCTTTATGTCACCTTGGAACCCCAATATACCGTAGGCGAGGTGCCTCACGGCAAGCGAGTGGTCATCCCCATCACAGGTGGCATCTTCGAAGGGCCCAAACTGAAGGGCAAAATTATCCCTGGTGGAGCAGATTACCAATACCAAAAGACTGATGGAAAGTCAATGCGTACAGAACTGGAAGCCATCTACTCCATCCAAACCGACGATGGTGTGTATATTCACGTTCGCAATTGCGGTGTCTTACATGCAAGTGCCGATGGTTTCTATTTCTTCACTGCCCCCAAGTTTGAGGCACCAAAGGATAGTCCCTATGCTTGGCTCAACAATGCCATCTTTGTCTGTGCAACTGCTCCCTCTGAGCCGAACACGGTCAGGCTGAACATTTGGAAAGTGGTAAAGTAAGGTGAAAGTTTGCAAATAGCAAAGTGTCATTTTAGTTATTCCGAGCTGGGAGGTTTGGTTATTCCAAGCTGAGGGGGGATTTAGCGTCGATTTGCTGAAAGAGGGAAAAAGCGACATTTAGAACACTCTCATTTGCTTGAAGCAAATGCCTCGATTAGTTGAAGCAAAAGGCCCGTTTACTTCGGGAGGATGACCCTTTTACTTGGACTAATCGAAGCATTCACTTAAAGTGCCCAAAAAATGGATAAAAACAGGAAAAATAGAACATTTCCCCTTTGGTATCATTCGCCTCAACACATCCAGAAAAAAAGAATTCTTCATTTAACTCTTTTTTTCCATAACTTTTCTACCCTTTCACAACCCAATCCGTTCTCAATCATCTCAAAAACGGTTTTCATCCATAGCGAGAACGATTCTTATGAAGGTTCTTCCTCTTAATATTTTTATAGCAAAGAAATAGCAGTTGCCTTAATAATTAAACAAATGCTACAGCTACAGCCCCAGCCTTGCCTTGACGAACTCTTCAATAAAGTCAGTGGTTTTGGCGATACCAAGCATAGAGGAGTCGATGCAGAGGTGATAGCTCTCAGCAGCTCCCCAACGTTTATTGCTGTAATAATTGTAAAACTCGGCACGACGTTTCTCCACATGATTGATCTTTTCTTCAGCCTTAGTCGCACTGATGTTCTCGATGCGGGAAATGCGTTCAACGCGGAAAGGAAGGGACGCAGAGATGAAGATGTTGACACAGCGGGGGTTATCACGCAGGATATAGTCAGCACATCGACCTATGAACAGGCAAGATTTTTCTGAAGCCAACTTACGGATAGCATCGCTCTGCATTTGAAACAAGGCATCGTTACTAAGGTAGTTCATAGTATTCAAGGCAGCATTGCCACTGAAGGGGAATCGCAAGCCAAAGAGGTTACCAGCTAAAGGTTGGCTAGCTTGTTCATCGGCTTTTTCAAAAAATTCTTTACTCAAGCCACTCTCCTCGGAAGCTACATTGAGGAGTTCCTTATCATAATAAGCAATACCGAGTCTTTTGGCCAACTCGGCTGAGATTTCACGTCCGCCACTACCTAATTGACGGCCCACATTGATTACAAAGTTGTCAATCATAGTATTATTCATTTTTCTTAAATGCTTGGAACTGATAATAAAGCATCACAGCTGCAACTATCGTTGCTATTGCATCGGAGATTGGCATACTATACCAAACGCCATTCTCACCAAAATAATGAGGGAGAATGAGGATGCATGGCAAGAGGAAAATCAGCTGGCGAGTCAAGGACAGGAAGATGGCCTTGCTGGCCATACCTATGCTCTGGAAAAAGTTACCTGTTACCATCTGGAAGCCCACCACAGGGAACACCAACATAATGATGCGCATCGCCTTGACAGAGATACAGATCAGCTCTTCGTCGGTGGTAAAAATACGCACCAAAATCTCAGGAATGCCCATACACAAGATGGTGGCAAAAGTGGTAATTCCTGTTGCCCACAGCATGGTAAGCTTAGTAACTTGCAATACACGATTATATCGATGGGCACCATAGTTGTAACCCGCAATAGGCTGCATGCCCTGATTGAAGCCCATGACCACCATGATGGCTACGAACACCAGGCGGTTGACTAGGCCGTAAGCGCCAATGGCATAGTCACCTCCATGGAAAACCAACGCATTGTTGATCAATATCACCACCACACACGAAGCCAGATTCATCAGGAAAGGCGATAAACCAATAGCCAGCGAGTCAAGCACAATACGTTTCTTCAACTTGAAGATACCCTTTTGAAAATGAAGCAGTTCATTCTTATTGCTAAACAACTTAATTTGCCACATCAAAGCCGAAGTCTGGGCAATGACAGTGGCGATAGCAGCACCTCGGATACCCATATCCAGTCCGAAGATGAAAATAGGGTCAAGGATGGTGTTAATCAACACAGTACCAATGGTGGCATACATCGCCTTCTCTGGATGACCAGAGGAACGCAGCAAAGCATTCAGACCAAAATAAAGATGGGTAATGATGTTACCAAGCAGGATAATCTGCATATAATCTCGTGCATAAGGCAGCGTGTTGTCGCTAGCTCCAAAGAAATAGAGGATGGGCGAGAGGATAGGCAAGGTAACGATAGTAAGTAAAGCACCTAACATGATGTTGAGCACAAACACATTACCCAATACACGACGAGCTGTGTCATAATCTCGCTGACCCAGCTTGACAGAGGTCAACGTTGCGGCACCCACACCCACCAAAGAGCCAAATGCAGCTGCAATATTCATCAAGGGGAAGGTGATGGCGATGCCAGAAATAGCCATTGCACCCACACCCTGACCAATAAAAATGCTGTCCACCATATTATATAAAGACGATGCCGTCATAGCGATGATGGACGGAATTGCATACTGCATCAGCAACTTACTGACTTTTTCTGTGCCTAACGAGGTAGGAACTTTCTGTTGGGTCATAATTAAAATCTGTTTTTGAGGTTGCAAAGATACGTATTTTCTTTGGAAAATAAGGCTATCTCGTTTTTTTTTCCTACCTTTGCAGTCCAAATTAGAAGAAACACTGATTATTTATGAATGTATTGGAATTGAGCGAGCAGGAGATAATCCGTCGCAATAGCTTGGAAGAGCTTCGCAAAATGGGTATCAACCCCTATCCCGCAGCAGAATATGTGACTAACGCCTTCTCGACCGACATACGCGAGCAGTTCAAGGATGAGGATGAACCTCGCCAGGTATCGATTGCCGGACGAATGATGAGCCAGCGTATCATGGGCAAGGCTTCTTTCATGGAACTGCAAGACTCCAAGGGACGCATCCAGGTATATGTTACCCGCGATGATATCTGCCCCGACGAAAATAAAGACCTGTATAACGTAGTATTCAAGAAGTTGCTGGACATCGGCGACTTCGTGGGCATCGAGGGCTTCGTGTTCCGCACCCAGATGGGTGAGATTTCGGTACACGCCCAGAAACTGACTTTGCTCAGCAAGAGCCTCAAGCCGCTGCCTATCGTGAAGTACAAGGACGGTGTGGCATACGACAAGTTTGACGACCCTGAGCTGCGCTACCGTCAGCGTTATGTGGATCTCGTGGTGAACGAGGGCGTGAAGGACACCTTCCTGAAGCGTGCCACCGTGCTGAAGACGATGCGCAAATACTTGGACGATGTAGGTTATACCGAGGTGGAGACCCCTACCCTGCAGTCTATCCCTGGTGGTGCTTCGGCAAGACCATTTACCACTCACTTCAACGCACTCGATCTGGACATGTATATGCGCATTGCCACCGAGCTGTACCTGAAGCGTCTCATCGTAGGCGGCTTCGAGGGTGTGTATGAGATTGGCAAGAACTTCCGCAACGAGGGTATGGACCGTAACCACAACCCTGAGTTTACCTGCATGGAGCTGTATGTGCAGTACAAGGACTATAACTGGATGATGAGTTTCACGGAGAAGTTGCTCGAAACCATCTGTATTGCTGTGAACGGCACGACGGAGCGTGAGATAGACGGCAACATCGTGAGCTTCAAGGCGCCTTATCACCGCTTGCCTATTCTGGAGGCTATCAAGGAGAAGACGGGCTTCGACTGCGACGGTAAGACGGAGGAGGAGATTCGTGCCTTCTGTCTGAGCAAGGGTATGGAAGTGGACGAGACGATGGGCAAGGGCAAGCTGATTGACGAGCTATTTGGCGAGTTCTGCGAGGGCACCTTCATTCAGCCTACTTTCATCACCGACTATCCTATTGAGATGTCGCCGCTGTGCAAGCGTCACCGCAACAACCCCGAACTGACCGAACGCTTTGAGTTGATGGTGAACGGCAAGGAGCTGGCCAACGCCTACTCTGAGCTGAACGACCCGATTGACCAAGAGGAGCGTTTCAAGGAGCAGATGCGACTGGCAGCAAAGGGTGACGACGAGGCGATGATCATTGATCAGGACTTCTTGCGTGCATTGCAATATGGTATGCCTCCTACATCGGGCATCGGTATCGGTATCGACCGTCTGGTGATGCTGATGACGGGCAAGACCTTCATACAGGAGGTACTGCTGTTCCCACAGATGCGTCCCGAGAAGGTGACACCTAAGGACAGCGTGGAGAAATATACCGCACTGGGTATCAGTGAGGACTGGGTGCCTGTGATCCAGAAAGCGGGCTACAACCTGGTGAGCGACATGAAAGACGTGAACCCGCAGAAGCTGCATATGGACATCTGCGGCGTGAACAAGAAATACAAACTGGAGCTGACCAACCCGACGGTGGCCGAGGTAACTGAATGGCAGAGCAAGATAGAGGGATGAGCAAGAGGATAGCCATATTCGGTGGAGGCAGTTGGGCTACGGCCATTGCCAAGATATTTCTGGAGAAAGAGCCGGAGATAAACTGGTACATGCGCCGTGATGACCGAATTGCCGATTTCATCGAACTGGGACATAATCCTGCCTACCTGACAGATGTGGCCTTTGACGTAAGCCGCATCCATTTCTCGTCGGACATCAACCTGACGGTGGAGAACTCGGACATACTGGTGCTGGCTATCCCGTCGCCCTACCTGAAGCAACACCTGCAGAAACTGACCGCCTCGCTGAAGGACAAAGTGCTGCTGAGTGCAACAAAAGGTATCGTGCCAGATGAGAACATGACCATCTCGGAATATTTCCACGAGTATTACGATATGCCCGAGGAGAATATACTGGTGATGAGCGGACCCAGTCATGCTGAGGAGATTGCGCTAGAGCGCCTGACCTACCTCACTGTTGCGGGCAAGGACCAGAAGATGGCCAACTGTGTGGCGGAGAAGATGACCAACCACTATGTGCTGACATCGGTGAGCCGCGATATCGTGGGTATTGAGTACGCAGCCGTACTGAAGAACATCTACGCTATCTGTGCGGGTATCTACTACGGGCAGAAATATGGTGACAACTTCCACGCTGTGCTGATATCCAACGCCATACGTGAGATGAAACGCTTCCTGAGCGCTATCTCTCCGGGCAAGCGCAGTGTGTCGAACTCAGCCTATCTGGGTGACCTGCTGGTGACGAGCTATTCTAACTTCAGCCGCAATCGTGTGTTTGGCACGATGATTGGCAAGGGCTACTCGGTAAAAGCTGCACAGGTGGAGATGGAGATGGTGGTCGAAGGATATTACGGAACGAAGTGCATCAGCGAGATTAATGAGCGCTATAAGGTGGACATACCTATTTTAGACGCAGTGTATCGTATTCTCTATGAGAAAGCTAACGCACGTAGGGAGCTGAAAGAATTGACAAGAAAATTTAATTAAACTAATTGTTGTAATATGATTACTTTAAACATTGAAAAGACTTTTGGATTTGTATCCAAGGAGAATGTCTATGGCTATGCAGCTAAGGCTAAAGCTGCTCGCGAGGCATTAGAAAACGGCACAGGCAAAGGCAACGACTTCTTAGGTTGGTTGCACTTGCCATCTTCTATCAGTGAGGCTGATCTGGCCGACCTGAATGCTACAGCTCAGGTTTTGCGTGAAAATTGCGACGTGGTGGTGGTTGCTGGTATCGGTGGTAGTTACCTAGGAGCTCGTGCCGTAATTGAGGCACTTTCTAATAGTTTCGCATGGCTAATTGAAAAGAAGGAGAATCCTGTGATTCTGTTTGCTGGCAACAACATCAGTGAGGATTATCTGTTTGAGCTGACTGAATACCTAAAGGACAAGAGGTTCGGTGTTATCAATATCTCTAAATCTGGTACCACTACTGAAACTGCCCTTGCTTTCCGCTTACTGAAGAAGCAGTGCGAGGATCAGCGCGGCAAGGAGATGGCAAAGAAGGTAATTGTAGCTATTACAGATGCCAAGAAGGGTGCTGCTCGCGTAACAGCTGACAAGGAAGGTTACAAGTCATACGTAATTCCTGACAATGTGGGTGGTCGTTTCTCAGTGCTCACTCCTGTAGGCTTGCTGCCTATCGCTGTGGCTGGCTTCGATATCGAGAAACTGGTAGCTGGTGCTGTTGAGATGGAGAAGGCTACTGGCGTTGACGTTCCTTTCGAGCAGAACATCGCTATGCAGTATGCTGCTGTTCGCAACGAACTGTATCGTCATGGCAAGAAGATTGAGATTATGGCTAACTTCTGCCCGAAACTGCATTTCGTAAGTGAGTGGTGGAAGCAACTTTACGGTGAGTCTGAAGGTAAGGACAATCTGGGTATCTATCCTGCATCTGTAGATTTGACTACCGACCTGCACTCTATGGGTCAGTGGATCCAGGAAGGCGAGCGCTCTATCTTCGAGACTGTGCTTTCTGTAGATAAGGTGAATTACAAGGTAGAATTCCCATTCGACGAGGAGAACCTGGATGGTCTGAACTTCCTGGCTGGCAAGCGTGTTGACGAGGTAAACAAGATGGCTGAACTGGGTACTCAGTTGGCTCACGTTGATGGTGGTGTACCTAACATCCGCATCGTCATCCCATGTCTGTGTGAGGAGTGCATCGGTCAGTTGCTGTACTTCTTCGAGGTTGCTTGTGGCATCAGCGGTTACATCCTGGATGTGAACCCATTCAACCAGCCTGGTGTAGAGGCTTACAAGAAGAATATGTTTGCTCTGCTGAACAAGCCTGGGTATGAGGCAGAGTCTAAGGCTATCCAAGCTCGTCTGCAAGCATGATGCAGATTGAAACAGCCATTGCCCGCTATCTGAAAAGTAGCGGGCATTCTTTTATCCATCTCAAGGCAGTGCTCTTCGATATGGATGGGGTGCTTTTTGACTCTATGCCCTATCATGCTGATGCGTGGGTGACCTCAATGGCGAAGTACAACCTGCCTATGACGCGTGAAGTAGCTTTCATGAATGAGGGCCGTACAGGCATGAGTACTATCAACTTGATTTACAATCAGGTTTATGGTAAGGATGCTTCGAAGGAGTTGATTGACGAGATTTACCTCAACAAATGCAACGAGTTTGCCAAGCATCCCGACCCACCACGTATGCCAGGGGCATGGGAATTGTTGAAGAAGCTAAAAGCCACAGGCATTACTCCTGTTCTGGTGACAGGTTCAGGACAACATACACTATTTGCCCGCTTCGACAGAGACTATCCCGGTATGTTTGAACACGATAAGATGGTGACTGCTTATGATGTGAAGTATGGCAAGCCCAACCCAGAGCCATATCTAATGGGACTCAAGAAAGCTGGAGTAGCTGCCAACGAGGCAATCGTAATTGAGAATGCACCAATTGGAGTGCAAGCTGGTGTGGCAGCTGGAGTATTTACGGTAGCTGTAAATACGGGTCCTCTACCAAACCAAGTACTCATAGATGCAGGTGCCAACTTACTGTATCCATCGATGGTGGCACTATATGAAAAGTGGGAAGAGTTGGCAGAACATTTGACTGTTAACCATTAATCATTGACTGTTTTCCTATCTATTATTTTCTGTTTCTACGAGTTAACGCTTCCAAGTAATAATAATCCGCATAGATGATGGGCACATCAATCTCATCATCAGCAGGATAATTACCTGTAGAATGCAAGAGCAGGAAGCCTTGTGCCGCTTCCGTCTGAGGTTGGTAAGAAGCTGTTAGCGAATCCAATATCCCATTTGCCCAACTGCGATACTTTTGCGCCTCGCCCTCGCTTACATAGGTTGCCAACTCATAGAGGCCTGAGGCAAATACAGCTGCAGCGGAGGCATCACGAGGTACATTATTAGGTTGAGTATCAATAGCAGGGTCACGCATATCCCAATAAGGTATCAAATCTGCAGGTAAGTTCATCTGCGAGAAGAAGAAATTGGCTATCTTTTTGGCCTGTTCCAAATATCTTTCATCATGCGTATAGCGATAACACATGATGAACCCATACATGCCCCATGACTGACCTCGGCTCCAAATTGACTCATCAGCAATGCCTTGGTGAGTGATTCGCTTGATAACACCACCGTCTTGAGGGTTGTAATCTACCACATGATAAGAGGAATTATCTTCACGGAAATGGTTCTTCAGGGTTTGATTGGCATGACTCACAGCCATGTTGTAGAAACTCCTGTCGCCTGTAAGTAAGGAGGCCTGGAAAAGCAACTCGAGATTCATCATATTATCTATGATGACGGCAAACTTCCAACGTTCGGGGGTACCCCAACTCCAGGAACGGATACATCCCACTTTTTCATCGAAACGGGTAGCCAACGTTTTAGCTGCCTGTATCACTACATCCCTGTAAGAACGTTCGCCAGAATACTCATAAGCCTTGCCAAAAGAATTATAGACCATAAAACCCAAATCGTGACTGCTGTTGTTCCACTTCAAGTCTTCCAACTTCCAAGTGTTTGACACGGCCTGCTCACGCCAAAAAGGATCGTGAGAATAGTGCCACATCTGCCAAAGTTCTCCAGGAAAGAAACCTGAGCACCAATCGCTAATACCAACCAAACGAAGTGAACCATCCTTCTCCATGCAACGAGGCATAAGCTTGACCTTGTCAGCAGCATCCTTTCTGGCCAGAGTCGTCTGCTGTAAGAGATAACGAAGCTGTGCATCTGCCTGTGCAAAAGCATTATCTGTTTCATCTGGAGTATAGTAGAGTAAGAAGAAACGATCGGTAAAACGTTTCACCAAATTATCTTTTGCTAATTTCAAATAGTCTTGACGCTCTGGATGCAAAAGATACAACCGATAGAGATCTTTTGAAAGCTCATTCTGCTTATAGTCCCACTCACTGATTTGCTGGTAAGGCCATTCCTTCACCTCTTTACCAAGATAATTTGCCAGAAAATCAGCAGCTTTCTCCAACAAAGGCAGATACGGGGCAAATGTAAAAGACATGTCCGCATGACGGGCTATCTGAAAGATGTCTATGATATGAGCAAGATTATACTCCGAGTAGCCAAAAGCAAGGGTACGCCTCAATTCCTGAGGTTGGCTACCATCGGGAGTGATTTGTTTTAACATGCGCTGCTCGTAGAAACGATGCAAGAAATCATCCCTTATCTGCTGATTACCAATATAATTAGCATAAGATATAACCTGCACATCGTAAGCAATGGAGTGATTGTTAGGCTGACTGCTTTCCTCCTTACCCTGTTCGCTCTCAATCATCCAATCGAGGAATCGGGAGAACCACTCTTTCAACGCTTTGCCATCCTTGGCAGTAAAAGCATCAGAAGCCTCCAAAAGCTGTACGGCATCCAGCATCTCCACAAAAGAATAAGCATCAATGAGTCCGTAACACCTGCCTTTGCCATTATTGACACCAGGTACCATTTGGGCATAGTTCAGATGGGGATTCATAAAAGTATCTTTATTGATGAACCACACACGTAGTATCTCAACAGCTTTCTGGGCATACTTTGCCTCGCCGCTGAAGTACCAAGCCAGTGAAAGGGTGACCACACCACTGGCCATCTCACCTAATCTAGGGCGATCCAGACGTTCTATCTCTGGATTAGTCACCCCATCGCGATTGACGTAAGGCAAACCATTTGGCTTCGTGACATCAGGCCAGTAGTATCGAGCCAAACTTAGATAGTCGTGCTTATCACCACTGGCTGCTACACGTTCCTTCTGCATTACTGAAGGAGGTTGAATAGTCAACAAAGCATCTGCCTCTAAAAGCAATTGACGATAGGCATATTGGTATGCAGGGGTAACAGACTGTTGGATCTGTGTCTTTACCTCTGCCAGATGTGCTGCGTCCCAAATAGTCTGAGCCTTCATATTGAAGGCCCAGGCAAGCAGCAATATGATAATGACTGCAATGTGTTTTCTCATGATGTATATAGATAATAAACTTCTCAAATCAAGTGGATGTTCTCCTCTGCACACTCCTTGCGCATCTCATCAGGCCAAATACTGGCCTGTATCTCACCCACATGTGCTTTGCGCAGGTAGTACATACAGAGACGAGACTGACCGATACCACCACCGATGGAGAGAGGCAACTCACCATTCAGTAACTTCTTGTGAAAATAAAGGTTCTTGCGTTCCTCTTGTCTTGCATCTTTAAGTTGCTTTATCATCACTTCCTTATTCACACGAATACCCATAGATGAAATCTCAAAGGCACATTGCAACACACAGTTCCAAAGCAACAAGTCTCCATTAAGTCCAGGCAAGTCATTCAAGCCCGGAGAAGAATAGTCATCATAGTCAGGAGCTCGTCCATCGTGTGGTTTCCCATCACCCAACTTGCATCCGATTCCGATGATGAAAACAGCACCAAACTTCTTCGTTATGGCATTCTCACGTTCTTTCGGAGTCATATCAGGATAAAGCTGACGCAATTCTTCAGAATGTATAAAGTGTAGTTTCTTAGGCAATTGAGGTTTAATTATAGGATAATTCTCAAATACCATATACTCTGTACGACGCATGGCAGCATAGATGCGAGTTACCACCTCTTTCAGAAATTCCACATTGTGTTCTTCTGGGGTAATTACACGCTCCCAGTCCCACTGATCCACATACAATGAGTGCAGGTTGCCCAACTCTTCATCTGCGCGGATGGCATTCATATCGGTATAGATGCCATAATCGGGTTCTATATTATACTCTGCCAAAGTAAGGCGTTTCCACTTAGCAAGTGAGTGCACAACTTCAGCCTGTGCACCTCCCAAGTCCTTGATTGGGAAAGACACAGCATGCTCCACACCATTCAAGTCGTCGTTAATACCCATGCCCTTAAGCACAAACAGCGGAGCCGTAACACGTCTCAGATGTAATTCTGAAGAAAGGTTCACTTGAAAGAAATCCTTGATCTGCTTGATGCCTTGTTCGGTCTGCCTCATATCCAGCAAGGGGCGATAGTCGTAAGGTTTTATAAAATAGCTCATCTTTATTATCTATCTTTTTTTAATTTGCGAGGCAAAGATACAAATTATATTGATAGATGACGCACATTTTCCCAAATATTTGACAATTTGCAGGTAAAATTTAAAAAACCTTGTTCAAAATAACATTATTCTTGTTCGTTTTAGATAGTTTTAGTGTACAAAAGATTTGGTGGATGCAAACATTTTGTCTATTTTTGTAGCACAAAACAAGGCCTGGTAGCTTAGCTGAATAGAGCGTCAGATTCCGGTTCTGAAGGTCGCGGGTTTGAATCCCGCCCGGGTCACTACCTACTCCTTATTATATATAAGGTGAAAAATGAAGAATAATGAATTATGAATGTACAAATTGAAGATAGTTGGAAGGTAAGACTGCAGAGCGAGTTTGACAAGCCTTATTTTGAACAACTCACAAATTTTGTGCGTTCAGAATACCAACACTATCGTATTTATCCTCCTGGCAAACTTATTTTCAACGCTTTCAACCTCTGTCCTTTCGACAAGGTAAAGGTTGTACTCATTGGGCAAGACCCTTATCACGAACCAGGGCAGGCTCATGGATTGTGTTTCTCCGTAAACGATGGAGTAGATTTTCCACCTTCTTTGTTAAACATCTTCAAGGAGATACACGATGACACAGGAGCTCAAGTTCCACCAAGCGGCAACCTCACTCGCTGGGCTCAACAAGGAGTACTCTTGCTCAATGCCACCCTCACGGTACGTGAGCATCAGGCTGGCTCTCACCAGAATAAAGGTTGGGAAACTTTTACAGATGCCGTAATTAGTACGATTGATGCCGAAAAGGAACATGTGGTGTTTATCTTATGGGGAAGTTATGCACAAAAAAAAGGAGCTTTCATCAATAGGCAGAAGCATCTAGTATTAACTTCCGCCCATCCTTCACCCTTATCTGCATATAGAGGCTTCTTTGGTAACCATCATTTCAGCTTGGCTAATAGCTATTTGAAACAAAACGGTTTGGAGCCAATTGTTTGGTAAAACTCACACACCACCCCTATGCCCCCTTCAGACTTAGAGGTGGAATCGTTTTAATACCAGCGAATATTACTCTGCGTCTGGCTACGCTGATCCCACTTCAAGTCTTGCAGGATGCTGGCCGTAGCACGGATGGTAAAGTTATAATACTTATACTGTCCAAAAGGCGAGATAGCTGCTGTCATAGTAAAGCAATGAAGGTCTCGACTGATATTAAACGATGTCTGTACCACCTGTTTAGTCTCGAAGTCGTAACCAGTATTGAAATTCATCACCCACTTATTGGTTAACTTCAAGTTACCGTTGATGTTCAATGCATTCAAGCTAATCTTGTAAGGATAACGCATGGTGCGCTTGTTGATCGGTTTGCTACGGTCTTCACGGATATTGAAACCCGTACTGAGGTTAATAGACCACTGGATATTGGGTTTCTGATAACCCTCGTCATCAGTTGCGGCTTGTACCTTACGTTTCTGCAAAGGCTGATCATTATCGCTATTAGGTAGATCATTCCCATCAGGAGAGTTATCATCCCCTTCCTTCTTCTCATCCTTTTTCTTCTCCTTCTTGCTAAACAATTTCTTGATGGTTTCATTGTTAAGCGTATAATTGAAAGAGGTGCCATAGCCCTGAAAACGTCCAAATCGACCATATGACCACTCCGTACGATTTCCCTCAAATACATTGCCATTCTTGTCGAATTCATAAGCATATGTAGCAAATGAGGTACTCATACTGAAGGTATAACTCTTGGTAAGCTTCATACGCAGATTCATTGAGAGGTTACTCCACGGTTTCTGTTCAGCTGCAAAGTTGTAAGAGATACCAAAGCCCAACTCATCAATCAAACTTACCTTGTGGATGGAGTCGTTCTTGTCGCGATACTTCATCTCCAAGTTATTGCTCAGTCGGAAGTTTACCACCCCACTTTTGCCCGTGCTAGGCACACCAAAGAGAGCACCTTCATACATATTATAAGTTACCGTATCTTGAGGAGTGCCATTGAGGTCCCGACGCACATAACTATTGTAATAGCCATAACGAGATGAGCCAAAATCCGGAGTAGCACTAATTGACACCTCAGGCGTGATGATGTGACGAATCTGTATCTGTTTTTTCTTCATAAACATAGGCTGATACATGCCATAAATCTTGGTATTCACGCTCAGGCTTCCACTATAGTCATACACACGGTGAAAACCATAAATAGTATCCGTGTTGACCACTTGCTGATTCACAGGATCCCAGTCTTTTTTAATTTTCCTAGAATACCAACGTTCTGTATAATTGAAAGATGGTGTCACATTGAAATACTTCAACACCTGGAAAGTAGCACTCACAGGAATCTCGTGCTTCATACCGTTACGCCAATCCTTGATGTAGCTCTTCTTGAAAATTAAGTCGTCCTTGGTACTGATACTGGCAGAGAAACGTCCGCTATATCGCAGTGAGATTTTCTCATACCAACGTTCATTGCCCACCTGAACCTTGCGTTTGAAGGGGAAGATGGTGGAAAGGGAGATGTTCAAGTCGGGCAACGTGATGGAGATGGATGAGTCACGCGTAGTCTGAGCAATGTTGGTTGACAGCGAGATATTCAACTTCTGGTCAGGGAAGTTTCGTGAGTAGCTCACGCTTGAAGTTTTAGTGTTCTGTGCCATCGCCTGTGCATTATACAAATTGCCGATATTAGTCTTCTCATAACTACTGGTCGAGAAATTCACACTAGCTGTAAAAGTTGTATTAGGATTCGCCTTCGGATCCTGACGATGTGACCACACAATCTTGAAGTCCTTGGCCTCAGAGTAATCAGGCAAACCCTTGTCACCCATCTTGGTCACCTGATAATTAGCCTGGAAATTTCCCGAATAGCGATAACGTTTCACATAGTTTGTTGACGCATCCACACGCCAAGAACCCTTAGTAAAAATGTCTCCTCGCAAAGCTAGGTCCATGTTGTCGCTGATGGCAAAGTAATAACCACCATTGGTCAAACCAAAGCCTCTATTGGAGTCGTCCATATAAGTAGGCATCAGGATACCAGACGAATATGTACTATTGAATGGGAAGAAGAAAAATGGCACTGCGATGGGCAAAGGCACATCCTCAACAACAAGATAAGCAGGACCAGTCACCACATTCTTTTTTGGACGAACCTTAGCATAAGTCATCTGCAAGTAGAAATGTGGATGCTCATGATTATCGCAAGTGGTATAAATACCCTGTTTGAGGTAAATCTCATCGTTGGCACCTTTCTTAGCATTGTTACCAATAACATAGCCCTCACCCTGCTGGGTTACGATATTACTGATCACACCTTTCTTACTGTTGAAATTATAGCGAATCTGATTCGTTTCATAAGGAGTATCGCCCTCCGTAAAAACAGGCTTGCCCTTCACTGTGCCCAAGGAGTCCTCTCGCCCATAAGCAAATACCGTAGTACTGTCAATGTTCATTGAGATGACATCTGCAGCCAGGTTAATCTGTTCATAGGTCACCTTGCTCTCGCCATACAGGTGAGCAAAACCGTTTTGAGTGAACACAATGGAATCTGAAGCCTCAAAGTCTACCGGTGCCGTGATGGTTTCCTGGCGTTGTGGTACTGAATCCAAAGCTAAAGAATCGGAAGAAATAGAATCAATGGGCAAAGTACGAATTGTTGCATCCTCAGTCAAAGGGGCAACTCGGGTGTTACGACGCCTTTGAGCACTCGCATCCAACGCATAGAAAACGAGTGCCAGCATCGCCAAAATCCATATTACAACTCTATTTCTCAACTATTTACCTTGTTTTCTACCTGATTACTATCAGCCATTAAACCTACAAAATTAGTAATAAAAAGAATAAAACTCGCAGTTTTAACGGTTTTTTAGTTCTTCAAAGGAACATCTCACACCAACGGTCGAACCTTTCCACCCCGTCTTCGCCAAACTTCAACAAACTTTTCCTAGCCTGTTCCACCGTTTTTTCCTCTTGCAGACGGGTCTTGGAAAAAAATTTGTCGGCAAAGCAAATCACCTTTTCCTCCAAGCTCAAGGGCAACATGTCGCGATGGGGCACAGGCAAGTCTCTTGTCTCAATTTGCGAGAGAGTCAAACCTGCTCCCGTATGTCGCTCACACACCAAGGCATGGCGTTCATACCCCTCATGCCGCATCAAATCAGCACCCAGATAACCATGACAAATGTAGGGATGGGGACCGAAACACTGGATGCTAGGGGCATCGCACAAGAAGATTCCGATGTCGTGTAATAAAGAAGCCTCCTCCAAAAATTGACAGTCCAAAGGTAGCTCAGGATGGGCATCTGCCACCTGTAGCGCTTTGCGTGCCACCTTTTCACTATGGGTGAGAAGAATGTTCCGCAATTGGTTTTCTTCAGGGTAATACTTATATAATATGGTGTAAGGAAACGATTTTATGTCCATAATCTCTTAATTTTTGTGCAAAATTACAAATGTTACGCTTAAAACCTACGCCGACAGGCAAGTTTTCAGGAATTTTGAATTAAATTTGCAGAGAAATTGAAAATATGGTCTATTTTAAACACATATTAGGATTGGCAATTCTGCTGTGGTGTGTATGCTTGAGTTCCTCAGCAAGGGATTTCGTGGTGGTAATTGACGCCGGACACGGAGGGCACGATTCTGGTGCTGTAGGCAAGACATCGAAGGAAAAGAATATCAATCTTACGGTGGCGCTGAAACTGGGCAAGCTGATAGAGAACCAGTGCAATGACGTGAAGGTGGTCTATACTCGTAAGACGGACGTATTTGTGAATTTGAACCGCCGTGCTGAGATTGCTAACGAGGCAAATGCCGACCTCTTCATCTCCATCCATACCAATGCCCTCGCTAATAACCATACGGCTCGTGGCGCTTCCACTTGGACCTTGGGTTTGGCACGAAGCGAGGCAAACTTAGAAGTGGCTAAGCGAGAGAATGCTGTAATCCTATATGAGGACGACTACAAGAGTCGTTATGCCGGCTTCGACCCTAACTCTGCCGAGTCTTACATCATCTTCGAGTTCATGCAGGACCAATTTATGTCGCAAAGCGTACACTTTGCCTCACAAATCCAGCAGCAGTTTAAGAGCAACAGCAAGCGTATAGATAGCGGGGTGCATCAAGCCGGTTTCCTAGTATTACGTGCCACTTCGATGCCAAGTGTACTGGTGGAATTGGGCTTTATCTCTACTCCTGCCGAGGAACAGTATCTGAATACAGCAGCAGGCAGTCAGTCAATGGCACAGAGCATCTTCAATGCCTTTTTGGCTTACAAGACGGAACAGATGGCCCGTGAACAGAATGCAGTCAACACCCCTTCACCTGCAAATGGCGATGAAGATGTAAAACCCATTACTAGCGTGAAGCCTACGCCAGTCCAAGAGGAACAAACCAGTAAACCTACTCCTACAAAAGAGCCAACTAAGCCAACAAATGATAAAGCTAAACCTAATAAGGAGTCAGCCAATACTACTCCTGCAACTGTAGCTTCTACCCCCACGGATGCCCCTGTGTTCAAGATTCAATTCCTACTCTCGTCCACCAAGCTCAAGGAAGACGACAAACGGCTGAAGGGGCTCAGTCCAGTAGATTATTACATTGAAAATGGTACATATAAATATACTTATGCTGCTTCTACCGACTATAACGCCGTGCGAAGCAAGCTCAAGGGAGTGACGGTCAAGTTCAAGGATGCCTTCATCATAGCTTTCAAACAAGATAAGAAGGTGAACGTGAACCAGGCCATCGAGGAATTTAAACGGAATAGAAACAAATAAAACAAACAGATATGAAAGGTTTTAATAGGGAAGTAAAGATAGGCATAGCAGGCATCATCGCCCTGTTTTTATTAATATATGGTATCAATTACCTAAAAGGCATCAGCCTATTTAAATCCACCAGTTATTACTACGTGCAATTTGAAGATATCAACGGATTGGCCAAATCCAGTCCGGTGTTTGCCGATGGCTTCAAGGTGGGCATCGTCAGAGACCTAAAATACGACTATAACCATGCAGGCAATGTGGTAGCAGAGATTGACGTAGATCCTTCCCTACGCATTCCCAAGGGTTCGACTGCTGAATTGCAATCAGACCTACTGGGTGCCGTGAAACTGAACCTTCTGTTAGCCAACAACCCTAGGGAGAAGATGAATCCACGTGATACAATCATCGGTAGCGTTAATGCAGGAGCTTTGGGTAAGGCAGCTGCCATGATACCCACTTTGGAGAAGATGCTGCCCAAACTCGACTCTATCATGGCTTCACTGAATGCCCTATTGGCCGACCCTGCCATCCCTGCTACCCTGCACAACATTGAGAGCCTTACTGCCAGCCTCAACAACAACAGTCGCCAGCTGGAGAGAATGATGCGTGACGACATCCCTCAACTTACAGGCAAACTAAACGAAATAGGGGACAATTTTGCCGTCATCAGTGGCAACCTCAAGCAGATTGACTATGCCGCAACCATGAGTAAGGTGGATGAGACACTGGCCAACGTACAACAAATTACATCAAAGCTGGAACGCAAAGATAACACCGTGGGACTGCTCTTAAATGACCCTGCACTGTATAACAACTTGAACCAGACCGCTGCCAATGCAGCCAGCCTTCTGAATGATTTGCAAAACCATCCAAAACGCTATGTCCACTTCTCCGTTTTTGGCAAAAAAGATAAGGCACAGAACCCATAATTTAGATTTTATCTAAATAAGAAGATTCCCCTTGGATATGGAATAAGCATTCGGAAACGCACTTATATAAAGCACTAGCGAATGATTGTAAAATAAACGGCAAAAAAAGGACTAATTTAAAAAACATGTTTCTCAAACAGCTAAGAAACAGAATGTTGTAAAATTGCAAACAAATAAATAGGGTAGTAAAGGCAACTAAATACTTTTCTTTGCTGAAACACAGTAATTTGTAGCTTGTGCCATTTTTCCACGAAAAAAAGCCATTTGTTTCTTTCAAAAAAGATTGCCAACTTTGTACTCGCAAAAGAAGCAAATGATGAATCAAGGTGAACATATCATACAGCATATAGATTTTGCCGCTCAGTGGTCAAAATGCCTGCAAGCCATACGGGATAATGTCAGCGAAAAGATATTTCAAACGTGGTTTGCCCCTATCGTGCCATTGGGTTTCGAAAATAACACTTTGCACATCAGTGTACCGAGCCAGTATTTCTACGAATTTCTGGAAGAAAGGTTCATTGACCTGATGCGTAAGGTGCTGTACAGGTATTTCGGTGAGGGAACCAACCTGGAGTATCAGATTATGATTGTACAGGATGAGCATGCCACCGTTGAATACAAGTCCACCCAACGCACCATTTTGCCCCAAGCGCCCAAGACCATCATCAAAAAAGATTTACCACAGATGGCCAGTACGGAACTTGATCCACATCTAAACACCGAGTGCAACTTCGATACTTTTATTGAAGGCATGAGCAACAAACTGGCACGCAGTGTAGCGGAAGCAGTGGCCAAAGAGCCTGGCAAGACTTTCAATCCTTTTTTTATTTATGGAGCTTCAGGTGTGGGCAAGACTCACCTCGCCAATGCTATTGGTCTTAAAGTAAAGGAACTTAATCCCTTAGCAAGGGTACTTTACGTATCTGCCCATCTGTTTAAGGTACAATATACCGACTCGGTACGTAATAATACCCTGAACGACTTTATCAACTTCTACCAAACGATTGATGTGCTCATCATTGATGATATCCAGGAGTTTGCAGGAAATACCAAGACACAAAACACATTCTTCTATATATTCAACCAGCTACACCAAAATGGCAAGCAGTTGGTCATGACAGCCGACAGAGCCCCAATGGTGCTACAAGGTATGGAAGACCGTCTCATCACTCGCTTCAAGTGGGGCATGGTGGCAGAACTGGAATCACCTTCTTTCGACTTGCGCAAAGACATTTTACGTAGCAAGGCAAGACGTGACGGTTGGCAGATTCCTGAAAATGTGATTGAGTTTGTTGCAGAGCACGTCACAGGTAGCGTTAGAGACCTGGAGGGCATCGCTATTGCCATGATGGCTCAAGCCACCATATTTAATAGAGAGATTGACATGGAGCTAGCTCGTAAAACCGTTCAGAAGCTTACCATGATGGAGACGCACGAAATAACCATCGACGATATCATCGAGACGGTGTGCAAGCATTATGGTTTAGAGACTAGTGCCATACAAACAAAATCAAGGAAACGAGAGATTGTGCAGGCTCGACAGATTGCCATGTTCCTTGCAAAAGACAATACGGATTTCTCTACCGCACGTATCGGCAAACTCATTGGCGACAGAGACCATGCTACAGTACTCCATGCCTGCAAGACCATCAAGGAGCAGGAAGAAGTGGACAAAGTCTTCCATGAGGAGTTGGAGGAGATTCGCATCGCATTGAAAAACAGATAACACTTATTATATACTAAGCTTATACCGTGGAGAAACAAACTTACACCTACGAACAAGCTTTCGAAGCGTCATTGAAATACTTCGAAGGGGATGAATTGGCTGCCCGTGTTTGGGTCAACAAGTATGCCGTAAAAGATTCTTTTGGAAAAATCTACGAACAATCACCCGATGATATGCATTGGCGTATCGCAAACGAATTGGCTCGCATCGAGTCAAAATACCCCAACCCACTAAGTGCACAAGAGTTGCATGACTTAATGAGTCATTTCAAATACATCGTGCCACAAGGCAGTCCGATGACAGGCATAGGCAACGATTTTCAGGTTGCCTCGCTATCCAACTGTTTCGTAGTGGGCATCGATGGTGAAGCCGATTCTTATGGTGCAATTTTCAAAATTGACGAAGAGCAGGTACAGCTCATGAAACGCCGCGGTGGCGTGGGTCATGACCTCTCTCACATCCGCCCGAAAGGCTCCCCAGTAAAGAATTCTGCGCTGACCTCCACAGGTCTGGTGCCCTTTATGGAGCGCTATTCCAACTCCACCCGTGAAGTGGCACAAGACGGTCGCCGTGGTGCGCTGATGCTCACGGTAGCCATCAAGCATCCAGATGCAGAGGCTTTTATCGATGCCAAGATGACGGAAGGTAAGGTGACAGGCGCCAACGTATCTGTCAAAATTGACGACGAGTTCATGCATGCAGCTATAGAAGGCAAGCCCTACGCCCAACAGTACCCAGTAGATAGTACTGACCCAAAAGTAAAGAAGGAGATAGATGCTTCTGCCCTTTGGAAGAAAATTGTGCACAATGCCTGGAAATCAGCTGAACCTGGCGTATTGTTCTGGGACACTATCTTACGCGAGTCCATCCCCGATTGCTATGCCGACTTAGGTTTCCGCACAGTGGCAACTAACCCTTGTGGCGAGATACCTCTGTGTCCTTACGACTCTTGCCGCCTGTTGGCCATCAACCTATATTCATATGTAGAGAATCCTTTTACCAAGAATGCCTACTTCAACTTCGATAAGTTCAAAAAGCATGTACAACTAGCTCAACGTATTATGGACGACATCATCGACCTTGAGCTGGAGAAGATTGAAATGATTCTAGAGAAGGTAAAGACCGACCCAGAGGACGATGAGGTCAAGCACACTGAGTGGGAATTGTGGGAGAAGATTTATAAGAAAAGCGGTATGGGGCGTCGAACAGGCGTAGGTATTACAGCTGAGGGTGACATGATTGCAGCCTTGGGCTTGCGCTATGGAACCGAGGAAGCCACCGATTTTTCTGTAGAGGTGCAAAAGACACTCGCTTTGAGTGCTTATCGTTCATCCGTGGAGATGGCAAAAGAGCGTGGAGCCTTCGAGATATATGATTACCAACGTGAAGAAAACAACCCATTCATTAAGCGATTGGCGAAGGCCGACCCTGCTTTGTATGCCGATATGAAGCAGTTCGGTCGACGTAATATCGCATGCCTCACCATCGCCCCCACAGGCACTACCAGCTTAATGACACAAACTTCTTCTGGTATCGAGCCCGTATTCATGCCTGTCTATAAGCGTAGGCGCAAAGTAAATGCCAATGATACCAACGTGCATGTAGATTTCGTGGATGAATCGGGAGATGCTTTCGAGGAGTACATTGTATTCCATCCCAAGTTCAAGACGTGGATGCAGGTGAACGGCTATGACCTCAGCAAGCGTTACACACAGGAGGAGCTGGATTCCCTGGTGGAGAAGTCGCCCTATTACAAGGCCACCTCTAATGACATCGACTGGCTTATGAAGGTAAAGATGCAAGGGCGCATCCAGCAGTGGGTTGATCACAGTATTAGTGTCACCATCAACCTACCGAACAATGTTGATGAAACCTTAGTTAATCGTCTATATGTGGAAGCTTGGAGATCAGGCTGCAAGGGATGCACCGTTTATCGTGATGGTTCCCGTGCCGGCGTGTTACTCTCTACCAAGAAAGAAGAGAAAGAGGAGAAGAAGGAACCAGTGCCATGTATCCAGCCTACAGTGGTGGAAGTTCGTCCAAAAGTGCTCGAAGCCGATGTGGTCCGTTTCCAGAACAACAAAGAGAAATGGGTGGCATTCGTGGGTCTGCTCGATGGATATCCCTACGAAATCTTCACCGGTGTTCTCGATGATGATGAGGGCATCATGTTGCCCAAAACCATCTCGCGAGGACACATCATTAAGAACGTTGATGAGAACGGTATCAAACGCTACGACTTCCAGTTCGAGAATAAGCGAGGTTACAAGGTTACCATTGAAGGGCTTTCTGAGAAATTCAACAAGGAATACTGGAACTACGCAAAGCTCATTTCCAGTGTGCTGCGTTACCGTATGCCTATCGACCGCGTCATCCGTCTGGTAGGCCAGCTAGAACTCGACAGTGAGAGTATCAACACCTGGAAGAATGGCGTGGAGAGAGCCCTGAAGAAATACATTGCTGATGGCACGGTGGCGAAAGGACAGATTTGCCCCAACTGTGGCAATGAGACGCTGGTTTACCAAGAAGGATGCCTCATTTGCACCTCTTGTGGGGCTTCCAGATGCGGATAAATCGTTAAAAATGCTCTTTTTTTAAACTTTCTGTTAATAATATTCGCAATAGCTACAAGATTTTGCAAAAATTTTCATATAATTGCATAATCATTTGTAGCTATTGTTTGTTATGAAGCTTAAATTTAATATCGAGTATCGTACCCATTGGGGCGAGGAAGTAAGAGTAGTGGGCAATATGCCCGAACTGGGAAATGACAGCATCGAGCAAGCCGTGGCCCTCTCAACGACTGACGGCATCAGATGGTCTGCCGAGTTTGAAGTGAAAGTGAGCTCCACCAAGCTTATCAAGTATCGTTACCTGATAGCACGAGGCCAGGAAATCATCCGTGAGGAATGGCATGCCTTCCCACGTGTATTGCATGCACACAACCTGAAGGACAAGGTCTATACACTATTCGACAGTTGGAAGGACCTGCCTGAAAACAGCTATTTGTTTTCTTCAGCTTTCACGGAGGCGTGGACTGCTCACAACAAGCGCAGTCTTGGCTTACCAACACCTGCCCAAGGCATCGTCATCAAGGCTTACTTGCCTACCAAACCTAACATTCGTCTGGCCATTTGCGGTAACCAGGAAGTATTTGGCAACTGGAATCCTGAGCAGGCAATGCTAATGAGCGACACCTATTATCCTGAATGGCAATGTGAGGTAGATGCAAAAAAACTGCAATTCCCCATCGAGTATAAATTTGTGCTGGTAGATGTGAAAACCAAGCAGTTCTTGGGATGGGAAGACCACCCTAACCGTTTCTTAGCTGCTCCTGAATTAGAGGAGAAGGAAACGCTGGTATATGGTGACCGATATGCAGCATTTGACCCTCATAATTGGAAGGGTGCAGGTGTGGCTGTGCCCGTGTTCTCCTTGCGTTCTGAGGGTAGTTTCGGTGTGGGCGATTTTGGCGACTTGACGTTGATGATTGACTGGGCCGCTAAGACCCGTCAGAAGCTGGTGCAAATCCTACCTATCTATGATACCACCATTACCAAAACCTGGACAGACTCTTATCCTTATAACAGCATTTCTATCTATGCCATCCATCCCATGTATGCCGACCTGCGTCAAATGGGTGAACTAAAGGATGCCAAACAACGCATCGGCTTCGAGCGTACGAAAGAAACGCTGAACAAATTGCCTCAAGTAGATTATGAGGCAGTTAACGAGGCAAAGTGGAAGTACTTCCGCCTACTTTTCCAGCAGGATGGCGAGGCTACCATGCGTACTCGTGAGTTCGGCACCTTCTTCATGAACAACAAGCAATGGCTGGTGCCCTATGCTGCTTTCAGCTATCTGCGTGACAAGTACGGCACACCTAACTTCCGCGAGTGGCCCGAGTATCAAACCTACAACGCAGAAGAAATTTCCATGCTCTGTAACCCTGAAAGCGAGATATTCCCCCAGATAGCCATTTATTATTTCATCCAGTATCACCTAGATCGCCAATTGGCTACAGCCAGCCGTCATGCCCGCAAGGCAGGTGTGGTGCTGAAGGGAGACATTCCTATTGGAATCAGTCGAAATAGTGTGGAGGCTTGGACAGAGCCTTATTACTTCAACCTAAACGGACAAGCAGGTGCTCCACCTGATGATTTCTCCGCCAATGGCCAGAACTGGGGCTTCCCAACCTACAACTGGGATGTGATGGAAAAAGACAACTATGCTTGGTGGATGCGTCGTTTCCGTAAGATGAGCGAGTATTTCGACGCCTATCGCATCGACCATATTCTGGGCTTCTTCCGCATTTGGGAGATGCCGAGTCATGCCGTTCACGGATTGCTGGGACAGTTTGTACCATCATTGCCGATGACGAAAGAAGAAATCGAGAGTTTCGGCTTACATTTCAACGAAGATTTCTTCACCAAACCATATATTCATGAGCGTTTCCTGAAGAACATTTTTGGTGAGCATACCGATTATGTAAAGCAAACATTCCTCCATCCATCTGATACTTACGAGGTTTATGATATGAAACCTGAGTTTGCCACTCAGAAGCAGGTGGAGGCTTACTTTATGGGCAAGACAGATGCCAATAGTGTGAAGATTCGTGAAGGGCTTTATAGCCTCATCAGTGATGTACTGTTCCTGCGTGATCGTCACGATGCCAATCGTTTCCATCCACGCATCAGTGTCCAGAATGACTATATCTATCAGACACTGAACGAGGAGGAGAAGAAAGCATTCACCAACCTCTACAACCACTATTACTACCAGCGTCATAACGACTTCTGGCGTGAGCAAGCAATGAAGAAACTGCCTCAGCTCACCCAATGTACCAACATGCTGGTATGTGGCGAGGACTTGGGCATGATACCAGACTGTGTGCCATCCGTGATGAACGACTTGCGCATCCTCTCATTAGAGATTCAGCGCATGCCGAAGGAGTTGGGCAAGGAGTTTGGTGACCCAGCCCATTATCCCTATCGCTCAGTGTGCACCATCTCTACCCACGATATGTCCACCCTGCGTGGCTGGTGGGAGGAAGACCCCAAGATTACCCAACGTTATTACAATCTGACACTTGGAATTAAGGGCTTCTCACCTTCTACGGCAACACCAGAGATCTGCGAAATAATCATTGATGCTCACTTGAAAGGCAAGTCCATGCTCTGCGTACCATCTCTGCAGGATTGGCTTTCTATCGATGGCGACATCCGTCTGCCTGACGGACAGGATGAACGTATCAACATCCCAGCCATTGTGAAGCACTATTGGCGCTATCGTATGCATCTCACTCTGGAAGCCTTGCTTAGTGCAGACACACTGAACAACAAAATCATCAGCATGATTGAAAACACAGGCAGAGACTGAAGCTTATGAAAAGCGAAATCATCTTGAAAGACATGCATTTCCTTGCTTACCACGGACTTCTTCCCCAAGAAGCCGTGGTGGGCAATGAATATGTTGTCAACCTCACCCTATCAGTTGACATTAGTCAGGTGATGCAAACAGACAATGTGGCAGATACCATAAACTACACCGAGGTCTATCAGGTAGTCAAGGCAGAGATGCAACAACCCTCCAAACTCATTGAGCACGTAGCAGGTCGCATTGCACACCACCTCCTCAAAGACTTCCCTCAAATACAATCTGTAGAAATCCTTTTGGAGAAGCTCAATCCCCCTATCCCAGGCTCTCAAATCCACTCTTCAGCCATCCATTTGGTACTACCGTGAACAACTGCTTGCACATAGCAAAAGTTTGCTGTGCTCTGTTCATATACCTCATTCAGAGTTATCATTTTTGTATATGTATTCATAAAATGGAATGTAAAAAGGAGATTTTGAAGATGCTTTCATTTACTTGAAGCAAAAGGTGGGTTTACTTGGACTAATCAGCCCTTTTACTTGAAGTAATCGAGCCGTTTGCTTGAAGCAAGATTTGAGCATAAAAAAATGCGTTGTATATACATATATTTATGCATAACCCTACCCAATAAAATATGCACTACAGGGCAGAGAACTTGTGCTTGAATTGAGCATAGTAAGCCCAGAGAATGCTTTTGGGGTATCGACATAGAGCAGGCTTTGAAACACTTGCCAACATATTCTTATTCCTGTCAATAAAGAAATCAGGGCGCATCTGCTGGTAGGCCTTACGAGCCTGAAAGACAGCTTTCGCATTGGGGAACTGACCTTTCAAGAAGAAAGTAAAGGATGCCAAGTAATCAAGGAAGTATCGTGTCCACATCACATGATGCAACTCGTTGTCGGGCAGATTCTTGTATAGCATCAAGAGGTTATTGCGGAAGTTGAGGAAAGTCTTTCGAGGATTCTCTCGCTTCAAGGTAGCAGCTCCTACGTGATAGACCATACTTTGGGGAATGCACCACACCTCTCGACCTCGTGCATTCAGCCTCCAACATAGGTCGATTTCCTCCATATGGGCAAAGAAACGACCATCCAAACCACCTGCTTCACGATAGTCTTGCAAACGGATGAAGAGGCAAGCACCTGTGGCCCAGAACACTTGCTGTGGGTAATCATATTGGCTCTTATCTTCTTCAATGGTATTGAAGAGGCGGCCTCTACAGAAGGGATAGCCATAAAGGTCAATGAACCCACCTGAGGCACCTGCATATTCGAAAAGATTCTTGTTTCGACAACTACGAAGCTTGGGTTGGCAAGCTGCTACCTCTGGATGGGCATCCATGAAACCAATCAAAGGAGTAAGCCAATGGTCAGTAACCTCGACATCAGAATTGAGTAGCACTACATATTCTGCTTCAACTTGCTGAAGCGCACGATTATAGCCCTCGGCAAAGCCATAGTTTTTCTCCATTTGGATGGTTCTTACAGATGGAAAATCAGAAGCCAGCACTTGCAGGGTATCATCCTCTGAGCCATTATCTGCCACATAGATATCAGCCTCGTCCTCACTGTACTGAAGCACTGAAGGCAAGAACGTACGGAGCATCTCAACACCGTTCCAAGTTAATATGACAATAGCTACTTTAGACATCCCTCTTAATCTTCCACCTTTTATGACTCCAGAACCAATAAGGAGGTTCACGTCGGATGGTTTGCTCCAACATTCGAGCAAAAGCCTCTGTAATCTCACCATCCTTCGTTTCGTTAGCGGAGTCAGTTATCACTTCGAAATGCACTTTGCCGTAGCCTCGCCTAATGCGAGTGATATCAGCATACAGCACACTCATATCCAGCATCTTGGCGAGTTTCTCAGCACCATCCATGAAGACAGTGTCTTGATGTAGGAAGGTAGTCCAATATTTCGCCTCTGTCTTATTAGGACTCTGGTCTGTGATGAAGCCTACTCCAAAGCCATTGTATTCTTTGTGCATCTTGACAAGTGTTCTAACAGTAGCATGCTTCGCCACGTTTACGCCTCCATATTGAGCCCTTATCTGTTGCAACATCCCATCCATATAAGGGTTATGCAATGGTTTGTATATGTGCAGGATAGGATATTCTTGCGGCACCAGTAACTTAATGTTGATAAGCCACTCGAAATTGCCATAATGGGGTATCAGCAAGGCTATGTTTTGGCCTCGCTTTGCTCTATCACTGAACTCCTCAAAATTGTCATAGCACATCCGACGCTTAATCTCTTCTGGAGAAAGACGAGCCATTTTGACCTCTTCAACCAAGTAGTCACAAAGATAATGGTAAAACTCTCGTTCAATCTCCTTCAACTCATCTTTCGTTTTCTCTGGGAAAGAGTTACGTAAATTGGTACGGACTACCTTCTTCCGATAGCCAACCACATGACGTAGAAGCACATACAGACAATCAGATATTAGATAAAGCACGCTGAATGGTAACAAAGCCAACAAATGCATGCCAATATAGGTAAACCAGTAGCTCAATCTCTTCATACCCACCCTCCTTTCAAGGCATCACCAGCCTCATTCATTTCACCCAAACGAATCGGGACTATGTGATTGTCAAGTTCCGGGTGGTTTTCCACTTCCACGCGTATATAATTAGGTGTAAAACCATGCATGGGTTGACCTGACTTTGACTTCTCCAGCAAAACAGGCATCACTTGCCCCGCAAAGTTTTGATAAAAGGCACGGGTCTTCTCATCAGAGAGGTCGAGCAGACGCTGGCTTCGCTCATGCTTTACCTGAGGGGACACCACATAAGGTATTTGAAGGGCTTTGGTACCTGGTCTTTCTGAATAGCTGAACACATGAAGTTGGGTAACATCGAGGCTCTTGATGAATTCATAAGAATCCTCGAAGTATTCTCCCGTTTCACCTCGTGTGCCCACCATTACATCCACGCCTATGAAAGCATGAGGCATCAACTGTTTGATTTGCTCAATCTTATGAGCAAACAAAGCCCTATCGTAATGACGCTTCATCAGTTTGAGTACCTCATCACATCCTGATTGCAAGGGGATATGGAAGTGAGGCATGAAGTGACGGGAATGAGCCACAAAGTCGATGATTTCATCCGTGAGTAAGTCAGGCTCTAATGATGAAATGCGATAACGCTCAATACCTTCCACTTCGTCTAGGGCTTTAATCAAATCCAGGAAACTCTCACCTGTAGTCTGACCAAAATCACCTATGTTAACTCCAGTGATAACAATTTCCTTGCCTCCCTCAGAAGCAGCTTTTTGGGCATCATCCACCAAAGAGGCTATTGAGCCATTACGACTTCGCCCTCTGGCAAAAGGAATGGTGCAATAGGTACAGAAATAGTTGCAGCCATCTTGAACCTTCAGAAAATAGCGTGTGCGATTGCCTCTTGAGCAGGAGGGAGCGAAAGAGCAGATATCCTTCAGCTTAGACGTAAACGACTCACCACCATCAACTTTCTTAGTAAGATTGCCCAGGTATTTCAGGAGGTCTTTCTTCTGTTCAGCACCTAAAACTACATCTACCCCTGGGATAGATGCTACCGTCTCAGGCTTCAGTTGGGCATAACACCCCATCACGACCATAAAGGCATTGGGATGTTGCTTGTGGAGTCGATGAATAGCCTGACGACATTTGCGGTCTGCTACCTCAGTGACGGAGCAAGTGTTGACTATGCACACATCTGCCTGTTCACCTCTACGTGCATCACGGATACCCACCTCCTGCAACTGCTTGTTTATGGTAGCGGTTTCAGAGAAGTTAAGTTTACAGCCTAAGGTATAATAAACTGCCTTCTTATCCTGAAATATTTGGTTGTCTGTCATATTTCTTTTTTATACGCTGCAAAGGTACGAAAAAAAAGTATTTTTGAGAACAACGTATTGCATTTCTATTTACCTTTGCACCGTTTTTAATTGACAATCTAGTTTTAAAGCAAAAGAAAAATGAAAAAGATTATGTTTTTTGTAGCAGCTTTCATAGCTGTGACTTTCACAGCATGTGGAGGTGGTAATAATGCAAAGAGTGAAGAACCAACTAAGAAGGTGCAGACTGTCAAGGACTCTCTGAACAAAGTAGCTACAAAGGCTGCTGAGGATGCTGCCAATAAAGCTGCTGAGGGTATTGAATCAGTAAAGGATGCCGCCAAGCAAGCAGGCAAGGAGCTGGAGAAAGCTGCTAAGGATAAAGCAACTGAGGTTTCTAATGCAGCCGTAGATGCTGCTAAGCAAGCTATCGACGATGCTGCAGATGCTGCTAAGAAACAGTTAGGTGAGAAGAAGTAAACAATGACTCGTTTTGCATCTGGCAAAAGCAGTGTAACTTCTGAGAGAAGCTACACTTAATGAGAGTCAATAAGTATCAGGCGATTAACATGCATAATGTAACTATGCAACTAAAACAATATTTAGTGAAAAAGTACGAGCTTTATCGTTGCTACGAATCAATGTAACTCCACTGCTTTGCGAGTAACACTATGTAATTAGCTGATATTCAACATTAGTTGAGTCTGCCCGAGTCTAATAGTATCAGACTGCCAGTCAGACGTGTACTGACTATTGGTCAGACACCAACGGACTGCCGGTTAGACACCAACGGACTCTCGGTCTTATACCATCAGACAAGCGAGCTTATGATTTCCGACCAATGGGCATACGCCATCAGACCAGTAGGTAATAGGTGTAAGACCACCGTAAGCATTGCATAATTAGGAGGTCATTATCACTTGTTTTAAGCATATAATTCACCAAAAACATCGTTCTTCTACCGCTTCTTCCGCCATGACAGCCATTGATATATATAATCTATTTCGATTTAGCGGAAGAAGATTTGTTTTTTGTTGCTTCCCTAGAGGCGTCTCAAGCAGTACTGACATTGCAAACAAGCGGTGTGAGTGATGCGTAGAGAAATCATTTCCTCTTTACCACAAATGCTGGGAGGAAACAGAAGATGGCGATGACGGACATGAGCAGACCTCCGATGGTACCAGCTGCCAATGGGAACCAAAAGGCTTCTTTAGATGTACCTACCATAAATGGAATAAAGCCCAGAATTGTACTGATGACTGTCAGGAAGATAGGGATGACCTTGGCATTCCACGCCTTGACGTAGGTACGGGCAGATGAGAGATGAGGATATCGCTTGCGGATGTTGTTATACTCATTAATGATGTAGATGCTGGCATTGACGGTGATACCACAAAGTAAGACAAAAGAAGCGAAGCCTCCTTGGTCGAAGTTGAGATGGAACCAATAGAATGTCAGAAAAACTCCGATATAGCTCACTGGAATAACGAAGATGATGGCTAAGGGTTGCTTCCAGGAGTTGAAAAGTATGCCAGTGATAAAGAAGATGATGGCTATTACCACTAATAACAACAAATACTGGCGATTGTCTTTCTTTGTCCAACTACTATAGTAATCAATACCTTCTGCCGTATATCCCATAGGCAGTTGTGGTATGAATGCCTCCAATTCCCGTTCCTGTACCCGCTTGCCCATCTCAGCAGCTCCCACATATTCATATTGCAGGCAGAGACGGTATTGCTGGTTTTCCTTGACCACGCGCTGGGGCTGTTGGCCTTTCTCTATAGATGCAAAGTCGGATAATTTGGACTTTTGAAATTCATTTGAAGATTGACCATTGGCCATTGACCATTGGCCATTAATAAGCATCCAGATATCATACTCCTTTGATTGCAGGGAAGTGAGCTTGATACGCTCTATGCCATCAGGGGTAGATACTGAGCCCACTGACATATCACGACCAAAGACAGGACGGAGTGTGGAGAAAAGGCCGGAAGGCGTTATGCCTGCATTCATCATCCTTTCTCTATCGAGGTTGATATAATACTCCTGATAATCGTCTTTCCAGAAACTGAACTCGCTGGTAATCGCCACTTCCTGAATGCGACGATGCTCTAAGAGCTTAGCTTTCAATTTCTCTGCCCATTCATATAGCTCATCGTAATTATAGCCATACATGCGGATGCGATAAGAACCAGCCGTTTCTCGCACATCATTACTGAAACCTTGGTCTGCCAAACCATAGATGCTCCAGCTTCCCCCACCCAACTGCAGGGCTTGGGTAGTCATGCGGCTCTTGAGCTGATAAGGGAAGCCAGTATGAGCATATTCATCCTTGAAATAGATACTGATATTGGCACGGTTGGCATTGTAGATGGTGGTCTGGAACTGTTTGATTTCCTTGAAGTCACTGAGGAACACTTCCATACGCTGAATAAGGGTGTTCATCTGGTCAAGGGTACTACCATTGGGCAGGTTGGCATTGGCATAAAGCACTACTTCATCGTTGCGGGTGAAATAGCTGCCGTTATAGACTTTATTGATGAAGATATAGAGGCCATAGGCAAAGCCTGCTATCAACAGGATGCTGACAGCCCAACGGAAGCGGGCAAGGTAGCGTATTGCGACTTCATAGAAATGGGAGAAGAAAATCTGGAGTATTCTTTTTGATGAGGAGTTAGTAACTTTTCCACCTCTATCATTATCTATTCCTTTGACATTCATCTTCAATCTGTCAATCAACGAAGGAACGAAGAACAGGGAAACCAAGAGTGACACAGCCAGATTGATGATGACCACAGCTGCAAAGTCCTGCAGGTTAAGACGGATATTGTCATTGAGGAAAAAGATGATAACCAAAGCACCCATCGTGGTGAGAGTAGCAGCAAAGACCGACAGGAATGCCTTGAGGTTATGACGATGCATGTAGTGATCTGCCATAACGATGGTACTGTCAATCACCAAATTGAGTGAGATGGTGATGCCTGCCAAGGAATAGAGCTGCATCTCCAAGCCCGCCAGATAATAGAATATAAGTGCCACCGAAATATTCACAGCCAATGAGACAGTAATCAGGAACAGGTATTTCCATCTCCTACTTATAACCCATACAAACACCAACAAAATAACGACAGTCAGGAAAGTACGGTAATAAATCTTATCCAGCTCCTTGCGGATATATTCTGTGGCATCATAGCTGGCATGCACCTCATAGCCGTCAGGCAGCTGACGCAGCACCTCAGCCATCTCTGCCTTCACATCCTTGTTCAGTTCCAGTTGATTGACCGACTCATTAGCAGTGATTGTCAAATAGATGGAATTCAAGCCATTGATACGGTAATAACTCTGTGGAGCAGCTTCAACATGACTGACATTCACCAACTGATCCAATCGTATCAGTTTATCACCGGCAGTCTTTACCACGATATCTGACGGATTGAAAACATCCTCATCCTGTTCAGGCATCACCGTCAGGCGAATCCACTCCTGCTTGCCTTGGGCATCCATGTTGTGCGTTCCCAAGAAAGCTCTCTGCGAATAACGCTGGATAGCAGAGGAAATGTCATCTATCGTTACCCCGACGCTCTGCAACTGACGACTATCGTACTGTAATTGCCACTCCATAGGCGTAGCTCCAGAGAGCGTGATGCGATAGACACCATCGAGCTGTGAGAGGCGTGGACTGATATTCTCTTCTGCATAGCGCTGTATCTCTATGGGAGACACCAAGGCATTGAGCGTATAAATCATGAATGGACGTGCATTCTCCTCATCAGGCACTTGCATGGTAATGATGGGGTAACTCATGCCCTCTGGCAACTGAGGCCAGGTCTGACGGATAATGGTAGAAGCTTCAAAGCGGGCGGCATCTATGTCAACATGCTTATCGAGTTCTACCCTGATACTGCCTGAACCATTATCCGAGGTCGATTCTATCTTCTTTACACCAGTAATGCGAGCCAGCATGGCTTCGAGCTTACTTGTCACCTCCATCTCAACCACCCTGGATGAGCTGCTGGGCACGGAATAGGTTACCGTGAAACCAGGCAATGCCCTGGACGGGTTGAGCTTGACAGGCAGCAAGGGCAGCATCGCCAGTCCTACCAAAGCAAGACAGACGAATGATACAATCACTGTGAAAGACGACAGTTTCTTCATTGCCAGTCGAACTTATCAGAAAGAGAGAAGCCAGTGGCAAAGTCATGCAACGTGAGCTTCCTGATCTTGTAATAATTCTGCCAATAACTCTGGAGGGCAGAGATATAGTTACGTTGTGCCTCCTGCTGACGGTTCAGCGAGAGTGTCAGACTATTAATATCTGCCCGACCGATAATGAAACGCTGGCGAGTTTCATTGTATGCCATGATGGAAAGGTCGAGGGCTTCCTCAGCACTTGCCACTAAGTCCTGCTGCATATTGAAATCACTCACCGCCATAATCACCTCCTCCTCAATGGATATCTCACTCTGGCGTGCCGAAGTCTGCACCACGTTCAGGTTGTTCTTAGCCATATTGTACTTACCCTTACGCACGCCCCAGTCAATCAATGGGATGGAAACACTCACAGACACCAATTCCTGTTGCAAAGGGTGACTATATGCTTCACGGAAACTCTCTGCCACCTGGTTAAAGCCTACACTGGCAGTCAAGCTGGCATTAAAACGAGATTCCTGACGAGTACGATCCACGTTCTGCTCTGCCTCCAATACGCTTTGCCTCATTCCTAAGAAGTTGGGATTGTTGGCATGGGCAGCTGCAATGGCATCATCCACAGCCACCTCCACCCGCTGGGGCTTGCCAGGCAATTCTACCCGTATTTCCGTTTCCTTATCCATATTCAGGAAAGTGGCGAGTGAATACATGGCTCGCTTCAAAGCACTCTGCTTGTTCTTCAAGGTGTTCTGGGCATTCACCCTATCCAAACGTAGGGTCAACAGGTCTGCATTGCTGATGGCTGCAATCTTGAATCGCTGCATGCCTATATCATAGAGCGTGTCTGTGCTTTGTGCATTTTCTTGAGCCAAGTCATATTCAGCTTGAGCCATCGCCAAGGCAAAGAAATGCTCAGTGGCCTGCTCGGATACATGTTCGGCATTGTAAAGATATTCTTTCTTGGCTTTCTCATATTTCAATGGTTCAATCTTACGTTCCCAACGGAAAGCATTGTAACCTATCAAGCTCTGCGAATAGCCAATGCGTAAGGGAACGGTGGTAAACTGAGTGTATTTATTGTGTCCAAAGCTACGCATGTAACCTAAGTCAGTGGATAGGGAGAAGGTTCCACCCGTCAAGTCGAAGTTCTGTTGCAGAGACAATTGTCCATACGAATAGAACGACTGCTGACTGCGATAGACATCTATATCCTGTTCTGAGTCATAACGACGGGTGATGTCACGGTAATACTGTGCAGGGGTTAAGTTCAGTGACAATGATGGCAAACGATTGGCACGATAAGTCCGATACTCCCAATAGCTCGAAAGATACATATTCTTGGTTCTGAATGCCTCCAGTGAGCTGTCATTTGCCAAAGCTATGGTTTGCTGTAAGTCAAGTGTTAATGCCCGCTGGGCTTTGACATTATTGACGATTGACCATTGACTATTAATCATTATTATCAATGCCAATCGTACCAATAACCTTATGTCTTTATTCATCATATTCATATTTTTAATTATCAATTGTCAATTGTCAATCGTCAATCTTATATATTGCCCAATAAGCAAGCGGAATGATAAAGAGGCTTACCAACGTGCCAATTACCATAGCTCCTATCATCGCAATGGCAAGGGGTTTCTGAAGCTCTGACCCCATGTCGAAGCTGAAGAGCAGCGGCACCATCGCAAAGATGGTGGTGAGTGAAGTCATGATGATGGAGCGTAATCTGCGTCGTCCTGCCTCATGTATGGCCTCTAACAATGGCATCCCTTTCTTACGCAGCTCATTGATTACATCAATCTTCAAGATGGAATCGTTGATGATGATACCACAGGTAACGATGATACCGATAGCAGACATCAGGTTGAGGGTGTGGCCACATATCCATAGCAGCACCAATGCGGCTGCCACATCAATAGGTATTTCTAATAACACAATCAGAGGTTGTACGAAACTCTCGAACTGAGCTGCTAGGATGAAATACATCAGCAGGATGGAAATCAGCAAGATAACCACCAACTCACCCATCATCTCCCGATTATCATAGATACTGCCACTGAACGATACATCCCAATGGCCAGCCTCTTTTGCCACCATTCGGGATGCTTCCTCCAAAGGCCGTTCATCATTCACGTCAAAGAAACTGAAGGGGATATATTCGCCATTCCTGCCAGCTGTGATGGTCTTGACATCTTCAGAGGGAGACAACTTGACCAAGCTGCTTAGCGGGATGAAATTCACTTGTCCTTGTGCATCCACCTGTGTCCTCACCAGCGTTTGTGCCATCACCTCGTTCACGGTCTTCTCTGCCCCCACGATACTCACAGGCAGATTCTGCTGGTATGAATGTAAGGTAGCCACACTGTTCTCCTTGAAAGCAGTCTTGAGTGTCTGCATCACCTCATCGTAACTGACGTGATAAAGCTGAAGCATCTCTTGAGAAATGTGGATGTTCAGCTGGTTCTCGAATGCCATACCTTCGGGAGCCTTACCAATCAGTTGAGTCATGCGGCTTTGTAAATTCCTCACCTCATCAGGCTGCGGAGCCATGCCCTTGTTGCGGGCATAGAATTCAGCGGTGAAGGGAGCATCGCCTGTGTCAAACAGCTTCTCGAACACCGTCTCAGGAGGATAGAAAGACACCACTGCCGATGGATAATGCTGCTGTATCCAGTTGGTTATCTTCTCTTGCAAAGGTTGGACATCATCTGTATCCTCAGTCTTGAAATACAGTTCTGCCTCAGTGACCGACAAAGCCTCTCCCCGATCCAACAGATAATCCTGTTGCCCGATGGCAGCAGTCTGTTCAATGGTGGCAGCATTTGTCTCGGCAAAGAGTTCATCCACGCGAGCATGATTCTCATCTATGTGGATATGCTCATTCCACTCCACCCGCGCCATCAGCTCCCGCTGGTCAATCTCAGGCATCCGCTCTATGTGGATGACATTGAACATCAAAACGCAAAGAGGAATAGTCAACAGAGTTAGTACTGAGCATAGCAACTTGTGACAGAACACCCAATTAACACCAGCGTCATACCAATGGTTGACCGTTGAACGTTGAACGTTGACCATTGACCGTTGAATGTTGAATGTTGAACGTTGATGGTTGAGAATTCGGTAAACCAAATAATAAAGTACTGGCAGAAGCATGATACCTGTAAGGTAAGACACCAGCAAGCCTACACTCACAGCAAAGGCTTGGTCATAAAACAAGGCGCCGGCAATGCCGCTCATAAATATAAGAGGTACAAACACAGCCACAGTAGTCAGCGATGAACTGAGCATGGGGGTAATCACCTCGGAAGTACCAGTCACACAGGCATCAACCAAGTCAAAACCTTTCTCCCTATATTGTGAAATATTTTCCGTCACGATGATACTACTGTCTATCATCATACCCAAAGCCAGAATCAGACCAGATAGGGAGATGATATTGAGCGACATATTAAACAAGTAGAAGAATACAAAGCAACAGATGATGCTCACCACCATACTCAAGACAATGATCATAGGCGAACGTACATCACCCAAGAAGAAAACCGCCACGATGCAGATGAAGATAAAACCCAGAAGCAGGTTCTGCTGCAGGTTGGAGATGGTATAGTCGAGAAGCTCTGTCTGGTTCTGGCTGATTTGGAACTCTATTTGCGGATAGGTGGTCTTGAAAGTTTCTATCGCCTCGCTCACCGTCTCTTTCATGTCATCCATGTTCTCATCTGCCTGCTTGATAACCGCCAATGTCACTGCCCGCTTGCCATTCGCCTCACTCAAACCTACTGCCTTAATTGGCATCAATTCCACCTCGCAAAAGTCACCCATGCGGAAGAACCTGCCTTCCTTGTTGAGCAAAATGTTCTTTACATCATCTGTCGTTCTAAGCAAGGTATTGAAACGTATGTTGTATTCATAGTGCCCATCCCGTACCGTCATGCTGCCAGGTGTGACATTGTTCATTGCCAAGGCATTCTCCAAGTCGCTGACGGTTAACTCCATTGATGCCATTTTAGCAGCATCTGGTATAATCTGCAGTTGTTGCTGTATCGTACCAGTGATATCCACCATCGCCACCTCGGGCAGTTGCTCTATCCTACGCTTGATGATGTTCTCTGCTACCTCTGACAATTCCAGGAAGTTTCCATCTGTAGTTAGATTAAGGTAAAACACTGGAATATCAGTCGCACTCGCCTTGATCACCTTCGGTCTATCCACATCCTTAGGCAAGTAGTTCATCGAGGCATCAATCTTCTCGTTCACCTCAATAAATGCCAGGTCGGTGTTCGTGCCAAATTCAAACCCCAAGCGGATGATGCCACTACCATCACGTGTGCGACATTCCAGCGTCTTGAGCTTAGACACCTGCATCAGCTGTTGCCTTACCTGACGCATCACCGTATTCTCTAATTCTCGTGCCGAAGTATTTTGCGCTGTCACTTGCACGGTTATCTCAGGAATAGCAATATCGGGCAATAGCGACACAGGCAAGGTGAAGTAAGTCACCAAGCCTATGATGCAACAGGCCGTGAATGCCATCAGCACCGCTATCGGTCTATTTATCAGGAATCTTACCACTTTATTCTATTGACGATTGACGATTGACAATTGACAATTGACGATTGGCCATTGACAATTGACCATTGACTTTTATTCATCATTTCCGACTTTTACTTTAGACTCGTGGGCCAGGTTCACATTCCCTGTCACAATCACTTCATCCCCCTCTTTCAGCCCTTCTAATATCGTATAGGTGTCAGCATTCTCCAAACCCGTTTGCACATAGTTCCACATCGCCTGGTCTCCCTGGAGGGTAAACACCACTTGACGCCCTTGCCTCAGTACCACTGCACTTTTGGGTACCACCAATTGTCCAGGCATCTTTCGCCTCACACTCACCTTGATGTTCATACCACTGAACAACCTGTCCGTTCCCTTCACCTGAGCCTTTACCAGAACCATGCCATTGGCATCTACCATCGGATTGATTTCAGTAACAGTTCCTTCATGCGTTGCCGTCATATCAGCGTATGGGGCAATCACCACTTTATCACCCCGATGCACCAAAGGCAACTCGTTTTCCAACACACTGAAGGTGGCCTCCATGCCCTGCGAGCCTATGATGGTACACACGGCATCCGTAGGTGTCACCCTGTTGAAACGCTTCACGTTGAGGTTGGCTATCGTGCCGGCAAAAGGGGCTTTCAAGGTGGCATTGGCCTCATTGCTCACTGCCAGTTCGTAAGCCGCCTGGCTCCGACTAAATCCGCTTCGGGTCTTAGCCAGTTGCATGATATCTGCAGGCACTTCTGCCTCTGGTCTGTTGCCATAGCCCTGACCAATGAGCACATCCTGCAGGTCGAGCTTCGCCTGTTCAAAAGCGTTCTGTGCCTGCTCCACCGCATTGTGCAACTTAAACTTGTCGAGCTGTGCAATCACTTGTCCTTGCACCACATGATCGCCATTCCTCACATGCACACTCTCCAACACGCCATCAGTCTCGAAATGCACATCTGTTAGTTGCATAGCCTCTACTCTGCCGTTACTTACCAACTCATGCTCGAAAGCTTGTCGCTGCAAGGTAATGGTAGTTACCTCGTTTGGCTCAGCCTGTGTCAAGGCATTCACTCCTTCTTCTGAAGTGTCAGAGTTTCCTCCGCCACCACATCCCATACAAAGGCTCGCCATCAGCCAAGCCATCCATCCTATTCCAATCTTTATTTTCATTCGTTCATCCATTAGCTTTTGACAACAAAATTAGGAACAATCCCCAACAGTAAATATAATTAAAATATAATTTGTTCCAATCATTCATGTTTTTTATTACCCTTTTTCAGGTTAAACACACAAAAATAGAGAAAACCACTCTTTCCATCACACAAAAAGAGTTCACAAAAAATTCACTTTTTTCAAAATGGCACTATACTTTCTTCCCTATTCTATCCCATCTCACTTTGCCTTTGCGATCTACCGACTTCCAGATGCGCCAAACCCTGCCCACAATATAGTCATCTGGCACGAGGCCCCAGAAACGGGAATCGATGGAGCTAATGGCATTGTCACCTGCCATGAAGTAATAGTCGTGGGTAAAGGTATATGCGTCAATGACCTCATTCCCTAACCTCACCACCCCCTCATGGTCGATAGTCAGTTTCTGTTTCTGCTCCCACTCCACCAACTGATGATACAGCTTCCACGTCGTAGAGTCCATCTGAATGCTCTGCCCCCGTTGTGGGATGGGCAGGGGACCAAACTCCTTCAAAGTCCACCCCATACCCACGCCTGCCGAAGCCTCAGGATAAACAGGGTCAGGATACCTTTCAAAGAGGATGCTGTCTGAGAACATTGCCAACTCCATCTGTTGTAAACGTTTTCCTATTTCCCCTTTCTCGCCAACTATCTGATACAATCCGTTCCTGATACTGAGAGTATCACCTGGCAAACCTATACACCGCTTGGTGTAATACTTCATCACGTGAAACCTTATGCTATCCCATCTCCCATACTCATAGGGGAAGTTAAACACCACTACATCATTCTGCTTGATGCCCCTTAGTCCGGGCAGACGATAAATCTCAACATCCTCCAGTCTTGTGGCCTTGAACACATTAAACAGTCTTGGCCCCATGCTGAGCTTCTCCACCAAAATAAAGTCCCCTGGCATTATTTCAGGTACCATCGAATTGGTTGGCACCTTAAACGACACCAGAAGAAATACTTGCAGCAGCAGATAGCCTACCACCGCCAAGCTCCCATAGAACACGATGTTCACCAATATGCCAAGCCACTTCTTCAATTCCTATTCTTAGTCTAATATCCCTTTCAAGTCCAGATAGCCGAACTGTATCTCGTCATCAAAAGTAAAAAACAGACGGTCATTATCTTCGTCCACACTCATGCGCCAGATTCTATACCCAACATCAAGGGTTTTGATATAATTACCATCCAAGTCAAACACATGACAGACTTTAGGCTTATTATATTCTTCGTATTTTGTCCCATCATACGAAGCTATGATATAATCTTTATAGAACACTACACTTTTAAAATGTGATTTATAATCACCATTCTTATTCCAATTAGGTCCATAAATTCTATGCTTCAAAGACAAATCCTCATTAAAAATGCTCATTAAATCATATCGAGTACTACACTCCACTATCAGTTTGTTTTTCAATGAATAATCAGAGACTACACGTTCAACTTTTAAACCTGGATACTCCTGCTTATGTATGATTACATCGCCTGTTAGCATATTCCATTTCCCAGATATATCTTGAACATCATTCCCCTTAGGGATAGAGAATGCCCCATAACATAACGTATCATTAACATAAGCAAAGTCAATGGGATAAGAATTCTTATCTACTTTACATTTTATCTCTGGCAAGTAATCTGCATCTGAAATCGCTTTTTTTATGTTGAAGCTATACACATTCATGGAACCATAATCCAATACATAAAGCAAACAATTAATATCATCATATGCTATCGGACCTATTGATGCTATTTCGCCAGGGCCTTGCCCTAAATCACCAGTACTACCGCAGTATTTATAAGTTTTCTTATAATACAAATGAATAAGTTTGTCAGAAGAACGCAAATCAGAAACAAGCAAAAAATCACCTGCAATTTTTATATATGCGAATCTACTAGTTAGAACCTCCTCAAAAGAAAGCACATTAAGCAAATTATTCACATCTTCAACCCTATCACGCTTATCTTGTCTTATCTCGATATTGTTTTTATCTTGGTTGCGGCAGGCAACAAAGATAAAACACAAAACACATAAAAAGAAGTGATTCTTTTTCATAAATAAAACAACTCAATAATTGGGATTACTCCAATCTTTCTCCATAAATCCCCATTGGACTCCACAGCATTTGCAATTAGTATCAGGCTCTGTCAAACACCCATTAGGACAACAGTCACTTGCAAATGCCTCAACATTAGCCTGTGTCAATTCATTTACATTTACATCGCTCTTGTCAGAGCCAATCATACTGTAGCCAGCAGCAATCGCAATTGCTGAAATGAGGGCTACGCTCATAAAAAACTTCCTTCATAATACTAAATTTAAAAATGTTAATATAATAGTTAACTTACTCTTTTATTGCTTGTTACTTAAAGAAATGACACTTCAATTGCCATGATATCCGATAAACAAAGGGCAATTGGTACTTGTCTCTATGATGCTGTATAGGAAAGGATGATCCAAATGCATCTCAACATACTTACGCTCAAAAGCAGCAGGAGCAGAAGCGTCCATCCCTGTGTAAGTAATTGCAGCAGCTTTTGTTCCCCGTTCATCCACTTTGATATAATTTTTCTGAGCTATAAAAACATTACCCTTTACCGTTTCATCAAACATCTCCATCTCATTGGCATTCAGAACAAAGTCCGGATTCATATCCCTGAGTTTTTCATAGATGTCATTGATAGGATATGTACATTGGAACTCTGGCATCCATATATGTACATCTGTCTTATACATCCTGTTCAGCAGCAAATCCTCCACCTCTAATTGAGCTATCACATCCTGTACATTATACCCTTCTTTTGGCAGAATCAATAACATGCTGAAAGAGCCGTTGGTATATGGCATACTGCAAACCATATATGAATCCCTTTCTGTAAAAAGCCAATTACCACTCTTTTTCATCATGATAATCTTGTCTTGAGTTCCATTCTCGTAGGTAAATGACTCTGAATCACCTTTCTCAAAGGGCTTCTCCCATGTAGAGTCAAAATATATGGCATTGATGAGATAGAACAGCATTTCAGGATTCGTCTCATTAATAATCTGGGGAATACGATGATTGGTATGCTTGGCACACCAAGTATTTATCGCACCCTTGGTCTTGCTGTCGGCAAAATCAACACTTCCGACTTCAGCACCATAGCTGTTTTTGATAACAGAGCTGAAGTCTTTCGACAAACTGTATTTCTCATCAAACCAAAAAGAATTGGCACTACTGAAAGTGGTCTGCTTATCAGCCCTTTGTATCCCTTTCATCATTTTCTGGAAGAATTGGTTTATGTCATTTGTATCATGCCCTTGCAAATGCATAACCTCCAACAATTCTTGCTTACTGTTACCACTTAGACCGTTGAGCAACATTCCAAGATTTATTCCCAAACTAATGGGTGACACAATTACATTATCCCCAGCCCTTTTGTCGCGACAAACTTGAGAGAAGAATTCCCAGGAAAAAACCTGTAGATTTGAGTTAATATCCACCTGTTTCCCATCAAGTTCTATGGGTTCTACCTCATTCCTCGTATTGGCAATTTGCTCTTCGTCACCACAACCGTACAAAGCTACTGCTAACAGAAATAATAATACCTTTTTCATAATTCATCATGTTTAATTTTTTCTACATCTCTTACTCCCATAAAATACAGAAACATGAAAACATTGCACGAAAAAGTGATAAATCTATAAGTTATTATTGTCTCGCCATTTTGCGACCACTGTTAAAATGATACTGCTGCCCATCATTCATCGTGACAAACCAGTCATTTATACTATATGGATTGCAAACCACATTATCATTATCTCCACCCCAGCCCCAATTCATTTTGTAACTATATGTTGTCCGAGTCACAATCTCTTGTTTCTTAATTTTATACCCGATAATATGACCATTGCTTTCATCAATGTAATTTGCGCTTTCACCTGTACTAGTCGTTCCAACCCATCCATAATAATCACAATATGTAGTATTCGTTGTTATTATCCTATCTGCAATAAAAACATGACCATCCGATGTTGAAGTATCTTCAGCTCTCATTAAAACAGCTTTATTATTAAGCAATTGATTTATCACGTAGTTATAATCATAATTTGCGGAATAAAAGTGATAACCTGTCTCTGAATTAATGAAAGAAATATCATTATTAAATGATGAATATGCACCATCCTTATAGTATTGGGTTCCTATTCTGTCAGCTGAATATGCTATTAACATGGCAGATTTTCTCTTTGCATTAGTCGTACCATTTCCATTTAATGCCATATTGTTCCAAGCTGTAGTTGTTTTGTTTGAGAAAGTGAAAGTGTGGGTATTTGCATTATTAATTGTTGCTGAGGTTACAGCTGAAGTAGGAACTCCATATTTTGAATGGAGATAATAAAGATATTGAGCAGAAGCAACTGCGCCACATCCTGCTGGTCCTACATAATAAGCACTATCAGCTGCATACGGAATATAATAATTCCAAGGATCTTCTTGATCCCATGAGGTACTTGTCATTTTTGGAGACTCAGTAACAGTAGGAGTACCGACAGTTATCGAATATAGCAGTTCCCAATAGCCCACACCTGGTTCCAATCCGTCTCTGGTGTTCCCTTCTTTTTCCGTGTCGTGCAAATCCTCTTTTGAAGGCATTTTTAGCCACTCAGGATGAATAACATTATTAACATTCTCTATCTGTTTCAGTTGATGTATTTCGTTTGCTATACTACCTATATAAGCTCTTAGAGGATATGGAAGGTTCCTTCCATCCAAATGGCCAGAATCAGAAGACATCATAACCATAGGAGTACGTTGGTCTGTTGACATAACATCCCATCCATCGGCATAGTTAACAATATATAGTGCCGTATCACCAGCAATTGTATAGGGTTCATAACAAATATTTTGCAGACTTCTTGTATCTGCACTTTCAGCCATTCTATAGTTTACGTACTTCTGGATGTCATCAAGAACATTTACATTGAAGGTAGCAACTTCTAATCTTGTATGGCCTTCCTGAACAATTGAATAATCTTCTTCATTTGTACAAGAGATGCAAGAGAAGAAGCAAATTAATGACAACACAGTAATTGAAAAAAACTTTTTATTCATAATTCATATTTTTTTAATTGTTACTAATATCAATCCAACACTTTATCCAAGTCAAAATAGCCGATAAGAATAACTCCATCGAAAGATAATAAAGCCACGGCATCATTCAGGCAACATAGAATTGGTTGGCACCTTAAACGACACCAAGAGAAATACTTGCAGAAGCAGATAGCACACCACCACCAAGCTCCCATAGAACACGATGTTCACTAATATGTTGAGTTTTTTTTTCAATACAAGATTACAAATTAAGCCGCAAATAACGACTATTGTAAAATCTCATAATAAAGTGTATAATTGAATAAAGAATGGTCTTTATATACACAAAGAGCATCATCCATTACAACACATCCTATAGCCTGTGTTAATCCAATATCATCTGCCAAGGCTTCAATATTCGCACTGGCGAGATCGGTTAATTCTTTTCGTTGATTAAATACAATTGCACTGCAAGTTAAAACAATAACTGATGTCAAATAAAACAATTTTCTCATACTTCAAATTCTTATTTAATTAAACAATTACAATTAGACGGGTAACTCATACACTAAGATGACAGGTTCTGGGAAATCACTCTCTATATACATCTTCCCCTTGCCCTCATCTACAACTATATGACTTGACTTTCTTTCCAGATTATACTTATTAACAAGACTTCCTGTATCCAAATCAAATACATGAATCTCTTTTCCATAAGCATCAGGATTGTCCGCAGGCTCTCCTGAATAAATAGCATATACATACTTATTAGAGAAAGAAACACTAACATAGCCCCTTGATGATTTACGAACAGGAACAATGTCCGCTTCAACCTCATAATCCAACTCCTCTATCAGATATTCCCATTTTTTTATTGCATCTTGTCCTCTTAATTCATACAAAGTAAGAACAGAGGCAGTCGTCACACAATCTGCTAAATACTGTTTATCATCTGACAAATACTGCAATCCATAGCTCGCCATAAAGTGTACTTCGTCAGATATTGATTCATTTGGCTTCTTACGATAAGAGCCTGTAAAACCCAAGGGCATCATTGTATCTGATAAAAAACAAAACCTACCCTCTGGAAACATGCCAGTTGAAATATATCCATCTCGCGTTTTATAAAGATTTAGAATGGTTAGTCCTGTATCTTGAACATATCTCACCTTGAAAGGGGTAACAGATTCCCTTTTTTCCATAATATCATCAAGGAGGTAAGTACATACTTTATGGTTGAAGTCATACAAATCAACTAACTCAGTGCCTTCTTGTTCGTAGAAACTCATAGATGCAAGACTGACATATTCACCAGGTCCTTGGCCCATAGGAGCAAAAGAAAAAAGAAACTCTTTCTTCCTAATATCATATACTTGAATATAATCACTTATCGCTTTTCTATCTATCAAAAACAGATAGTCACCATGAATATATATTGCTCCAGGGTCTGATAGTTCAAGATTGATTGAATCAGAAGCGTATAATGATTCAAATGCATCAGTTCTGTTTATATGCGAACAAGATACAGCAACCACTACATAGAGTATCAAAACTGTAATAATTCTCATCTTTTATTCTATAATAATCCGCATGCAACAAATAGTTGCATGCAGGAAAAACTCATTGATTCTTATCAACAACAGGTGTTAGATTCGATAAAGGAACTCCCATTACTATACAAATCGCTCTCTCATAAGGATTACAGCCCACAAGCGTATTAACACCATCTGCCAATGCCTCGACATTCGCAGAAGTCAAATCACTCACATTCATACTGCTCTCATCAGAGCCAATCATACTCATGCTTGCAGTAATAGCCAATGCGGCCACAACTACACCCAAAAAAATCTTTTTCATTGTTTATTATTTTTAATTATTATTACGTCACTCCTGAATACTCCAACCATAGCGAGTGACATTAACTATAGCCGAAAACGATCGTTCTTTTTAAATAACATTCCCCTTTAACTCAATCTGCAAAGGTGAATTGACAGCATTGCAATACAAAGTAATGGTTTTATGAAAGTTTCCAACCTTATCTGCATCATAGCTGATTGTCAAATACCCAGTTTCATTTGGCATTATTGGTTTTTCAGGATAATCTACCTTAGTACAGCCACAAGAAACAACCACATCTTGCACCATTAAAGGCTTGCTTCCTGTATTCTTTAACCAAACCATCCGTTGTTGTGGGTTACCAATGGCCAAAGTTCCAAAATCGACTCTTTCTGTCTCCAACTCAGCATCCGTCAAAGTAGTTATATGCCCTTGGTCTTCTCCTTGTCCTAAAATAATACTTTGATATAAATCAAGAACCTTAGGATTCAGAACAGGATTGCCGATAGCCAATACCTTATTGTTTTTGTCAACCAACATGCTCTGGAAATTAATGTTAGTAGGGAAATGGTTCATGCGGTTGAACTTATCCCCCATATCTGCTACAATCGGATGTGTAAAGCCTTCTTTACGAGTAACCAAAATAATATCCCGCAAAGTTTTTGCATTGAAGACAAACACAAATGGGACACTTTCTTCAGCTACGGAATCAATACGCTGAATCACTTTCTTCCAGTTTTCTAACTGCAATTTACAGCTCAGACAACCAGCAGAATCAACATAATAGACTATTTTGTAGTCAGCATCTCGGTAAGCGAAATCGACAGTATCTTTACCTTGAATTGTGAATACCATGTTATCAGGAAAAAGAACCTCCTTATCCATCCACTCAGACACAAGTCTTGTAATGTCGCCTTTTTCACCTGATTTATGGCATGATGTAAAGAATGCCATACCCATTGTAAACAGGCAAAGATATTTCAACAATCTCATCATATCAACAATTTACTTTGCTAAAACAAACCGTACAGACAAATGCCGTTAAAGAAGAGATAGATGCTGTATTTATCCGCATCAACTACATCTGGTAACACAATAGATTGCTGACCGATGAAACCTCCCAACTGAACAGTGTAGATTTCTTCCTCGTTACTGTCAGCTATTACCACCGTCATGCTATCTATATAATAAGGTGCATAAATGGTGACGGTACTTTCCTCATAATTAACAGAAGGGTAAAGAGCAGAAGACTTTTTACCATTACTACTCCCACTGTTAGGATTTGGCCTTGGAACGATTATAATTTCATCTGCAAACGCCATGGTGCAAATCATTGCACTCATCAATAAAACAAAAAACTTTTTCATACCTTTTATCTTTTAAAAATTATTAAAACGATGCAAAGGTATGAAAGCCTTCTGAAAATGATAAATTATTGAATTGACATAAAATTCACAATTGAAGGACAAGCATTACAAGAATTCACAAAAAATTGACAGAATTTCTGCTATTTGCTATAAACCAATTCGTTACAAGCTCTCTATTATTTGATCCCAATCTTCAGGTTTACCCCTATTTCCCGTTACTTTTCCATACATTCTTTTGCGTGTATTTGTAATAGCGCTCAAAGTAAGACTAACCAAAGAGGCTATTCGAGATGGACTAAACCCCATCTTTACAAGCATACACACCCTTAAATCATGCTCCTTGACAATGCCTAAAGAGCGTAGGCGAGTAAAAAATTCGGGATATAATTGATTCAGCAATTCTTCTATCTCAACCTGATCTTTATCTGTGAGGGCTTTTGAGGAATTCAATACCTTTTGATAAATGGCAGATTCACGGATGGCATTCTTCCTCTCATCACCTTGTTCCTCCTTCAGTTTCTTTATCACATCGGTTTCCGCTAATTTATCACGCTCCTGTTCAGCTAAGCTTCTCTTCATTTGCTCTTCCTGCAAGTATTTATCCAGCATGGCATTATTATAACGCAATCTGTTTCGTTCAGAGCGAACACGATAATTATAAAGCATCAAGAGGACTATGACCGTAAAAAGCAGTAAACCGCCTATTATTATATAATAGGTGTTACGCATGTTCACTTTTTCAAGCTCTTCATTTTGCCTTTCTAAACGACGACTATTATAAAGGCTATTAATACGAGCTATTATTTCTGAATCTGTTATTAGCGAAATAGAATCCGTTAGTTCTTTATACGGAAGCAAGTGCTTAAGTGCTTCATTAATATCCTTATCATTTGCTGCAATGTTTAATAGTCCTGCCTCTCCATTCTGACGAGTGTAAACAGATGAAGAATATAACAACTTATTATAATATGACTTTGCCAAATCATACTTGTGTTGTATAAAATAAAGGTAACCTGCAACTGTATTTGCATAATCAACATTCATTGAATCGACATAACATATAGATTGATTCAAATACTTTTCCGCTAACTCATACTCACCCATGAAAGAATATGTATTAGCCTTATCGATACCTATGAGACTTTTCAATGAGCTATCATTAACTAATACAGCAAGTTCTTCACCCTTATCATAAAAATAAAAAGCATTCTTAAAATCATCTTGAGCAGAAAAGCTATTCCCGATATCACGAGAACTATGTATCATGCCTATCGTATCACCAACTTTAAACGAGTCATCGTATGATTGATGATGTGATTTAATTGCCTCATCAAATAGCCCTTGATTGTGAAACAGATATCCTTTCTGTGAGTGAATCCTGCTCAGCAAGTAATTCTCATCCTCATTTACCACATCAAGAGCCTTGTTGAAATACTCCATGCTTCGTGGATAGTCACGGAGGGAGTAGTATATCCTACCAGCATAGTAGTATGCTTCAGGAAGCTGGGTCTTGTCGCCATCATGTTCGTAGTAGTCGATAATAGGTAGGATAGCGCTATCTGTCAGCAGGGGCTTACTCAGTTTATCGGTTGCCTTGATTTTCTGCAACTCAAACCTCATCCGAGCATCTTGGCTCTCTTTACGCATCAATTCTTCGGTGCTAATGATTACGTTATATGCCGTATTATAATTCTTCTCCACCAACAGGCTATCAATTGTGTCAAGGAACTCCAGGTCATCACTCCAATACATCCCCTGACACCCTGCCAAACAGAGCGTCAAACCCAACAGCAATATGTGAACTATCCGCTTCATCAGTTTGCCAACGTGCAAAGATATGAATGATTTTGGAAACAAGCAAGTATGTTCGTCATAAAAAAGGAATGGCAGGGCTTCGTCTCTCCCCATCTTTTTCTTTCCCTCCCTTTTTCCCTGCAACCACCCATCTCTTCCCTGCAAATCCCTGGATGAAGCGCCTAACCACAGGGAAAGATAGGAAAACGCAAATACCGTATATTATATTTGCACTCGTAAACAGGAGAGAGTTTGAAGGCGAGAAAATCGTTGAGAGGTCTTCACTCTTCACAGACAGCACATAACGCTCATTCATACAGCGAGTTATGCGAGTGAAGAGGTGGCTCAGGTCTTCACAGGTCTTCACCGCACTTCACAACTGCCTCATGTTTAACAGCTAACTTTTTATTAACTAATTAAATTATAATCTATTATGGAAAAATTAACTTTGCAGGAAGTAATCTTCGAGATTGAGAACTTTCTGAACGAAAACTACGGTTTTCGACGTAACTTACTCAGTGGAAAGACTGAGGTGCAGGAAATCGGAGAGGGGAAGGAACCTTCTGATTGGCGTATCCTAACCAATGAGGTGTTTAACTCCATTCTGCTCCGGATGATGAAAGACGGTCTTGGTGGCAACGCTCCCAAGAATCATGTCATGGAGTTTGTCAGCTCTGAGGCCATTCAAGATTATGATCCCATTCGTGAGTATTTGGCTCATCTTCCTCAGTGGGATGGACAGAACCACGTGGCTGAGTTGTTCAACCGAATCCCAGGACTGACTTCCGAGCAGCTTTCCTGGTGCAGTACCTGGCTTCGCTCTGCCGTTGCCCATTGGTTGGGCTTGGACACCTTGCATGCCAACGAGGCTGTGCCTGTGCTGATTGGCACACAGGGATGTGGCAAGACAACTTTCGCCAACCGCCTGTTGCCTTTGGAATTGCGAGAGTATTACTTGGATCATATCAACTTTGGCAACAAGTTTGATGCGGAGATGGCCCTGACACACAACCTTTTGGTGAATATTGATGAGTTTGCTAATATGGGACCCAGCCAGCAGGGAAAGCTGAAGCAGACGCTTTCGAAGCACAAGGTGAATGGGCGTCCCATCTTTGGCAAGAGTCAGGATGACCGTCGCCGATATGCTTCTTTCTTGGCTACCACCAACGACGAGCATCCGCTTTGCGACACCACAGGAAGCCGACGATACATCTGCCTCCAAATCCCAAAGGGCAAGTTCATCGACAATACTGGTGTCATTGATTACGCTCAACTTTATGCCCAGGTGCTATATGAAATCAACGAGACGCAGACACCTTATTGGTTCAGCAACGATGAGGTAGCTCGCATCCAGCAGGCCAATCTGCCTTTCTTCAAGCAGGACGATCTGGAGAATATGATCAAGTGTTGCTTCCGCATCCCCAAGGAGAATGAGGAAGGTAAGTGGATGCTATGCAAGCAGGTATATGAGACGTTGCAGGATAAGTATCCCTATTTCATTGGTGATCATTCGGTTAAGATCAAGATTGGCAACGCCTTGAAGTTCATGGGATGCTCTTGCCAGCATACACGAAAGGGACAAATGTATCAGTTGATTGCCAAGGAGGCAGCGTGAAATGTGGTGAAGAGGTGTGAAGAGGCAAGCTGCCTCTTCACACTCCTAACTGCAAGATTAACAATGCGATAAGTGGCATCCGTGAAGAGTGAAGACTTATAGCCGCATTCCCTCTTTCTACACATTAACAATCTCTCGGTCTATACATTATTAATCTATCTGTCAGCACATTAGTAATGTATCGGCTTACACATAGAAATCCCTTCAAACTAAAAACACCATTTTTTAGGCACTCCAAGCGGATGGCTTGATTAGTCGGAGCAAATGGGGCATCCTCCCGAAGCAAACGGGCCTTTTACTTCAACCAATCGAGGCATTCGCTTCAAGCAATTCATCAGGTACCGCCTAACCATGCTTCAAGTACCGCCTAACCAGTAGTTTGCTTCCTCTAAGCTTATGGTTTACCACCTCAAACTCTATAGGTTTCCTCCTCAAAACCTATGAGTTGTCTGCCCTAAACCTATGGTTTGTGTTCCCAAATTAGGAAAAGTGGCAAACATTTCATATCTTCGCAGTCTAAACAAAGAAGCTTATGAATACTGCTACCGCCTCCGATTTCAACTATGAGTCATTTGACCGCCAAATGGCGGAGTTCCTCAGCATGAGCTATCTGCTGGTTGGGGAATGGGATGACTGTACTCGGGAAGAGATGATGTTTGACTTGAACTCGCTCTGCGTGAAAGGTTCCCGCCTTTGCTACCTGATTGATATTGATCTGGGGTTGCAAAAAGAGGACTTGACACAAAGCCGGCGTGAGATGAATCAGAACTATTATCTGGAGCTCAATGAGGTCATCAAGCATGTATCAGAACTGATGTACAGGGCAATAGAGGAAATGAGGCAGAAGAAAGGACTGCATAGGCCCGGTGCCAAAGAACTGCAAATGGATTTCGGGATGTTAATGCCCAAGCTCGAGGAATGGATGTTGCCCGATAAGGAAGGCAACGATGCCTCATTAGAGACATTCAAGGTATTGCCTTTACTATTCAAAGAGGTAGAGAAAAGTTTGGACGTGATTGAATCCCCTCAGGAACCTTGGGAAATGAGCCTGTTGAACCTCTTCAAATATTTCGCATCGCTGTGCCTGTTGCTCTTCCATTTCCAAAGTCTTTCGCAGATGACCGATGAGGAGGTGAACAACGAGGAAGCAGGGCGCATGTTGACTGGTCAGGTACTGGCTTATTTAGAAACCGATAAGGGGAAGGAGGATTTGCGGAACTTCATAGCCGTGCTGAAATATGAGCATGACGGTAGAATGCCCGATTTTGACGACTTGAGCATGGAACGCAGACGATTAATCAAGGAGGTTCCAAGAGCCTTTCAGACCTGTTTCATGGAGCACATTAATGACATTAGTGAATTGGCTATGAGCATTGTAACCATCAGACCCCTGCCGAATGATGAGGATATTGAAGCACTGCTGTCAGCCATCTCCAAATATCAGTGGCTTTCTGAGCAGATGTATGAATATAGTCATCCTGAAAGCATTGAGCCAGAGCTGTACAATAAGGTTTTCTATACAAGCATAAACGGCAAGCCGATAGATTTCAAGTATCTGCGCAGGAAAATTGAGAAGATGCTGAATCTTATCAACAAGAAGAATCATTGGTTCTGCATCTATTCTGTGCTGAAATACAATCATTACATCAAAGACCCAGTGGCAACGCATTTCGCCGAGCAGATGCAACACCGTGACTGGTTCCCCAACCTGCCAGCATCTTTACAATTCTCAGGTGAGACACTCACAGAATACAATGGTTACCTGAATGAGAACACTTTCCCTACCTGGAACCGAGAGAGATACGACAGCTTCCGCCTTCTGAATAGAAAGAAGAAGTGGTCGCCCGACCTATGGAGTAAATTCCAACGCCTCTGCTATGACCTCGATGAAGTGTTCAAAGTAACAATATAGCATTGCCTACATCACTTCAAATCATACACCAGGACTTGGGTTTCTGGCAAAAAACTGGTATTATGAGGACAAAAAGATGGCGAGAATGACGTAGAAAACGTTAAAATGTTGGAAAAACGGACAAAAACACACGCCTTTGTATTGGAAAAACGGACAAATATATGCCTTAAACGAAAAATTGACAGCTTACCGCCAGTGTTCTTCAACTTGACTATACGCTGCTGAGGGTCACCAACTATCAATACTCCGAAATCTAACACGTTATTATCAAGCTCTGCCATAGTCAGTGAAGCCTTACTCTCTGACTCTGTATCTTGACCCGTGATAACGCTTTGATACAGATCGAGTATCTTGGGGTTTTGTACAGGATTCCCAATGGCAAGCACTTTGTTATCTCTGTCCAACAACATGGTTTGGAAATTGAAGTTGTCAGGGAAATGGTTCAGGGCATTAAACTCTCCTTTCAAATCCAACAGAATGGGATAATCAAAGCCCCCACTCTTTGTAGCATACATAACATCTCTCAGCTTCTCTGGAGAAAAGACAAACACAAATGGTACACGGACATCTGACACAGAGTCAATGCGGTGGATGACATCTTTCCACTTATCCAACTGAAGCTTACAACTGAGGCATCCTATGGAATCCACATAGATCACCACCTTATAATCTGCCTTTTGAAAGCTGAAATCTACCGTATCCTGTCCAAAGATAGTAAAGACTGTATTGCTTGGGAAAACGACTTCTTTCCCATACCATTCTTTCACTATCTTGATAACAGATGCCTCATTGCCATTGTTCTTGCATGAAGCAAAAACAATGAATAACAACATTAATAGAGGATGTCTCAACTGGCACGGCATAACTGAATCATTTAAAACAGCCCATATAAACAGATGCCATTGAAGTAGAGGTAGATGCTATATTTATCCTCATCCACTATATCTGGTAACACAATAGACTGCTGACCAATGAATCCTCCCAACTGAACAGTATAGATGTCATCCTCATTAACATCAGCTATCACTACCGTCATGCTATCTATATAATAAGGTGCATAGATGGTGACGCTGCCATTATCATAAGAAGCTGATGGATATAGCGCAGGAGCTTTATTACCACCTGTATCTACAGGAGGCCGTCTCTTTAAATCTATATCATCCGCAAAGGATACCGCACAGAAAAAGGTGCAAACTAATAACAATAATAGTTTCTTCATAATTCTTTACATCATTTAAATTAAACATAAATTCAACGATGCAAAGATATCGCCTACGCAAAAAGCTGCAAAAAAAATGCTTTCACTAAAAATTCATTTTACCGGGAAGGCATCAAGGCGATTTCACTAAAATTTCATTATTTCAGGATTTCTTATTGGAGGACAGTAAGTTACAGCGTATTGACAATTTTGTCCCAATCTTCGGCCTTGCCGTCTTCACCTGTAACTTTTTTATAAAGATTCTTGCGTGTATTGGTTATAGAACTCACACTATGAGCTGACAAGACAGCAATCTGAGAAGGAGTATAGCCCATCTTGAGCAGCATGCTGACTAATAATTCCTGGGGCTTGCTCACGCCTAAAGTCTGCAAACGAGTGAAGAACTCCGGATAAAGCTGATCCAGCAGACTCCTTATTTCTTTCTGGTCATCGGCATGTATGGCTTTGACAGAGTGAAGCATTTTTTGATAAACATCAGATTCACGTATAGCAAATATCCGTTTATCTTCTTGCTTATGCTTCAGTAACTCCATCGTATTCGTTTTCTTCAGCCAGTCTCGTTCCTGTTCTGCCAGCTCTCTCTTCAGTTGTTCCTCTTTATAGAAATTATCAAGCATGGCATTGTTATAGCGCAGTCTGTTACGCTCAGACCGTATGCGGTAGCTATATAAGAGCAGAGAAACGACAATGATGACAACCAGCAAACCACCGATTACCAGCAAATAGTTGTAGCGGATGTTCTGACGTTCCAGCTTCTCATTCTCTTTTTCTAACTGCCGGCTGTTGTAAAGGCTATTGATACGGGCAATCTTTTCTGAATCCGTTATGATAGAAATGGAGTCTGTCAGTTCCTTATAAGGAACTAAATGCTTCAATGCCTCATCAAAATTCTTTTCATTGGCAGCCATACTCAACAGCATAGCCTCACCTTCTTGTCGAGAGTATAAAGATTTTGAATCAAGAAGCTTTTCATAATAAGGCTTTGCCAAACCATACTTTTTTTGTCTGAAAAACAAGTAACCAGCCACTTCATTTGCATAATCAATATAGGAAGAATCAACCAAACTTATAGACTGTTTCACATACTTCTCTGCCTTTTCTAGATTACCCATATAAGTATAAGCACTCGCTTTATCTATTCCGATTAGACCTAAAAATGTACTATCATTCACAAGGGTAACAAGTTCAACTCCTTTATCGTAATAAGACAACGCATCATTATACTCTTCTTTCCCTAAATAGCAATTACCAATATCGCGGTAATTGTGTATCATAGCGATTGTGTCACCCTCTCTTAAAGAGTTATCGTAAGATTTAAGATGTTCCTCAATGGCCTCATCATACAAGCCTTGTTTATAGAACACATAGCCTCTCTGAGAATGGATTCTGCTCAACAAGTATGCATCATCATGGTCTATTACTTCCAGTGCTTTATTAAAATACTCCAACGCCCGTTCTGAATCATTTAGCGAAGCGTATGTCCTGCCGGCATAATAATAGGCTTCAGGAAGATAAGACTTATCTCCCTCATATTCATAATAGCTGATGATAGAAAGAATTAAGCTGTCGCTGCCCAAAGGCAGATTAACCTTGTCGGCAGCTTTGATGCTCTGCAACTGGTATCGCATCTGTACGCCATGGCTTTTGCACCGCATGGTACTATCCATGACAGCTAATACATTATAGGCCTCACGATACCGGGAAGCATCCATCAGACTATCAATATAGTCGAGCGTGAGGTCAGCATCAGAATCGAGCAAACCACCTTCAGCACATCCTGTCATGAAGAGAGCAATCCCTAAAGCCAATATGTAAAGAATACAACGCATCAAGCCACGATTATTCAAATCCGCTTGCAAAAATAATGCTTTTTTGCCATAATTCAATCGGGAATGCGAAGGAAAGTGATCAGTTTCAATAAAAACGGGCAGAGCCGAAGCCCTGCCTGTAACATCTTAGATAAATAGTGGTAATATCAACCATAATAAAAATATCAGTTCTTGTCTTACTTGGTGACACCATACAAAAAAAGACCCCGCAAGATGCAAGGTCTTTATTTGTAGAAATATAGTGGGGATTAAGCTTCCTCAGTCTCAGCAACAACCTCGAAAGGAATGTCAACCTTAACTTCCTTGTGAAGCTGAACATGAGCCACATAGTTACCAACCTCCTTCACAGCACCCTTGACGGTGATGATCTTACGGTCGATTTCATGACCCAACTTAGCCAACTCGTCAGCAACCTGCATAGCGCCAACTGAACCGAAGATGGTACCAGTGTTGCTAACCTTAGCAGCAATCTTCAAGCTAATATCCTTCAATTCTTCAGCCTTAGCCAACGCTTCATTCTTAATCTTCTCCAACTTGTGAGCACGCTGCTTCAAGTCCTCTGCCAATTGCTTCTTTGCAGATGGAGTAGCTACAATAGCCTTTCCCATAGGGATGAGGTAGTTACGGCCATAACCGTCTTTCACCTTAACGATATCGTTCTTGTAACCCAGATTGGCTACATCTTCTTTCAAAATCAATTCCATACTATCTCCTCCTTATTATTTCATCATGTCAGTTACATAAGGCAGCAGAGCCAAGTGACGGGCTCTCTTCACAGCTTGCGCAACACGGCGCTGGAACTTCAAAGAAGTACCTGTGATACGACGAGGCAGAATCTTACCCTGCTCGTTGAGGAACTTCTTCAGGAACTCAGGATCCTTATAGTCAATGTACTTAATACCGGCCTTCTTGAAACGGCAATACTTCTTCTTCTTAACATCTACTGAAGGGGGAGTGAGATATCTAATCTCAGACTGCTCTTGAACGTTCTGATTCTGTGCCATAATTAATCCTCCTTTTTAGCTTTAAGACTTCTTCTCTTTGCAGCATACTCAGCAGCATATTTTTCCTGCTTCAATGTCAGAAAGCGAAGAACACGCTCATCGCGACGATAATTAACCTCTAACTTAGCGATCACTGTAGGATCAGCCTCAAATTCTACCAACTGATAAAATCCAGTGGTCTTCTTCTCAATAGGATAAGCCAGCTTTTTCAAGCCCCAGCTCTCTTCATTCACAATGGTACCACCATTTGCAGTGATGATGCCAGTGAACTTTCCTACCGCTTCCTTCATCTGTTCATCAGACAAAACGGGAGTCAAAATGAAAACGGTTTCGTATTGATTCATACTGTTTAAAATAAAAAAATAAGTTGTTTTGCAAAAATGCGGTTGCAAAGGTAGGGATTTTATTTGTAACTGCAAAAATTTTTTATATCTTTGTACCCAAAATAATTAAAAAGACAAATATGAAAGATATTGAACAGTATGATTTCGACGTTAGCCTGATCTTTGCCGTACTGAATGGCAGGGTATCAGCCGCTATCAATCGCAGGTTATTGATTGACTTCAAGGAACAAAACATCGACATCACTCCTGAACAATTGAGCGTATTATCATTCCTATGGAAGAAGGATATGGTTTCTCAACAGGAGTTGTGTAATATCACTTTTAAAGACAAGCCTAATATGTCGAGGCTGCTTGATAGCCTAGAGGCTAAGGGACTTGTCAAACGCCAAGTTGATGAGAACGACAAGCGCAATAACCTGATTATTCTTACCCCCGAAGGCAGACACATCGAACAGATTGCATTCAAAGTAGCAAATGATACGATGGCAAAGGCACTTTATAATGTAACGCCTGAGGAACTGAGTATGGGGCAAAATCTGCTGAAGAAGATTTTCAATAATATGCAAGAAAAAGCAGAAGAAAAAGGACAAAAGAAGGCAAAACAAAAATAATTGGACTGATTTTAGCATTTTTTCGTCAAATTATTTCGTTCGTTGAAGAATTATGCTTTTCTTTGTAATTGATTTAGGTTAGAATAAATAATAATTAAAAAATAGTGTACACAATGAAAGGCTTATTAAAGAATCTGGGACTGATTTTAATCCTGCTGGGTGGCATCGGTATGATCGCTTGCCAGTTTACCGGCAACGTTAACAACAATGGTGTATTGGGTGGCCTGTTCTTCCTGATGGTGGTAGGGTTGATCGTTTACATCGTTATTAACAAACGTTTGGCGGACTAATTCTTCCCACACGAGTTTCGTGTTAGAGAAAAGTAAAGGCAGCTTCTTTAAAGAGGCTGCCTTTCTTGTTTTCCTTATTCTTCATTCTTAGAATCTGGGATAATGAGTTTGTAACCCTTACCATGGATATTGATAATCTCAATAGCAGGGTCAGCCTTCAAATGCTTACGCAGTTTGGTGATATACACATCCATACTGCGGGCATTGAAATAGTTGTCGTCTATCCAGATAGTCTTTAATGCAAAATCTCGATTTAGCACATCATTAGCGTGTGAGCAGAGAAGATTCAACAGTTCTGACTCCTTGGTGGTAAGCTTAGTCTGCTCGCCATCGATAGACAAAATCTGCTTCTGGATGTCGAAGGTGAACTTGCCAATCTTATACACATTGGTTTCACGATTCTTCTTACCTCTCACTCTACGCAGGATAGCCTCCACACGGAATGTTAGCTCCTCCATGCTAAATGGTTTAGTAATATAATCATCTGCTCCAATCTTGAATCCTTCCAAGATATCTTCCTTCAAGGTCTTAGCTGTCAGGAAAATGATGGGAATCTCGGAATTAGCGGAACGCACCTCCTGCGCAAGTGTGAAACCATCTTTCTTAGGCATCATCACATCGAACACACAGATATCATACTTGTTTTTCAGGAAAGCCTTGTAGCCTGCATCTCCATCAGGAAAGAGGTCTGCCACATAGCCCTTTGCCTGTAAATACTCCCTGAGCAACATACCCAGGTTCTCATCGTCTTCACATAACAGAATACGCAATTTATCGTCCATATCAATCACAATTAAATAAAGGTAATGCAATTATAAACCTAGTTCCGACATTCAACTCACTTTCAGCCTTAATTGTGCCATTATGGTCAGTAATGACCTTCTTCACATAGGCCAAGCCTAAGCCAAATCCCTTTACATCGTGCAGATTACCCGTATGCACGCGGTAGAACCTTTCAAATATCTTCTTTAAATTCTCTTTCTTAATACCAATACCATTGTCCTGTACGACTATCATCAGCTTCTTGCCTTCGTTCCAGGTCTTGACTGTAAGATGAAGGTCCACGTCATCACGCTTGTATTTCACCGCATTGTCCATCAAGTTGAAAATCACGTTGGTGATGTGCATCTCGTCAGCATAAATGATAGGATCTTCAGCCAATAGTTCACTATCGATTGTACCATTATAGCGTTCCACCTTCAGGCGGAAGGTATTCACCACTCCTTCTATGAGAGCATTCATGTCAAGTTCCTTAGGTTTCATCGTACCCTTCTCACGGTCGAACATCGACATTTGTAGCACCTTCTCGACCTCTAATCTCAGGCGCTTGGTCTCATCGTTAATGACACCTGAGATGTGTTGGAACATGGAAGGCGACTTGCTCACAGCTGGGTCGTTGAGCATCTGGGCAGCCAATGAGATAGTAGAGATAGGTGTCTTGAACTCATGCGTCATGTTGTGAATGAAATCATTCTTCATCTCAGTCAACTTCTTCTGACGGAAAATCACGTAGATGGTGAAGAGGAAAGTAATAAGCAACACCAGGGTAAAAACCACTGAAGGTATCATGAAACTCACAGAGTCGAAGATATAGTCGCGCTTACCAGGGAAGTGCACCTGAACCAAACTCATTTTGGCTGGAGTGTCATTCAGGAACAAGGGCTGAGTATAAACCTGATCACTACCCTTCTCGTTATAGTCGGTGCAACGATATATTTCTTTGCCATCACCATCGATAACTTTGAAATGGTAACTCAGATTCACACCGTTATCCACCAAGCCAGAGTGGATATATTGGTCGAGGTTACGGAAATTCACACGCTCAGACACAGGTTTCACATCGGCATTATAAACCATCTGCCAAGCGATCTCATCCAACAGGTCACGCTGATAGAGGTAGCGGTTCCTCAGCATTTCAGCCATCGAACGTGAAGTCTGAGGGATAGTCTTGGTACCGTGACGACGTGATATCATAGCCTTGGGCAGTTCCTGCGAAGTACTAGAGAACGTCTTCAGCTCAATCTTCGAACCATCTGGACTTGTAATGGTGTAGGTTTGCTGTTGTGTTTTGGAACCCTGCGAACTCTGATTCCACGCAGCACGATCTTGCTTGGAGATATCCTCACGCAACCACCTGTCCACCTCCTCTTGCTCTACATCTTTGGATGCAGCTAACAGCGCACGTTTGACTGATTCGTCAAACTGCTCGTTGCGCATGGTGGCCATCTCTTCGATGTAGCTGATTTGGAGATACAGCAAACTGAGGAACGATAGCCCCATCACAATGCCCAATATCCATATCGTTGTCTTTTTCATGCCTGCGATTTTAACGTTCAAATGTTAAATAACACCGCAAATTTAACAATTAGATTAGAAACAAACAAATTTATAGCGATATTTTTGCAGAAAATTTTGTTAACACCGTTAATACACCAAAAACCTTATGCTATAATCAATAAAAATAAGGACTGCACCCTTGGAGAGGTACAGTCCCTATTATATATATAAGGTGTAAGAGGATTACTCTTCTTCCTTGTTGCTTTCCTCGAACTCCTTGATGAGCTTGTTCTGCACATCGGTAGGAACGAGTTCATAGCCTGAGAAACTCATAACGAATGATGCACGACCACCAGTCAGTGAACTCAAGGCTGTTGAGTAAGATGACATTTCCTTCAGAGGCACCTTAGCACTCAGCTTCTGGAAACCAGATTCGCTGTCCATACCCATGATCATGGCACGGCGACCCTGAAGATCACTCATCACATCACCCATATAGTCAGCAGGCACAAGCACATCCACATCATAAATAGGCTCCAGAATCTTAGGACCTGCGTTTCGGAATGCCTCGCTAAAAGCATTACGACCAGCAAGCATGAATGAGATTTCATTAGAATCTACTGGGTGCATCTTACCATCGTAAACGATAACACGTACGTCACGAGCATATGAACCGGTCAATGGGCCCTGCTCCAAACGTGACATGATACCCTTGAGGATAGCAGGCATGAAGCGTGCATCGATAGAACCACCGACGATAGCGTTATAGAACACCAACTTACCACCCCAATCCAATGGATACTCGTCCTTACCCTTCACAGAGATACGATATTCCTGGCCATTGAACTTATATAAAGTAGGCTCTGGCATACCTTCGGTATAAGGCTCCACAATGAGGTGAACCTCACCAAACTGACCAGCACCACCAGACTGCTTCTTATGACGGTAGTCTGCACGAGCAGCCTTAGTAATAGTCTCACGATAAGGGATGCGAGGCTCATCATAGATGATCTGCATCTTCTCATTGTTCTCCATACGCCACTTCAAAGTACGGAGGTGGAACTCACCCTGACCATAAAGGATGGTCTGACGTAATTCCTTAGACTGATCTACTATCCAAGTTGGGTCTTCCTCGTGCATACGGTTCAGCAAGCCCATCATCTTCTCCATATCTGCCTCATTAGCAGGACGGATAGCACGAGAGTACTTAGAGTTAGGATATTTGATGAAGTCGAAGCGATAATCACAATCCTTACCATTCAAAGTATTGCCTACGCGTACATCCTTCAGCTTCACAGTGCAACCTATATCACCAGCCACCAGCGCCTCAACCTTCTCACGGTTAGAGCCAGAAGGTGAGAAAATCTGAGCGATGCGCTCCTTAGAGCCACGATCAGCATTCGTCAAATCATCACCTTCCTTCAGCGTACCACTCATCACCTTGAAATATTGTACGTCACCAATGTGTGGCTCAACAGCAGTCTTGAAGAAGAAGATAGAAGTTGGGCCATTAGAATCAGCTTTCACCTCTTCACCTGCCGTATTCTTCACAGCTGGCATATCGTTTACGAAAGGTACAACATTGCCCAAGAACTCCATCAAACGGCTAACGCCCATATCCTTAGCTGCGCAAACACAGAATACTGGGAACATACCACGACTTGCCAAACCCTTGCGGATACCTAAGCGAATTTCGTCTTCTGTCAGAGGCTCTTCCATAAAGAACTTCTCCATCAATGCCTCATCATGTTCGGCAGCAGCTTCTACCAAAGTATTATGCAACTCGGTAGCCTTATCCAACTCTGCAGCTGGAATATCCTCTACAGTAGCAGCACCACCATCAGGACCCCAAGTCAACTTCTTCATCAACAGCACGTCAATGACAGAGTTGAAATTAGGACCAGCGTTTAAAGGATACTGAACGCGTACAACCTTGTTGCCGTAGGTCTCATGCAGACGTTCCACCACATTGTCGAAATCGCAGTTATCAGAGTCCAACTTGTTAATCAAGAAGATAACAGGCTTACCCAATTTATCCGTATAACGGAAATGAGTCTGAGTTGTTACTTCTGGGCCATACTGACCATTAATCAACAGCACTGCAGTGTCAGTAACGTTCAAAGCTGTCAGATATGCTCCTGCAAAGTCGTCTGCACCAGGGCAGTCGATGAAGTTCAGCTTCTTGCCGTTGTATTCAACATGAAAAACTGTAGAGAACACTGAATAACCATATTCCTGTTCAACAGGGAAATAGTCACTAGCGGTATTCTTCTGAGTAACTTTTCCGCGACGTTTAATGATACCACCCTCAAAGAGCAAAGACTCTGTGAGAGTGGTTTTCCCGGCGCCATCACTACCTAATAAGGCAATGTTCTTAATCTCGTTAGTTTGATAAACTTTCATTGTATATAATTATTAAATTTATATTTCATACTATATCCCTTATGCCAAAAGATTGCGCAAATTAGTAAATCTAAGCAAGAAAAACAACTATTTAGGCACTTTTTTAAAATTTCATAACTATTTTAGTCAACATCTATCTCATTGCTCACGGGTGAGATCACGAAAGTGAACTCATAATCCTGATAAGGAAGTTGGTACTCCGGCAGTGGCATTGCGCCCCAACTATTGACACAAGCAAGACCTTGTTGAACCTTGTCAATCAGTAAGTTAGTCAGCTTAGAAGGTACAATCTCGTGTGAGTGCATCTGATGTTTCTCCATACCTTCGTCGAGAGATTCGATGGTATAATGCAGTGCAGAAGCCGAGAACGGTTGTTCTGCCACAATCTGGATGCCTTTGCCCGTTTCGTTAATCATTTTCCAATAACGAATATCCGTTTTATTGCCATTTTCCTGCGGACGGATGTAAGGATAGAATTGCTCTGTTACCGTTTGGCGATAAACAGCCAGGAAGGTACTGTGATTACGGTCAGCATAGTTTTCGATAGGACCACGACCATAGTACTCGATGGTTTCATAATTCTCAGGCATCGGCAACTGCATACCGAAGCGGAACAGGTTAGCCACCTTAGCATCCTTGTCGGCTTCCAACTTCTGTGTCACCTTCACGGCTCCCTTATTATTAATAAGGTATGTCAGTTTGAGTTTTGCTTTCACTTCTGCCATCTCATACTCAGCTTTCACCTCAGCCATACCGTCCTTTTCTTCTTGAGAGAGCTTAGTGAGTTTGATGCTCGGGTTCTTCCAAACGGCATAACGCATCTGCAGGCGAGCACCAAAGTCATTGTCAGTAGGAGCACGCCAGAAATTAGGCGTCAAAGCAGCACCTTCATTTAGAACTTCCTGTCCATTCAACTGGTATTTTACCAGATAACCCGTACTGCGACTGAACTCCATAAGGAACTGTTCACCCTTGACGATGAGATAATGACGGTCGTTATCCTGAATAACAGGCTTCACAACTGGCACATTGTTCACGACTTCGTTCTTTAGCTCTATGTTAGTCCCTTGGAATGAATTGATGACCAACTGGTCCTTTGCCACTTCAAAGCCAACGGGCAAAAGGCCATCCCTCTGCTTCAGTTTATAGCTTACATTCAGCAACCATTCGCAATGCTTGCAAGTCTCACCATAGTCAAGCTGGAAGTTGGCTGTCTGCTGAGGAGCCACGTTCAAGTTATCTATCCTGCCCGTCTTTTCTACCTTGCCATTATGAAGTAGTGACCACTCCATATAATAATCTGACAAATCGCGGAAGAAGTTCTCGTTATAGACGCTGATGATACCTTTCTCCAAATCCACAGGCTTTGTCCAGATGTTCTGATAGAAATAGCCCACCTCATACATATGAGGATTCGGCACACGGTCAGGACTAATCAAGCCATTGTCGCAGAAGTTCTGATCGCTGGCATCAAACTTATTAAAGTCACCACCATAACCATAAATCATCTTACCGTTCTTCTCCCAACGTACTGACTGGTCCACGAAGTCCCAGATAAAGCCACCCTGATACTTAGGATATTTGCGAATGATGTCCCAATACTCTTTGAAGCCACCCTCTGAGTTACCCATCGCATGAGCATACTCACACTGAATCAACGGCTTTGTTCTTGAAGGATCCTCGCTATATTTAATAGCACCATCGTATGTCAAGTACATAGGGCAATAGATATCAGTCTTGCCATCATATCCAGCACGCTCGTACTGAACAGGACGACTCTTGTCTTCAGCCTTAATCCAATCATAAGCAGCTTCGAAGTTGGCACCATAGCCTGCCTCATTACCCAAAGACCAGAAGATGATGCTCGGGTGGTTAAAGTTGCGTTGCACATTACGCTGATTACGTTGCATGTGAGCCAACTTATAGTCGTCTCGAATAGCGAGGGTCTTATCGCCATAACCCATACCGTGAGATTCTAAGTTTGCTTCTGCCACCACATAAATTCCATACTGATCGCAGAGGTCATACCAATAAGAATCATTCGGATAATGACTGGTGCGCACACCGTTAATATTAAACTTTTTCATGATTTGGATATCCTGAATCATGCGTTCACGAGATACCACATAACCACCATCAGGGTCAAGTTCGTGGCGATCTGCACCCTTGAAGAGCACAGCTTTGCCGTTCACCAGTACCTGTGCATCCTTGATTTCAATTTTTCGGAAGCCCACCTTGACAGGTATAACCTCCAATACATTAGCACCATTCTTCAGTGTGGCCTTTAATGTATATAAATAAGGTGTCTCTGCTGTCCATTTCTCAGGATTAGTAACATTGAATGTCACTTTTATTTGTGGGGCAGCTTTTATACTCTGACTTGCCACTTCCTTACCCGTAGCATCCAACAGCGCCAAATCTACCGTTCCACCACCTTTGGTAGTCAGTTGCACATCAAGCATACCATCCTTGTACTGCGCGTCCAAGTCCGGAGTCAAACGGATATCACTGATTTGTTGTTTACTACGCGCATAAAGATAGCTATCACGAGCCACACCACAATAACGGAAAAAGTCTTGGTCTTCCAAGTAGGTTCCATCACACCAACGGAACACTTGGAAAGCGACAAGGTTCTTCTGTCCAGGTTTTACAAAAGGAGTCAAGTCAAACTCAGCTTCCAGTTTACTATCCTCGCTATAACCCACGAAACGGCCATTTACCCAAAGATAGATATTTGAAGTCACCGAGCCGAAATGGGCAATGATTTGTTTGCCGTTCCAACCTGCAGGCACGATTATTTCCTTGCGATAAGAGCCCACATGATTGTTTTTAATTGGAATCTCTGGTGGATTGCTCACAAACTGGTTCATCCAAGCATAACCTATGTTCACGTAAAGTGGGTCTCCATAACCATTGAGCTCCCACATACCAGGCACAGGCATGCTATCCCAAGCCTTGTCATTATAATCTATTTTCCAGAAGTCGGTAGGTCGAGCATCAGCGTCTTCCACCCAATTAAACTTCCACAAGCCGTTCAAGGTCATGTAGTTAGCAGCTTTCTCAGGAGCATCCTGTGCTGCCTTGTCATTCTCGAAAGCGAAGTAGTGGCTATGCATTGGTAAGCGATTTACCTCGTTTACGCGAGGGTCTTGCCATTCATTGCTCTGTGCCTGGACACCTAGGACCATCATAGCCAGCAACCCCATCATCAAATGTCTTTTCATACTGATATGCTTTAAGGTTATTTATTTTCCAATCTACAAATATAGGTATTTCGAGGAAAATAATCTAACTTTGCAGCAATAATTTGAAAAAATGGCTGGAATTTACATACATGTGCCTTTTTGCAAGACCAGATGTGCCTATTGCGATTTCTACTCCACCACCCTGCAGGAGTTGAAGCCACGTTACGTGGAAGCTGTATGCCAAGAGTTAGCGATGCGTCACAAATACCTGCAAGATGAAGACATCCGCACTATATATTTCGGAGGAGGCACTCCATCACAATTGGCTTGGGAGGATTTCAAGAAACTGTTTGCAAGTATAGATAACGTGTATGGTATGAAGGATTGTGTGGAAATTACCCTCGAAGCAAACCCTGATGACTTGACGGAAGAATATGTGAAGATGCTTGCCACTTTGCCCTTCAACCGCATCAGTATGGGCATCCAGTCTTTCCACGAGCCTACATTAGAACTGATAGGTCGCAGGCACACGGCAACCCAAGCTATTGAAGCAGTACACCGATGTCAGAATTATGGTTTCCAAAACATCAGTATCGACCTGATTTATGGCTTGCCTGCTGAAACACCTGAACAATGGAAGCAAGACCTGCAAACAGCCTTCAGCTTGGATGTACAACATATCTCGGCCTATCATCTCACCTATGAGCAAGGCACTCGCCTTTGGCAGATGTTACAACGAAAAGAAATAACCGAAGTGGACGAGGACACCAGCGTAGAGCTGTTCCGCATCTTATGTGAACAGATGCAGCAAGCTGGTTTTGAGCATTATGAAATTTCCAACTTTGCTCGCCCAGGCTATCGTTCTCATCACAACAGTGCTTATTGGCACGAGGTGCCTTATCTTGGCTGTGGACCTGGTGCCCATTCTTTTGACGGCAAGAGTCGCGAGTGGAATGTGGCTTCGTTGGCAAACTATATCTTGGCAATTGAGCATGGACTTCGTGACTTTGAACAAGAAGAGCTGGATATAGATACCCGCTATAACGAGTTTGTAATGACTCGGCTTCGCACTTGCGAGGGACTCAATCTCAACGATGTCAAGCAGAAGTTCGGTAAGCCTTATTACGACCATTGCTTACATTTAGCTTCGCCCTACCTTCTCCAAGGCTTGTTGGAACAAAAAGAAGATGCCCTCAAGCTTACGCCTAAGGGCATCTTCGTATCAGACGACATTATAAGCGACCTAATGAGAGTTTAGCTGGCACCCAAGGTGGTGATTTCTATTACACCATTACCTCCACGAGCACCCCATCCAGCTCCTTCCTTGTTGAGAACCAGCTTGCCAATAGTTTCCACAGGCACCAAGCGATCCACCTCGTCGAGCGACTCCACCACCACTCCATCCACAACAAACAGCGGTTCGGTATTGCCCATAACGGAACCAGGTCCACGCATTACTACATTGCTGCCCATAGCTGTTTGCTCCACACGCACACCGGTCATAAAGCTTTTCAGCAAATCAGACACACGCTGAAGACCAGAACTCATAATCTGTTCATGCTCCACGATATTGCCTCGTACCACAGCATCCGACCTCAAAGCCGTATAAGGCATACGCAGTTCAACACGCCCATTATTATATACAAAGTCTGACGGAGCGATATACACTCTCAGACGACGAGACTCAGTAAGCTGAATACGAGCAGCCTTACGAGAGGTAACGTCAATCTGCAATATCTCACCAGGGGCAGCATTCTTAAAATAAAACCGTCCGTACTTGTCAGTTGTCGTGCTTTCATCAGAACCAAGGATGGAAACTGTCAGTCCCTTCTTAGGCTTCCCCTTCTTGGTAATCACGCCAGAGAGCTCCTGGGCCGACATTGCAACACATGAAGCAATCATCATCCATAGCAATAAAAATCTTTTCATACCTCATTCTATTTCGGTTTACTTTGCAAAGATAACAAGATTTCTCTATCCGACAATGAAATGCCAAAAGTTTAATATTATTTATCACATTCTGAAGGCATCAGACACAAACTTCATCACCTCTGGAGTAATACTACGCCAAAATTTCCAATCGTGTGCACCTTCGCTGATGCGATACTCATGTTTGTAACCCACTTGATTCAGCACAGCATGCAAGTCTCCATTGTTCACAGACAAACCATCGTCATCACCACAGGCGATGAAAAGTTTAAACTGATTCTTGTCCTTGTCGGCCATATTGCGGAAGATATTAAACACATCATAGTCCTTAAACCACTCTTTCAGCTTATCCTCGTTGATGCCAGGATAACGGTTCTGCATGTTGGCATCCTTCCACTCACGAATAGCAGCTGCCAAACCACCACATACAGCAAACATCTCTGGGTGATGGAGAGCATAATAGACAGCACCACCGCCACCAGCCGATGCTCCCACAATGGCACGACTACCCTTGTCGGTACGCACACGATAATTCTTTTCTATATACGGAACAAACTCTTTGAAGAAGAAATCCTCAAAGTTAAACTTGCCATCAGCATCATTATAATAGCTGCGACGCACATCGCCGAAGTTAGCATCAGGAGTTACCACCACCATCGGAGTAATCTCACCATTTGCAATCGCCTTGTCAAGATACTGCTTCAATTCGCCATAATATAACCATGCCTGTTGGTTGGCAACCGTGCCACGAGGACCAGCAGGATGTAGCAGATACAGGATAGGATAACTTCGCTCTGAGTCATTGTAACCTGCAGGGAGGTAAACGGCATACTTGCGGTCCTCATTCAGAATCTGACTTTTTAGAGTCTTTGCATCAAACACTTGGCTTTCACTTTGAGCAGAAACTTTGCCCAGAGCCAAGAGGCAAAGCATTGTCATCATCAAAAATTGTTTCATAACTGTAAATGATATTAACATGATTTCAGCTGCAAAGGTAGTAGACTTTATTGACATAGCTGTTACGAAAACAGGTCAAAGCATGTAGAAAAATAGAAATATTCATTGCAACATCAACAAATATCACTACTTTTGTTACGAAAATGTGAAATAAACTATCCATGAAACTCAAGCCAACCATCCAATTACCTGTGGTGCTCTCGAAAGAGATAGTATCACGCAATACCATTAGTGGTATTGCCATCAACTACTTTAACATCGTATTATGTCAAGGAGGAGAAGCCCACTTGAGCATCAATTTGGTGCCTATAGTTGAGGTCAAGGGAACGGTTGTGGTGTTTTTTCCTGGCGATGTGATTAAGGTTGATAAAACGAGCGATGACTTCCAATTGACATCACTAATGTGTTCAGCCGATGTCTGGCATGAGGCCTCTGCCCAAGCCAAACAGCAACATTTACTTTATCTCCAGCAGCATTTCTGCATCAACCATCCCGTGGCCACCTCCATAGTTGAGAAGACATTCCACCTGCTGGACATCATCGTCAAAGAGTTGCCTATGTCGCATATCCGAGAGATTACCATTCTGCAACTTAAAAGTCTGTTATCTAGCTATGTGTTGTATCTCAAAAACCATCCTTCAGACATAAAGATAAAGGATTCTCGTTCTGTCAACTTGTTCAACTCCTTCAAGTATCATTTGGGAAAGCACTATCACAATAATCGTGACGTGCAATTCTATGCAGACAAAATGCACGTCACCACCAAGACTCTATCTACTGTAGTGAAAAAGAATACAGGCAAGAGTGCCAAGATGGCTATAGATGAATATACGGTGATGCAACTGAAGCTGACGTTACGCAACAGCGAGCAAAGCATTAAAGAGGTAGCTTGGCAATACAACTTCTCCAGCCTTCCTTTCTTCTGCGAATACTTTAGGAGGCATACAGGCATGACTCCACAGCAATGGAGGAAAGGATAATGCGTTTTTATATTTTTCTCATACAAAAAGGATGATATTTCATATTTTATGCGTACTTTTGCCGAGCAAATGGAAATGTGGGAATTCTAAATAATTAACATTATACATTATGAGTAAAAAACGTTTTACAACAGTAAGAGTGTTGATGGCTGCTATGGTAGCCATGATGATGACTGCTTGCGCCCAGCAGAAGACTGAGGTGACTTTGCAGGTAAAGACCCAGGCCGGTGTGGTTGAGGGTATTGCTGAAGACGGCATCAAGAAGTTCTTGGGTGTTCCTTTTGCAGCAGCTCCAGTAGGCAACCTGCGTTGGAAGGCTCCACAGCCAGTTGAGGCTTGGGAAGGTGTGCGTGAGGCCAAGGCTTTCGGCAACGACCCTATGCAGCCTAATATGTTTGGTGACATGAACTTCCGTGGCGCTGGCCGCAGTGAGGATTGTCTGTATCTGAACATCTGGACACCTGCCAACTATACTGACGAGGCACTGCCTATCCTGATTTATTTCAATGGTGGTGGCTTGATGGCTGGAAGTGGTAGCGAACCTCGCTATGACGGTACTTCCATTGCTCAGCTGGGCGTTATCGGTGTTACTGCAAACTATCGTGAGGGCGTGTTCGGCTTTTTCGCTCATCCTGAGCTTACTGCCGAGTCTTCTTACAAGGGCAGTGGTAACTATGGCTTCCTGGATCAGGTAGCTGCTATCCAGTGGGTAAAGGACAATATCGCTGCTTTCGGTGGCGATCCTAACCGTATCAACATCGTGGGTGAGTCTGCTGGTTCATTCTCTACCTCATTGCTGATGTGCTCTCCATTGTCAAAGGGCAACTTGGCAGGTGTAATGGGCTCAAGTGGCGCCGAGGTGTTGCCTTACGGAGCTTCTACCCAGGCTGATGCTGACGCTGCCGGCAAGGCTCTGCTCGAGAGCAAGGGCTTGATGTCATTGGCGGATGCTCGCGCGTTGTCTGCTGACTCTTTGCAGGCTCTGCTGCCTCCAAGAGGTATGGCAAATGTGGTGCTCGATGGTTACTTCATGAAAGAAAGCGCCGACGATGTATTCAAGAAGGGCGAACAGGCTCAGGTACCTATTCTGGTGGGTTGGAACTCTCAGGAGGGTACTCCTCTGTCTGCATTGCGTGGACAGGAGCCCAATTTGGCTAACTACAAGAAGGCCATGACTGCAACCTTCGGTGACATGACTGACGAGATCTTCGAGGCTTATGGTTTGCTGACAGACGACGACTTGTTCAGCATCAAGAGCCTGAATCTGGCAGGTGACTTGTTCACCGGCTTCCCAACATGGAAGTGGGCTGACTATCATGCTAAGACATCTCAGCAGCCAGTGTATCGCTACAAGTATATGCACGCTCGTCCAAAGGTATCTGCCAAGATGGGCAACCGCGTAGGTGCTTTGGCTGGTGGCGTTCGTGAGATGACCGACGAGGACCGTCGTCAGCAGGCCATCCGTGACAAGTTCCCAACTGGTGCTGTTCACTCAGCTGATATCGAATATGCTATGGGAACCCTTGCTACTAATGAGTTCTACGATTGGCAGCCTGAGGATTATGCTATCTCTAAGCTGTTCCTCACCTACTATGCTAACTTCTGCAAGTATGGCAATCCTAACGGTGAGGGTCTGCCTCAGTGGACTCCAATCAACGGTCAGGAAGTGGCTCCTGTAATGTACATCGACGTTGAAAGCGGCGAGAAGGCAGATGCTGCTATGGAGAATGCTTATCGCACCCTCGAGAAGTTCTACCTGAGTCAGCAGAAATAATGAAGAATTTACTTAAAGAAAGCTCCTTCCCTTAAGGGAGGAGCTTTCTTACTATTTTACCATCCAAGCTCAACTGTTTCCCCCTCCCTGCTAATCTCCCAAAACGGTATGCCCATTTCTGCGGCATATTCCTTGAACCTCCAAGCCGACTCAAAACCACTGGCAACGAAGTGCATAGGGACAAACAACCCCACCTTGAAACGTTCGATAAACTGCCGACCGCCTCGCGTATAACCATTACCAATACGCCCGTCTATTGGGAACATCACCACATCAAAATTATCGGCATTCCTTCTAATCTCCTTTAGCTCACCCAAGTAACGTTTCTCGTGGGCCACTGGATCGATGTCTTCATCCATCTCCACGCTATGCACCAGCTCTCCAGGTTCCACATCAGGCAAGAATCTGGCATACCAATTATTCAGGTCGCCAGCATGGAAAACACGCTTGCCCGCAGTCTCCACAATCCATGACACACCGCTGTCCGTACTCCCCAAAGCCTTGACGGAGACAAGGTCGTCACTCCATTTGCCCCACTTGCCCAGCCACACATCCGCCTCTTCTTTCATCGCCTTCCTGTACTTCAAGATATCCTTGCTCAGTATATAGGTGATGTTGCCCTTATGCTCCCTCCAAGCAAAGATCTCCCTCGTAAAATGGTCTTCGTGGAAATGGCTAGAGAACACATACATCGGCTTACTGCTATGCAACATCGGTGGCATCACGCCAGCTGGATCCAGCCAGTAGTCGAACACCAGCATGGCTTGCTCCGTTTCCAGCACAAAACCGCTATGGAAGATGTAAGTCAGTGTCATCATAACTATCTACTTCTTTTCAGTTATCATTCCAAGACTGAATGCCAATAATTGTTCCCCCATCACATCCTTCATCACTTCAAACGCCCTATCGCCCGTACAATGGCTAGTATAAAACTGTGTATGGGGATAATTCGTCTTCAGCCTTTCAGCCAAAGCCTTCAGCTCTCCCTCTGCCTCCTCTCCATCTAACAAGTGGAATCCTCCTAAAACGGTATGCACAGGCCACGGACAAGCTAACAGCATATTTTCCAACCCACAATGGGCGCAGCCTGTAAACAGAAACCCATCTACATAAAGAGCCAGCTCGTGACGGAAATCATCCAACCTAAATTGACCTTCAGCATCTTCCATATAAAGATACTGATTTCCTTTGGGCAGAGAATGTATTTGTGGGATATGGGCGATGACATTGATATCACCCACCACTTCACAAGTTTGACTGACCTGAAGCAATCTGTCATCATCCAGTACTGGCCAATCTGTCGTAATGCTATGCAAGTGTCCTCGGTTGGAAAAAAACTTACCACTCAAGGCATCTGGTGAGACAATAACCCGAATCTGCTTATTCAACTCCAACAAATACCGCAAGCCCCCTGCATGATCACTATGCCCATGAGAGATAAAGACAAAATCCACATCACTGAAGTCTATACCCATCTGTTCAGCATTGCGGATAAACACATCACTGGCTCCTGTATCCAACAGGATTTTATGCTTCTCCGTTTCCAGCAAGACAGACAATCCATGCTCGGTAGAGAGCCGTCTGTCACAGCTCCGATTGTCTGATAATACTATCCATTTCATATAAGCACGAATCAGATAAAATTTGGGCAAAGTTACGAAAAAGTCAGCAAAACTACCTATCTTTGTATCGACATTAATAAAAAAAGGTATGAAGATAAAGATTATTAGTTTGGTTTTGGTTATGGCAGCTTTGGCAGGTTTAGCCAACTGTGCAGGAAGTGGTTCATCGTTTGATGACATAGTAGCTAACCGTCGAAGTGTGAGAAGCTACGACAAGAGTAAGAAAATCAGCGATGAGCAAATCCGCATACTGATAGCCACCACCCAGGAGGCCCCCTCATGGGCAAACGTACAGGCTACACGCTATTATACGGTTATGAGCGATGATATGCTCAATAAGGTGTTACCCTCTATGCTGACCAATCAGGAAAAAGCATCTACGGCACCTGTGTTGATTGTGACTACCTACAAACGCGGACTCTCAGGCTTCTTCGACGGTAAGGCCACCAATGAGTTGGGCGACACTTGGGGAGCCTTCGATGCAGGTCTTAGCAACGCCTTTTTAGTACTGAAAGCCAAGGAGATGGGCTTCGACACCCTGATCATGGGACTACGTGATGCAGAAGGTTTGAAGAAAGCTCTCGACATCCCCAGCGACGAAACCGTTATGTCTGTAGTAGCCTTAGGTTACGGCACTCAGTCACCTAAACGCCCCGAAAGGAAACCCTTGTATGACATCTTGAAAATTAAATAGAAGACACTGCCCTACAACTAGACTTTTAATGGTTTCTTAATGCAGAATAGCTTACTCGAAGGCAAATTTGTCGTCAAATCACTCATAAATAGGAGTCACTATCCCCTCTGCCAATAACTTGAAGTAATTGCCCCGATTACTTGAAGCAAATGGCTCGATTAGCTGAAGCAATTGAGCCTATGGCTTCTACCTCGTTCAGAAACCATTTATCAAAGTAACGAAGGACTGAGAACTGTGCTCAAAGAAGACAAGAACGAGGCTCGTGAGCGATGAGGTCGGAGCTCATAGGCAATGAAAACGAAGCCCAAAAAGTGGAAAAAAAGTATCAGACAAAGCCTTTTAGATTTGCAAGCAACAAATTCAGAAAAAAAGAGACCTTCATTTGGTTTTGCTATAATAATTCTCTACCTTTGCATAGTTGCTGATGACTAAACATTGGCAACAAAACGAAAGATTGTAAACATAAAATCATTTGTATTATGAATAAAGCATTATTTGGTATGGCTATGATGACGGCATTCGGCTTTGCATCATGCGCAAACAAACCTGCACAGCAGGAAGAAGCTGCCCCTGAGGCAGTAGCAGAGACTGGTAACGAAATACGCATCAATTGTATGTATAAAGTGGCACCAGATGACGTTAACAAGATTGTGAAGGTGAGCAAGGAGTTGGTAGCTGCTTCTCGCAAAGACAAGGGGAATATCGATTACGATATCTACCAAAGTCAGACGGACAAGACACAGCTGATGATTTTTGAGACTTGGAAAGACCAGCCATCGCTGGATGTGCACTCAGCAGCTCCTCACTTCCTGAAGCTGGTACCTCAGATTGCCAATGCCGCTGTGGGCGAGATGGCCATTCAAAGCTTTACAAAGGCCAGTAAAGGCGACCAGATTCGCATCAATTGTTTGCTGAAGGTGGCTCCCGAGAATGTGACGAAAGCCTTAGGTTTGGCACAGGAATTGGTGGAGGCTTCTCGCAAGGATGGTGGTAATATCGATTATGATATTTATCAGAGTCAGACTGACCCCACGCAAATGATTATCTTCGAGACGTGGAAGGACCAGCCATCGCTCGATACTCATTCTGCTGCCGAGCACTTTACCCGCCTTGTTCCTCAGTTGCAGGAAATGGCGATAGGGGAAATGGCCATACAAATTTTTAAGAAATAAAGGGTGAATCTTGCGTCTAATGGCGATAATATGAGTTACTAGGGTTTTGAATGAGAAACAAAATATAGGGTCTTTATTCGACCGCATTGCAGGGAAGTACGATTTTCTGAATCATCTGCTGTCATTGAACATCGACAAGTGGTGGCGACGGAAAGCAGTGAGGGTTATTACAATTAATAATCGTGAGGATTACCAGTGCCTGGATGTTGCCATCGGTACTGGCGACCTTGCCATTGAATTAGCTCGTCGGTTTAAGGAACAACAGGCGATTTGCCACATCATCGGCATAGACCTATCCACGGAGATGATGCGGATTGGGGAGGAGAAGGTGAAGAAGCGTGGATTACAAGACTGCTTAGTTTTCCAGCAAGCGAGTGCTCTGGAAATGCCTTTTGCTGATGGATCTTTCGACATCGTGACCTGTGCCTATGGGGTGCGTAATTTCTCCAAGTTGGACAAAGGATTGGCAGAGATGCAACGTGTGATGAAGCCTGGAGGACAACTGATGATTCTGGAGTTTTCTTACCCTAAGAACAAGTTGATTGCCTGGGTGTATGACCTGTATTTCACACATATCCTGCCAACTGTAGGACGCCTCTTCAGCAAGGACAAAACAGCTTACACATATCTGAATCGCAGTGTCAAGGGGTTCGTTTGGGGTAAGGAGATGTGTGAGCGGATTGAACAGGCAGGCTTCTCTCATGTGGAACACAGACCTTTAACCTTTGGTATAACTACTATTTATACAGGTACTAAGTTATGAAACAACTACTTCTTTGGCTTCGGATTATCCGTCCACAAACATTGTTTGCTTCACTATGTCCGGTAGTGGTGGGACTCCTGGTGGCCCATCATCAAATGGGTCGTGTGGAGGCACTGACAGCAACCTTGACGGTGCTGTGTGCCCTCTCATTGCAGATACTGAGCAACCTCATTAATGACTATTATGACTACAAGCGAGGCACCGATAAGCAAGGCAGGGTGGGTTTCAAGCGAGCTTTGGCAGAAGGGGCAGTGACAGAGAAAGAGATGCGGACGGCTTGCTACATCACCCTGTGCATCACTCTGCTAGTAGGCTTGATGCTTTGCTATATCGGTGGTTGGGTGATACTCATCATCGGTATCACCGCCATCTTGTTTGCTTGGCTCTATACAGCTACTTCCTACTCACTCTCCTACTTAGGGATAGCCGATGGCTTCGTTTTCCTCTATTACGGTGTCATAGCCACCTGGGGGACCGTATGGCTTCAATATCAGGCTGAAGGGTTGACACCTCTGATGGGGCATAGCACGCCTATCTATGCCGGGGCTGTATGCAGACTTATCTCAATGTGTGTGCTCGCTATCAACAACATCCGCGACATAGAGGATGACCGCTTGGTGGGAAAGCGTACCATTCCTGTTAGGGTAGGCAAGCCTGTGGCATTAGCTTTGTTCGGAGTCATCGTGATTCTGATGCCTCTATTCGCCTATCTGGCTTTTGGATGGAGCTGGGCTATGGCTGTGATTATCCCCGTTGGCTTCCTGTATTACAAGGTGTTGAAAGCCCAGGGGGCACAATACAATCTTTGCCTGTTGATGGCTGGAATCGTGAATCTTATCTTTGTGTTTTTAGTGTATCTAAGCATCTAAATGTTTCACTTCCATACCACTTTGCCATCAATGCCCCACTAATATTGTGCCAAACACTGAAAACGGCACCTGGGATGGTGGCGAGAGGATAAGCAGCAAAATGCAACACAGCTAAGGAGGAAGCAAGGCCTGAGTTCTGCATACCCACCTCGATGGATACCGCCACACATTTCTCCTTTTTCAAACTGAGAAGTTTGCCAATGAGATAGCCCACAACGTAACCACTGAGGTTATGCAACATCACAACCAGCACAATCAACACGCCGCCAACCAAAAGTTTGTCGGCATTGTGAGACACCACGATGCCTACCACCATCATGATCATCAGGGTAGAAAAAGCTGGCAAGTAAGCCACTACTTTCTTCGTCAGGTCAGGCAGGTATCGCTGGCAAAGCAAACCACCCACAATGGGGCCAATCACCACATACAAGATGCTTTTCAACATACCGATGGTATCTACATCCACCATTGTGCCAGCCAAGAGCCACACCAACAAAGGAGTCAATATCGGAGCAAGGACAGTAGAGGTGGCGGTCATTCCCACCGACAAAGCCAGGTCGCCCTTGGCCAAATAGGTGATAACATTGGAAGCTGTACCTCCCGGACAGCAACCCACCAGGATTACGCCCAAAGCCAACTCCTCAGGTAGAGCGAAGACCTTCGAGAGCATCCACGCCAAGAAAGGCATCACAGTAAACTGAGCCAAGCATCCCAACAGCACATCTTTCGGACGACTGAACACGATGCGGAAATCTTGGGCAGAGAGGGTAAGCCCCATACCAAACATAATTAGTCCCAAGATGGGGTTGATATACCAAGTATCGATATAGAGGAATGATGACGGAATCAGCAAAGCAATGAGTGCTACAACCAACACCAAAGCTGCCATCCATCGTGATATAAAACTGCAAATTTCCTTCATTACTACATTTATTTTATTCCATAAATCGCTCAAACATCGCTCGGTATGCCTCTACCTTCTTGGCAAACGATAAAGGATAAGCTCGTGAAGAAGAAGGAAGGCGATAGAGCACCACCTGTACGCCATCTTGGTTATAGACATCTGGAATAGCAACAAAAGCATTCACTTTGGGTTTCTCACCTATCTGAAGTGTTTCACAAAGGGTTTCTGTGGCTTTCTCTCCCGTGGTTACAATCGCGCACAGATGAGGTAGACGAGCCAACAACACCTGTATATCCGTTGGCTCCACCACCTCCAAAAACTTGTCGGAAGCATTGTCTTTCAACCTCCGCACAGCCACTGAGGTATCGAAAAAAGCAATGCCTTTCTCCTGACAGAACGCCACGATCTCCTGTATCTTGAAACTCTTGGCCTCCTGATCCACAAAGTGATTGCGATCATCAAAGAACACCTCACCCTCGATGCGCCAATGGTCATTGATGAAATTGGGATAGAAGAAATCCATACACCAACGCTTACGCTGGGGAGGAAAACTACCCAAGAAAAGCACCTTAGCATGTTCGGGCAGGAAAGGATGCAAAGGATGATACTCCACCACCCCCGTACTTCGCCGTATATTTTCCTGATGCAGATAGGATATCATGGTTTTTATTCTGTTATTTGGCACAAAGTTAGTGAATAATGGCTAAACTTCACTATCTTTGCATCGATAATTAGTACTATTTAGAATGAAAGCAATGAAATTGTGGATGACTTTGGCTATGAGCCTCATACTGACGGCTTGCCAAGAGAATGTGAACTTTGACCATAGCGTCAAGATGATACCTGACAGTTATTACGAAAACGCTGAGCAACAGGGTACGGTGGTGAAAATGAACTATCAAACAAAACTTTACGGCACCTCTGAGAGCATCACCAAGTACTGCTATGTTTATCTACCCTACGGCTATGAGGAGAATGGCACCCAGCGCTATGATATCCTGTACTTCATGCACGGAGGGGGTAGTACTGCAGAGAAGTTCTTGGGTGGTAACGACTCCATCTCGCTGAACCGCAAAAATTTGGACCACATGATACAGGAAAAGCGAATCAAGCCTGTGATTGTGGTCACTCCCTCATTCTACCGTAATGACATCCGTGAGGACTCTCTGCCCAACGCAGGCGACCTGGTAAAGATCTTCCCGCAAGAACTGACAGAAGACCTCATACCAGCTGTAGAAGGCAAGTATCGCACATATGCCCAAAGCGCCACGCCAACTGACCTTCAAGCGGCTCGTGCTCATCGTGCCTTCAGTGGATTTTCAATGGGAGGGGTAACTACTTGGTGGGTATTCGCCAAAGCAATGGACTATTTCAAATATTTCATGCCTTTAAGTGGTGACAGTTGGATTGTCGAAACGATGGGTGGCTCGAAAGTTTCAGATGCCACAGCCACAGCTCTGTCGGATGCTGTAGATACGAAGAAATGGAAAGCAAACGACTATTTCGTGTTCGCACTGACGGGTTCGGAAGATATGGCGGAGAAGTCGCTTACCCCACAGTTGGAGGCTATGAAGACGAAGCCAGCATTCATCGTAGATAATGATTTCAGGAAAGGCAATCTGTATTATAGCGTGTTACCAGGTGGCAAGCATGAGTCGAGCACTTTTGCGCCCCATTATTTATATACGGCTTTGCCTGAATTCTTCAAGTAGTCGTTTGCCAACGTTTTATCTACCATTCCACGTATCCTATCCACCAAAGGATGGGAGAGTTGTCGCATACCGGTCATGGTCTTCTCATCCAAGCGAATGATCTCCGTGCCATTTGCCTCGATGGTTTCTATGCGTGAGGCGATTCGTTCATCCGATTGCTTGCGGGCATACTCTTTGGCAATTTGTGCCGCTTGACGTATGATGAGTTGCTGTTCCCCAGAAAGCCTGCTCATGAACTTCTCACTCACAATCAGGGAAATCAAATGAGGTAGATGATTTGTTTCAACCACATAGCGTTGCTGCTCATAGAGCTTGTTTGACACAATCACCTCATAGGGGTTCTCCTGTGCATCGATGGTTCCCTGCTGCAAACCAATATAAACCTCAGAGAAGGTCATGGGTGTGGGCGATGCTCCCATCACTTTCCAAAAAGCCAAGTGGTAGGGATTCTCCATCGTACGAATCTTCTGCCCTTTGAAATCCGACAGGCTCTGCACTCGCTTATTGGTAGTCATCACACGGAATCCCTGATCGGCAAATCCCAACAACTCATAGCCTCCATGCTGATAGACCTCACTGATGCGATGCAGAAAAGCGGGATTGTCCACTGCTTGCCTCACCTCTTCGATGCTATCGAACAGCACTGGCAGGTCAAACACGGCAATATCCTGCATAAAAGGCACCTGTGGAGCTGTGTTCTGTACTACAAAAGGTATATCGCCATCCTTACACGACTCCAAGAGTTCACGGTCACCTCCCACAACACTATTGGGATAGACCTGAATCTTCATTATCCCATCGCTGAGACGAGCCACCTCCTCAGCAAACTTCTCGGCATAGAGTTGTGTTATGGTATTATCTGGACTTGATGTACCCAAAGGCCAGGCATAACGCTGTCCTGTGGGATTGCCACAGGAAATCAGCAGCAACATAAGCAATATGTATGGCATCTTCTTCATAGCAGCATCAGACTAATCTGTGGAACAAACGTAATCAACATCAAGGCTATCAGGAACAGCAACACCATACCCCAGGCTTTGCGTACAATCGCCACCATGGGCATCTTGGTGAGTGAACTTGCCACAAACAGGTTGACCCCAATCGGTGGTGTCACGAAGCCAATCGCCAGATTCACCACCATCATCACGCCAAAATGTACTGGATTCATACCAATAGCCGTAATGATAGGTAGCAAGATGGGCGTAAGTATCAAGATGGCAGGGGTGGTATCCATCACCATACCCACCAACAACAGGAACACGTTGAGTACCAGCAACAGCACAATCATATTAGTGAAATTGCCTAGTATCCAAGCACTCACTAACTGAGGTACCTGCATCAGTGTCAGCACGCGTGAGAAAGCCATCGATGCCGTCAATACAAATAAAATAGGTGCATAGGTACGCATTGCCTCTCCCAGGAATTGCCAGAGCTCACCGACGCGTATGGTTTTATAAATGAACAAGCTTACAACAAGTGAATAGAATACAGATATTACAGCTGCTTCGGTAGGTGATGCAACACCACTATAGATAGCTCCCAAGATGATTACAGGGCTGAGTATTGCCCAAAAGCTGTCGGCAAAGACACGCCAAAAGCCTTTCTGATGGAGTTCATTGATTTTGTAGTCTATTTTTACCCTATCCTCTCCATGTCGCTTACAATAGACGTATGCATAGCCAATCAGCAACAAAGCAATCATTATACCTGGCACAATTCCTGCAATAAACAACTGACTCACAGACTCACCCGATGCCAAGCCATACATGATGAATGGGATGCTGGGAGGAATAATCACACCTAATCCACCTGCTACAGCCACTACAGCGGTAGAGAAGTCTTTCTCATAACCCAGCTCTATCAGCAGTGGGATGGTCATACTACCTACAGCTGCCACAGTAGCAGGGCCAGAACCAGAAATAGCACCATAAAACAGACAAGTGATGATAACAGCGGCAGGTACGCCTGCTGTGCGTCTGCCCAAAAAGTAGGAGAACACATCAAACAACTTGGTGGATATCTTGCCATGAGCCATCAGGATGCCTGCCAACACGAACATCGGAACAGCCAACAAGGGGAAGCTATCGATACCCCCCACCATTGAGCGTATCACAAAGGTGGCGCTGGCGGTAAATGAATCGTCCATCATACCTGGCAACACAGAGACGATGCCCAACGACACTGCCACAGGAATGGCCAATGCCAAGAATACAAAGAACAAAAGTATGATTATTAATCCTGACATACTTCCTCCTTTCGTTGCTTATCTCGCAGTTCTTGCCAATTGCGGTATTCCTCATTCTGGCGGAAATTCTGCCATTGCAGAAACCATCGCTCTAGAATCCTGACGCAACACAGGCAGAAGCAAACCAATGGAGCTGATTGCACAAAACACATCGGTATGCCACAAGCAGGACTCACCTGTCCACTTTCAATGGTTGACATCAGGTAATGCCAGGCATATGGTATCAAATATAAGAAGAAAGCCAGTTCAACTGTGAGGTTGAAGATTTTCACCAATGCCCTGCCTCGCTTAGAGAATAATCGTATCAGGGCGTCGATTCGGATGGAAATGGTGAGTTTGGTGCATAAGCTGATGCTCAGGAAAGCCGACCAGATGAACATGTATCTGGTAATCTCTTCCGACCAGGAGAGCGATGTACCAAAGACATACCTGCAGCATATCTGTATCATCATGATGACAGCCATACCACAGAGCAATGAAATCATGATGCTCTCCTCCAACTTATCTCAAATTATCTTCATCTTTAATTCTTCATCTTTATCCAGCACTCATCCATCAGCAATCAACCCTCTTTTCCGTCCACAGCCTGAATGCCTCCTCCCCTTGGCACACCATCATCCCATGTCCATTTATTGTTCGGCATCCCACCTCACGAGCCATCTCCAACAACCTCGTCATGGGCGGGGCATACACCGTATCGGTCACAATCAAGTCGGGGCGTAAATAACTGACATTGGGCAACCAAGTCACACCCTCGTATGGTTTCATACCTAAGCCTGTAGCATTAGCAAGCAGAAAACTATCTGCAATCTCACGACGCAAAGCCTCATGGTCATTCAAATCATAAATAGCAGCGTGGCAGTTGGTTTGTTCATTGATTTTGCGAACAGTTTCTTCCCCTGCAGCATAAAAAGCATCCTTTACATTGAAGATGGCAATCTCTGCCACCCCATCCATAGCAGCCTGTATCTGTATGGCTGTAGCTGCACCTCCTGCGCCAACCACCGTCATCTTTTGTCCTCTCACATCAATGCCTTCCTCTTGCAAAGCCTTCATATAGCCGATACCATCAGTACAATAGCCCGTCAACACTCCATTTTCATTCACAATGGTATTGACAGAGCCAACCAGCTGAGCAATAGGTGACAGCTTGTCGAGGTACTGTCCCACCACAGTCTTGTTGGGCATCGACACATTGGCACCTCTCATCTTCAGGGCTCTGATAGCTTGTACGGCATCCTTCAGCGTAGAGTTATCCACCTCAAACGCCAATTGGATGCAATTGATGCCTGCCTTACGGAATAACTCCGTCTGCATGGCAGGAGAGTTGGAGTGACGGATGGGATAAGCGAAAAGTCCCACCAGCTCCGTATAGCCCGTTATTCTTGATTTGTCTTCCATAAACCTGATAAATAGAGTTTGCCTAAAAGCTCTCCCATCGGTTAGAGAGCATGTAGGAGTAAAATAAAAGCCTTACAGAACTCTGTAAGGCTTGCATCTCGTGGGCGTTGACGGATTCGAACCGCCGACCCTCTGCTTGTAAGGCAGATGCTCTAAACCAGCTGAGCTAAACGCCCAAAGACTTTTCACGCATTCGAAGGAGCTATATAGATACCTTGCGGTGTGTTCCACGCTCTCAGGTAACCTTTTTGTGGGCGTTGACGGATTCGAACCGCCGACCCTCTGCTTGTAAGGCAGATGCTCTAAACCAGCTGAGCTAAACGCCCGAGGCTCCCTCCATTTTGGAAAAGCGATGCAAAGGTAGTGTTTATTTTTTTACCGCCAAAATCTTTAAGCAGTTTTTTTCATTTTTATCATAAAAAAGGTAGAGATGAAGCCTTCACCACACCTCTACCTACTATAAATATTAAAAGTTAAACGGTCACAGTTCGTATTCCTGCCAACTTTTAATCTTGATATCCTTTTCACTCACCTGACAAATAGCCTCGATAAAGGCACTTGCCAAACGGGCATTGGTAATCAACGGAATGTTATGATCTACAGCTGCACGACGAATGCGATAGCCATTAGTCACCTCACGAGTGGTGTGGTTCTTCTGTACATTGATGATGAGGTCAAACTGATGGCCGGCAATCATACGCATCACATTATTGGCTGCATCTGGACGCTCATCTGGCCAGAACACAGGCACAGTATTTACACCATGGGCATTGAGGAATGCTGACGTTCCTGCTGTTGCATAGATCTTATAACCCTGCTGATGCAAGAGATGGCAGGCATCCAGCAAGTCCACCTTGCTCTTCATAGCACCTGAAGACACCATGATGCCCACCTCTGGGCGAGGTATCTTATAACCTACGGAAATCATGGCCTGCAACAATGCCTCGTTGACATCGTCGCCCAAGCAACCCACCTCACCAGTGGATGCCATATCGACACCCAGTACTGGGTCAGCATTCTGCAAACGTGAGAATGAGAATTGCGGAGCCTTCACACCAATCCAGTCGATGTCGAACTCACTCTTATCAGGCTTGGTATAAGGAGCATCAAGCATAATGCGGGTAGCCGTTTCGATGAAGTTGCGTTTGAGCACCTTGCTCACGAATGGGAAACTGCGGGATGCACGCAGGTTGCACTCAATCACCTTTACCTCGTTCTTACGAGCCAAGAACTGGATGTTGAACGGACCTGAGATATTGAGCTCCTTCGCAATCTGGCGACTAATCTTCTTAATCTGACGGCCAGTAGCATAGTAGATCTTCTGGGCAGGACAAACCAAAGTAGCATCACCTGAGTGTACACCAGCAAATTCGATGTGCTCGGATATAGCGTATTCCACAATCTCACCGTTCTGTGCCACAGCATCGAACTCAATCTCCTTTGTGTTCTGCAGGAACTGAGAAACCACCACTGGATATTCTTTAGACACCTTAGCAGCTGCTTTCAAGTAGGTCTCCAACTCGCTATCATCATAGCATACGTTCATCGCTGCTCCAGAAAGCACATAAGATGGACGCACCAGCACAGGATAACCCACACGGTCGATAAATTCCTTGATATCATCCAGGTTGGTAAGCTCATGCCATACCGGCTGGTCGATGCCCAGCTGATCAAGCATACGAGAGAACTTATCACGATTCTCAGCACGGTCAATGCTTACTGGTGAAGTACCCAAAACAGGAACGGACTGACGATACAGCTTCATAGCCAGGTTATTTGGAATCTGTCCACCAACAGATACCACTACACCACGAGGCTCCTCAAGGTCAATGATATCCATCACACGCTCGAACGACAGCTCGTCGAAGTACAAACGGTCGCACATATCGTAGTCGGTAGAAACGGTTTCAGGGTTGTAGTTAATCATGATAGACTTATAACCCAACTTACGAGCCGTCTGGGTAGCATTCACTGAGCACCAGTCGAACTCTACAGATGAACCTATACGGTAAGCACCTGATCCCAGCACCACCACTGACTTCTCATTGTGATAGTAACGCACATCATAACCTTCTGTGCCGTATGTCAAATACAGGTAGTTCGTCAAATCAGGATGTTCAGAAGCCACGGTGTTGATACGCTTCACAGCTGGCATAATGCCCAATGCCTTACGACGGGCACGTACTTCCAAGTTCTCCTTCTCGTAAGTAGAGCCCTTTGGATGCAGCACGAAACGGGCAATCTGGAAGTCAGAGAAGCCCAAGCGCTTTGCCTCACGTAACTCATCGACAGGCAGTTCATCCAAGCTATTATAGCCTTCCAGCTTCTTCTTGTAATCCACCACGTTCTTCATGCGACTCAAGAACCATGGGTCGATCTTGGTGAGCTCTTCCACACGTTCCACAGTATAGCCTTGCTCAAAAGCCACGGCGATGGCGAAAATGCGAAGGTCAGTAGGATGAGCCAACTCCTTGTCGAGGTCATCAAACTGTACACTATTGCCCACAAAGCCGTGCATACCCTGACCTATCATACGCAAGCCCTTCTGGATGACCTCCTCAAAGCAACGCCCGATGGACATAATCTCGCCCACCGACTTCATGCTTGAGCCTATCTCACGGCTCACTGTAGCAAACTTGGTCAAGTCCCAACGAGGAATCTTACAAATCAGGTAATCCAACTGTGGTGCCACGTATGCCGAGTTAGGGGTATCCATCTCACCAATCTGGTCAAGGGTATAGCCCAGGGCAATCTTAGCAGCTACGAAAGCCAACGGATAACCTGTGGCCTTAGATGCCAAAGCAGATGAACGACTCAAGCGGGCATTCACTTCTATGACACGATAATCGTTGGTCTCAGCATTAAAGGCGAACTGGATATTGCACTCGCCCACGATATTCAGGTGGCGTACACAAAGCACTGAGAGGTCTTGCATCATCTTGGTCTGCTCATCCTTCAGTGAGCAGATAGGAGCCACCACGATGCTCTCGCCTGTATGGATGCCCAGTGGATCAACATTCTCCATCGTTGCCACGGTAAAGCAATGATCGTTGGCATCACGTATCACTTCAAATTCTATCTCTTTCCAACCCTTCAGCGATTCTTCTACAAGAATTTGACTACTGAAGGTAAAGGCGCTCTCTGCCAAAGTCATAAACTCCTCCTCATTTTGGCAGATACCGCTACCCTGTCCGCCTAAGGCATAAGCAGAACGAATCATGATAGGGAATCCTATCTCCTCAGCGGCCTTCAGTGCCTCACGCATATTATTCACAGCGTGGCTCTTAGGCGTCTTCATAGGAATCTTGTCGAGTTCCTTCACAAACAAGTCACGGTCTTCCGTGTTCATGATGGCCTCTACAGAAGTGCCGAGCACCTGCACACCATATTTCTCCAGTACACCTTTCTTAAATAAGTCAGTACCGCAATTCAAGGCGGTCTGTCCACCGAAAGCCAACAAGATGCCATCAGGGCGCTCCTTCTCAATCACCCTTTCCACGAAACTGGTCGTGATGGGCAGGAAATACACCTTATCAGCAATACCCTCCGAAGTCTGGATGGTAGCGATATTAGGATTAATCAACACTGAACTGATTCCTTCCTCACGTAAAGCTTTCAAAGCCTGTGAGCCAGAATAGTCAAACTCTCCTGCCTGACCAATCTTGAGCGCTCCTGAGCCCAAGACTAATACCTTTTTCAAATTCTGTTTCATACCTTATGCTGTAAAATCGAGCAAAGTAACAGATTTTTTTCGAAATAAGCAAATATATGAAAGCAAAAACGAAAACAAATTTCACACCTTATTATATATATGAGTACACGAGTAATGAGAAGAAAGGTGAAGATTGCGAACTGCAAGGCACACCCTTCTTCTAACTGAATACAGCAATCTCGGTTGATTATAGCATCGATATCTCCCCTACGATGGAGTGCATCATCCCCTGGCGAACTTCCTCCACCGACAAGCCCTGTCCAAAGAGGAACATCAGCTTGGTAAGGGCTGCTTCTGTAGTAATGTCATAGCCACTCAACACCCCAGCCGACTTGAGTTGATAGCCTGTTTCATAGCGGTCCATATCCACCATACCACTCTTGCATTGGGTGACATTCACAATCACCACTCCACGACGAGTAGCCTCACTCAGGCAATCAATCAGCCAATCCTTGCGAGGGGCATTGCCACTACCATAAGTTTCCAGTACCACACCCTTCAAGCCCTCGATGGACAGGACCGAACTAACCACCATCTCCTGTATGCCAGGGAAGAGCTTCAAAATCGCCACACTGGTATCCATCTCGGTATGCACCTCCAAAGGTGTTTTCACCTCATCGTAATGAATGGCATTCTGGTTATAGCGGATGTGGATGCCCACCGTGGCGAGGTCAGGATAGTTATATGAGCGGAAAGCATTAAAATCTTCGGCATTCAACTTCGTGGTACGATTGCCACGCATCAACTTGTTTTCGAAATATACACACACCTCCTGTACCATAGGCTCCCCGTCAGGACGATGAGCCGCGGCAATCTCTAAGCTGGTCAGCAAATTTTCCTTACCATCCGTACGAATCACACCGATGGGTAACTGTGACCCCGTCAAGATCACAGGCTTAGTCAAACCACGCAACATAAAGCTCAAGGCAGAGGCCGTAAAAGCCATTGTATCTGTACCATGAAGCACCACAAAGCCTGTGTATCGGTCGTAATTCTGCACAATGATATCCACCAAACGTCGCCAAGCCTTGGCATCCATGTCCGACGAATCCATTGGCTTATCAAACTGACAGCTGTCGATATTGAAACTGAACTTCTGCAATTCCGGCACATGCTTCTTGAGTTGCGCAAAGCTGAAGTTCTCTAAGGCACCTGTCACGGGATTCTCAATCATGCCGATGGTACCTCCTGTATAGACCAGCAAAATAGATGTGTTATCCGTACTCATAGTAATAAATATCACTGTTTAGACTGCGAATTTACAAATAATTTCGTAATTTTGTCGCCAAAACTAAAGATTTAGCAGATGAAAGTATTAAAATTCGGTGGTTCGTCAGTGGGTACCACCGCCAGCATCAGGAACGTCAAGCAGATTGTTGGCCATCAGGAAGGTCAAGTGATTGTAGTGGTTTCAGCCCTTGGGGGTGTAACCGACCAGCTCATCAAGACTGCCAAGATGGCTTCCGAGGGCAATAAGGCTTATGAAGAGGAATTGGCCACTCTGACGCAAAGACACATCGACCTGATTAATGACAACATTGCCAAAGGTGATCGTTACAATGCCCTGATGGCACAGGTTGAGCAGCTGTTGGGCGAATTACGTGACATCTTTCAAGGCATCTACCTCATTAAAGACTTAAGTCGTAAAACCAACGACACCATCCTGAGCTATGGCGAACGTCTCTCCAGTCTCATCGTGGCAGAAGTGACTGGTGCCCAATGGAAAGACTCCCGCCAGTTTATCAAGACGGAACGCAAGCAAGGCAAACACATCTTGAACGCTGACTTAACCAACCAATTGGTAAAAGAGCAATTGGGTAACCTGCCTAAACTCACCCTCATACCAGGTTTCATTGCCACCGACAAGAATACAGGCGAGGTGACAAACCTCGGACGTGGTGGTAGCGACTATACCGCCGCTATCGTAGCAGCTGCCTTAAACGCTGAGAGTCTGGAAATCTGGACGGACGTCGATGGCTTCATGACCGCTGACCCCCGTGTGATTCACAGTGCATATACCATCAGTAGTCTGACTTACGTGGAAGCCACTGAGCTCTGCAACTTCGGTGCCAAAGTGGTCTATCCACCTACCATCTGGCCAGTCTATCACAAGAATATCCCTATCTTAATTAAGAATACATTCAACCCCGAGGCACAAGGTACCGTGATACGCCAAAGCACTACCAGCGGTACAGGGAAGGCCATCAAGGGTATCAGCAGCATCGACGACACCTGCCTCATCACCGTACAAGGCTTAGGTATGGTGGGTGTGATTGGTGTAAACCGTCGCATCTTCAGCACGTTGGCAGAACATGGCATTAGCGTGTTCATGGTGAGCCAGGCATCCAGTGAGAACTCTACCTCCATTGGCGTACGTACGGCAGATGCCGTAACTGCTTGTGAGGTACTTGATCAGGAATTTAGCAAGGAGATTGAGATGGGTGAAATGTTCCCCATGAAAGCAGAATATGGCTTGGCCACCGTGGCAATCGTTGGTGAGAACATGAAGCACACCCCTGGCATCGCAGGTAAGCTGTTCGGTGCCCTGGGACGTAGTGGTATCAGTGTCATCGCTTGCGCACAAGGTGCCAGCGAGACCAACATTTCTTTCGTGGTGAACAAGAAGCTGCTCAGGAAGTCTCTGAACGTGATACACGACTCGTTCTTCCTGTCTGAATACCAAGTGCTGAACCTATTCATCTGCGGTATCGGTACGGTAGGTCATAGCCTGATCACCCAGATTGAGAGTCAGCGTGAAAAGCTGATGCGTGAGAATGGTCTGCAACTGAATGTGGTGGGCATCGCCAACAGCAAGAAGGGCTTGTTCACCCGTGAAGGCATCAACCTGAAAGACTATAAACGTGAGTTGATGGAAAAGGGTAAGGATTGCAACCTGAACGGTTTACTGGACGAGGTAACGGGCATGAACATCTTCAACGCCGTGTTCGTGGATTGTACGGCAAGCAGTGGGGTGGCATCACTCTACGAGCAACTGTTGCGACACAACGTATCCGTGGTTGCCGCTAACAAGATTGCCGCCTCTTCGCCTTACGAGAACTATATGCGTCTGAAGCAGACGGCTCACCAGCGTGGTGTGAAGTTCCTCTTCGAGACCAACGTGGGTGCCGGTTTGCCTATCATCAATACCATCAACGACCTGATCCACAGTGGTGACAAGATTCTTAAGATTGAAGCTGTGCTCAGTGGCACACTGAACTATATCTTTAATGCCCTGAGTGCGGAAACCAGCATGAGCCAAGCCATCAAGGAGGCGAAGGAGAAAGGCTTCTCGGAGCCCGACCCACGCATCGACCTTAGTGGCACGGATGTGATTCGCAAACTGGTTATCTTAGGCCGTGAGGCAGGCTATCGCCTCGATCAGGAGGATGTAGAGAAACACCTGTTCATTCCCGACGAGTTGATGTCAGGCTCACTAGACGACTTCTGGAAACGCATCCCCGAGCTGGATGCCGACTTCGAAGCTCGTCGCCAGAAGCTGGCTGAGCAGCACAAGCGTTGGCGTTTCGTGGCAAGGCTCAACGAGGGCAAGGCTACGGTGGGCATCGAGGAGGTGGCTAACACCCATCCATTCTATGGCTTGGAAAGCAGCAACAATATCATCCTGCTCACCACCGAGCGCTACCATGAGTACCCCATGATGATTCAGGGCTATGGTGCTGGTGCCAGTGTTACGGCAGCTGGTGTCTTTGCGGATATCATGTCAATAGCAAATGTTTGACGATTGACAATTATTTATGAAACATATCATTATATTAGGTGACGGCATGGCAGACCACCCCGTTGAGCGACTGGGTGGGCAAACTCCTATGCAATTCGCCAACACCCCAACGATGGACCTGTTGGCAAAGACAGGACGATGTGGCAGACTACTCACGGTGCCCGAGGGTTTCAACCCTGGTTCCGAGGTGGCCAACACCACCATATTGGGTTACGACATGCACAAGGTGTATGAAGGCAGAGGTCCTCTTGAAGCCGCCTCCATCGGTTACGACATGCAACCAGATGACATGGCGATGCGATGCAACATCATCTGCTTGGCAGATGGCAAAATCAAGAACCATCATGGCGGTCACCTTACCACAGAGGAAGGTACCCAGCTCATCCAATACCTCGACGAGCACCTGGGTAATGACCGCATCAAGTTCATCCCCGGCATCCAATACCGCCACCTCTTGGTTATCAAAGGAGCCAGCAAAGACCTGGATTGTGCCCCACCCCACGACCATCCCGATGAAGCGTGGGAACCACTCTTACCAAAACCCATTGACCATTCACCATTGACCATTGACCATTACCCTGCGGATGAAACAGCAAACTTGCTAATAGCCCTCATCCTCAAGTCACAAGAGCTGCTCCCCAAGCACCCCATCAACGTGGAACGTGCCAAGCGAGGTGCCGACCTCGCCAACTCCATTTGGCCTTGGAGCGGAGGCTATCGTCCCCAGATGCAAACCCTCATGGAGATGTACCCCAACATCCATCGTGGGGATGTCATCACCGCCGTTGACCTCATTAAAGGCATCGGCAAATTGGCAGGTCTGCAAGCCATCCCTGTAGAAGGAGCCACTGGCTTGTCTGACACCAACTACGAAGGTAAGGCGCAAGCTGCCATCGAGGCTTTGCGTAAAGACGACTTTGTCTTCCTGCATGTGGAAGCCAGCGATGAAGCGGGTCATGATGGCGACCTCACCCTGAAGCTGCACACCATCGAAGACCTCGACCGACGCATCGTGACCCCTATTTACAATGAGGTGAAAGATTGGAACGAGCCCGTGTGCATCGCCGTTTTGCCTGATCACCCCACCCCTGTGGAACAACGCATCCATGTGGCAGAGCCCGTGCCTTTCCTGATATGGCATCCAGGCATCGAGCCCGACGACGTACAAACCTTCGATGAGATCAGTTGCGTGAACGGTCATTATGGCCTGCTGAAATACGATGAATTTATGAATGAATTTATGAAGATATGAAATACTATAGCACCAACCACCAGACACCCGATGTAGATTTGCAGGAAGCCGTCATCAAAGGACTTGCTGCCGACAAAGGTTTGTTCATGCCTGAGCGCATCAACATCCTCCCTGCATCATTTTACGAGAGCATGCCCAAAATGACCCTGCATGAAGTGTCATTGGCCGTAGCACAGGCTTTCTTTGGCGAAGACATCCCTTCCGACAAGCTAAAACAGATTGTATTCGACACCATGAGCTTCGACATCCCCCTGGTGAAGGTGGGCGACAACATCTACTCCTTAGAGCTGTTCCATGGTCCTACCCTCGCCTTCAAAGACGTCGGTGCCCGCTTCATGGCAAGGACATTAGGCTATTTCGTCAACGGTCAATCGTCACTTTTTGGAGCAGCGAGTGCCAAAGATGCTTGCATCGATTTGGGCGAGTCGCGACAAAATAGGACGCAGTCAATAGTCAAAATCGCGAGTGAGCGAGAGCAGAGTCAAGCTTGCTTGAACTATGCCGAGCGTGAGCGATTTGGGGCGAAGCCCAATAGTCAATCGTCAATAGTCCATAGTCAATCGTCAATCGTCAACGTCCTCGTCGCCACCTCCGGCGACACAGGCAGTGCCGTAGCCAACGGCTTCCTGGGCGTACCCGGCATCCACGTCTATGTACTCTACCCCAAAGGCAAGGTAAGCCTTATCCAGGAGAAGCAATTCACCACCCTGGGACAGAACATCACCGCCCTTGAGGTTGACGGCACCTTCGACGATTGCCAGCGCCTGGTCAAATCTGCCTTCATGGATGCCGACCTGAATGCTCACATGAAGCTCACCAGCGCTAACTCCATCAACGTAGCCCGCTTCCTGCCCCAAGCCTTCTACTACTTTTGGGCAGTAGCACAACTCAATCGTCAATCGTCAATCTTCAATCCTCAACGAAATATCGTCTGTTGCGTTCCCAGCGGCAACTTCGGCAACATCACTGCAGGCTTGTTCGGCAAGCGCATGGGTCTGCCCATCAGTCGCTTCATAGCCGCCAACAACCGCAATGACATCTTCTACAACTACCTGCTGTCAGGCCAATACAACCCACGCCCCAGCGTCGCCACCCTGGCGAATGCCATGGACGTTGGCGACCCCAGCAATTTCGCCCGCGTACTCGCCCTCTATGACAACAGCCACGAAGCCATCTGTGCCGACATCAGTGGTGCCACCTACAACGACGAGCAGATTGCCGACGAGATCCGTCGTGTCTATGAGACCAATGGCTACCTCCTCGACCCACATGGTGCTTGCGGTCATCGTGCCTTGCGTGAAGGTTTGCGTCCAGGCGAGGTAGGTTTCTTCATCGAGACCGCCCACCCTGCCAAGTTCAAAGACACCGTAGAGGCCATTATCGGTGAGCCTGTTGCCATCCCCCAGCGTCTGCAAGACTTCATGAAGGGCACCAAGCAAAGCATCGACATGACCCGCCAGTTTGACGACTTCAAGGCATACCTGCTTCAGCAATAAAACGAGGGGAAAACGCACGTTTTCCCCTCTTTGTCTTGGCATAGTATCTGCATATACCTATCCGCCTGCAGCTTATCCTTGCAACCGATATCCACCACACAGCCTTGTAAATGATTGGAAGTCTTGCTGGGCTTCAATCCTGCCTTCGCCATCTTCTCAGAGACCTGCACAGAGCGAAATCCATGATTGATGATAATCCCCTGCTCCTTAGGCCCCTTTACATACAACCTATTATAGGTTTCACGCAATTCCTCCAACCAAAATTCGCAGATGCCCACCAAATTCTCTACTGCTTCCAGTGGTGGATCATTCCCGTCAGCAGTCTTATAACTTGTCTTCATCAGTGAGTAGCAGGGGCGAAGCTAACCCTTTGCTTCTCGGTATTCAACGAGGGTAAAATTTCCCTGGTTGACTTTCACCCATGCCTCCTCCATCTTGCGGATGGCCTTCAGCACTTCATTGTGAGGCTTTCCTGTCAACTCATCAATCTTCAGCGAAGTCATCCGCTGGAGATCCGTCTTCATCAAATTGTTCATATACATTTTAATTTGGCGGCATACTTTGGTGCCCGTGTCTTTGATACAGAAATACAGAATACAGTTTCTTTGGGGAGAGGTATCAACGGTAAGTAAAAAAGAGAATATTAATTTTTATTATTATATATT
>JAFXVZ010000043.1 GCA_017534535.1 Bacteroidaceae bacterium | reverse complement strand
GTCAATAGTCAATAGTCAATGGACAATGGTCAATAGTCAATGGTCAATAGTCAATGGTCAATAGTCAATGGTCACATTTTGGAGCAGCGAGGGCAGAGCAATGCTTGCATCGGCTATGCCGAGTCGCGACAAAATAGGACGAAGTCAATGGTCAAAGGTTAATCTTAAACTGTTAAGTACAACGCTGACGCTTGAGAATGCCATCAACGCACTGGCTAGCATCGGACTGATTTGGAAATCTAAGCCAAAGGCTATGGGTAAGCCAGCCGCCAGCGGTATGCACACAATATTATATATAAAGGCCCAGAAAAGGTTTTGGTGAATCATCCGAACCGTACGCTTAGAAAGAAGGATAGCATCTGGTATGCGCCTTAAATCTGTTCCCATCAGTGTCACTTGTGCCACATCCATTGCCACATCCGTACCACGTCCCATTGCGATACTCACATCAGCAGCTGCCAAAGCCTGTGAGTCGTTGATGCCATCACCCACCATCGCCACCTGGCAACCCTCTGTCTGCAGTTTCCGCACCAAATCCTCCTTATCTTGTGGCATTACCTGGCTCTTGTAATGTTTAATCCCCGCCTTTTCCGCCCAATAGTGAGCTGCCTCATCCTTATCTCCGCTCATCATATACACCTCAACCCCATGTCGTTGCAATTCTTCCATTGCCTCGCGGGCATGTGGCTTCAAGGTCTCCCTCTCTTCCAAAGACAAAGCATCAGCTCTAGTGAAGTCCACGTCCTGATTGGGCTCGGTCAAGGTACCCGTCTTATCAATCACCATTGCATTTACCCTACGCAACTGTTCCAAGGCTGTAGCATCTTTAATTAAAATATTATGTTGTGCAGCTTTGCCGATGCCCACCATCAGTGCTGTAGGTGTAGCCAGTCCCATTGCACAAGGACAAGCAATGACCAGCACCGATACTGCAGACAAGATGGCACGGGGCAACACCTCCATGCCTCCAAATAACAGCCAAAGCACCCATGTCAGCAAAGCTATTACCATCACTGTTGGCACAAATACCAAAGCTATCTTATCAACCGTACGTTGCACAGGTGCCTTTGAACCTTGTGCCTGCTGCACCATTTTTATTATGCCAGCCAATACGGTACCCTCGCCCACCTGTTGCGCCTCGAAACGGAAGGTGCCTTGTTTTATGATAGTACCAGCCAACACCTTGTCGCCCACCTGCTTCAATACAGGTGTTGGCTCACCACTAATCATCGACTCGTCAATATAAGTCTGACCTTCTGTAATCACTCCATCCACGGGTACTTTCTCACCTGCCCTTACTTCCAACACATCTTCTTCCTGTATAGTTGCCAACGGTACCTCTGAAAGCTCACCCATCTGTAGCACCCTAGCTGTCTTGGGTTGCAAGCCCATCAAGGCACGGATTGCAGAAGCTGTACCGTGCTTTGCACGTTCCTCCAACAATCTTCCCGTCAGTACGAAAGTGATAATCATCACTGAAGCATCATAGTAAGTGTGCCATTCGATTCCACGACTACCCCAGAAGTTTTCACCCCAAAAAGTATTGAACACACTAAATAGGAACGACACACCCGTTGACATCGCTACTAACGAATCCATATTGGCAGAGCCATGCTTAAGTTGGTTCCAAGCTATGGTATAGAATTGCCTGCCACAATAAATTAAATTGATAATGGAGATAAACATCATCAACAGATTGGACATCATTGTATTATCAACATGTATCCAATGCATGGAAATGGTCATACAGCATATTGCCAACACCCATGAGACTATGACTTTCCGCTGTAGAGACTGTACGCCTTGACGTTCTATCGCAACGATATCACGGTCTTGCTCTATCACCAAATCGTAGCCGATGGACTCCACCGCTTCCTTCATCCCTTGTAAGGAAATCACGGCAGGGTCATACTCCACCAAGGCAGTACGAGTGGGCAGCGACACAGCACAAGAACTCACGCCTTCCAGTGAAGAAAGTTTCTTCTCTACATGCGCTGAACAGACTGCACACATCATGCCTACTACTGGTATCGATTGTTTCTCCATCTATAATCAAAGTTAATTTTTGTTTGCAAAGATACTAAAATTCATTCCTTTTCACTAATTTTGTCATCAAAATTTCATACTCGATGAAGAGAAGTAAACTTTGTTGCATAGGCTATATAACTAAAGACAAAATAGTTACCCCTACTAGTACTGTCAATATGCCTGGGGGAACAGCTTGGTATTTCGCCAAGGGTTTACTACCTTTTTCTCCAGATGGTTTCCAGCTGATTACAGCCGTTGAGGAAGCTCAAATCTCAGTAGTTGAGGAGCTGAGACTGGCTGGCATCGAGGTGTTAACTGTCCCCACTCGACAGTCAGTATGCTTCGAGAACATCTATGGTTCAGACACCAATCAACGTTCGCAACGAGTGTCTGCACTACCCGATCCATTCACAATAGATTCCTTACAGATGGTTGATTCCGATGTCATCCATCTGGGAACCTTACTGCATGATGATTTTTCCTTCGATGTCATCAAGTATCTGGCTGGCAAGAGCAGACTCTGTGCTGACGTACAAGGTTTCCTGCGAAAGGTGATGCCCAATGGCGAGGTAATCCACACTGATTGGGAAGAGAAACAAGAAGTTCTTCCATATATCTACACACTGAAAACTAATGAGATAGAAGCAGAAGCACTGACAGGTATTAACGACCCTTTCGAGGCTGCTTTGAAGATGGCAGACTGGGGAGTCAAGGAGGTGATTATCACTTTGGGAGACCAAGGCTCACTCATCTATACCAAGGGACAGTTTCATGAAATCCCAGCCTATCCTACCCTCAATATCGTGGATGTAACTGGATGTGGCGACACCTACATGGCAGGCTATCTGTATCAACGTCAATTGGGTGCAAACGTGGAAGTATCAGGCAAATTTGCGGCAGCTATGTGCACCATCAAGTTACAAGCTCACGGTCCATTCTGTGGCACAGAGAAAGTGGTAAGGAGAATCATTAATTATTGACAATTGACAATTGACAATTGACAATTAGCTATACAAATCGTTTTCTCTTTTATACTTTATTTCGCAGGTAATTAGCAAAGATTCGTGCAGCACTCTCTACTTTTATCGCACAGGGCCTGACTTTGTAATATTCAGTCGTACGTTCTGATGCCACATAGTTACTTTTAGCTTTCTCAAACCCTTTAAGTCCAAGGATTTCAGCACATATCAGGCTGCCATTCTCTTGCTCTGACTTAGCCAACAACTCCTGCACCACCTTGTAGCACGCCGATTTACCTTCACGGTCATTCCCCTCGGTCTGTCCACAATCCAAACCAACGAGCATTACGATACCCGACACACAACCACACATCATACGCAATCGTCCCACTCCGCCGCCAAAACCAGCAGCTACACGCTTTGCCATCACTTCATCGAGGTCATACAAATCGGCAAACGCAGCCACAACACTCTGGCAGCACCCATAGCCAGCCATAAAATTCTCTACAGCCCGAGACACACGCTCATCCAATTCTTGATCTGAAATCTTATTCATAATTGTCATTTTAATTGTACAAAGGTACTAACTTTCGTCACAAGAAGCAAAATAAACCATTATTTCATTGTTAATAGTTCTTAAATGCATCCCGACTGCTTTGCAGTAATCAAACTTCGTGCTATCTTTGTAAGGTTAAAATTGCCATTGGCAATTGTCTATAGTCAATTGTCAATAGAAAAGTGTTACGTAACAACAATTTTTTAACTTATAATTTAAGTATGATTTATTCAACAGAAGTAAAAAACATGTGTAGCGTCGCTAAAGGCGCTTACCACGGTCCTGCTCCAATACCAGAAGAGGGTAAGTGGATTCAGGCTAAAGAGATCAAAGACATCTCAGGTTACACTCATGGCGTAGGTTGGTGCGCACCTCAGCAGGGTGCTTGCAAGCTGAGCTTGAACGTGAAGGACGGCGTTATTCAGGAAGCATTGGTAGAGACTATCGGTTGCACGGGTATGACTCATTCAGCTGCTATGGCTAGCGAGATCCTGCCTGGCAAGACCATCCTCGAAGCTCTGAATACCGACCTCGTTTGCGATGCTATCAACACCGCTATGCGTGAGCTCTTCCTGCAGATTGTTTATGGCCGTACTCAGAGTGCTTTCTCAGAAGGTGGTCTGGCTATCGGTGCTGGTCTGGAAGACCTCGGCAAGGGCCTGCGTTCACAGACAGGTACTCTGTATGGCACTGTAGCTAAGGGTACTCGCTATCTGGAACTTACCGAAGGTTACATCACCAAGCAGTTCCTCGATGAGAACAACGAGGTTTGCGGTTACGAGTATGTACACCTGGGCAAGATGATGGAAGCTATCAAGAATGGCATGGACGCCAATGAGGCTATCAAGAAGTTTACCGGCTCATACGGTCGTACAACCGAAGAGCAGGGCGCAGTAAAGGCTATTGATCCACGTAAAGAATAAGGAGGAACGACGATGATTAGAAAAGTACAATTTGAGAGTCAGGAACGCCGTATCAACCAAGTTCTTGCAGCTCTGAAGGAGAATGGCATCAACAGTATTGAAGAGGCCAACGAGATTTGTGACAAGGCTGGTGTTGACCCTTATCTGATGTGTGAGGAAACACAGCGAATCTGCTTTGAGAATGCCAAGTGGGCATATGTTTGTGGTGCTGCTATCGCTATCAAGAAGGGCGTGAAGACAGCTGCTGATGCTGCCGAGGCTATCGGTATCGGTCTGCAGAGCTTCTGTATCCCTGGTTCAGTGGCTGACGACCGTAAGGTAGGTATCGGTCATGGTAACCTGGCTGCTCGTCTGCTCCGTGAGGATACTGAATGCTTCGCTTTCTTGGCTGGCCACGAGAGCTTCGCTGCTGCTGAGGGTGCTATCAAGATTGCTGAAATGGCTAACAAGGTACGCAAGAAACCGCTTCGCGTGATCCTGAATGGTCTGGGCAAGGATGCTGCACAGATTATTAGCCGTATCAATGGCTTTACTTATGTGCAGACTCAGTTTGATTACTTCACTTCTGAGCTGAAAGTTGTTCGTGAGGTTCCTTATGGCAACAACCCAAGCCGTCTGAAGGTGAAGTGCTATGGCGCTGACGATGTTCGTGAGGGTGTAGCTATCCTGTGGCATGAGGCTGTTGACGTGTCTATCACGGGTAACTCTACTAACCCAACTCGCTTCCAGCACCCAGTAGCTGGTACTTACAAGAAGGAGCGCGTGCTTGCTGGCAAGCCTTACTTCTCAGTAGCTTCAGGTGGTGGTACAGGTCGTACTCTGCACCCAGATAACATGGCTGCAGGTCCTGCTTCTTACGGTATGACTGATACGCTGGGTCGTATGCACTCAGATGCTCAGTTCGCAGGTTCTTCTTCTGTTCCTGCTCACGTTGAGATGATG
>JAFXVZ010000042.1 GCA_017534535.1 Bacteroidaceae bacterium | reverse complement strand
CTTTATTCATTGTTCATTATTATGCTTCGCATCAATTTTAGATAAATCACTCACGTTCGGGATAGCCCAGGCAAGCTTGGCTCTCCTCTCGCTTAATCATGATTTTGTCGCGACTCGGCATAGCTCAAGCAAGCTTGGCTCTGCCCTCGCTGCTCCAAAAAGTCATTGTTCATTATCAATTCCCCCGAGGAGCGCCACTAGGTCTTGCACCAGGAGCACCAGCAGGTCTCTGACCTGGCTTTGGCATCAAAGCTGGGAAGATCTTCTCGTAGTTAGCATACTGCTCCTCATTGAGAATCTTCTTCAACTTCTTCTCGTAAGCCTCCTGCTGAATCTGCTGTTTCTTTGCTAATTGTTCTGGAGTAGTCTGTGAAGGGGTGAAGCGTACGCTGGCATTACCCATGCCACCGCCCATGCCGCCACCACCGCCGCCGAAGTCACCTCCGCCGCCACCGCCCATAGGTGCGCCTCCACCGCCACCCATAGGACGGCCACCGCCAAAGCCACCGCCACCGCTCATGGCCATACCTTCATAGAGTGAGGAATACTTCTTGTTCAGTTTAGCTACCTCTTTCATCTGAGCTTCATCCAGCTTCAGTTCTTCCTGCATCTTAGTATTCACCTGATCAACAGTAAGACGCTGTGGACGCTGTCCCTGAGGACCACCCTGGCCACCTTGAGGACCGCCAGGATTCTGAGCCATGCCTAATGTCATACACAGCATAGCTGCCAAAGTAAGTAAAGTCTTTTTCATAATCTATAGAGTTTTAGTTTTGCCTATTAGACCAACCAATTAAGAAAAGGTTTAATGTTTCATACTATTTTTTATAAAATATCTTAGAAGCTTTCTATCCAATCTGCCAAATCAGTCAGCATATTGGCATTATACTTCCAAGACTGTGAGTTACCAAAACCGTGACCACCTGTAGGATACACATGGATATTAGCCGGCACCCCATGATCCTTCAGTGCAGCAAAATACCAAGCAGAGTTGATAGATGGTACCACATCATCGTCATCAGCCAGTACGATAAATGCACGAGGCGTTTTCTCTGTTACCTGCTTCTCGTTGCTATAGAGTGTTTCCAGCTCTGGTGAAGCATCCTTGCCAATCAAGTTATCGTGCGTACCCATGTGAGTATAACGCTTGTCCATGGTTATCACAGGGTAGAACAAAATCTGAAACGCAGGACGCACATCATCAGCCGCATGAGTAGCCACCGTAGAAGCTAAATGACCACCTGCCGATGAACCCATCACACCAATCTGGTCGGGGTCGATGTTCCACTCCTTGGCATGTTGCTTAATGATACGAATGGCCTGATACACATCGCTGGCAGGCACCTCATGATGACCGTGAGGTAAACGATAGGTCAATGTGATGGTTGCCACTTTCTCACGAGAGAAGAAGAAATTCCACATCATACCCTCGTGCATGGTAGCTAACATAGCATAACCTCCACCCGGGCATATCACTACCGCCTTCATGGGCTTATCACTCTTAGGTAGTACCACCTTCATGCCAGGCTTCATATCAATGGTTCCCTGCCCTGCCTTCACAGACTGGTCATACACCACCCCGTTATCGTTAGGTGCACCATTGGGCCAGAGTTCCACATCAATCGTATTTCCTGTTACATACATTCTATTCATAGACTGCTGCCATGAATCTTCGTTTAAGTTAGCAGGGAACTGAGCCTGTGCCATTCCTGCAACCAATAAAGCGGTACAAAAAATAAATATTCTTTTCATGGTAATTGTTTTATGTTAATTCGTGCCCCAAATATAGAGAAAAATCTTCATATTATTCTTACCTTTGTAAAAAAGTTTGTAAAATTATGATAGACTATAGTCTTTTCCCTTCTCCATGTTACATCATGGAGGAAGATTTGCTCAGAAAGAACCTGACACTTATCAAGCATGTGGCAGATACAGCCGGTGTAGAAATCATCCTGGCTTTTAAGGCCTTTGCCCTGTGGAAATCGTTTCCTATCTTCAGGGAATACATCAGTCACACCACTGCCAGTTCGGTATATGAGGCACGTCTGGCATTCGAGGAGTTTGGCAGCAAGGCCCACACCTATTCACCTGCCTATACACCACAGGACTTCCCTGAAATCATGCGATGTAGCAGTCACATCACCTTCAACTCCCTAACACAATATGCCCGCTTCTACCCTTTGATAGAGGAATCAGGACAAAGTATCTCCTGCGGATTGCGAATCAATCCAGAGTACTCAGAGATAGAAACCGAGTTGTACAACCCCTGTGCACCAGGCTCTCGTTTCGGGCTTCTTGCAGAACAACTACCAGAGGATTTGCCAACTGGCATCGAGGGATTCCATTGTCATTGTCATTGTGAATCATCATCCTACGCTTTAGAGCATACTTTGCAGCACCTCATTCCCAAGTTTGACCCTTGGTTGAAGAAAGTAAAATGGCTGAACTTAGGAGGCGGTCACTTGATGACTCGCAAGGACTACGATGTGGAGCACCTCATCGGCTTGCTCAAAGACCTGCGTCAGCGTTATCCAAATCTGCACATCATCCTCGAGCCAGGCTCTGCCTTTGCTTGGCAGACAGGTGTATTGACCTCTGAGGTAGTCGATATCGTAGAAAATAAAGGCATACGCACCGCCATTGTGAATGTGAGCTTTACCTGCCACATGCCCGATTGCTTGGAAATGCCCTATCAACCTGTCATCACAGGTGCTCAGATGGGTGATGATGGACCCTATATATATAGAATAGGTGGAAATTCCTGCCTAAGTGGTGACGTCCTTGGCAACTGGAGCTTCGACCACGAATTGCAGGTTGGTGAACTCATCGTATTTGAAGACATGATACACTACACCACCGTAAAAACCACCATGTTCAACGGTATTCACCACCCAGCCCTCGGGTTGTGGACTTCCGACAATAAAGCGTTGATTTACAAAGAATTCAAATACGAAGACTATCGCAATCGTATGTGTTAAGGAAAGGCAATCATTATTTTTTTTGAATTTTTTTCCTAAAAAAGTTTGCTAGTTCAGAGAAAATACCTACCTTTGCATCCGCAACAAGAGATATATGACATGTTGAAGTCTTGCAGTAATGCGTGATATTGGTAGCCAACGTTCCTCAATTTTGCGGAATTGTTGTGCAAGCCGAATGCAAACCAAGCTTGCTTGAGTTTGCTGAGGCGCCGCCAACAATGCCGTTACTAAGGCGGAATTGTCGTGCAAACGAGGGCAGAGCCAAGTTTACTTGGGCTATGCCGAGTGCAGCCTGACAATGCCGCAAAATTGCAAGACAATTTTGCGGAAATAGCTCAGTTGGTAGAGCACAACCTTGCCAAGGTTGGGGTCGCGAGTCCGAGTCTCGTTTTCCGCTCAAAAGAGTTCTTTGAATAAACAATGGAGAGGTGGCGGAATTGGTAGACGCGCTACTTTGAGGGGGTAGTGACAATTATGTGGTGGGAGTTCGAGTCTCCTTCTCTTCACCTGTTCATATTGAAAAATAATTGCTATCAAATTAAAATGCCCAAGTGGCGGAATTGGTAGACGCGCACGTTTCAGGTGCGTGTGCTGAGAGGCGTGAAGGTTCGAGTCCTTTCTTGGGCACAAAGATAGCAAGTGATTGCTTT
>JAFXVZ010000041.1 GCA_017534535.1 Bacteroidaceae bacterium | reverse complement strand
AGGGTGCTTGTGCACAGGTGCAAGAAACTAGATGAGAATGGAACAGAGAAATAAAACATCAACCCTCAGCCATCTTACATCTTACATCTCGAAGCACATCATCCATCAGACTTCATCCATCAGACATCTTAACGATTGTGAAGAGCTGGTAAAAATTCTTGTAGCTCGCTGCAAGAAGCTTGATCAAGAATTGGCCGGGAAATAACTCAGCCTTCAGACCTCGGCCATCAGCCTTCGTTAGTAACTCCTAACTCCTAACTCCTAACTCCTAACTCCTAACTCCTAACTCCTAACTGACAGCTCCGCTCCCCACATACGCTGAGACAGAACACGCATCCGGCACCAACACCATTCCGTAATTCTCGATCTCTATCACTCTCGTCACCGAGGTCTTTGCGAAGCCCCAGATATGAATGGTCTTGCCGACCCATGTCTTGGGTACTGTGATAGTCAAGGTCTCAGCAGAACGCACCGCTGTCCCCATCGCGCTTTGGACCAGGTCCGGGCAGTATGCCACGCCGTAGATGATGTCTTCCTCCATGGCACCGGGACAGTCGTTGTTGCCGTTGAACGTTATGGTTACTGTTTGTGGCTCTGTGAATGTCGGTTCCGCAAATGTCACAAACGGGATGTCGCCTTCTGAAAGTATGATGGCTTCATAGTCAGGTGTCGCGAGTCCGGTCTCTGCGTTATATGTCGTATGTTGCAGGTTGCGGTTCACGAATAGGTTAAAGGGCGACTGCAGATGTTTCTTTGAGGCGCTGACCTTCATGCCGATTTTGATGGCTCCCTTCAGCGGTTTGCCCATCCTTGTTATCGCCGAGAAGCGTGCTCTGTGCTCTTTCTGTTTAGCTGTGCCTTCGCTGCCACGGGGGCCTGGGGCGCTGGAATACATCTGTTCACCTTCGACCACGCGGCCTACTACCTTACCGATTTTGCCTCTTTGATCACCGAGGACGTTTTTGTTTGTTTTTGCCATTTTTTGTTTGGTTTTAAGTTAATAAAATTTTTTTTGAGCACCTGCTGCCGTCCGTCGAGGATATACAGAGCCTATCTCCACCATATACTCACCATATCCCCACCATAGAGAAAGGTTACAGAAAGAATATAGCCGGCATATAGGAAGTATACAGAATAGATAGACAAACTGTATAACCTCGAAGTCCGTGCAGTTGCTTTATTATATAATTTAAGGCCAAAATAGAGATTCCGTTTTTTTTAACTCTTTTTTAACGCAGACATGTGGCGGTAGATGTTCTGTAATTAGTATGGTATGAGGTGCTTGGGAATTGGTTTGGGCTTTTGATAAAAAATGTATTTTTGAAAAATTTACCTAATTTTTTCGTGTGTATTCTTGGCTGTTTCGCAAAAATGAATGTAAAATGACAATGAAAAGTATATTAGTCATCGAGGTAGGTTCGATGAAGCCAACATCGTCGGAGGATGCACGGAGCATCCACGCTACATCCACGCTACATGCACGGAGCATCCTCGGAGGGGAACGCTTGGAGAGATAACATCGAAAAACTCGAAAAATACGAAAAACAGTAAGCGGTAAGCCGTAAGCAAACAAATAAGCAATTAAGCAAAAAACACATAATATGTTCAATCTAGATAAATTCATAGCTGACTCGGTGACGTTCCGTCCCACCAGCATGTTTGAACCCGACATCCAGGCCAATGCTGAAACTTTAACCCGTGAGATCCGTGGCAAAAAAGTGTGCGTGATAGGTGGCGCCGGAAGCATCGGCTCGTCGTTCATCAAGGCGGTGCTGCGCTTTGAGCCCAAGAGCGTGGTGGTGGTCGACCTCAACGAGAACGGCCTGGCCGAGCTGGTGCGCGACGTTCGCTCCACTCAGGGCCTCTACGTGCCCGACGAGTTCCGCTGCTATACTCTCAACTTTGCCGACCCCATCTTCGAGCGCATCTTCCGTGAGGAGCAAGGCTTCGACATCGTGGCCAACTTCTCAGCCCACAAGCATGTGCGCTCAGAGAAAGACCGCTACAGTGTGCAGGCCCTCATCGAGAACAACGACATCAAGGCGAAGCGCCTGATGGACCTGCTGACGGTGTATCCCCCGAAGCACTTCTTCTGCGTCTCGACCGACAAGGCCGCCAACCCCGTGAACATCATGGGCGCCTCGAAGCGCATCATGGAGGATTTGGTGATGGCCTATAATAAGTATTTCAAGGTCACTACCGCCCGTTTTGCCAACGTGGCCTTCAGCAACGGCTCATTGCCAGATGGCTGGATACATCGTTTGCAGAAGAAGCAGCCGCTTGTGGCTCCGAGCGACGTGAAGCGTTACTTCGTTTCGCCCCAGGAGAGCGGCCAAATCTGCATGTTGGCCTGCATCCTCGGCAACGGCGGCGAAGTGTTCTTCCCCAAGCTGGGCGAAGACCAGATGTTGACGTTCTCTGCCATTTGTGACGAGTTTGTAAAGGCCGAAGGCTTTGAGAAAGACCTCTGCACTACCGATGCCGAAGCCGTCCAGAAAGCAGCATCCTTGAACCTTGAACACTTGAACCCCTTGAACCATGCAAAGTACCCTGTACGGTACTTTGCCTCCGACACCACGGGTGAGAAAGCCTACGAGGAGTTCTACGTCCCCGGAGAGAAGATAGACATGCAACGCTTCCAAGCCCTTGGCGTAGTGGAACAGACCACCCGCCACGACATGGACGAGGTGAACGGCTTCTTCACCAAGCTGGAATCCCTCTTCGCCAACCCCGATTTCACCAAAGCCCAAGTGGTAGAAGCCATCAAAGAGTTTATCCCGAATTTTGAGCACGAGGAGAAGGGGAAGAACCTTGACCAGAAGATGTAAGCTGTAAGCAAAGTGAAAGCCGACTCCAAGCAAGGTGCGTCGGAGGTGTCACGGAGGTCTATGCTTGAAAAATAAACATAATAAAGAAAATTGTAATGGAAAAAGAAGATATAAAAGAACATGCCGACAGAACTTATGAGCAGGTAAGCGGGTGGATCAATAATTGCGATTCAAAGGCTTCCATCTTGCTTGCTTTGATAGGTGTGTTCTTGACCATAGTGTTTACGAGCGATTTCATATCGCAAGGGATAATCGAACAGCTAAAAGACGTGATAGGTATTTTCAAGCATTCTAACTCAAGAGGCGTGTTGTTTAACGTTCTTTTGATTGCCTTGATCGGCTGCTCTGTTTACTATTTCATCATAAGTATTAAAAAGTTGCTGCTTGTGCTTTTTGCACGACTTGATGACAGTCGCGACAAGGAAAACCCGTCAATTAGTTTCTACCGTAGCATTGGTGCCAAGGATTACGATGCTTTCAAGCAATTGGTCGAAAGCTATTCTGATGAGCAGCTTGTCGAGGATAAACTGCGTCAGGTGTACGACTGCTCCAAAATATGCTCAAACAAGTTCTCTTACTACAACGAGGGTATACAAGCTATGAAGTCGGCATTCATCTTTCTTGGGATTTACTTTTTGTTCTTCCTCTTGTTAAGTAGCCTATGAAACCTATATACGACGAATTTTTAAGCAGGTTTTCAGACATTCTCGAACGTAAGCCGCTGCAGAAGACTTTCTCGGCAGAGGCAGGTATTGAGAAGGGAATTAATGGTACCATCCTCAACGAGACAAGAGACTCCCAGTTGGTTCCGGCAACCAACAACCAACTGGCTACTTGGTTTGGCGTGCCTGACGGAGCGAAGACGATGCCAACCATAGGTACACATCCTAACTTTAAGGATATGGCGTTTGGAGAAAAGCGGTACCAGTATTGTGCATCGATGTTCATCGACATTAAAGGCTCAACCAATCTGGCACTCAGCTATAGCTTGGAACAGGTGCGTATGATGAAAGATGCCATCCTGAGCCTGTGTATCCAAACCGTCACGCTGTTTGGTGGCCATGTGCAAAGACTTCAGGGCGACGGTATGTATGTGCAGTTTACAGATGCCAATATACCTCAAAGCACCATGATGGTGAATGCACTTAATGCTGCCTCGGTGTTGTGTCAGTTTATCAGCACATCGTTGGCCGACCTTTTTGAGCAGCATAGTCTGAAACCATTGCGTATCAAGGTGGGTATAGATTTTGCTGAGGAAAGCAAGTGCCTATGGTCGCATTATGGTGTGCCTGGCTGTAATGAGCTTACTGCCACCAGTCTGCATGTTGACCTTGCAGCCAAGTTGCAGGCACGCTGTTCGAGCAATGAGATACGCATTGGACAATATGTGAAGGAGTTTCTTGACCTTCCAATTGATTTTGTCAAGATTCCTAAAACAACCGAAGGAAAGGACGATTACTACATCAAAAGCGCAGTGAATTATCGCCAGTACGTTTTCGACTGGCAATCCTACTTGAAGATGTTCAGTTTCGTTCATAATGGGGACAACAGGCTCGAAATAGAGGAGCCCGAATTCGCTCTCGCTTGCGAAGTTTCTGATATTTCTGGCCGCAAGTATCATTATTATCAGAACAACGGAACGCTGCCCAAAGGCTTGAAGCTGACTTTTACGATTATGAGAAAAGGTAGCATTTATTCCAAAACGCCATACGATGAGATAACCTGGAGAATAGTGAACAGGGGTAATGAAGCCAGCAGGGATAATCATTTGGTTGAAGTTTTGGAGGAATATAAAAACTGCACTGTTGCTATTGCCAACACTGCCTATCTGGGGCATCATTACATTGAGTGCGTCTTGAGGCGCAGTTATGAGAAAAGCAACAGAAAAATGCAATTCGGTGTTTACGTCAGATAATCATGGAAGCAACTCATAAAAGTTTTTCTTTCGATGACTCGTTGAGTCGTATGGATGAAATCCTCAATGCCGACAACCGACAGTATGAGGAGAAAGACTCCATACCACAGCGCAGCTCATTGACTTATACCAATGGTTATTATGTGAAGTGTACGGCTCTGTTTGTGGATATTTGTGACAGCAGCAAACTTACGCAGTATCAAAACCGGCCCGTCCTTGCAAAAATCTATAGGAGTTTTATCTCAGAGCTGGTAGCTTTCTTTAATAGTCACGATTCTTGCAGGGAAGTTAACATCAATGGCGATTGTGTGTGGGCGGTGTTCGATACCCCACAGAAACAGGACGTGTGCAATGCGTTTTATGCAGCGTGTGGTGCCCATTCGTTAGTGAACATACTCAACTACAAGCTTCAGAAGAAGCAATATAAAACCTACGATGTGGGTATAGGTCTTGACTATGGCCGTGCCTTGATGATTAAGGCGGGTCACAAAGGCTCCACGATAAATGATGTGATTTGGATGGGCGATGTGGTAAACAGCGCATCCCACCTGGCATCCAAAGCCAACTCGGTTTGGAGTGCAGGATATACGATAATGCTATCCTCAGAAATTTACAACAAACTTGATGCCCACAACCAAAGCTTATGCTCATATAACCAGAATTATCTGTGCTATCAATCAAACGGAATCTTGATTCATATGGATGAATGGCTTAAGAAGCAAAAAGAGAAAGATAACAAGAATAGTTTTGGAAGCTTTGGTTTATGGGGAGTGTAAATTATGAATGAAAAAACAGCGGTTCACTGATCTTACGCGCAGTCAGTACCGCTCTCGGGGCTGAAAGGTCTTCCGCACTGCCTGAAAGCCCCACATTATAGAGGGTGACAGCCCGTTGGTCTCTCATCAATGGTTCAATTCCCTGCGGGCATGCTCTTGATTAAAAAAAAGAAAATGATATACGACAACTTATCCAACATCGATCTTTACAAAGGCCTCTCCTCAGATATATACGAGGGATTGGTGTTCTTGAAAAACGCCGACCATGCTATTGCCAAAGGTGTATATCAGATTAATCCTCGTGTAAAGGCTATTGTTTCAGAGTATGAGACGAAGAAGGCAAATGAATATGGCTATGAGGCGCACAAAAAGTTCATTGACATTCAGTGCAATCTGGAAGGCACAGAGAAAGTTTGCTGCTTGCCGATAGAAAGATTGCGTGAGACTAAACCATACGATTCAGAAATAGAGGCAGCCTTTTACGCAGCGGAGGAAAAACCGCAGGAAATGGTAATTGGGAACGGCTATTTCGCAATCTACCACCCTCAAGACGGGCACATGCCCCAATTATGCGTTGATGAGCCTCAATTGGTGAAGAAGGTTGTGGTGAAAGTGGAAATAGTGTAACATTGCAACACAGCATAACAAATAATAAGAACAAGAATTAAAACGAAATACAATGGAAAGAAGAAAAGACAGAATCCTTCTTTGCCTTTGCCATCTTTCGGGCAATGAGCAGAAATTTGTTCAAGAAGCTTTTGACACCAACTGGGTAGTGCCGCTGGGCCCAAATGTGAATGGTTTTGAAAAAGACCTTGAAGAATTTGTGGGTCAAAATAAGAGAGTTGTGGCTCTTTCGGCTGGTACCGCTGCGGTACATTTAGCTCTGATCAACTGTGGTGTGAAGGCAGGGGATGAGGTGTGCGTTCAGAGCTTCACCTTCTGCGCTTCATCACATCCAATAACTTATCTTGGAGCAACTCCTATCTTCATCGATAGCGAGCGCGATACTTGGAACATGGATCCTGACCTGTTGGAAGAGGCTATCAAAGATAGAATAGCTAAAACTGGCAAGAAACCGAAAGCTATCGTGCCAGTAGCATTGTATGGTATGCCATACAAGATTGACCGCATCATGGAGATTGCCAACCGCTACGATATTCCTGTCGTTGAAGATGCAGCCGAGGGTTTCGGCTCAAAGTTTAAGGGTCAAGTGTTGGGTACATTCGGTAAATATGGTGTGTTGAGTTTTAATGGCAACAAGATGATCACCACCTCTGGTGGTGGTGCTTTGGTAACGGCCAATGAAGACGAGTGGCGCGAGATCATGATGTACGCCACGCAATATCGGGAGAGCTATCCTTATTATCAGCATGAGAAGATAGGTTTCAACTACCGTATGAGCAACATTTGCGCTGGCATAGGCCGTGGTCAGATGACCATCGTTAATGAGCATATCGCTCACCACAAGCACGTACAAAAGCTCTATGAAGAGTTGTTGAAAGATGTTTCCGGCATCAAGGTTCATGCCCAGCCTGCAACTGGCGAGTATGACTCCAACTATTGGCTCTGCACCATGACTATTGACCCATCGGTTAAGGTGAAAGGTCAGGAAAATGCCTATAAGCAAGTGATTACAGGTGCAGTTGGTGGTGCCGCTGGTGTTATCCATGCTGCTTCATCTGCTGTGACAGATTGTCAACCTAACGACAATGTGGAGGCTATGCGTATTGGCTTGGATGCGCTGAACATTGAATCCCGCCCACTGTGGAAACCTATGCATAAGCAGCCGGTATATAATGGATGCCCAGCCTATCTGAATGGAGTTTCAGAAGAGCTGTTCAAAATGGGTATGTGCTTGCCGGCTGGTCCGTATGTGACGGATGACGATGTGAAGTTCATTGTTGACGCTATTAAGGAACTTATCGTTAAGTAATGAAACCATTAATCCTTGTTGGCGGCGGTGGCCATTGCAAGTCGGTAATTGAGGCGGCTGAGAGTGCTGGCTATAGCATTCTTGGGGTGCTTGATTTGCCTGAAGAGGTAGGGAAAGAAATTCTCTCTACCAAGGTAATTGGCACCGATGATGACATTCCTGCCTACGTTGATAAAGCCGAGTTTGTTATTACTGTTGGTTTTATCAAGAACCCTGTTGTCCGCATCAAGCTTTACAATAGAATCAAAGAGGCGGGTGGAAAGTTAGCTACAGTAATTGCAAGCACAGCCCATGTGTCCAAATACGCCACCTTAGGAGAGGGAACAGTGGTACTTCATCACGCTTTTGTGAATGCGGATGCCAAAGTGGGGTGCAACGTGATTCTGAATAATTTTGTTAATATTGAGCATGATGCCGTGATTGGCGACCAGTGCCACATCTCCACAGGTGCTATGGTGAATGGCGAATGTAAGGTGGGCGAGAGGTGCTTTATAGGTAGTCAGTCGGTGTTGGCCAATTGCATCACCGTTGGTGACGACATCATCGTTGGTGCTGGCTCTGTTGTAAGGAAGTCAATCTCTGAAAAAGGTATCTATGCAGGCAATCCTGCAATTTTGAAAATAAAAGCGAAATGAGTCATACATTAATTATAGCCGAAGCTGGAGTCAACCATAATGGCTCTATCGAAATGGCCAAACAGTTGGTTGAAAAAGCAGTAGAGGCCGGTGTGGACTATATCAAGTTCCAAACCTTTAAGGCTTCAAAACTGGTAACCAAGTCGGCCAAGCAAGCAGAATATCAGCAGCGTAATATCGGCAGTCAGGAAAACAGCCAATATCAGATGCTCAAGAAACTGGAATTATCTCCCGAAGAGCATCAAATTCTGATTGACTACTGTCATCAGTTAGGCATCAAGTTCTTCTCTACAGCCTTTGACTTTGACAGCATCGAGTATCTGCATTCGCTTGACCTTGGCTTGTGGAAGATTCCATCGGGCGAAGTTACCAACTATCCTTTCCTAAAACGCATAGCGGCCTATAACGAAAAAACCATCCTCAGCACAGGTATGTGCGATATGCAGGATGTGAGAAATGCTGTCGAGGCTTTGTATAAGAACGGTCTTTCAAAGGAGAACTTGATTCTGCTGCATTGCAACACCGAATATCCAACGCCTTTCGAGGATGTGAACCTCAAATCCATGGATGCGCTTAGAAAAGAGTTTGGCGTGGAGGTGGGTTATAGCGACCATACCAAGGGCATTGAAGTGCCGATTGCAGCGGTGGCATTGGGCGCGACCGTAATTGAAAAACATTTCACCCTCGACCGTACTCTACCTGGTCCTGACCATAAAGCCAGTTTAGAGCCTGATGAATTGAAAGCTATGGTTTCAGCCATCCGTAATATTGAAAAAGCAGTGGGTGGTGACGGCACCAAGCACGTGAGCGAAAGCGAGCGCAAAAACATTGCCATTGCCCGTAAGAGCATTGTGGCAGCCTGCGACATAAAGGCGGGTGAGGTCTTCACGGAAGATAACCTTACTGTGAAACGTCCTGGTAGTGGCATATCACCCATGCGTTGGGAAGAGGTGCTCGGCATGAAAGCCAAGCGCGATTTTGCCGAGGATGAACTTATAGAAATCTAATCTGTGTTATCTGTGATATCTGTGTGACATGAAAAAAAGAAAACTTTGCGTAGTAACCGGTACCCGTGCGGAATATGGTCTGCTGTCGCGCTTGATGCAGATGATTAAAGATTCCGATCAAACGCAGTTGCAAATTATTGCCACCAATATGCATCTCAGTCAAAAGTATGGCAACACCTATCAAGAAATAGAGAAGGATGGCTTTACGATTGACAAAAAGATACCGATTCTTGAAGAAGGTAAAGACGATGCCAATGCCACATTGAAATCGATGGCCAAAGCCTTGGCTGGCTTTGCTGATGCTTACGATGAACTGAAGCCTGATATGGTGGTGGTGCTGGGCGACCGTTACGAAATATTGGCTGCAGCCACAGCCGCACTTATTGAGCGTATTCCGATAGCTCATATCCACGGAGGTGAGATTACTGAAGGTGCTTACGACGATGCCATTCGCCATAGCATCACCAAGATGAGCCATTTGCATTTCACTTCAACGGAACAATATCGCAAGCGGGTCATCCAACTTGGGGAACAACCAGACCGAGTGTTTTATGTGGGAGCACTTGGAGTGGAGAACATCAAGAAATTGCCACTGATGAGCAAGGCTGAGATTGAGGAGGAAGTGAAGTTTACACTTGATGAAAACACCATTTTGGTAACCTACCATCCTGTTACTTTAGGCAATCATACAGCTGAGCAAGATATAAAAGATTTCATTGGGGCTTTGGATGAGCGCAAAGATTTGCGTGTGTTTTTCACCATGCCGAATTCTGACACAGGTTCACAAGTGATTGTCGATGCAATTAATAAGTTTGTCGTTAACAATAGTGAAAGAGCCATTTCTTACAAGTCATTAGGCATTAAACGTTATTTGTCTGTGATGAAGCGGGTGGGTGCCGTTGTTGGAAATTCATCCAGTGGGTTGATAGAAGTGCCTTCATTCGGTATTCCCACACTTAATATAGGCGATCGCCAAAAGGGTAGGATTTCTGCACCAAGCGTTTATGATTGCGAAACTGACACCCAATCTATTCTTAAAGGCTTAGACTATATTATGTCGCCAGCCTTTAGGAAGCATGCTGCTGAATCACATAATCCATACGATAAGGATGGTACTGCACAAACTATTTTTGATGTTATCAGCACCTATCCTTTGGAACAATTGAAACAAAAACATTTTTACGATATACAATGAAAATCATAGTAATAGGTCTTGGCTCGATGGGCAAGCGTCGTATTCGCCTGCTGAGCGAAAGAAAAGGTATCCAACTTTTGGGCATTGATAGTCAGGAGAGTCGTTGTGAAGAAGTAAAAGAGAAGTTCGGCATTAAATGCTATGCCAGCATCGCTGAGGTGGTAAAGGTTGAGCAGCCTGATGCTGCCGTAATCAGCACCTCACCGCTATCTCATGCTGCCATCATCAAGGAATGTTTGGAAAACGACCTTCATGTGTTTACTGAAATCAACCTGGTAGATGATGGGTATGCCGAGAACATGGCTTTGGCAGAGGAAAAGGGGAAGGTACTATTTTTGTCCTCCACGTTCCTTTATCGAAAGGAAACACAGACCATTATCGAGAAAGTACAGAAAGCAACTTGCCCGTTGAACTACATATACCATATTGGTCAGTACCTGCCCGATTGGCACCCGTGGGAAAGCTATAACAATTACTTCATTGGCAACCCTCGCACCAATGGTTGCCGTGAGATTATGACCATCGATCTGCCTTGGATAGTTACGGCTTTTGGTCCCATTAAAAAGGTTTCTGCCGTTAAGAGCAAAAACACCCAACTGAACATCAATTATAACGACAATTACCTTATAACCATCGAACACGAGAATGGCAACAAGGGCATGTTGGCCGTGGATGTGGTAACCCGCAAATCCATCCGTCATATTGACGTTTATGGCGAGCAGTTCCAAATGTCGTGGAACGGCACCGCAGACAGCCTAATGGAGTATGACATCGAGAACAAGGAACTGAAGAACATCCAATTTGAGGATGCTGCCGAGCATGTGGAAGGTTATGCTGCTTTTATTACTGAGAATCCGTATCGTGAGGAATTGAACGCTTTCTTGACTCAGATTGCTAATCCTACCGTCGTTCCGGCTTGGACTTTCGAAAAGGATTATGATTTGTTGAAGATAATCGACCAAATAGAATCCTGATGAAAAACTACAGAATAGCATTTGTGGGCTTGGGCTCCATTGCCACTCGTCACCTAAAAAATGTGCATGCCTATTTGGGGTCGCAGGGTGAGGGTTGCACTGTGGACTTGTACCGCAGTTCATTGGGTAAGCCGTTGGCTGATGATTTGCTGCCATTGGTGAATAACACCTACCTTTATGCTGATCCACTGCCAACCGACCGTAAGTATGATGCTGTGTTTGTAACCAACCCTACCTCCATGCACTATGAGACCATCAAGAAGTTCTGCAAAAACACGCAGTCGTTCTTTATAGAAAAACCAGTTTTCGATAGCACTAATGTTGACGAGGCAATCTTTGAGAAGATAAAGGGTATAAAGAGCTATGTGGCTTGTCCTTTGCGTTACAATGCCGTGCTGCAATATGTGAAAGAGCATGTAAACTTGGCTGATGTGATTTGCGCCAGAGCCATTTCGTCAAGTTATCTTCCAGATTGGAGATCAGGACAGGACTACCGCCAAACCTATAGCGCCCATAAGGATATGGGTGGTGGCGTAAGCATCGACCTTATCCATGAATGGGACTACCTCACTTGGCTTTTCGGAATGCCTACCCAATGCCAGCAGATTATTGGCAAGATGTCGAACTTGGAGATTGACAGCGATGACTTGGCAATCTACATTGGCAAAAACGACAAAACCGCTTTTGAGTTGCATCTAGACTATTTCGGCAGACAAACATTAAGAACACTTGACCTTTTCACTGCTGAAGACACCATTCATTGCGATTTGATTGACGGTACGGTTAGCTATTTGAAGAGTGGCAATGTTGTGAAATTGGAGAATGATCGCAACGCCTTCCAGATGCGTGAGATTGAACATTTCTTTGATATAATAAATAACAAGATTGATAACGACAGCACGCCCGAACATGCTTATCGGGTGCTGAAAATAGCGAAAGGAGAAATATAGTATGAATATTTTGTTTACCCTTTGTGGCCGCGCCGGTTCAAAAGGCGTGAAAGGCAAAAATGCCCGTGATTTCCTTGATGTACCGCTGGTTTGGTACTCAATGGCAAACATAGCTCTCTATATAGAGAAGTATGCGGCCAATGATAATATCAAGATTGTCCTCAATACCGACAGCGAGCCATTGAAAGAATTGGTGAAGCGAGTGAATGACCTCCCTGTTACCATCCTTCACCGTGAAGAGAACTTGGCTGGCGACCGTGTGCCAAAGGTGGCCGTTATCCTTGATTGTCTCAAACGTACCGAAGAGATGTTTGCTTGCAAGTTCGACATGGTGGTTGATTTAGACATTACCTCTCCTTTGCGCACTGTTCAGGATGTGAAGAACGCTATCGACCGCAAGCGTCAACGCCCTGAAGTTGATGTAGTTTACTCCGTAGCACCTTCTCGCCGTAATCCTTATTTCAATATGGTGAAAGAAGAGAACGGTTCCTTCTGCAAGGCTATTCCTTCCAACTTCACCACAAGGCAGGAAGCTCCAGTGTTCTACGATATGAATGCTTCCATTTATGCCTATTCGCCTGACGCTCTAAGAAACAAAGAACAAGCAACGTTTTTCAATTCAAACTGTGATGCGGTGGTGATGAAAGACACGGGCATCCTTGACATTGACTCAGAGGAAGACTATGAGTTGATGCAGGTGATAGCGAAATACTTGTTTGAGACAGAGGCGGACTATAAGGAAGTCAAATCAATAGTTGAGAGATGGAAAGAGTAGAATATACCTTACCCCAAGAGGATATTT
>JAFXVZ010000040.1 GCA_017534535.1 Bacteroidaceae bacterium | reverse complement strand
GCCGCTATCACACTCGTGCTTTCAAAGCGCGTTGCTGGTAACGAGGGTAAGATCAAGTCTTTCGATCAGATTGACAACGCTCCTGAAGAGAAGGAACGCGGTATTACCATTAACACCGCTCACGTTGAGTATGAGACTGCTAACCGTCACTATGCTCACGTTGACTGCCCGGGACACGCCGACTATGTGAAGAACATGGTAACTGGTGCTGCTCAGATGGATGGTGCTATCATTGTAGTTGCTGCTACTGATGGTCCTATGCCTCAGACTCGCGAGCACATCCTGCTGGCTCGTCAGGTAAACGTTCCTCGTTTGGTTGTATTCGTAAACAAGTGCGATCAGGTTGAGGATCAGGAAATGCTTGAGCTCGTTGAGATGGAAATGCGTGACCTGCTGTCAGCTTATGAGTTCGATGGCGACAACACTCCTTTCATCTTTGGTTCTGCACTGGGTGCACTGAATGGTGTTGAGAAGTGGGAAGATAAGGTTATGGAACTGATGGATGCTGTTGATACATGGATTCCTCTGCCTCCACGTGATATCGATAAGCCTTTCTTGATGCCTGTTGAGGATATCTTCTCAATTACTGGTCGTGGTACCGTTGCTACTGGTCGTATCGAGGCTGGTGTTATCAAGGTTGGTGACGAAGTTGAGATTCTGGGTCTGGGTGAAGATCGTAAATCAGTTGTTACTGGCGTTGAAATGTTCCGCAAGTTGCTGGATACCGGTGAGGCTGGTGATAACGTAGGTCTGCTGTTGCGTGGTGTTGACAAGAATGAGATCAAGCGTGGTATGGTACTCTGCCATCCTGGACAGATTCATCCACATTCTAAGTTCAAGGCTACTATCTATGTGCTGAAGAAGGAAGAAGGTGGTCGTCATACCCCATTCCACAACCACTATCGTCCTCAGTTCTACCTCCGTACTATGGACTGTACAGGTGAGATCACTCTGCCAGAAGGTACTGAGATGGTAATGCCAGGTGATAATGTTGAGATTATCGTTGACCTGATTTACCCAGTTGCACTGAACGTAGGTCTGCGTTTCGCTATCCGCGAGGGCGGTCGTACAGTAGGTTCTGGTCAGATTACAGAGGTTTACGAAGACTAATTCACTTGAATAAATAAATACCAGCCCTCTAGGCGTAAGCCTGGAGGCTGGTTGATAAACGGGAATAGTTCAGTTGGTAGAATGTCGGTCTCCAAAACCGAAGGTCGGGAGTTCGAGCCTCTCTTCCCGTGCAAATCATTTATGATATGAACAAAGTAGTTACATATTTGAAAGAAACTTATGACGAGCTTGTCCACAAAGTGACATGGCCGACATATACAGAATTGACTAACAGTGCAGTAGCTGTTTTATATGCTTCCCTGATTATTGCACTGGTGGTGTTCGTTATGGACTTCTGTTTCCAGAACATCATGGAGTTTGTGTATCCCAAATAAACCAAAGTTAAGCGATGTCTGAGATTCAAAAGAAATGGTACGTTCTGCGTGCCGTAAGCGGTAAAGAAGCTAAGGTAAAAGAGTATCTCGAAGCAGATTTGAGAAACGGTAACCTGAGCCGAGACCTCGTATCTCAGGTGTTGATTCCCACAGAGAAAGTTGCCTATCTCAAGAATGGCAAGAAAGTAATGAAGGAGAGAAGTTATCTCCCTGGTTACGTGCTGGTGGAAGCAGCTTTGGTTGGTGAGATTCCTCATCATTTGAGAAACACGCCTAATGTTTTGGGCTTCTTGGGCGGTATGGACCATCCAACTCCTCTGCGCGATTCTGAAGTGAAACGAATTCTCGGCAAGGTTGACGAGATGCGAGAGGGAGATGAGGAGGTTACTATACCTTACATCATTGGCGATACTGTAAAGGTAAACTACGGCCCATTCAGTGGTTTCACAGGTATTGTTGAGCAAATTAACCCTGAGACAAAGAAGCTGACGGTTATGGTCAAGATTTTCGGCAGGCCAACCCCGCTGGAACTCGACTTTATGCAAGTTGTCAAAGAGTGATTGTAAATCTATTAATTTTTATTAGAAATGGCTAAAGAAGTTGCTGGACTAATCAAATTACAGATTAAGGGTGGCGCTGCAAATCCATCACCTCCAGTAGGACCTGCTTTGGGTTCTAAGGGTATCAATATCATGGATTTTTGCAAAGCATTCAACGCCAGAACTCAGGATAAGGCAGGTAAGGTACTTCCTGTTATTATCACTTACTACACTGATAAGTCTTATGACTTTGTAGTTAAGACTCCTCCTGTGGCTATTCAGTTGCTGGAAGCAACAAAGCTCAAGAGTGGTTCTGGACAGCCTAACCGTAACAAGGTGGCTAGTGTAACCTGGGATCAGGTAAAACAGATCGCTGAGGATAAGTTGGTTGATTTGAATTGCTTTACTGTAGAGTCTGCTATGAAGATGGTGGCTGGAACAGCTAGAAGTATGGGTATCACTGTAACAGGGGAGTTCCCGGTTAAATAAACTTATAAACTTCAATTAGAATGAGTAAACTAACAAAAAATCAAAAGTTGGCTGCTGGTAAAATTGAAGCAGGGAAAGCATACTCTCTTGCTGAGGCATCAGCTTTGGTGAAAGAATTGACTTTCACTAAGTTTGACGCATCAGTAGATATAGACGTTCGTTTGGGTGTTGATCCAAGAAAGTCTAACCAGATGGTACGTGGCGTGGTAACACTGCCTAACGGTACTGGTAAGGTTACACGTGTGTTGGTACTCTGTACACCAGATGCTGAGGCTGCTGCTAAAGAAGCTGGAGCTGACTATGTTGGTCTTGATGAGTATATCGAAAAGATCAAGGGCGGATGGACTGACGTTGATGTGATCATCACGATGCCATCTTGCATGGGTAAAATTGGCCCTCTCGGTCGCGTACTCGGTCCTCGTGGACTGATGCCTAACCCAAAGAGTGGCACTGTAACAATGGATGTTGCTAAGGCTGTTAAGGAAGTTAAGATGGGTAAGATTGATTTCAAGGTTGACAAGACTGGTATCGTTCACTCATCTATCGGTAAGGTAAGCTTCACCCCTGAGAAAATTACACAGAATGCTCAGGAGTTCGTTCGCACGCTGATTAAGTTGAAACCTACCACAGCTAAGGGTACATATGTAAAGAGCATTTATCTTTCTAGCACCATGAGTAAGGGTGTGAAGGTAGATCCTAAGACTGTAGAGGACGCTCAGTAATAAACGGAGGTTGATATGAGAAAAGAAGTAAAAGGTCAGATTATTGAGCAGCTTGCTGCTGTTGTAAAGGATTATCCTCATTTCTATTTGGTTGACACCGCTTCAATGAATGCTGCTGATACTAGCGCATTCCGTCGCGAGTGTTTCAAGGCAGGTGTGAAGCTGATGGTTGTGAAGAACTCTCTGCTGCATAAGGCTCTGGAAAGCCTTGAGGGTGATTATTCTCCTCTTTATGGCTGTCTGAAGGGTACTACAGGTGTAATATTCACCGAAGTAGCAAACGCTCCTGCTAAGCTGTTGAAGGATAAGGCTAAGAATGGCATTCCTGCATTGAAGGGTGCTTATGCTGAGGAAGGTTTCTATGTTGGTGCAGACCAGCTTGATGCTTTGGTAAGCATCAAGAGCAAGGAAGAAGTTATTGCGGATATCGTTGCTCTGCTGCAGTCTCCTGCGAAGAACGTCATCTCTGCCTTGCAGAGTGGTGCGAATACTATCCATGGCGTCTTGAAGACGCTGGGTGAGCGCACTGAAGCTTAAAACAACCGATGGATTGTTTGATTTCCATCAAAACAGATTTTTAAACAACTAAGTAATAAACAATTAAAATTATACTAAAATGGCAGATTTAAAAGCTATCGCTGAACAATTGGTTAACTTGACAGTTAAGGAAGTTAATGAACTTGCAACTATTCTGAAAGAAGAATACGGTATTGAACCTGCTGCTGCTGCTGTTGCAGTTGCTGCTCCTGCTGCTGGTGGTGCCGCTGCAGCTGCTGAGGAGAAGACCTCATTTGACGTTGTACTGAAGAGCGCAGGTGCTGCTAAGCTTCAGGTTGTAAAGGCTGTTAAGGAAGCTTGCGGTCTGGGCTTGAAGGAAGCTAAGGACCTGGTTGACGCTGCTCCTAGCACTGTAAAGGAAGGCGCTTCTAAGGACGAGGCTGAGGCATTGAAGGCTGCTCTCGAGGGCGCAGGTGCTGAGGTTGAACTTAAGTAACAAAACAAACCTGTCTAATCAGGTGACGGTTAGGAACCCTTTCCAGCTATAAAGGGTTCTTAACCTTTTTGTGTCTTTATTTTTTTAAGTTCTACTAATCCTTTTTACAGATGTCTTCAACAGTAAACCAAAGAGTAAATTTTGCTACTGCCAAGAATCCACTCGAATATCCTGATTTCTTGGACGTTCAATTGAAGTCATTCAGAGACTTTCTACAACTTGACACCCCTACTGAAAAACGAAAAAAAGAGGGTTTGTATAAAGTGTTTGCTGAGAACTTCCCAATCGCTGATACAAGAAATAATTTTGTCCTTGAGTTTTTGGACTATTACATTGATCCGCCTCGTTACACAATACAGGAATGCATCGAACGTGGCTTAACTTATAGTGTCCCTCTCAAAGCAAAACTCAAATTATATTGTACCGATCCTGATCATGAGGATTTTGATACTGTCATCCAGGATGTCTATCTGGGAACAATCCCTTATATGACACCGCAGGCTACGTTCGTCATCAATGGTGCCGAACGTGTGGTAGTTTCACAGCTCCATCGTTCACCTGGCGTATTCTTCGGTCAGAGTGTACATGCCAACGGTACGAAGCTCTATTCTGCTCGTATTATTCCTTTCAAGGGTTCTTGGATTGAATTTGCGACTGACATCAACAATGTGATGTATGCATACATCGATCGTAAGAAGAAATTACCTGTTACCACACTGCTGCGTGCCATTGGTTTCGAAAGTGACAAGGACATCCTTGAGATTTTCAATCTGGCTGAGGAAATCAAGGTTAATAAGAAGAACTTGGAGAAAGTCAAAGGACGCAAGCTTGCTGCCCGTGTGTTGAAATCATGGATTGAAGACTTCGTTGACGAGGATACTGGTGAAGTGGTATCCATCGAACGTAATGAAGTTGTTATCGATCGTGAGACTCAGATTGAAGACGAGCAGGTAGAGAAAATCCTTGATTCTGGTGTGCAGAACATCTTGGTACACAAGGAAACTGCTAATCAGTCAGACTTCTCTATTATATACAATACACTGCAAAAGGATCCTAGTAACTCTGAGAAAGAAGCTGTTCTTTACATCTATCGCCAGTTGCGTAACGCCGACCCTGCTGACGACGCTTCTGCCCGTGAAGTAATCAACAGCCTGTTCTTCTCTGAGAAGAGATATGACCTGGGTGATGTGGGTCGTTACCGTATCAATAAGAAGTTGAACTTGACGACCGACCCTGAGGTGAGAGTGCTTACCAAGGAAGACATCATTGAGATTATCAATTACCTGGTAGAACTGATTAATTCTAAGGCAGATGTTGATGATATCGACCACCTTAGCAATCGTCGTGTTCGTACTGTAGGTGAGCAATTGTCTAATCAATTCTCCATCGGTCTGGCACGTATGGCACGCACCATCCGTGAGCGTATGAACGTAAGAGACAATGAGGTGTTTACACCAACCGATTTGATCAATGCGAAGACCATCTCTTCAGTAATCAACTCATTCTTTGGTACTAACGCCCTGTCACAGTTTATGGATCAGACTAACCCATTGGCTGAGATTACACACAAGCGTCGTATGTCAGCCCTTGGCCCTGGTGGTTTGTCTAGAGACCGTGCTGGTTTCGAGGTACGTGACGTACATTATACTCACTATGGTCGTCTGTGTCCTATTGAAACACCAGAAGGTCCAAACATCGGTTTGATTTCATCACTTTGCGTGTTCGCTAAGATTAATGACCTCGGATTCATTGAGACTCCGTACCGTAAGGTGGAGAATGGCAAGGTAGATCTCGATCCTGAGCACTTGCTATACCTCACCGCTGAGGAAGAAGAAGAGAAGATTATTGCTCAAGGTAATGCTCCATTGGACGATGAAGGCAACTTCACGGGTGACAGAATCCACGCCCGTCAGGATGCTGACTTCCCAGTGGTTTCTCCTGACCAGGTTGATTATATGGACGTCTCTCCGCAACAGATTGCTTCTATTGCAGCTGCCCTGATTCCGTTCCTGGAGCACGACGATGCTAACCGTGCTTTGATGGGATCTAACATGATGCGTCAGGCAGTACCATTGTTGCGCACAGAGTCTCCTATCGTGGGTACTGGTATCGAACGCCAGTTGGCTCGTGACTCTCGTACGCAGATCATCGCTGAAGGTGATGGTTTGGTAGAATATGTTGACTCTACTACCATACGAATCCGTTATGATCGTACGGAAGATGAAGAGTTCGTTAGCTTTGACCCTGCTGTGGTGGAATACGAGATTCCTAAGTGGCATCGTACTAACCAGGGTATGACCATCGACCTTCGTCCGGTTTGCGAGAAAGGTGATCGTGTCAAGAAAGGCCAGATCCTGACGGAAGGTTATTCAACGGCTGATGGTGAGTTGGCATTGGGTAAGAACCTGCTTGTGGCTTACATCCCATGGAAAGGTTACAACTATGAGGATGCTATCGTGCTGAACGAGCGTATTGTACGTTGGGATATTATGACCTCTGTTCATGTAGATGAATATGCTCTGGAAGTTCGTGAAACTAAGCGAGGCATGGAAGAGCTAACCTCTGATATTCCAAATGTCAGTGAAGAGGCTACAAAGGACTTGGATGAGAGAGGTATCATCCGCATTGGCGCTCACGTAGAGCCAGGTGACATCCTGATTGGTAAGATCACGCCTAAGGGTGAGTCTGATCCATCACCAGAGGAAAAACTGTTGCGTGCTATCTTCGGCGACAAGGCAGGTGATGTTAAGGATGCTTCCCTGAAGGCAAACCCATCACTGAAGGGTGTTGTTATCAAGACTCATCTTTACTCTCGTGCCATCAAAGACCGTTCTACTAAGCAGGCTGACAAGATTCAGTTGGAGAAGATCGACAAGAAATTTGAAGAACAAGTAGGTGAACTTCGTAAGATTTTGGTTGATAAACTGCTGGTGCTCACTGCAGACCTTACCTCTGAGGGTGTGAAAGACTTCATGGATGCAGAAGTAGTGGCTAAAGGTGCTAGGTTCACAGCTGGTGTATTTGCCAATATGGATTTCAACGCTGTTCAGCTCAGTGGTTGGACCAAGAATGAGCATACCAACGGTCTGATCCGCGCTTTAGTTATGAACTACATCAAGAAATATAAGGAGGCAGATGCTGTATTGCGTCGTGAGAAGTTCAACATCACCATTGGTGACGAACTGCCTTCAGGCATCATCAAGCTTGCTAAGGTTTATATTGCCAAGAAACGTAAGATTGGTGTTGGTGATAAGATGTCAGGACGCCATGGTAATAAGGGTATTGTTTCTCGTGTGGTTCGTCAGGAAGATATGCCATTCCTCGAGGATGGTACTCCGGTTGACATCTGTTTGAATCCGTTGGGTGTGCCTTCACGAATGAACATTGGTCAGATACTTGAAGCTGTATTGGGTCGTGCAGGTAGAAAATTGGGTGTTAAGTTTGCTACACCAATCTTCGACGGTGCCTCTATCGATGACCTCAACGAGTGGACAGACAAAGCTGGCCTACCTCGTTATGGCTCAACCACCCTCTACGATGGTGAGACAGGCGAACCATTCGAGCAGAAGGCAACTGTAGGTGTGACTTACATGCTGAAGTTAGGTCATATGGTTGACGACAAGATGCATGCCCGTTCTATTGGCCCGTATTCACTTATTACCCAGCAACCTCTGGGTGGTAAGGCACAGTTTGGTGGCCAGCGTTTCGGAGAGATGGAGGTTTGGGCGCTTGAAGCATTCGGTGCTGCCCATATCCTGCAGGAGATTTTGACCATCAAGTCAGATGATGTGGTAGGTCGCTCAAAGGCTTATGAAGCCATTGTGAAGGGCGAGCCAATGCCAACTCCTGGCATCCCAGAGTCATTCAACGTGCTGATGCACGAGTTGAAGGGTTTGGGCTTGAGTCTCCATCTTGAGTAATTAAAGTAGTCAACGATCAATATACATCTATAAAGTATGGCTTTTAGAAAAGATAATAAGGTAAAGAACACTTTCTCGAAGATAACCATTGGTTTAGCTTCCCCTGAGGAAATCTTGGAGAATTCATACGGTGAGGTGCTGAAACCTGAGACCATCAACTACCGTACATACAAGCCAGAGCGTGACGGTTTGTTCTGCGAGCGTATTTTTGGTCCTACCAAGGACTATGAATGCTATTGCGGGAAGTACAAACGCATCCGCTATAAAGGCATTGTGTGTGATCGTTGCGGTGTTGAGGTCACTGAGAAGAAAGTACGCCGTGAGCGTTGTGGCCATATCGCCCTGGTAGTGCCTGTGGCTCATATTTGGTATTTCCGCTCACTCCCCAACAAGATTGGTTACCTTTTGGGAATGCCTACCAAGAAACTCGACTCCATCATCTATTACGAGCGTTACGTGGTGATCCAGCCTGGTGTGCTGGCTGATCAGGTACAACAGTTTGATTTGCTGGAGGAGACCGAGTATGTGGATTTGCTGGATAAGTTACCAAACGACAATAAGTACCTGGATGATTCCGATCCTAACAAGTTCATCTGCAAGATGGGTGCTGAGGCTGTGTATGAAATGCTGTCACGCCTCAACCTTGATGAGCTCTCTTATGAATTGCGTCATCGTGCCGAGACAGACTCGTCACAACAGCGTAAGCAAGAAGCACTGAAACGTTTGCAGGTTGTAGAGTCATTCCGTGCATCCAAGGGCATCAACCGTCCTGAGTGGATGATTATGAAGATCATTCCTGTCACCCCTCCTGAGTTGCGTCCGTTGGTACCACTTGATGGTGGTCGTTTCGCTACATCCGATTTGAATGACCTCTATCGTCGTGTCATCATCCGCAACAACCGTCTAAAGAGACTGATGGAGATTAAGGCTCCCGAGGTGATTCTGCGTAATGAAAAGCGTATGTTGCAGGAAGCTGTCGATTCTTTATTCGATAACTCTCGCAAGGCTAGCGCTGTCAAGTCAGAGTCTAACCGTCCTTTGAAGTCATTGTCAGACAGCTTGAAGGGTAAGGTTGGTCGCTTCCGTCAGAACCTGCTGGGTAAGCGTGTTGACTATTCTGCACGTTCAGTCATTGTGGTAGGTCCTGAGTTGAAGATGGGTGAGTGCGGCTTGCCAAAACTGATGGCGGCAGAGCTGTACAAGCCATTCATCATCCGCAAGCTCATTGAGCGTGGCATTGTCAAGACCGTCAAGAGTGCCAAGAAGATTGTAGATCGTAAGGAACCTATCATCTTTGATATCCTTGAGCATGTCATGAAGGGTCATCCAGTGCTGTTGAACCGTGCACCAACCCTGCACCGCTTGGGTATCCAGGCGTTCCAGCCTAAGATGATTGAAGGTAAGGCTATCCAGTTGCATCCATTGGCATGTACGGCGTTCAATGCCGACTTCGATGGTGATCAGATGGCAGTTCACTTGCCTTTGAGCAATGAAGCTATCCTGGAGGCACAGCTGTTGATGCTGGAGCCACACAATATTTTGAACCCGGCCAATGGTGCGCCTATCACCGTTCCTTCACAGGATATGGTATTGGGTCTTTACTACATCACTAAGCTCCGTAAAGGTGCTAAGGGTGAAGGCCTCACATTCTATGGACCAGAAGAAGCAATTATTGCTTACAACGAACATAAGTGTGACATCCACGCCATTATTAATGTGGTTGTGGACGATGTTGACGAAGATGGTAAGATTGTCAAGAAGCTTATGAAGGAAACATCTGTAGGCCGTGTTATGGTCAACCAGATTGTTCCTGTTGAGGCTGGCTACATCAATACCGTCATTTCCAAGAAGTCTTTGCGCGATATCATCAGCCATGTCATTGAGGTTTGTGGTGTTACCAAGGCTTGCGAGTTCCTCGACGGCATTAAGAACATGGGTTACTACATGGCGTTCAAGGGTGGCTTGTCATTCAATCTGGGTGATATCATCATCCCTGCTGAGAAAGAGAAGTTGGTTAACAAAGGTTATGAGGAAGTTGAACAGGTCATCAACAACTATAACATGGGTTTTATCACCAACAACGAGCGTTACAACCAGGTTATCGATATCTGGACACATGTGAACTCTGAGTTGTCTAATATCTTGATGAAGACTCTGTCAGCTGATAAGGATGGCTTCAACTCTGTATTTATGATGCTCGACTCTGGTGCCCGTGGTTCTAAGGAACAGATCCGTCAGCTCTCTGGTATGCGTGGTCTGATGGCCAAGCCACAGAAAGCTGGTGCTGAGGGAGGTCAGATTATTGAGAACCCAATTCTTTCTAACTTCAAGGAAGGTCTGTCAGTGCTGGAGTATTTCATCTCTACCCACGGTGCCCGCAAGGGTTTGGCAGATACGGCTTTGAAGACAGCCGATGCTGGTTACCTGACTCGTCGTTTGGTGGATGTGTCTCATGATGTCATTATCAATGAGGAAGACTGCGGTACATTGCGTGGTTTGGTTTGCACAGCCATCAAGAACAACGATGAGGTGGTGGCAACCTTGTATGAGCGCATCTTAGGTCGTGTGTCTGTTCATGATGTGATTGACCCAACTACTGGTCAGCTCATCGTTGCTGCAGGTGAGGAAATCACTGAGGATAAGGCACAGGCCATCGAAGACTCTCCTATTGAAAGCGTGGAGATTCGTTCAGTGCTCACTTGCGAGTCTCGTCATGGTGTTTGCGCTAAGTGCTATGGTCGTAACCTGGCTACTAGCCGCATGGTTCACAAGGGTGAGGCTGTGGGTGTCATCGCGGCACAGGCCATTGGTGAGCCTGGTACTCAGTTGACACTGCGTACCTTCCATGCCGGTGGTACAGCAGCTAACATCGCTGCTAATGCCAGCGTGGTGGCAAAGAACACCTCGAAAGTTGAATTTGAGGAACTTCGAACTGTAGATGCAGTCAATGAGGCAGGTGAGACTACTAAGATTGTAGTAAGCCGCCTGGCTGAGGTTCGCTTTGTGGATATCAATACAGGCATCCAGCTTTCAACCCATAACATACCTTACGGCTCGACTCTCTTTGCCAGTGAAGGCGAGACCGTTGAAAAAGGTAAGCTCATTGCCCGTTGGGATCCATTTAATGCTGTCATCATCACAGAGGCAGCTGGTAAGCTGAAGTTCGAGGACATGATCCAGAACGTAACCTTCAGCGTGGAGACTGACGAATCTACAGGCTTGAGCGAGAGCATCATCATTGAATCTAAGGATAGGAACAAGGTACCTACCGTTGGTATCTTCGACGAGGACGATAACTTGATCCGTACTTATAACTTGCCAGTGGGTGGCCACGTGGTAGTTGAGGATGGTCAGATGGTGAAGACTGGTGATGTGTTAGTGAAGATTCCTCGCGCCGTGAGCAAGGCTGGTGATATCACCGGTGGTTTGCCACGAGTTACCGAGCTCTTCGAGGCACGTAGTCCGTCTAACCCTGCTATTGTATCCGAAATCGATGGTGAGATCACCATGGGCAAGCCAAAACGTGGTAATCGTGAGATTGTGGTTACCTCCAAGGCTGGCGATGAGAAACGTTACTTGGTGCCACTGTCAAAGCAGATTCTGGTACAGGAGAACGACTATGTACGTGCTGGTACTCCACTCTCTGATGGTGAGATTACACCTCTTGACATCCTGGCCATCAAGGGCCCGACGGCGGTACAGGAATACATCGTGAACGAGGTACAGGATGTGTATCGTCTGCAGGGTGTGAAGATCAACGATAAGCACTTCGAAATCATTGTACGTCAGATGATGCGTAAGGTTCAGATTGATGAGCCAGGCGATACCCACTTTTTGGAACAGCAGGTGGTTGACAAACTGGACTTCCAGGAGGAGAACGACCACATCTGGGGCAAGAAGGTGGTAGTAGATGCTGGCGATTCACAGACCATGCATGCAGGTCAGATTGTTACTGCCCGCAAGTTGCGCGATGAGAACAGTATGCTGAAGCGTCGTGACATGAAACTGGTGAAGGTGCGTGAGGCCGTTCCTGCCACTTCTACGCAGGTGTTGCAGGGTATTACCCGTGCTGCTTTGCAGACCAAGAGCTTCATGTCAGCTGCATCATTCCAGGAAACCACCAAGGTGTTGAACGAGGCGGCCATCAACGGCAAGACCGATTATCTGGAGGGTATGAAGGAGAACGTGATTTGCGGTCACCTCATCCCAGCAGGTACTGGTCAGCGTGAGTTCGACAAGATTGTGGTGGGCTCAAAGGAAGAATATGACCGTATTCAGGCCAACCGTCGTACCGTGCTTGACTATGACATGGAAGATGGCGGTTCCCGTCACATGGACGATTCTGCTTTCGGCGATTAAGCCACTGGATAGGCTAAAACCATAAAAAAGGGGTGTATGTTTACAGCATACGCCCCTTTTTGTGATTATTCACACTCGAAATTTGGCTATTCATTCTTTTATTTGTAATTTCGCCCCAAATTGTTTGCTTATGACAATAAAAGGATTTTTTTCTTTTCGTGAGAACCGTTTCTTCTGGCTGAACATTATCGGCATGTTGGTGGCCTTTGTGGTTGTCATCCTGTGTGTTCTCAAGGGGTTAGATGTCTATACTCATCATGGTGAAGCCGTGACAGTACCCGACATAAAGGGCAAGACTCTGTTGGAAGCCCGTCAGATATTAGAGAAACACGAGCTTAAGTGCGTGGTCACCGATTCTGATTATGTCAGTACCCTACCTGCAGGCACCATACTTGAATTCACCCCTACAGTAGGCCAGCAGGTAAAGCGTGGACGTATCATTTATCTGAATATTAATACATTAAGTATTCCTTTAGTGCATGTTCCCGATGTGGCAGACAATAGTTCCCTGCGTCAGGCAGAGGCTCGTTTGTTAGCCGCAGGCTTCAAGATTAGTAACGTGGAAATGGTAGATGGCGAGAAAGACTGGGTCTATGGCGTGAAGTACAACGGTCAGCGTCTGATGTTGGGCGAGCGTGTACCCATCAACTCCACCCTCTCACTCATGGTGGGCAGTGGTACCATGGCGAGGGATAGCTTGAGTGTTGTTGAGGGCACTGATGCAATAGAGAAGAAAGAGCCGCAGAAGAGACCTGCGACAGGCGATGACTGGTTCTGATACCCTTTGGCTTTATGATAGACGAAGAGCTGGACCTGGAGTTGGATAATGATGATTTGGATGACATCGAGCCGATAGTCACCGAGCCACAGCTATACGAGCATTTTCGTGTGGTGGTGGATAAGGGGCAAGAGATGCGGCGCGTGGATAAGTATCTCTTTGACAAGATTACCAACGCCTCGCGTAACCGCATCCAGAAGGCAGCTGATGCCGGCTATGTGATGGCTAATGGCAAGCCCGTCAAGAGCAGCTATAAGGTCAAGCCGCTGGATGTCATCACCCTGATGCTGGATCGTCCTCGGTATGAGAATGAAATCATTCCGCAGGACATTCCACTGGATGTGGTCTATGAAGACGATGCCGTGATTGTGGTGAACAAGCCTGCGGGCTTGGTGGTACACCCTGGTCATGGCAACTGGAGTGGCACACTGGTCAATGCCATCGCCTGGCATCTGAAGGATACAAACTACGATGCCAACGATGTACATGTTGGTTTGGTGCATCGCATTGACAAGGATACATCTGGCCTCCTGGTGGTGGCCAAGACGCCCGATGCCAAGACAAACCTGGGCAATCAGTTCCTGCATAAGACCACCAAGCGCCATTATAACGCCTTGGTGTGGGGAGACATGGAGCAGGATGAGGGCACCATCGTGGGTAACATCGGGCGCAATCCCAAGGACAGGATGCTGATGGCTGTGTTGCCTGATGACCAGGGTAAGCATGCTGTGACGCATTATCGTGTGCTTGAACGCTTTGGCTATGTAACCTTGGTGGAGTGCATCCTCGAGACTGGTCGTACACATCAGATCAGGGTACACATGAAACACATAGGCCATGTGCTGTTTAACGACGAACGCTATGGAGGTAACGAAATTCTGCGTGGCACTCGTTTTGCCAAGTACAAGCAGTTCGTCAACAATTGTTTTGAAATTTGTCCCCGACAGGCTCTACATGCCAAGACGCTGGGCTTTACTCATCCCGTCACAGGCCAAGAGCTGTTCTTCTCAACGGAGTTGCCAGCCGACATGCAGGCACTCATAGAGAAATGGAGGGGTTACACTATAAATAGGAACTTAACGGAATGAAACGAATCATTGCAATCGTAGCAGGTGGCGACACCTCGGAATATCATGTTTCCCTGCGCAGTGCACAGGGACTCTACTCTTTCATCGACAAGGAGCAATATGAATTATACATCGTTGTGATGCATGGCCTCGACTGGTACGTTCAGTTAGAGGGCGACCAGCGTGTGGATATCGACCGTAACGACTTCAGCTTTACCCTCGACGGCCGTAAGGTGAAGTTCGACTTTGCCTACATCACCATCCACGGCACACCAGGCGAAGACGGTCACCTGCAGGGCTATTTCGACATGCTCCACATCCCTTACTCCTGCTGTGGCGTCTTGGCGGCATCACTCACTTACGACAAGTTTGCCTGCAACCAGTACCTCAAGGCCTTCGGCATCCCTGTGGCTGAGTCCATCCTGCTTCGTGCCGGACAAAGCATCGATGATGAGCGTGTACTGCAGGATATTGGCCTGCCTTGCTTCATCAAGCCCAGTTTGGGCGGTTCCAGCTTTGGCGTCACCAAAGTAAAGACCCGTGAGCAGATACAGCCTGCCATCGCCAAGGCTTTTGCTGAGGCAAAGGAGGTGGTGATTGAGTCGTTCTTAGATGGTACCGAAATCACCTGCGGATGCTACAAGACCTCTACCAAGGCAGTGGCTTTCCCCATCACGGAGGTGGTGACTAGCAATGAGTTCTTCGACTACGATGCAAAATATAACGGTCAGGTGGATGAGATTACCCCTGCCCGCATTTCCGACTCCCTGCGCGACCGAGTGCAGCAGGTCACCCTTGCCATCTATGACATCCTGGGTGCCTACGGCATCATCCGCGTTGATTACATCATCACCCAGGGTGAGAAAATCAACCTCTTAGAGGTGAACACCACCCCAGGCATGACTGCCACCAGCTTCATACCCCAACAGGTGCGTGCCGCTGGCCTCGACATCAAGGATGTGATGACCGACATCATTGAGGAGAAGTTTAAGTAAGTTACAAGCAACAAGTTATGACTACCGAATTTGACGAAATACGCCCTTATCTGGATGAAGAGCTGCCTCAGATTTACGAGGAACTGATAGCCGACCCCGCCTTCGTGAAGATTGTGGGAGGCGTGCTGCCTTTCCCCTTCGAGGTGATTGCCGACCGCATGCGTGCCTGCAAGACCAAGCTCGAGTTCCAGAAGGCGTTCTGCTATAGATTCCTTCGCGGACTGGCTGATTCATCTACCCGTGGTGTGACCAGTAACCTTGACACCCTGACTGATTCCAAATGTGCTTTCACTTTTATCTCCAACCATCGTGACATCATCCTCGACTCGGGCTTTCTCTCTGTACTGCTGGTGGAGAATGGACTTGACACAGTGGAGATAGCCATCGGCGACAACCTGCTGATTTATCCCTGGATCAAGAAACTGGTGCGCATCAACAAGTCGTTCATCGTGCAACGAGCCCTCACCATGAAGCAGATGCTGGAGTCGTCGGCTCGCATGTCGCGCTATATGCACTACACCATCAGTCAGAAGAACCAGTCCATCTGGATTGCTCAGCGCGAGGGACGTGCCAAGGATTCCAATGACCGTACGCAGGAGAGTGTGCTCAAGATGCTGGCGATGGGTGGCGAGGGCGATTTCATCGACCGCCTGGTGGAGATGAACATTGTGCCCCTGTCCATCTCTTATGAGTACGACCCTTGCGACTACCTCAAGGCGCGTGAGTATCAGCTCAAGCGTGATGTGCTGGATTATAAGAAATCCACGGCTGATGACCTGAAGAATATGGAGACGGGCATGTTTGGCTTCAAGGGCAGGGTACACTTCCATGTGGCACCTTGCATCAACGACCAGTTGCTGGCACTTGACAGAAGCCTCAGTAAGCAGGATTTGTTTGCCGCCGTATCGTCCATCATCGACCGTGGCATCCATGCCAACTATCGTTTTTATCCTTGCAACTATGTGGCTCATGACTGGCTCTTTGGTGAGTCCCGCTTTACCGATCATTACACGCCAGAAGAGAAGGAACAGTTTGAGGCATACATCGCCCAGCAACTGGACAAGATTGACATCTCTGAGAAGGATGAAGAGTATCTGCGCCACATGTTGTTACTGATGTACGCCAACCCGTTGACTAACTATTTGAAGATTAGATAAATCGCTCACGCTCGGCATAGCTGATGCAAGCATCGCTCTGCCCTCGCTAACTCGCGATTTTGACGATTGACCATTGACCATTGACCATTGAGCATGTGACGATTACCATACGGATAAGGACTAAAACCAGGCGATAGGGGAATATTAAAATGAAAGAACCAAAACAACAAGTCAAACGTATGACCGCCAAGCCAAAAACTTGGCTCCATACCTTGTTTGTTTTAATTGTCAATTGTCAATTGTCAATGGTCAATTCTTCATGTTCCAAGGACTCCTACCACTACCCCGATGTCAAAGAAGAGTTCTTTACCGCAAAAACAGGCACTGACAGCTTAATCAACACCATCATCACCGACGATGGCATAAGTCGCCAAGTGGTTGAGTCTGAGAACATCGACCGCTTGACCCCCGACAGCGTCATACGCCTCTTGGGCTATTACGAGGAACAAAGCAACAACACCGTCAAATTGCACTCCTTTATCCCCGTCACAGCCCCCCTGCCTGTGCCTTGCGAGGAATACCTTGACAGTGTACCCACAGCTCCCGTCAGCATACAAAGCGCTTGGATGGGACATGAATACCTCAACATGCTGCTAAATGTCCAGTCGGCGGGCAAACCCCACAGGGTTTCTTTCCTCATCGACCAATACCAAGCCCCTGACAGCTTAGGCCTCTCGTCCGCCACCTTCAGCATCCATCACAACGATGGTGGCGATGCCCAGATATACCAGTCGCGTGCTTACGCCTCCCTGCCCCTGTATCCTTACCTCAGCTCGTCTGTTCGTCAGCTTGATGTCAAGGTCAACTACCTCGACTACGATGGTCAGATACAGCAGCTATCCTTTGCATATAAACCTAAAAATTGATTGATATGAAACTTCTTATTGTAGCATTATTCACATTCCTGTTTGGCGCTTGTCAGCCTGCACCTGAGGGCATGAGTGTCATTCCCGCAGATGAATTCGAAAAGTTCATCACCCAAGCCGATGTACAGTTGCTTGATGTGCGCACACCTGAAGAATTCGAGGCTGGTCACATCGCCGGTGCCGTACTGATTGACTATCGCACCGATTCTGTTGGCTTTGCAGCAAAGGCTGAGGCCCTGTTGAAGAAAGACCGCCCTGTAGCCCTCTATTGTCGTGGTGGCAGGCGCAGTCACTCGGCAGCTGAGCTCATGCATAAAGCCGGTTTCCAGCAATTGGTAGAGTTGGAGGGAGGCATCACAGCGTGGCAGAAAGCAGGGAAGTCACTCAACCCATAAAGCAAACTTAATTTGTAATTCACTTAAAAACATATTATGGAAGGCGAAAACAAGAAAACTGTAGTGAGCGAAGAACTCGAAGAGAAAGTAAAGAACGAAGATGTCAAAGTGGAGGCTGAAGAAATCTCTGACAAGGAGCTGAATGATGTAGCTGGTGGGGGAATATTTACGAAATGTAAAAGTTTGAAAAGAGTTTTCCATTAACCTATTAAACCTTTCACCGTTCGTTCCTGATGAGAGCAAATAAGGCTGACACATGAAGTGCCAGCCTTATTGTAGTTAATAGCCCAAGCAACTTAACCTATACCCAACATTGAATTATCGAAATGCAACAATGCAACATGCAACACAAGCACTCCGTTCAGACGAGCTGTCTTTTCCTGAATTGGAATAGCTATGTTGAGTAGTGTGCTACGTTCATCTCTAGCTATTCAAGTAAATATAGACATTATGAGAGCGAAGTGCCCTTAAAAAAATCAAAAAAATAGGCAGAAATAAGGATAGCACAAAGAATTGTGCTATATTTGCATTATTAGATTATTATGGCTATAATTATTTGATAAACATATCAAACTTAAATATACTAATATTATGGGAAAGCACCTTGTTACACTATGCACCATCCAATGGGCAGACTTACCATTTGATGAGTTATGCACGCTTGCCAAGAAAATGGGTTACGACGGATTAGAAGTGGCTTGTTGGGGCAACGGCATCGATGTTGACCGAGCAATCTCTGATGAGAGTTACGTGAACTGGATGAAGGAAAACCTCAAAAAGAACGGACTGGTAATGACGGCCCTGGCTGTTCACATCATTGGCCAGTGCGTGGGCGACGACCCAGACCCACGTTTGAATAATTTTGCACCATCTGCCCTTGCCAATAACCCGGAGGCTATCAGGCAATGGGCCATCGATACCATGATGAAGGTGCCCGTCGTCGCTGCAAAGTTTGGCGTCCACGTAGTCACTGGTTTCACTGGATCCCCCATCTGGAAGTATATGTATTCTTTCCCCCAGACAACTGAGGAGATGATTGAGGCAGGCTTTAACCGAATCGTAGAACTATGGAGCCCCATTTTAGACGTCTTTAAGAAATATGATGTCAAATTCGCTCTTGAGGTACATCCAGGCGAGATAGCATTCGATTACTATTCCACCAAACGCCTGCTGGAGAAGTTTGCCGACCGTAAAGAATTCGGTCTGAATTTTGACCCAAGTCACCTCATCTGGCAAGGCATGAAGCCCCATCTGTTCCTCAATGACTTTATCGATCGCGTATATCATGTCCACATGAAGGATGCTGCTGTCACCCTTGACGGACGCTCAGGTATCCTGGGCAGTCATATCGATTTCGGTGATTTGCGCCGAGGTTGGAATTTCCGCTCTCTAGGTCATGGTGACGTGAATTTCGAAGAGATAATACGTGTGCTCAATGCCTATGGCTACGATGGGCCGCTGTCTGTAGAATGGGAGGATTCGGGCATGGACCGTATCGATGGAGCCACCGAAGCTGCAGCCTTTGTACGGCGTGTTGACTTCAAGCCATCCGCTGTTAAGTTTGACGAAGCAATATCCAATAAATAACAAAATAAGAGGATAAGATTATGGCAAAAGAAATTCGTTACGGAATGGTAGGCGGTCATAACAAAGCCTTCATAGGTGACGTTCACCGCAAAGCGCTTCAGTTTGACCCCCGTTCATCCTTGGTTGCCGGATGTTTCAGCACCCGTGAAAGTTTGAATCAAGAGACAGGCAAAACCTATGATTTGGATCCCGACCGTGTCTATCCAGACTACAAGACAATGGCCAAAGCCGAGGCAGCGCGCCCTGATGGCATCGACTTCGTGGTCATAGTTACGCCCAACATCACACACTATGAGATAGCTAAATGTTTCTTGGAGGCGGGCATCAACGTGTTCTGCGAGAAACCTTTATGCTTCACTGTGGCACAAGCCGAGGAGTTGGAGGCTATTGTCAAGTCAACAGGCCTTCTCTTTGGCGTAGGATATAGTTATACAGGCTACACCATGAGTAAGGTGATGAAAGAAATGATTGCTGAAGGCAAGATAGGTAATGTCATAGCTGTGAATGCAGAATATGTACAGGGCTGGTTGCTCGACATACTTGATCCTGACAGCAAGAATGACATGAGCCTGGCAGTATGGCGCACCGATCCCGTTATCTCGGGTATTACCAACTGCGTAGGAGATCTGGGCACACATATTGAAAACTATGTTTCCTACCTCACCGGTCTTAAGATACATCGGCTTCTTGCCACACGTGATAAATACAATCAGCCTCTCGAGCTGAATGCCAATATAATTGTGGAATACGACAATGGTGCCCATGGAGCCTATTGGTGCAGTCAGATTGCCGAAGGTCACTGCAATGGTTTTGTCGTTCGCGTTTATGGTGACAAAGGATCTCTGGAATGGATGCAGGAAGATCCCGAGGTGGTGCGTTATACTCCAAAGGGTGAGTCCATGCGTCTCATACACCGAGGTACAGCAGCCATACACGAGAAGGCCGGTGCCTTCGCACGCATCCCATCAGGACATCCTGAGGGACTATTCGTAGCTTTTGCGAATATACATCGTGAATTTCTCAATGCCGTGGAAGCAAAGAAACAAGGCAAAGACTATTCTTGCTTCGATTTCCCAACAATATCAGACGGTGTGAGCGGTGTGAAGTTTATTCATGCCGTAGTGGATAGTGCTGACGGTGGAAGTCAATGGGTAACGATCAAATAGGAAACATCATAAAAGTGTTTTGTTTGCCTTCTTAATAGCCCGGTGAAGATATCTTCATCGGGCTTTATAATCCTCATGTCGGATTGCAAATCCGACAAATCAATCCAGGCGATTCTAAATTATCGAAATGCAACAATGCAACATGCAACACAAGCACTCCGTTCAGACGGGCATGGTAAGGGGAAACAAGCGAAATTGGGTATTATAGCGAATATCTCCGTTATGTTCAGATAATAAGTTGTTTTAATGTGTTTTTGTGGTTTTTCGATAAAAATCGATAGAATTGTATTAAAAAAGGTTGTAACGTTACAACCATTTAAATATATTTTATACCTTTGTTGCGTTAATAAATATATTTTGTGACCACATGAGGTATCTGAATATTAAGAAGGCATTGGCAGCATGGCAAAATTTGCAACCATTGTCGGGAAAGGATAGAGATAGACTTAGGCGTCGTTTCACAGTGGACTTCAACTACAATAGTAATCATATTGAAGGTAATACGCTGACTTATGGTCAAACGGAAATCCTGTTGCTATTTGGTAAAGTAATTGGGGAAGCTGATGTGCATGATGTTCAGGAAATGACAGCGAGTAATGTGGGGCTCCGCATGATGTCTGAAGAAGCATCAGTGAAGGAGGTTCCACTAACACAGAATTTTATCCGTACATTACATAAAACTTTGCTGCGTGAAGACTATACAGTCTATCGAGAACTTCCTGGAGGTGTGCAAACAAGCTATGTCATCCATGCTGGACAATATAAGACTCGTCCCAATAGCGTTATCACTCGCTTTGGCGACAGATTCGAATATGCTTCTCCAGAGGAAACACCAAGTTTGATGACCGACTTGGTGGATTGGTATAACAAGGCGGAGCAGGAAGGAAAACTCTCTCCAATAGAGTTGGCAGCAATATTTCATTACCGCTATATACGCATTCACCCGTTTGAGGATGGGAATGGACGTATAGCACGACTGATGATGAACTATATTTTGGCTCGTCACGATTATCCGATGATTGTTGTTCGCAGCCGAAAAAAGAGCGAATATCTGGATGCTCTCCATCAGGCAGATATTGAGGTGGGTCCAGTGCCTGGTGATGGCGCTCATGCAGACATCAAGGACATCAAACCGTTTTTGAAGTACTTTAATGAACTTGTGGCTACAGAGGTTTATAATGATGTACTCTTTCTGAGTGAGCATGATGAAAATGTATGGTGGTATGATGGTGAACGTATTGCTTTCCGAACGCCTAATTATACTAAAATACTAAATGCAATGCGTACACAGCCTACGTTGACTTTTGCAGATATGAAAGATGTAACAGGCATCAGTATTGCAGCTATTCAGAAGCTTCTTGACCAACTTATACAAAAAAAATATGTAGAACGCGGAGAGAAAGATGGTAGCTGGAGGGTGTTTGTGACACAGTAAATAACATGCAGGAGAAGACAAACTCTGACCCGTTTATGTTTGCTCTGGTTTTTTGTGTTCTTGGTCATCATGCTTGTTTATTGGAGTGGAGCATATCTGTGGAATAGGTTAAGAAAAATTTAAAGAATATGGATACAAATGGAATTATATTGGGGGCAATAGCAGGGGATGTGATTGGCAGTACCTATGAGTTTATGCCAGTTAAGAGCACTGAGTTTGATTTGTTTACTGATATTACGACTTATACAGATGATACGGTGATGACTGTTGCCAATGCTGATTGGTTGCTTACTGGTGAAAGTATAAAAGGTGTGATGTTGGATTATGGTAGCCGTTATCCTGGCGCTGGATATGGAGGAAGGTTTTTTGAATGGTTGTTCTACATGGATGACCCTCAGCCATATAATAGTTGGGGTAATGGTTCTGCTATGCGAGTAAGTCCAGTAGGGTGGGCATTTGACACTTTGGAAGAAACCTTAAAAGCAGCTAAGCAGAGTGCTGAGGTGACCCATAATCATCCAGAGGGAATCAAGGGGGCACAAGCCACAGCTGCTTGCATCTTCTTGGCACGGACAGGTAAGTCTAAAGAGGAGATAAGGACCTTTGTAGAACAGACTTTTGGTTATGACCTGCATCGTACTTGTGATGAGATTCGCCCTCATTACACCTTTGATGAAAGTTGTCAAGGATCAGTGCCTGAATCTATCATCGCCTTCTTGGAAAGTTCGGATTACGAGAGTGCCATCCGCTTGGCTGTTTCATTGGGTGGTGATGCCGATACTATGGGTGCCATCACTGGTGGCATTGCTGAGGCTTTCTATGGTGGAGTGCCAGAGTACATCAAGGCAGAGGCCATTAAACGCTTGCCTGATGAGTTCGTGCAGATAATGACGAGGTTTTATAGTAAGTTTGTGGTATGAGACAAGAAATATTAGAAATCAGCGAGATAATGTTTTGATGTCGCAAATTGCGACATCATAATCAGTAGAGAAACATGGTGGCACAAAAAAACTCCCTTATGCTTTTATAGAAAATGGTGTAGCCATGCTTAGTAGTGTATTGAAGTCATCATCTGCTATAAAAGTAAATCGAGGAATTATGAGAGCCTTCGCTTCTCTTCGTCATTTGGCTAATATGCCTAATACAAATGACAGGATTTCTAAAATCGAACATGAGCTAGAGATGATACATAAGGAAATGAATGATGTCCTTCATGACCAAAACGAGATCAACGAAGATACTCGTGCTCAATTGGATGCCATCAGTACGGCTTTGGCAGAGCTAAAGCCAAAGAACCTACAAAGAAAGAACGGAAGCCTATAGGATTTATACAGTCTAAGAATGGCTAAATAAGCAATGCCCCCGCATTTCAATAGCGAGGGCTTTGTCTTTAGAAGTAGATGGGTCCATGACCCATGCAACTGGTTGTTCCCATAGCAGTCAATGCAGCTGTCAGTATTGAGATGGTGAACTGTATTACAGCTTTCCAAAGTTCTTTGTTTCGCATAGCATTTAAAGTTTAAGTTTTCATTCTTTCTCTTTGGCTTGCCCCCAAAGAGATTGTTCTCCCCCGATAACGGGGGAGGTAAGAGGGGGTGAAGCAAAGAGAAAATGCATCGTCTGAACCTCCGAGGCTAAAAAACCTTCACTTTGCACTAAGCGGCAAAAACTCGCTACGCTCAGACAGCCTGCCGCTTTTAACGTGCACAGCTTGCTTTTTCTTAACGCCTCTCCGATTATGCCCTTTCCCTTTTATTAATACTCGTTGATGGTGGTGGACATCGCTCTTGCTGATGCAAGCATCGCTCTGCCCTCGCTGCTCCAGAAATTTTCAATTTTCAATTGTCAATTTTCAATTGGCTTCGCCCAATTCTGTTGCGACTCGGCAAAGTTAGGCACGCATAGTTCTGCACTCGCTTACTTGCAATTAGTCAGTTAGTCGGGCAAGGATGGTAGCTTGTATGGTTTTTATTGGGTCACTATTCTCCCAGTATAGGACAGGATTAGTCGGGAAACCTTATATCGGGACCCTCATTATATACACGGGGACACAATCCGACATCTATCCCCCCCGTTGCGAGCTTCAGCTCATCCTCGCTCAGCTCCTGGCGCATCACCACATTCTCATCGCTGTCCTTTCCAGTGATAGACACCTTCTTTACTTCGTTGCTGAGCTCTATGTTCAGCACTCTTTTGTCTTTCTGCTCTTCCATAAACTTGATTGATTAAATAGTTGATATTTTTCTTTGATAGGCCCATACCCCATGCACGAGGTGGTACTGATGGCTTTTGCCTTGTTATTGCAAGAACCACATGCTATTCTGTTAGTCGGGCAAGGATGATAGCTTGTATGGTTTTATTTAAACAATTCTGCAATACTGATCTGTGGGAATACGAAATTTTTGACCAGCACCACCCGTTGCTTGATCCAGTTCATCCTCGCTCAGTTCCTGGCGCATCACCACCTTCTCATCGCTGTTAATACCAGTGATAGACACCTTCTTTACTTCGTCGTCGAGCGCTATATGCAGCACTC
>JAFXVZ010000008.1 GCA_017534535.1 Bacteroidaceae bacterium | reverse complement strand
GGGTTATACCTTCGACACCAAGAAGCTCGACTGGCTGAGCAAGGCACGTCTGTACGTGACTGCACAGAACCTGTTCGTGATCACCGGCTATAAGGGTCTGGATCCTGAAGTGAACTACTCTTCAACCTCAGGTCTGTCTCCTGGTATCGAGGCACGCGAGTACTTCCCGAAGTCTCGCTCATTCATCTTCGGTGTTAACTTAACATTCTAACCTTTAAAAAACAGGACATACATTATGAAAAAGAATAAGATATTCAGTCTGCTGGCTGCCGCATCTCTCCTGATTGCCGTGCCTTCTTGCACGAACCTGGACGAGCGAATCTATGACCAGCTGCCGGCAGAGACTTTCGGTAGCACCGCTACTGAGATTAATGCACTGGTGGGTACCTGCTACAACACATTGAAGCGTGTGTTCCCGTCCGATGGTCTGACCATGAGCGAGGCTGCCGGTTCAGTGATGATTTATCCTACCCGTAAGGGTGGTGACTGGTGGGACGGTGGCCAGTACCTGCAGATGTTCATGCACACCTACACCAGCATGACCTCTTGTAACCGTGGCGCATGGAACGCTGCCATGGAGTCAATCGGTACCTGCAACGCTAACCTGAATACTATCCTGGGCTCAGAAATGGCAGACAAGGATATGAGAGCTGCCGAGATCCGCGGTATCCGCGCATACTGGTACTACTATCTGATAAGCGGTTGGGGAAACATCCCTATGGTTATCGACTATAACGACAAGGAACTGCCTGGCAACTCAACACGTGCTGAGGCATACAACTGGCTGGTAGGTGAGGTTAACTCTCTGATTTCTGCATTGCCAGATGGTACCCAAGCTAATTATGGCCGTTTCACCAAGGCTTCCGCTTACGCATTGTTGGCAAAGCTTTATTTGAACTCAGAAGCATGGGGCCAGGGTGACAAGTATGCACAGGCTGCAGAAGCTGCAGGTCATGTAATTAACGACTTCCCAACTCTGGGTCTGGTTGAGAACTGGACCGATCAGTTTGCTTGGAACAACTCCGGCAACAAGGAGTCAATCCTCTGCGCACAGTATTCTATGAATGATACTTCAAATACCAACTCACTGCACTTCCGTACCCTGGGTTATGTTGAGAACCAGGCTATCGGTGCAAGCTTCGGTGCCTGGAACGGTTTCTGCGCACAGCCTGACTATGTGAAGTTGTTCATGCACGATCCTAGTAAGGCAAGCGATCCTACTTACACTTACTACGACGATCCTGAGAACGATCCTCGTATTGTGTCATTCCGTCTGGGTCAGCAGTACAAGAAGGGTACTTCTGAGATCCTGATGACAGGCCACTCTCTCCCAATGAACCACTATGCTGAGGTATTCCCTCTCTATGGTGCACAGCGTGATGGTACACTATGGGCAGACGTTCAGCAGCAGGACGGTGGCCGTGTAGGCAAGTGGGAGTATGACGCTGCTTTGACAAGCGCCATGAACAACGACTTCGCGATCTTCCGTATGGCTGACTTCTACCTGGTACGTGCAGAGGCTCTGCTCCGTTCAGGTGGCTCGGTTGCTGAGGCAACTCAGCTGGTGAACGCTGTCCGTCAGCGTGCTTGGGGCAATTCTTCTCACAATTACGCTTCTGTAACTCTGGATGATGTTCTGCTTGAGCGTCGTCTGGAGCTGGCATGGGAAGGTTGGTCTCGTGAGGATGACATCCGCTTCGGTTGCTACACCAAGGATATGTGGAGCATGTTCCGTGCAACAGTTAGCCAGGAGGTTGACGAGTGGGGTATTCCAAAGACCTACACCATCAACCCAAGTGCTTGGAACCGTCCAACTGACAAGTATCTGGAGTTGTTCCCAATTCCATTGACAGCATGGCAGACCAATCCTAACTTGGTTCAGAATCCAGGTTATCCTGCATTTAATTAAATTGTGATTGAAAACACCGTCATTCATAGTTCAAGATAAATAAATGCGTTAGGGGATGCGGCAAATTTGCCGCATCCCTTTTCTTTGTGACTAAAAAGTATTACTTTTGCCACCATGAATCTGATACAATTCGCAAAAGACTGGACCTTGCCAGTGTCAATGGCCATAGGAGCATTGGCTTACTTCATCTTTGCCTTCACACCGGCATTGCATGAAGCAGCATTGTTTTTCGACCCCATCTTTGATACGATATTGCCTTTGTTCATGTTCATGATTCTGTTTGTTACTTTCTGCAAGGTGGATTTCAAGCAGATGAAGACGGAAATGTGGCATCTGTGGATAGTGTTGTTGCAAGTGCTATTGGTGCTGATTGTGGTGGGCATCATCCTTTTGACTGACCAGACACCTGAAAGCAAAATAGTTTGGGAGGGTGTTCTTACCTGTATCATCTGCCCTACGGCAGCAGCTGCTGCTGTCATCACCGTCAAGCTTGGTGGTAACTTGGGTTCTATGACTACCTATACTTTTATCAGTAGTTTTGTCACGGCTTTGCTGATTCCCACTTTCTTTCCATTGATAGAGAAAGAGGCGCACCTCACTTTTTGGGATGCTTTCCTCATTATATTAAATAAGGTGTGCCTGGTTTTGGTATTGCCTTTGTTCTTGGGATGGTTTGTTCGACATTACGTGAAGCCTTTGCACGATTGGATTGTGAGTGTTAAAGATATGGGCTTTTATATGTGGGGCATTTCCCTTTCTATTGTAACTGGTGCTACCCTCAAGAACATTGTTCATGCTGATGTGTCCGTCTGGCTTTTGTTGATGATAGCTCTCACCTCTGCTATTTTATGCGTTATTCAGTTTGTTTTGGGTAAGTTTGTGGGAAGTTTCTACAACAGCACCATCAATGCAGGTCAGGCCTTAGGGCAGAAGAACACAGCTTTTGCCATTTGGATTACCTATACATACCTAAACCCGGTAGCCTCTGTAGGCCCTGGATGTTACATCCTTTGGCAGAATATTGTCAATTCAGCTCAATTATTTCTTCGTCGAAAGGGTGAACTCACGTGATTCACTGGTCAAACCATTGCTGTCCATCACGTATGCGCGGAAATCAGCCTCACCATCCTTCAGGTGTGAGTTTGCACTGATAGGTACAGAATATGTCACCTTGGTATTAGGATTCAGCTTACTGATAGTGGTCATCTTACCTATTTTCAAGCCTTTTGTCTCACTGATCAGCTCCACGATAGGGGTAATATTCTTGAGGGTTTTGTTGCTATGGTTCACCACATCGAAGGAAATCTGGCAATCCTCACCAGCCTCGATGGTATCGTCGTTATCACTGTCAATATAAATGAAGTTGGTCAACTCAATGGCGTCGATGGCATTACTCTGCGCAGGTTGAGCTACAGAAGTAGTTCTCTTGCTGGCTTGTTCAACCCTATCCCTATACTGTTGTTCCTCAATGGCTGCACCTACCGCCATACCGGCTACAGATCCTAACATTCCACCAATTGATGAGCCATATCTACCTCCAGTGGCATCCCCAGCAATGGAGCCTAAGGTACCACCTATCATGGCACCCATGCTTGTACCTAACCCCATGGTACCACAAGAAGAGAGCACCACCATTAAAGCCACCAGTGAAATCAAAACCTTCTTCATATCTATTCAGTTGTTAATTAGCGGAGAGACAGGGATTCGAACCCTGGATACGGTTACCCGTATGCCGCATTTCGAGTGCGGTCCGTTCGACCACTCCGGCATCTCTCCCTCGCTAATTACAATGCAAAGGTAGCACTTTTACTGCATAAATCTAGTATCTTTTAAAAAAAATATGTACCTTTGCCCGCAGAGAACTTAAAAACTATAGTTATGAAGAAAGTATTAAGTACATTATTCGTTGCCATCTTCTGTATGGCGATGGCTTTGCCTGCTCAGGCGCAGGTTAGTTTTGGTGTGAAAGGCGGTTTGAACCTTTCCAAGATGGATTGGGAGATTGCCAATACGACTCTCAATAATGTAAAAGATAACTCTACAGGTTTCTTTATCGGTCCAATGATTGAGGCTACTGTACCTATTATTGGCATAGGCGTGGATGGAGCTTTGATGTACTCACAGCGTGGATCAGGCGAGTTGAAACAGCAGGGTATTGAGGTGCCTCTGAACCTGAAATACACTATTGGCTTGGGTGATATGGCAGCTATCTTCTTGGCAGCTGGTCCTGATTTCTATTTTAATCTAAAGGACGTGGACATTGCTGCCATTAAGAAAAAAGATGCTCAGGTAGGCTTGAACTTAGGTGGTGGTGTGAAGCTGTTGAATCACTTGCAGATCGGTGTCAACTATCAGTTTGCTTTAGGAAATAGCTTCGATTTGAAGGGCATATCCAATGCCAATGTTAAGAACAAGCTAAACACTTGGCAGATTTCATTGGCTTATATGTTCTAACGCTTAAGTAAAAAACCAATCATAGCGTTACCGGCTCATGTTGGTAACGCTATTTTTATCTGCTCCACATGACTTATTTAGATGTGATATTGCCCCTTCCTTTGAAAACCACTTTCACTTATGCCGTAGATGATGATATGGCTAAAAGAGTGAAGCGGGGGTGCCGTGTGCTGGTCCCACTGGGCAAGAAGAAACACTATACAGGTATTGTGGTACGCATACACCAAGATGAGCCCAAGGGTTATGAGGTGAAATATGTTTTTGCCCTGTTGGAAGAACAGCCTGCAGTTCTGCCTCAGCAACTTAGGTTATGGCAATGGATAGCCGACTACTACCTCTGTACTGAGGGAGATGTGTATAATGCCGCTGTACCAGCAGGTCTGAAGCTTGATTTTAAACCCAAGACAGAGACACATGTTAGGCTTACTTCCTCTTACAGAGATGAAGAAGCACTACAACGAGTATTGAGCTCTTTCAAGCGAGCCATCAAGCAACAAGAATTGCTGATGACTTATCTCCAGTTGTCCGATTTTTTTGAGGGTAACCCTCGTGAAGTGAGCAAGCAAGACCTGCTTGCCCATCACCACACATCAGACCAGGTGCTCAATGCCTTGATAGAGCGGGGCATTTTGGAAACCTATCCCTTTGTGGTGAGCCGATTGGCAAATGACAAACGAAAGGTAAGTGATTTGAAAAGCTTAAATTCCAACCAGCAACAAGCATTGAATGAAATCAAGCAATCCTTCGCCAAGCAACCTGTTTGTCTGCTATATGGTGTTACTTCTTCTGGTAAGACAGAGATATATACCCATCTGATAGAGGAAACCATTCGTCAGGGCAAGCAGGTACTCTATCTTCTACCAGAGATTGCCCTCACTACCCAAATTACAGAACGGCTCAAAAGGGTGTTTGGCTCAAATATCGGCATTTATCATAGCAAGTTCTCAGACCCTGAAAGGGTGGAAATATGGAACAAACAACTCTCTGATGATCCATACCTTATCATATTAGGAGCTCGCTCGTCTGTCTTTTTGCCTTATCAGCAACTTGGACTTGTCATTGTGGATGAGGAACACGAGAGTTCTTATAAGCAACAAGACCCTGCTCCACGATATCATGCTCGCAATACGGCACTGATGTTGGCATCCATGTATGGTGCCAAGACTTTGCTGGGTACAGCCACGCCTTCGGTAGAGAGTTGGTACAATGCAACAGAAGGTGGCAAGTATGGTTTGGTAACCTTGAAGGAACGATATCAAGAGATTCAGATGCCTGAGATTTTACCCGTTGATATCAAAGAATTGCATCGTAAGAAGCTGATGCACGGGCATTTTTCACCTTTGCTAGTGGAAAAGATGACAGAAGCCTTGAGGCATCAGGAGCAGGTTATCCTTTTCCAGAATCGCCGAGGCTTTGCTCCCATGATTGAGTGCCATGATTGTGGATGGGTGCCCAAGTGTGTGCATTGTGATGTGAGTCTCACTTTGCACAAGCGTACCAATCAGTTGGTTTGTCACTATTGCGGCTATACCACTCCTGTGCCTCAGGTGTGTCCTGAGTGTGGCAGTCAGGACCTCCGTGACAGAGGCTTCGGCACAGAAAAAGTGGAAGATGAAATCAAGGCGATTTTCCCAGAGGCGAGAGTAGTGAGGATGGATTTGGATACCACACGAAGCAAGACTGCTCATGAGAAGATTATCCGTGATTTTGAAGTGGGTAGGACAGACATCCTGATAGGCACACAGATGGTTTCGAAAGGCTTGGACTTTGATCATGTGCGACTGGTGGGCATCCTTAATGCCGACACCATGCTGAACTATCCCGACTTCCGTGCCTATGAGCGAGCCTATCAGTTGATGGCACAGGTGGCAGGCAGGGCTGGTCGCAAGGGGGAGCGAGGCTTGGTGATATTACAGACAGGACATGTGGATTATCCCATAGTGCATCAGGTTCGCGACAATGATTTCGAATCGATGGTGCAGGGCCAATTGGCTGAACGACAAGTCTGTCATTTCCCTCCATTCTATCGTTTGGTCTATATCTACATCAAGCATCGTGAACGCAGGATTGCCGATAGTATTACGGCACAGTTTACCACCCAACTCCTTAAGGTTTTTGGTTCAGAGCGGGTAAATGGCCCTATGCAACCAGCCGTAGCTCGTGTTCATTCCCTATGTATCGGTATGATTATGCTCAAGATAGAGAGCACCGCTTCTATGGCGCAAGCTCGCAAGCTTCTCTTGCAAGTACAGCAACAAATGATGCAAAATCCCACTTTTAAGTCAGTGCAGATATACTATGACGTGGATCCAGTATGAGGTTTTCAGTAAGAAAAGCCTGATGTGGGAGGACGCGAACATCCCTATTATGTGACGGAAAGCTTCTTGATATTTTTCTCAATATTTTCTATCCCTCATCGGATTATCTTCTATAGGGGTAAAGGAGATATTCCGAACTCTCGTCGGAGATATTCGGACGACCAATAGGAGATACTCTGACGAGCCGTGGAAGGCGTTCCCGTCTTTTTCACTTCAATTCTGGATAACTGATGCGAGGATGATACATCGATTTCAGCTTAGATTTAAATACATCCTTGACAGTTCTGATATCACGGAAAGTGATGGGGCAATCAGTGAAATAACCCTCTGCCACTTGTGAATCCACAATCTTATCAACCAATTGGTTGATACTATCCTCTGTATATTCCTGCATACTACGAGAAGCAGCTTCAACGGCATCCGCCATCATTAAGATGGCTTGTTCACGCGTAAAAGGATTGGGACCTGGATAGCTAAACCAACTCGGATCTGGCTCCTCACCAGGATTTTCGTTCTTCCAACTGATATAAAAATACTTGGTAGTGCCGGCTCCATGATGTGTGGTGATGAATTGCTTGATAACTGCAGGTAGGTTGTTCTTTTCTGCTAAGTGTAAGCCATCAGTAACATGATTAATTACCACCTTGGCACTCTGCACATAGCTCAGACTTTTGTGAGGGTTCACGCCACCGCCTTGGTTTTCAGTGAAGAAGGCTGGATTCTCCATCTTACCAATATCGTGATAGAGGGCTCCTGTCCTTGCCAACTGTCCGTTGGCACCAATCCTGCTGGCGGCTTCGAATACCAGATTAGACACCTGCATGGAGTGCTGGAATGTTCCTGGGGCTAACTCCGACAGTTGACGAAGCAAAGGATTATTGGTGTTGGAAAGCTCAATGAGTGTAACGTTTGACGTATAGCCGAAAGCCTTCTCGAACAGGAATAGCAAGGGGTAAGCAAATAACACTAAGAATCCACTGACAGCCAAGTAGATGTACATACTTCTATTCATCTTGCTGAAGTCGTTCTCGGTTATGAGTTCATAAGCGAAATACACAGCAAGATAGGTTAAAATCACCAGTGCCACAGTAGTGAATATCTGCGATCGTTGTGACAACTCTTTCAGACTATAGATGGCGATGAGGCCGGCGGCCCATTGCACTAAGATGAACTCATACGGATAACGCAAGGTAATAGAGCAAATTAGGATAGTGGTGGCAAAACTCATAAATGCCGTACGTGAGTCGAGGAATGTGCGGATAATGACAGCCATCATTATGTATGGCAACATATAGACAGACAGGAAGTTATTTGCTACTAACAGCTCTGTTACCACACAGAAGAGCACCATTTGAGAGAAGATCATCAGCAGACTGTTGCGCTCTCTAAAGTATGACTTGCGGTAAATTACCAAGTAAAGCATTAACAGGCTGACGAAGATGAATACAAACAAAATCTGACCCATTAGCATCAGCATCTTTTCCTTTTGCGACTCACTGCGGTTAATGCTTTCCTTACGCAGACTCTCCAGGATGTTATACTTGTTGATGTCGATGATTTCACCTCGCTCCACAATTTTCTCGCCACTTTGTACCAAACCGGTAGCCCATGAATAGGAATCGAACAATTGGTCTTTGGCGGTTTTAGTACGTTCCTCATCGTAAATGAGATTGGGGGTAAGGTATTCATTAAGTGAGCAACGTCGCAAGATATCAGGACTATAGCGTGCCGTATCGGCATTGAGCAGATGCATGTAGGCATCTCTGATGGAGTATATCTTACCTAAACTTTTTGTGTTAGCTACCTTATTATCGATGACCATAATGCCACCAATGCTGTCTTCTTGTAACTTGCTCAGGTTCTCATTGCTGATGATACCGGCATTATAGACCTCGTTGAGGGCACGTTGCAGATAAGTGTAATAGTCTTGATTGGGCAATATTTCACGCAACGACTCTTGATAATCTTTGCGGAATTGTTGCACTTCTGTCTTTCCTACATCTTTGTCGAGGTTATAGTAAGGCTGGAAGAGAGACATGATGCTGTCTTGCTCTTGCTTGATTACATCATCTGGTTTGTAGATGGGAAAATCGAACGTGGCGATGAGTTGTCCATACTTCCAAGGCTTGTCTAAGTCGAACTGATAATTGAACTTCACGTCGCGAGGCATGAAATACACAATGAGCCCTACCGTACAGATAAAAGTCAATAATCGGTAGAGGAATGCCTTCCATATAGAGTTCTTTTTTTCGCTATTTTGGGTCATATTGTTCAATATTTTGCGAAAGTTACGAAAAATAACCGATAATATGGAGAAAAAGAGTTAATTTTGTGCTCTAAAATAGAAAAAAAGTGTTTGAGTAGCTATGACAGATAGAAAAGTAAGAGTTCGTTTCGCTCCAAGTCCCACAGGAGCCTTGCATATTGGCGGCGTTCGCACCGCTTTGTACAATTATCTTTTCGCCCGCCAAAACGGGGGTGATTTGGTGTTCCGTATCGAGGATACAGACTCCAATCGTTTTGTACCAGGAGCTGAGGAGTATATCCTTGAGTCATTCCGCTGGTTGGGCATCGATTTTGACGAGGGCGTGAGCTTTGGAGGTGACTATGGGCCTTATAGACAGTCCGAGCGTAGAGAGATTTACCAGAAATATGTACAGGTATTGTTGGACGCAGGCAAGGCGTATATTGCTTTCGACACTCCACAAGAGTTGGAAGCAAAGCGTGGCGAGATAGCCAACTTCCAATATGACGCTTCTACTCGCTTACAGATGCGCAACTCATTGACCATGCCGAAAGAAGAGGTTGATAAGTTGATTGCCGATGGCACACAATATGTAGTAAGATTCAAGATAGAACCTAATGAGCAGGTACATGTGAACGACCTGATTCGTGGTGAGGTGGTAATCAACTCATCTATCCTCGATGATAAAGTGCTTTATAAGAGTGCCGATCAGTTGCCTACCTATCACTTGGCAAATATTGTAGATGACCACCTGATGGAGATCAGTCACGTGATTCGTGGTGAGGAATGGTTGCCATCTGCTCCCTTACACGTACTTTTGTATCGTGCTTTTGGTTGGGAAGACACCATGCCGAAATTCGCCCATCTGCCTCTGTTGTTAAAGCCAGAGGGTAATGGCAAGCTCAGCAAGCGTGATGGCGACCGATTGGGTTTCCCTGTATTCCCATTGGAATGGCATGATCCTAAGACTGGCGAAATCTCTTATGGCTATCGTGAAGAAGGTTATCTGCCTGAGGCAGTGATTAATTTCTTGGCACTCTTGGGATGGAATCCTGGCAATGATCAGGAGATTATGACGATGGAGGAAATGATAAGGCTCTTCGATATCAATCGTTGCAGCAAGGCTGGTGCTAAGTTTGACTATAAGAAACTTATCTGGTTCAACCACGAGTATGTGCTAATGAAGAGCGACGTGGAAGTGGCTCACCTGTTTATGCCTGAGTTGCAGCAGCGCGGCATCGAGGCTTCACTCGACAAGGTTGTGACTATTGTGGGGTTGGTCAAGAACCGTGTGAATTTCGTGAAAGAGCTATGGGATAATTGCCATTATTTTTTCATTGCTCCAACAGAGTATGATGAGAAGACCGTCAAGAAACGCTGGAAAGAAGATTCAGCCAAGCAGATGACGGAACTCATGGAGGTGTTGCGTGGCGTGGATGACTTTAGCATTGAAGGTCAAGAGAAGATTGTGATGGCATGGATAGAAGCACAGGGTTACAAGACAGGTGACATTATGAATGCTTTCCGCTTGACATTGGTGGGGGAGGGCAAGGGCCCGCACATGTTCGACATCTCTTGGGTGTTGGGTAAGGAGGAAACGCTAAGACGTATGCAACGTGCCATTGAAGTATTGAAATGATATGTATAATTTCGCGATAAATCTGTACAGCTTTGCGGCTAAAATGGATTCACTCTTCAATAAGAAGGTGAAGAAAATGCTTGATGGTCAACAGGCTTGCTTTGAAATTTTGCGTTCCAAGATAGAGGCCAATAGGCGTTATCTGTGGTTCCATGCTGCTTCCTTGGGAGAGTTTGAACAGGGCAGACCACTAATGGAGCGTATTCGTCAGGAGCATCCTGAGTACGGCATCTTGCTGACTTTTTTCTCGCCTTCTGGTTATGAGGTGCGTAAGAACTATGAAGGTGCTGATGTGGTTTGCTACCTGCCTTTTGACAAACCTAAGCTGGTACGTCAGTTCATGGATTTGGCAAACCCCTGTATGGCATTCTTCATCAAGTATGAGTTTTGGAAGAACTATCTCGATGAATTACATCGCAGGCAGGTGCCTACTTTCAGCGTATCGTCAATCTTCCGGGCTAACCAAGTGTTTTTCAAAAGCTATGGTAAAGGCTATAGCCAGGTACTACATAATTTTAATCATTTGTTTGTACAGAATGAAATGTCGAAGGATTTGTTGCTGGGCATTGGTGTTACGAATGTGACTGTGGCTGGTGATACACGCTTCGACCGTGTGCAGCAGATACGTCAACAGGCGAAGGAATTGCCGTTGGTGGAGGCTTTCAAGCAAGGCAAGCTCACTTTTGTGGCAGGCAGTTCTTGGCAACCCGATGAGGATTTATTTATCGATTATTTCAACCATCATCCTGAAGTGAAGCTCATCATTGCTCCTCATGTGATTGGCGAGGATCACCTGCAACAGATTATCAGTAAGGTGGAAGGTAAGGTGGTACGTTATACGCAGGCCACATTGGAGAATGTGCAGGATGCTCGTTGTCTGTTGATAGATTGTTTTGGCCTGTTGTCATCTATATATAGATATGGTGAGATAGCTTATATCGGTGGTGGTTTCGGCACAGGCATCCATAATACTGTGGAGGCTGCTGTATATGGCGTACCTGTTATCTTCGGTCCTAATCATCAGCGATTTATGGAAGCAAAAGATTTAATTGCCTGTGGTGGTGCTTTCTCTGTCAATGATGGTAATGAGCTGAATGAGTTATTGGATAAGTTACTTTTAGACAGCGATTATCTTCATGACACAGGTCATAAGGCTGGCTCTTATGTGAGTTCTCGAATTGGAGCAACAGACATCATACTGAAACATATCAAGGGGCTGCTGTAATAGCCCCTTGATTGTGTTATTGCTCATCTTCTGCCAGATACCATTTGGTGTAAGCCACATAATGTGCAGCATACGACTCAGCCTGATCGGGCTTTGTCTTTTTAATGAACTTGGCAGGCACGCCTCCCCAGATTTCGTGTTCACCAATGATGGTGCCACCCAGTACCAAGGCTCCTGCAGCCACTACGGCACCTTCGCCAACTACGGCATTGTCGAGCACTACAGCTCCCATGCCGATGAGGCATCCACGTTTGAGGGTACAGGCATGAACAGTGGCGTTGTGACCTATGGTCACGTCATCCTCGATGAATGTAGGTCCAATCTTATTGGTTACATGCACCACGGCTCCGTCTTGCACATTCACTCGGTTACCCATGGTAACGGGCGCTACGTCGCCACGTACTACAGCATTGAACCATACTGAACATTCGTCACCCATGGTCACTTCGCCAACAATAGCGGCGTTCTCGCTGAAATAACATTCCTTGCCCCATTTTGGAGTAAGTCCTTTTACTGATTTGATAATAGCCATATTCTAGTTTTTGAGTTCTATAGTTATTGAGTTACAAGGCTGAGGTGGCGTTGGCCAACCAATAGCGTTCATCATAGTCAAGTTGTGAAGCGAGCAGATCATACACTCGTTGGTGATACTGGTTGAGCCAATCTATCTCTTCCTTTGACAGCAAATCTTGGATGATGGGTCGCTTGTCAATGGGACAGAGAGTTACCGTCTCAAATTTGAGGTAATCTCCAAACATACCCTCGCCGGCAGGAACAACTAACAGCATGTTCTCTGTACGAACGCCATGAGAGCCCGAGATGTAGAGACCTGGTTCATCGGTAACGGTCATTCCTGCTTGTAGGGTAACAGGATTCTCTTCCATGCGGATGCTATGGGGACCCTCGTGTACGTTGAGGAATGCACCCACACCATGACCTGTGCCATGCAGATAGTTCATGTGACGTTTCCAAATGGGAAGTCTGGCCAGGATATCTACCTGCGAGCCACGAGTGCCTACAGGGAATATGGCCATTGCTAGGTCGATATGCCCTTTGAGTATCAGTGTATAGTTTTCCTTTTCCTCTTGAGTGAGATAACCCAGTGGAATGGTACGGGTGATGTCGGTTGTTCCGTCAAGATATTGACCCCCAGAGTCTAAGAGTAAGAAACCCTTGGATTCCAGTGGTGCGTCTGTTTCTGGGGTTGCTTCGTAATGAACAATGGCTCCATGTGCCCCATAGCCTGCAATAGTGTCAAAACTCTCACCAATATAGTTGGGCTGAGCGGCTCTGAGAGCATGCAACTTACGGTCAACGCTCATCTCTGTCTCGTGGAAGATCTCAGCTTCGGTATCCAGCCATTTTAAGAACTTCACCATCGCAATTCCATCTCTTATCATCACTTGGTGCAGGTTGTCAATCTCAGTTTGATTTCTTATGGCTTTCATCAAAGCCACATAGGTCTTGCGCTCTATCAATCGGCCCTGCTTTGAGAATCCTTGATAGATGGCATAGTTCAAATATGCAGGGTCTGCCAATACACTATGGCCATTGGTGTTTTCTTCTAAGGATTCATAGAATGTCTTATAATCACATACCTTTACCTGACAATCGTCAAGATAGTTCTTCACCTCAGGTTTAAGTTTGCGGGTATCGATATAGAGGATTGCATCTTGATGACCAATGAGCAAGAAACTCACAAATACTGGGTTGCAATGCACGTCGTTTCCTCGCAAGTTCAAAACCCAAGCGATTTCATCCAGAGCTGTTATCAAGGTAACATCGATGTTGTCGGACTTCATCTTTTGGCGAATTCGATCTACCTTCTCTTGGCAGCTCTCGCCAGTATATTTAAGGGGTAGGATAAAAACTGGGCTCAGCGGGATAGGGGGACGATCCTCCCAGATGGTATAGAATGGGTCGGAGGTGATCTTCAATTCTATACCTTTTTCACTCAGCTCTTGTTGTAAAGACTTAGCAGCTGATAGTGAGAACACTTTACCGTCAACACCAACAGCGTCGCCCTTAGTGAGTTTTGCTTTTAGGAACTCTGCAATGGTGGGTGTACTAACAGTTTTTTCCTTATATAGCTCAATACCTGTACCTTGCAATTGTTTGGCTGCTTGCAGGAAATAACGCGAGTCTGTCCATAAACCCGCTTCAGTCTCAGTGATCACTATCGTACCTGCTGAGCCTGTAAAACCTGATATCCATTGCCTTGCTTCCCAGTGTGGAGCTACATACTCACTCATGTGTGGGTCTGTACTTGGGACTATGAATGCCTTGATATCCTTCTGTTTGAGGAAACTCCTAAGAGCCTCTATGCGTTCTGTTATTTTCATACGGAAGAAGTTTAGACAACAAAGATAGAAAAAACTCGTGATATTATCGCAATTACTATCCTGATATTTCTATTTCCATCTTTTTTATACCTATTATATATATACGCGCGCGCGAGGCTTTCTATTCTTACCATTCCCTGCTCCCTTTCCCTAGAAATAATTTTTTTGCCTAAACGCTTTGCAGTTAATGAAACAATGACTAACTTTGCAGGCTGAAATTTTTTTATTAACTAATTTAAAATTTATTACCAAAAATGATTGTAGTACCCGTAAAAGAAGGCGAGAACATTGAAAGAGCCCTGAAGAAGTTTAAGAGAAAATTCGAGAAGACAGGTGTTGTAAAGGAACTGAGAAGACGTCAGCAGTTCGATAAGCCATCTGTTTTGAAGAGACTTCAGATGGAGCACGCTGTGTATGTTCAGAAGCTTCATCAAGAAGAAGAGTAATTATTTTAGCGTTTTTCTTTGAATTATTGAATTCTTTTTCTTAAATTCGTTGCATTGAAATGTTGTGTAACGATGAAAGAGATAGTAACATTCCTGGAATACCTCAAATATGAGCGTAATTATTCACCAGAGACGGCTAGAGCGTATGAGGTGGATTTGCTTCAGTTTGAGGAGTTTGCAAGAGAATGTGAGCTGCAACTGAAGGAGGTTAACCCTAATACCGTGCGTGAATGGGTTGTGCAGATGATGGATAAAGGCACTTGTGTCAGTTCCATCAATCGCAAGTTGAGTGCACTGAGAAGTTTCTACAAGTACCTGCTTAAGCAGGGGGAGATTACGGCGGATCCGATGCGAAAAATCAGCGGGCCGAAAAAGAAAAAACCGTTACCTGTGTTTGTAAAGGAAAAGGAAATGGACAGGCTGCTGGACGAAACCGACTTTGGTAACAATTTCAAAGGTCATAGGGATAAGCTAATCATACTGCTTTTCTATGAGACAGGTATGCGACTGGCTGAACTTGTGGGCTTGAATGATGTGGATGTGGATTTTGGTGCCAAAGTGATTAAGGTCACTGGTAAACGAAACAAGCAACGCCTCATTCCCTTTGGAGATGAGTTGGCGAAAGCCATGCAGGACTACCTCGTGGAAAGAGACCAAGCCGTGCAAACTCCTTCTGGTGCTTTTGTCACGAAGGAGAATGGTGAAAGGTTGGGTTATTCCACTGTGCAGTACATAGTGAAACAAAACCTTTCAAAAGTGACGACGGTTAAGAAGCGAAGCCCCCATGTGCTGAGACATACCTTTGCAACCTCTATGCTCAATCACCAAGCGGAGCTGGGTTCTATCAAGGAACTGTTGGGACATGAGAGTCTAGCTACGACCGAGGTTTATACTCACACCACTTTTGAAGAATTAAAAAAAGCGTATAACCAAGCTCATCCAAGAGCGTAAAAGAAAAGGAGGTAATTATGGAAGTAAGAATTCAATCAATTCACTTTGACGCATCTGAGAAGCTTCAAGACTTTATCAACAAGAAAGTCAACAAGCTTGAGAAGTTTTATGAAGATATTAAGAAAGTAGAGGTGTCGCTAAAAGTAGTAAAGCCAGAAACAGCTGCTAACAAGGAGGCCGGCTTGAAAATTACCGTGCCTGGTGGCGAGCTGTACGTGAACAAAGTTTGTGACACATTTGAGGAAGCAATTGACCAATGTGCAGAGGCTTTAGAGAAACAACTGGTAAAATATAAAGAAAAACTGCGTAATAAATAATTAAATTTCCCAAAAAGCTTTGCGGGAAAAAAATAAATCACTAACTTTGCAGCCGTTTCGCTCGGTATCCGTGTCAAAACGGCTGCAAAACTGAGTGAATGCCTCTTTAGCTCAGTTGGCCAGAGCACGTGATTTGTAATCTCGGGGTCGTTGGTTCGAATCCGACAAGAGGCTCAAAAATGGGAAATGGGCAAATACCAGAGTGGCCAAATGGGGCAGACTGTAAATCTGCTGGCGTACGCCTTCGGTGGTTCGAATCCATCTTTGCCCACACCTTAATTTATATAAGGGGATTGCTGTTATAGCTCAGTGGTAGAGCACTTCCTTGGTAAGGAAGAGGTCCCGGGTTCAAGTCCCGGTAACAGCTCAAGGTTTTATAGAAGAAGCTGATTATTAATCAAATTATAAATAAAGTAAAAGCTATGGCAAAAGAGAAATTCGAACGTACCAAACCGCATGTTAACATTGGTACAATTGGTCATGTCGACCACGGTAAGACAACTCTGACTGCTGCTATCACCACCGTTCTGGCAAAG
>JAFXVZ010000039.1 GCA_017534535.1 Bacteroidaceae bacterium | reverse complement strand
TGGTAATGGTAGGTGGCCTGTTGTGGGGTCCACTTCCATTGTGGGCTGTTTGGAGCGTATTCATCGTCCTTTGCCTCTTGGCAGCATTGTTTATGTTTGCTATAATGAAACGACTCGAGAAAGTCGCAAGATAATAAACCTACAAGTTGAGACGGGGTATCATGCCCCGTCTCTTTATTTTATATCCTTATGTTGAAAATCCGCAAAGCAAATATAGATGATTGTCAGCTAATTCACGAGCTGGCAGAGCAGGTTTTCCCTATTACATACAAAGATATCATTACACCTGAACAGTGCGATTTTATGATGGATTGGATGTATAGCATCCCTAACCTACAGAAGCAAATGATAGAAGAGGGGCATGTTTATTTCCTGGCTTCTGACGATGAGGACCACTATATCGGATATGTCAGTGTACAACCACAGGGTGAAAACCTCTATCACCTACAGAAAATCTATGTTCTGCCTCAGTATCAAGGCTTACAAGCAGGAAAGTTTATGTTTCAGAAAGCCCTTAAATATATAAAAGAGGTGCATCCTGAGCCTTGTGTAGTAGAGTTGAATGTTAATCGCAACAATAAGGCTGTGACTTTCTACGAGCACATGGGCATGCATAAAGATCGTCAAGGCGATTTCCCTATTGGCAACGGTTTCTACATGAATGACTATATTATGGCAATAGAAATATAAGTAGTGGACATCGGCAGATTTACCGTCATGAAACTTTAATTGTGTTTTCTTGCTTATTTGCTTCTAAATGCCTAATTTTGCACCCTCAAATTGAAAAACTAATAAAAAGAATATGGCAGTAGAATTAAAGAACCTCACCAAGCGCAGCGAAAACTATTCGCAGTGGTATAATGAGCTGGTAGTCAAGGCCGATTTAGCTGAGCAGTCGGCAGTACGTGGTTGTATGGTTATCAAACCTTACGGCTATGCAATCTGGGAAAAGATGCAACATGAACTTGATCGTATGTTCAAAGAAACAGGTCATCAGAACGCTTATTTCCCATTGCTCATCCCCAAATCTTTCTTTGGTCGTGAAGCCGAGCACGTGAAAGGCTTTGCCAAAGAGTGTGCTGTGGTGACTCACTATCGCTTGCGTGAAGCGGAAGGTGGTGGCATCGAAGTGGATCCTGAGGCTAAGTTGGAAGAGGAGCTGATTGTTCGTCCTACCTCAGAAACCATCATCTGGAACACTTATAAGAACTGGATCAAGAGCTATCGCGACCTGCCTATCCTCTGCAATCAGTGGGCAAACGTGATGCGTTGGGAGATGCGTACACGCCTGTTCCTGCGTACTGCTGAGTTCTTGTGGCAGGAAGGTCATACGGCTCATGCTACTGAGGAAGAGGCTGTTGCCGAGGCTCAGCGCATGTTGAACGTGTATGCCGACTTTGCCGAGAACTATATGGCTGTACCTGTTATCAAGGGTGTAAAGAGCGAGACAGAGCGTTTCGCTGGTGCCAAGGATACTTATACTATCGAGGCGATGATGCAGGATGGCAAGGCTTTGCAGAGTGGTACTTCTCATTTCTTGGGTCAGAACTTCGCCAAGTCATTCGATGTGCAGTTCATCGACCAGAATAACCAGCTGCAATATGTGTGGGCAACCTCATGGGGTGTATCAACTCGCTTGATGGGTGCACTCATTATGACGCACAGTGACGACAATGGTTTGGTGTTGCCTCCAAAACTGGCTCCTATACAGGTGGTGATTGTGCCTATTTATAAGGGTGATGACCAATTGAAGCAGATTGATGCTAAGGTTGAAGGCATTGTGAACAAGCTGCGTGGCATGGGTATCAGTGTGAAGTACGACAATGCTGACAACAAGCGTCCTGGCTTCAAGTTTGCCGACTACGAGGTGAAGGGTGTACCTGTTCGCTTGGTGATGGGTGGTCGTGACCTTGAGAATAATACCATCGAGGTGATGCGCCGTGATACTTTGGAGAAGGAAACCCGTAGTTGTGATGGCATCGAGGAATATGTTAAGAACCTGCTCGATGAGATCCAACAGAATGTATATCAGAAGGCATTGAATTATCGTAATTCACGCATTACCAGTGTAGATACTTACGATGAATTCAAGCAGAAGATAGAAGAGGGTGGTTTCATTATGGCTCACTGGGATGGAACTCCTGAAACAGAAGCCAAGATTAAAGAGGAAACCAAAGCCACCATACGTTGCGTTCCTTTCGATACTTATGTTGAAGGCGACAAGGAGCCAGGCAAGTGCATGGTTACCGGCAAACCATCAAAATGCCGTGTGCTCTTCGCACGCTCTTACTAACAAGTCCTTCTCTTAAAGATTCAGCAGCACTTAGGCAAATCTCCAGCTTGAGTGCTGTTTTTCTTTGAATCCTGCTGCCCTAATTGTTCACTACGTCAAAGATCGATGCTTGAATCGAGATTCATCCAATCTTGATGCCTTGCCTCGCCATTTCCCGTGGCCTTTGGTGGTGCCGAAGCTCAGCGTCTCTTTTTCTTTCCGAAGTAAGCCGCTTGGCATATCGGAGAGGATTCATCTTCAATTCTGCTGCAAAGATACAACACCGCCATTGCGGGTTTCGAATGTTTGGGCATTTTTTTTTTCTAAAAATTTTTATTTTTTTTTCGCAGGAGCGAATGTCTTATACTGATACTGTCGCAGAAGGAGTCAACCTTTTCTAGGAAAAGACATAGGAACTTAATGGAGGTGGTCATTTTGGTCATTTGGTCATTTGGTCAAAATCGTTTCTGGGTTGTCAAAATCGCCACTATAAATATAGATATAATATCTATATTTATAGTGAACAAATGACCGAATCCGAAAATGAAAATGACCATTTTGATCTTGACCACTTTGACCATGTTTGCTTTCTTTTCCCTGTTGTGAGAAATGAGGAAAGTGACCTTTAATCACCAAAGTTAGTGAGTAACACATGGTTTAATGACCTAATACACAAAAATATTGGGCTGATGTTTTGTAATGTGAAGAAAAAGGTGTAATTTTGCAAACGAATATGAAAATAAAGGATATTGTGTGCGCCCTTGGACAATTCGCGCCTCTGCCTTTGCAAGACAGCTACGACAATGCAGGCTTGCAAGTTGGATTAACAGAAGCGGAAGTTACAGGGGCTTTATTGTGCCTTGACGTCACAGAAGCGGTTGTCAATGAGGCTGTAGCACTGGGGTTTAACTTGATTATTTCGCACCATCCACTAATATTCCGTGGAGTAAAGTCGCTTACGGGTGCGAATTACATCGAGCGCTGCATTATGCAAGCTGTGAAGCACGATATCGTGGTGTATTCGGCTCATACGAACCTGGATAATGCCTTGCATGGCGTGAACTTTAAGATGGCAGAGAAGGTTGGTTTACAAAACATTGGTTTTTTGGAGCCCAAGACTGATTGCGAACCCCTTGAGGCAGGTGCTGGCGTCATAGGTGAATTGCCAAAGCCTGAGTTGGATGTTGATTTCCTGCATCATATCAAGAAAGTGTTCAAAGTGGGATGTGTGAAGCATACGGCATTGAATGGCAGGTTGATACGCAAAGTGGCTCTTTGTGGTGGAGCAGGGGCTTTCCTGATGGATGAAGCCATCCGACAGGGTGCTGACATCTTCATTACGGGCGAAATTAAGTACCACGACTATTTCGGTCACGGTGAAGACATTGTGCTGGCTGAAATAGGACATTATGAGAGTGAACAATATACGAAAGAAATATTTGAACAATTCATAAGGGAGAGGTTCCCCGAAGTGCCGACGAGGATGACGGAGGTGGATACAAACCCAATTAATTACTTGTAAAGACTATGGCAAGAGAAAAGAAAGACCCACAGGACCTGACTGTGGAGGAAAAACTGAAGACTTTGTATCAGTTGCAGACAACTTTGTCTAAGATTGATGAAATCAAGACGTTACGTGGTGAACTACCTTTGGAAGTGGAAGATCTGGAAGACGAGATTGAGGGCTTAAAGACCCGTATTGACAAAATCAAGATGGACATTGACGACTTGCGTCGCGAGATAGTAGGTCGCAAAGCTGACATCGAAAGGGCTAATGCTACAATCGCCAGATACAAGGAGCAACTCGATAACGTAAGCAACAACCGTCAGTATGACTTGCTTAGCAAGGAGATTGAGTACCAAACACTTGAGGTGGAGTTGGGCGAGAAGAAGAGTCGTGAGGCAAATGAAGCCCTGGTGACCAGAAACGAGGATTTGGAGAAAGCTAACAATGCTTTGACTGAGAGAGAGAACGACTTGGTAGAGAAGAAGTCAGAGTTAGAGGACATCATTGCAGAAACAAAGGCAGAAGAAGAGAAGCTGCGTGAAAAGTCTAAGGAACTGGAAACCAAGATTGAACCTCGCTTGTTGCAGTCTTTCAAGCGCATTCGCAAGAACACTCGCAATGGCTTGGGTATCGTGTATGTGCAGCGTGATGCTTGTGGCGGTTGCTTCAACCACATCCCTCCACAGCGACAGCTTGATATCAAGTCTCACAAGAAGATTATCGTTTGTGAATATTGTGGACGCATCATGGTAGATCCTGAATTGGCAGGTGTAACCTTGACTCCAAAGGATGAACCTAAGACCAAGAGAAAATCTCGTTCTAAGAAAACAACAACGCAAGAGTAAGCATATAGAAAGAGGATGTGTATTAAACACATCCTCTTTTGTTTATAATGCTTCATATTTAGGTATTTCCGTCAGAAATTCATAACTGTTATTCCCATAATCCAATTTGCAACAATAATGTTCCAACCCATTGCTTACCACCAAATAATCTACACGCAACACCATGTTATAGCGCATGATTTGGTTGAACACTTTCTGTGAAATGGCAACATCTGCTGCCTTATACTCCACAATCATCCGAGCCTTCAGGTTAGTGTCATATAGTACTGTGTCGCATCGTCTGCTCATACCGTTCAGGGTCACCTCCACCTCGTTGGCAAGCAACTCCTGTGGGTAACCTAAACCTTCAATCAAGTAGTGCACAAAGTGCTGTCGCACCCATTCTTCGGGTGTTAGAGCCACATATTTTCGACGAATTACATCGAAAATTGTTTTTTTTGTACCTTCTTCCTTTATTTTCACCTCAAAAGTAGGCAGATTTAACGCTAACATTTGCTATCTTTGTAAATTAATAAACATCCTTGGTGTTTTATTCTACAAAGATAAGGATTTTTTTTATGAAAACCAAAGAAGAAATAGTAGCAAACTGGCTTCCGAGATACACGAAGCGTCCGTTGGATGAGTTTGGCAGATACATTTTGCTCACCAACTTCACCAACTATGTCGAAATTTTTGCTGAGAAATTCAATGTGCCCATCATTGGCAAAGACGCCAATATGTGTTCAGCCTCTGCCAATGGTATGACTATTATTAATTTCGGCATGGGAAGTCCTAATGCTGCCATTATTATGGATTTGCTCAGTGCAATTCATCCAAAGGCGTGCCTGTTCTTGGGGAAATGCGGTGGAATCGACAAGAAAAATAAGTTGGGTGACTTCATCCTGCCCATAGCAGCTATTCGTGGTGAGGGTACCAGCAATGACTATTTCCCTCCGGAAGTCCCTGCTTTGCCGGCATTTATGTTGCAACGTGCTGTCTCTACTGCTATTCGAAACTTCGCACACGACTATTGGACGGGTACCATCTATACCACCAACCGTCGTATATGGGAGCACGACGACAAATTCAAAGAATATTTGAAGACTACGCGTGCCATGGGTATAGATATGGAAACTGCCACTCTCTTTATCTGTGGTTTTGCCAACCATATTCCTACAGGAGCCTTGTTGTTGGTTTCTGACCAACCTATGACACCAGAGGGGGTTAAGACTGAGCAAAGCGATAAAAAGGTGACTTCCAACTTTGTACATGAGCATGTGGAGATAGGCATCGAGGCTTTGCGCATGATCATCGAGGAGAAGAAGACAGTTAAGCATCTGAAATTTGATTGGTAAGCTATGGCAAAACAAGAACTCACTTTTGAAGATATTATGTCAAGCCTCCAGGCAAAACAGTATGCACCCGTTTATTTCTTGATGGGTGAGGAAAGCTATTATATCGACTTGATATCCAATTACATCATCGATTATGTACTTACCAATGAGGAGAAAGAGTTTAACCTGACGGTGGCATACGGATCTGACTTGGATATCTCTATGGTCATCAATACTGCCAAGCGCTATCCCATGATGTCTGAATACCAAGTGGTGGTAATTAAGGAAGCACAGAATATCAAGAATATGGAAGAACTGGCATTTTACCTGCAAAAGCCGATGAAATCAACCATTTTAGTGCTCTGTTACAAGAATGGGACCGTTGATCGGAGGAAGAAATGGGTGTCAGAAATAGCTAAGGTAGGTGTCTTGTTCGAATCAAGGAAACTAAAAGACAACCAGTTGCCTTCATTCATCAATAGTTATATGAAGCAGAAAGGCTTGGAAATGGACCCGAAGGCTACTCAAATGATGGCTGATTTTGTGGGTGCAGATTTGAACCGCATGACGGGTGAATTGGAAAAGCTTATTATAACCCAACCCAAAGGACAGAAAAGTGTCACCCCTGAGCAAATAGAGCAAAACATCGGTATCAGTAAGGATTATAATAACTTTGAGTTGCGTAATGCGCTCATAGAGAAGGATGTACTGAAGGCCAATCGCATTATCAAGTATTTTGCCGATAATCCCAAGACAAATCCTATCCAGATGACTTTAGCTTGGCTCTTCAGCTTCTTCTCCAATTTGTTTATGGCATATTATGCTCCTGAAAAGAGTGAGGCAGGTGTAGCAGCTTTCTTGGGCTTGAAATCACCTTGGGCAGCCAAGGATTATGTCAATGCCATGCGTAAATTCTCTGGTGTAAAGGTTATGCAGATCATCCATGAGATTCGATATACCGATGCTAAATCTAAGGGAGTAGGAAATAATTCTGTTACCAATGCCGACTTATTAAGAGAATTAATCTATATGATCTTGCATTAGAAACCTCATTGTGGGCTTGACCCGCAGTTCCTTTTCATCATTTTCTTGCTTGAGGGCAGGGGCATCTGCTGTTTCACGAGAATCGCGTATTTTCGTACAATTGTCCGTCTCGTTCAAAAAAACGCAAGGATTTTAATTTGAGCTTCTGAAAAATTTTTGCCCATTTCATCGGCATTTTCAGGTTACCAAAAAGGTACACCATACGCAACTTTAGGTGTACCCTTTGAGTACACTTCTAACTCCAAAGTTTCCCGTTTAACATCCGTTAGCATTTACAAACATAGCCAATATAGAAGTATCAGTACTATCATAATGTGCTTTTTAGCATATCTTCATACAGAAGTCGATGTTTTACAACAATACATATAATTGTACGAACATATAAAATTGACATGAATAGCTACCCATGTATGGTTGTTAAGCAATTGCATTTCGTTGTTTATATGCCTTAAACCCAATACTTTGTATAATTTTATTAAACTAAACAATCGTATTTTGGGCATTCTTTATAGTATTTTTGTATTCAATAGCAAAAACACCATCAATTTATATTGTTATTCACTTATATTTCAGCTTAATAATTAATTTTATTAAATCAATTTCCATGTGTATTTTGACATTTCTGATGCCATTTACATTGATAACTCCTATATTTGTATCTTATATTTATTACAATTGTACAAGCTATATTTATATCGAAATATTTGCACTTGTAGAAGAAAAACACTATCTTTGTAACAAGATTAAAACCTTTTACAATTGTAGTTTTCCAAAATGATGACCATTATAGAACGACTGAAGATGATTTTGGAGCGAGTAAAGCTCACACCTGGCAACTTTGCTGAACAAATTGGAGTAGCCCCTGCTACCATCTCCCACATCCTCAATGGCAGGAACAAATACCCCAGTGCGGAGGTCTTGTTGCGTCTGCATGACACCTATCCAGACATCGACCTTAATTGGTTGCTTACTGGTGAAGGCATGATGGTGAAAGACAACCCCGACTCGTTGTTTACCGGCACTCTCTTCGATGACAATCTCATAAAATCCACCAAGAGTATGACTGATGGAGAAAATCGCAAGGAAATTCCGTCAGAAAGTCCTAAAAACACAGATAACACTATTGTAAAACAGGAGATTATCTATAAAGATAAGCCTGCACGCAAAATTGAAGAAATACGCATTTTCTTCGATGATGGCACTTACGAGACATTTACACCCAACAAATAGTTGGTTTATTGGATAGAAAACCGTATCTTTGCTCTTCATAAACAGATCATGTTATGAAGAAATACCTATTAGACCTAAAAGTGGTAGAAAATACCCGTTTAGCACCTCAGTTCACCCTTTTGAAACTGCGAGGCAATGAATCCTTGCCTGATATGCTACCCGGACAGTTTGCTGAAATCCGTGTGGATGGTGCCCCAAACACTTTCCTGCGTCGTCCCATCTCCATCAATTTCGTGGACAGGATCAATAACGATGTTTGGTTCTTGATTCAGCTGGTGGGCGAAGGTACCCATCGCCTGGCATCCCTTGCTATAGGCGAGATGGTGAATGTGCTCCTACCTTTGGGCAACGGCTTTACCATGCCCAAACAAACCACTGAGAAGCTCCTGCTCGTGGGTGGTGGTGCTGGCACTGCTCCTATGCTCTACTTCGGTGAGCAACTCACAAAGATGGGCATTCGCCCTGCTTTCTTGTTGGGTGCACGTACCGCCAATATGCTTCTGCAACTCGATGAATTCGGTCAATTTGGAGATGTGTATTGTACCACAGAAGATGGGAGTTATGGTGAACAAGGATTTGTCACTCAGCACTCTGTGTTGCAGAATCAAACCTTCGACCGCATCTGTTGCTGTGGCCCTAAGCCTATGATGGTGGCGGTGGCAAAGTTTGCCAAGGCACACAACATCACCTGCGAGGTGTCCTTGGAAAACAAGATGGCTTGTGGCTTAGGCGCATGTCTGTGTTGCGTAGAAAATACCAAAGACGGTAATGTGTGTGTATGTACAGAAGGTCCTGTTTTCAATATAAACGACTTGTTATGGCAGATTTAAGTGTAAACATTGGCAAGCTGGAGCTCAAGAATCCCGTGCTCACAGCTTCAGGAACATTTGGTTATGGCGAGGAATTCGCTGATTTCATCGACCTTACGCGTTTGGGGGGCTTCATTGTGAAAGGTACCACCTTGCATCCTCGTGAGGGTAATCCTTATCCCCGTATGGCTGAAACGCCCATGGGCATGCTGAATGCAGTGGGGCTTCAAAATAAGGGCGTTCATCATTTTGTAGAGCATATCTATCCCCGTTTGAAGCACTTGGATACCAACGTCATTGTAAATGTATCAGGGTCATCTGTGGAAGATTATAGCGAAACTGCTGCCATCATCGACGAGCTGCCCAAGATTCCTGCTATTGAGCTCAACATTTCTTGCCCGAATGTGAAGCATGGTGGCATGACCTTTGGTGTGCACCCAGAGGCAGCTGCCGAGGTGGTTTCTGCCGTTCGCAAGGCCTATCACAAGACACTCATCGTGAAGCTGACGCCTAATGTGACAGACATCACTGAGATTGCCAAGGCCGTAGAAGGTGCTGGCGCTGATAGCGTGTCTCTCATCAATACAATGCTTGGCATGGCGATAGATGCAGAACGTCGTAAGCCTTTACTTTCCACCGTAACAGGCGGGTTGTCAGGACCCTGTGTTAAACCAGTAGCCCTGCGTATGGTATGGCAGGTGGCCAAGGCTGTCAAGGTACCTGTGGTGGGTTTGGGCGGCATCATGAATGCCACCGATGCCATTGAATTCCTCTTGGCTGGTGCCACAGCTGTTGAGTTGGGCACTGCCAACTTCATCGACCCTGCCGTAACCGTCAAGGTAGTTGATGGCATCAATGAATATCTCGACCGTCATGGTTTCAAGTCCGTGAAGGAAATCATCGGTGCATTGGAGGTATAGCAATCATTGGGAAAATAAAAAGAGTCCGATAAGTTGTTAGCTTACCGAACTCTCTCTCTTTATACAGCCAGTTAAAGCATGCGGAAAGCCCTGAACGAATGAGGAGGAACCGTCACCTTTACAACAGTCTCCTGACGGTTCTCCCTCGGATGTCCGTTCACAGGTGTGAAGTTGCGCTTCTCGCCGTTGATCTTCTCCCCAGAGGCGATGTCAGAGAGCCCATTGCCTTTGTCAAGCACAAATGACACCTCTACAGGCGTATCGTGGAAAGAATGAACGGCAAAGGTACCGTTGTCATAGTTGAAGAAAGCCACTTGCGAAGGCCCCTCCATATACACACCCAGGTCACGAGAGGCCGTCTTGCGAATCAGGTTCAGCGCCTGGTCAGGAAGCGCATACAGGTGACTGTGGTTGTCAGGAATGATCCACACATAGATATTGCCCTCAGAGAAGACACTGTGGTGCAGCAACGGCCATCCGTTGCCATATTCCAAGGTAGATATCATCTCCCACGAATCGTTGGTGAAGTAAGTAAAGACAGGAATGGTCATCGGCACCTCCGTTTTGAGGGCAGGGCCTCGGTTACCAAACGGACCTGCAGTAACCACTGTGTCAATGGTAGCTTTGCGTCCAGTTGCCTGCATCTCGAAGATACCCTTGATGCCCTTGTCCTGCATTGCTGAGTAGAAGCCCGAAGTCACCACGATGTCACCCCCTTTTTTCAGGTGCGCCTTCATCTTCGCCAGAATGTCCTTGTCGGCAGCAGCAGCCTCGGTCAGCAACACCATATTGCCCTTGGTAGGGAACTCAGGCACAATCTCTACAGGCACACCCGCCATACCCATGTAGTTGTGCAGGAACTCCTCGCCCTCGGCATTGTAAGGCTTGTAGGCAGGAATGCTCTTAGGCTGTCCCAATGCCCCCAGCACAGCGTCAATCTTCTGGTAAGCATATTCCGCCACACGACCCCAGGTAGGTTCGCTCACCCCACGCTTAGTCGACTCAGCCCGCAGGTCGTCCAAGTCAAGCGTTGGCCCATATTGCGCCCACGGACGCTCCACCGAGCGGAACGGACGCGTCATGCCCGAATAGTTGAATAGTGTTATTTCATGCGTCTTGGCAAAGAGTGTCAGCCACAGTTGCTCAGCGAAGAGGTCAGGGTAGGAGGCGCCGCCCGTATCCACCCATCCGCCGAAGTTGTGCTGTGGACGTATATTCTCGAAATAGCGGATAATACCATAGCTCTCATACGCCTGCAGATGCTGCTCGCTGGTGTGGTCACGCGTCTCGGTGCCCGTATATACGCCATCGAAGGTATAAGGTCCACGAGCCAGGTCGAAACCTAATCCATAGAAATGGTCATACCAGTTAGGATATTTTACAATCACCTTGCAGTTAGGGTTCACCTGGTGTGCAGGTCCTACAATGTAATCACGTGCCACCTTGTCAAGCAGGTCAGAACGAAAATCTCCCCACGACCTGTCGCCTTTCGCCTCGATGCAGAGGTCATCCTTACAATTGGTAAAGTAATAATCGTCAAGCACAATCTCGTCAAAGCGCGCAGCAGTTCGCTCAATCACATCTTTGATGATGGCCAGATGTTCAGGATTGCTGTAGCAGAAGCTCTCCCAGCGCTGTCGAACGCCACCTCGCCAATTGTAGGTGATTCCCCCCGAAATCTCCACACCCTTTGAGCGGAAGAACTTGATGGCAGCATCCAGCGCCTTGTCATCCGAGTACGTCATATCACGGAACGTCTCGATATATACTTTGTCCAGTTTCAGGTTCTTGGAGAATTCGTTCCACGACTTTTCCCAGTTCTCCACCGTGCCGATGCGATTCACGTCACCCGCCATGATGTATGCCGTTGCCCTGAAGTTGCGGTATTGTCCAGCCAGCACCCCCAATGAAAGAAGAAGTGTAGGCACCAGCATGAATAGTCTTTTCATTTTCATGTCAAATTTGATTTAAGATACTTAATAAATGGTTGTTTTTCCTTGGCGAAGATACGAAAAGATTATGAACTTATCTATGTTTTCCCAGTTTTTCTTCATTTTCTTTTATTTTTATAATAAAGCTGCATTGATATATGGTTGAGTATGCTTAGTAAGGCAAGAGCGAAGGAAAGGTTTGCCTACACTATGCCAGTGTACATACAATTCCAGCAAAAAGCCACCCATTCATACCTATGCGAATTCATATATATAATCAAATGGCTTGGCATTTATTCACTAAATTGTAATTTTGCAAAAGATAATGAGGAATTATGATGAAAGTTGAAAAGATAAGGCAAGAGGATAGGGGGAAAGTTGATGCATTTATTGTGCGTCAATGGTTTTCCATGCAGATGGCAGTACACGGAGAGCTCATAGACATGGGTACTGCCGATGGATGGTATGCTACAGATGGGAATGAAATCATCGGATTGATTACCTATCGTATCGTCAATGATGAAATGGAGATTCTTTCTTTAGATAGTGTCCATAAAAAGAGGGGAGTGGGGACGGTTTTGCTGAATGAGACCATTGACAAGGCTAAGGATTGCAGGTGCAAAAGAATCAAGGTGATTACTACAAATGATAATCTTAATGCCCTCAGGTTTTACCAGAAGCATGGATTTGAGTTGGTGAAGATTCATCGTAATGCTGTTGATGTGGCCAGAAAACTCAAGCCTTCCATCCCTTTGATTGGCAATGATGGTATCCCCCTGAAACACGAAATAGAATTGGAATATAGCTTGAGGACAATATAATGGTTAGAATCTCTATTTCTGAGCTTTAACCATATTATCAAACACCCAAAACTGCATGTGGTTGGGGAATTTCAGCAGGACTTTGTTTTGCTGGGTCTTGATGACGGTGGCTGGCGTATCTTTGTCGAGGAAGATGGCATAGCCGAACTTGAAGAAGGTGGAGAACATGTCGAAGTTGTCATTTCGACTGTACTCCACCAATTTGTCAAGCGTTTCAGGCACCACAGTTCCATAACAATCCTCAGTAAGTACCACAGATTGTCCTTCTCGAACCGTATCATCTGCCATGATGGGCAAGATAGAGGCTGTCATCCATATCAGCAAAAGGATGAGCTTTTTCATGTGTTATTTTCTAACTATCACACTACCATTGGCTTGGTGGGTTGCCAAGATCAGCACTTCTGCAATCTGCACATGGGCAGGTGCATTGGAGGCATAGACGGCCACATCGGCAATGTCGTCGCCAGTAAGGGGCTTGATGCCTTTATAAACATTGGAAGCGCGATTGGTGTCACCATGAAAACGGGTGTTGCTGAAGTTGGTTTCCACAAGGCCTGGCTTCAGGTTGGTCACACGGATAGGGGTGTTCGCCACATCGATGCGCAAGCCATCGCTGAGAGCCTTAACAGCTGCTTTCGTGGCGCAATATACATTGCCACCAGCGTAAGCCGCATCGCCTGCCACAGAGCCGATGTTGATGATGTGTCCACTTTCGCGAGCCACCATACCTGGAACCACGAGGCGGGTCATTGTGAGCAAACCCTTGATATTGGTGTCAATCATAGTTTCCCAATCGTCGAAACTACCCTCATATTCTGGTTCCAAACCCAATGCCAAACCAGCATTATTCACCAGCACGTCAATATTTTGCCAATCCTGAGGCAAGGTGTTTAAACAACTGGTGGCTTTCTCACGGTCTCTCACATCGAAAGTGAGGGTTATGACCTCAGCACCTTGCGCAGTGAGTTCTTCTTGAATCTCGGAAAGGCGTACTTCATTTCTCCCAGTGAGGATTAGCTTGTCGCCATTAGCTGCAAATTTTCTGGCACATGCAAGGCCTATACCGCTTGTGGCACCTGTAATCAGTACAATCTTGTTCATCTTATTGTTGCTTTATGGTTGATTTGTTATTTATTTCTCTTCACATTGCTGACATCCCTCTAATTTCACTATTATGGCGCTGCAAGGGTCAAGGGTAATGATGTCTCCTTTTCCCTTGGGTTGAATCTTATAAGTGCCTTTACCTGTGGAATAGACAACGGCAGATCTGGCAGCTCCTTGGGCGTTGATGGTGGTCTTCACCTTCTTGCCACTGGGATTCAAGGCAATGATATAATCTTCGTAATCGGAGCTACGACGATAAACCATGGGGTAGGGTTGTTCTGTCTTTCCCACATAAGACCAAGAGCCATCGTTATTCAAAGCCTCAGAGTCTCGACGTATTTTCAACAAACCTTTCACATAGTTGAGCAGTGAGTTGGGGTCTTTCTCCTCGGCTTCAACGGTGATGTAGCCATTTTCCGTTGCTACGGGAAGATAAAGTTTATCCACGCTTGCCGTAGAGAATCCAGCTGTTTCATTATCAGACCATTGCATAGGTGTTCTGCAACCAGAACGGGCATTGCTTCCTTCCTTGCTGGGTAAACCAAATTGTTGCTTCATGCCAATCTCATCGCCATAATATATAAAAGGTGTACCAGGCAGGGTAAGCAGGAAGGTCATCGCCACCTTGAGGTCTTGTATGGTACGAGGATCTTGGCTCATACGTTCGGAATCATGGTTACCTGTAGGCAATGACAAATAGCCATATTCACGAGTATTAGAGTACGTCTTGTCGAAAGCATCAACGAAACCCTTGACCTCACCTTGTCCAGCCCTGTCGAAGTAAGCCTTGGGAGAGTTGCCACCACCAAAGGCGTTGTTAGTGTTGAGTCTGAACAAGTTGACAGCAGAAGCGCCTCGTCCACCTATGCGGTAGAAATCGATGTCGAAGCCTGCAGGCAGGGATTGTTCGGGATTAAACCACTCTGCAATCAGGGCCCTGTCAGGGAAATGCTTGTCTCGCCATTGGCGCATCTCTTGCCAGAGTTTGCTGACTTCTTTCTTATCAGGATCATTCTTCACCAACGATGATGCCAAGTCCACACGGAAACCATCGACACCCTTGCTGAACCAGAAGGTCATGATGCTTTTGAGCTCTTGACGGGTTGCCTGAGGGCCAGGTGCCGTAACAGGTTGTTCCCAAGGATGATTAGGGTCAGGGTTGGCATAGCCGTAGTTCAAGGCTGGTTGACTCTCGTAGAAGTTCTTCTCGTAATATTTGGCACGAGGTGCATTGGCTTCCACGAACCTTCCGATGGTACTTGCTGATGGGTCAGGAGCCTCATATCGACGTTTGATTTGCTCTTTCTCAGCATCGGTGATTTCGTCTGTCCAGATATAATAATCGCTGTAACGCAGGTCTTTACCACTTTTTGATTGCAAGAACCACTCATTCTTGTCACTGGTATGACCAGCTACGAGGTCGAGGCAAAGCTTCATGCCACGCTTGTGGAGTTCATTGGCAAGGTTCACCAAATCGGTGTTGGTGCCAAAGCGAGGGTCAACCTGGTAGAAATCAATCACATCGTAACCACCGTCTTGCCAACCAGACACATAAATAGGGTTGAGCCATAGGGCTGTGATGCCCAAGGATTGCAGGTAGTCGAGTTTGGAGGTGATGCCAGGCAGGTCGCCAATGCCATTACCATCGCTATCCATGTAGCTGGATGGATAGATTTGATAAAACACGGCTTTCTTGAGCCATTCAGGTCCTGCTTCCGCCTTGAGGGAAGCGGGAAGTAGCATGGATGCCACGAATGCTAATAAAACGGTTTTTGTTTTCATAATCGCCAATTATTTATCGTAAATGGTTATTTCTTTAGTAAGTCTGGGCGAAGTCGTTTGGTGCGTTCCAGCGATTGCTCCATTTCCCATTCCTTGATTTTGGCTTCATTGCCAGATAGCAGAACATCAGGCACTTTCCATCCATTATAATCAGACGGACGGGTGTAAACAGGTGCTGCTAAGAGGTTGTCTTGAAATGAGTCGGAGAGGGCTGATTGCTCATCGCTGATAACACCTGGAATGATGCGTACAATGGCATCTGAAATTACAGCAGCTGCTAACTCACCACCAGTCAAGACATAGTCGCCAATGCTTACTTCCTTCGTGATGAAATGTTCACGAATGCGATAGTCAATGCCCTTGAAATGACCACAGAGGATGATGATGTTCTGCATGAGTGACAAAGAGTTAGCCATGGGTTGGCAGAATTGCTCGCCATCAGGGGTTACAAAGATTACCTCATCGTAATCCCGTTCTGCTTTCAGGGCATTGATGCATCGTTCCACTGGTTCAATCTTCATCACCATACCGGCAAAGCCTCCAAAGGGGTAATCATCCACTCTACGATACTTGTCGAGGGTGTAGTCACGCAGGTTATGGATGTGGATTTCAGCCAGTCCCTTGTTCTGTGCCCGCTTCAAAATGGAGCAATTGAAGAAACCCTCAATCATATCCGGATATACAGTAATGATGTCTATTCTCATAAATTGTTGTAATTTTCAATGGCAAAGGTACAAAAAACTATGAGAAATATTTATCTTTGCAAGCATAATTATAACACATTTACTGAACAATTAAACAGATTTTGACATGAAAGAGCGATTAGTATTGGTAACTGGTGCTAACAAAGGCATTGGTTTCGGAGTAGCAAAGCACTTGGGACTTAGTGGTTGGAAAGTGGTTATCGGTGCTCGTAATGAAGAGCGTGCCGATCAGGCTATCAGTGAGTTGACATCGTTAGGCATTGACGTACAAGGATGGGTGAACATTGAGTTGGCAGACTTAAAGAATCTAGAGCAAGCTGTTGAGGTAATCAAGGAAAAGTATCCAAGATTGTCCCTCTTGGTGAATAATGCGGGTATTCCTGGTGACATGAGTGTGGATGGAGAGCACACAGAGATGGATGTTGTCAAGGAAACCGTCAACGTGAATTATATCGGTACTTTTGCTTTGACGAAGATGTTGATTCCAATATTAGAGAAGAATGATGGTAGGATTGTGAATGTGACGGTACCATCAGAGGTGAGTTCCTATTGGCATCCATTGGCTTACGTGGCCAGCAAAGCTGCTCAAAATGCCATGATGGGTGTATTGGCAATGGAATTTCAACAGGCTGGTAAGTCATTGGAGATTTTCTCCGTACATCCCGGACCCACCACAACCGACTTGAATGGCAATATGAAGTTGCCTGGTTTCCACGATATTGAGACGGTGGGTCAGAAGATGACTGAGCTAATCAATGATGGTCAGAACCATCAAGGTGAGTTCATCGAGCTGTATCCTATCGTGAAAGAGGATTGACCTTCTGCATGTGCCACAACTGGTGGTTGAACAAAGTTTTTTGATTGATACGTTGGAATCCCAAGGAGGAGTAAAGGTGCTCAGCCTTGGGGTTTTCCACATCTACCAACAACCCCACATGCTCATGGCCCTCACTAAAAGCCTTGTCACACAAAGCAAGTATCAGTGCTTTGCCAATGCCTTGGTGCTGATAGGCAGGGAATACAGCTAAAGAGTCGAGATAGTATTCACCTGGCTCAGTTTCTTCCTGAATCTGTGGCATGAAGCCAGCTTGCTCTCGGATATAGGCAAGTGTAGGCTTGCGGAGTTGCAACAATTGAGCTCCATCATAACCTACGATGGCACCAGCAGGAAGGCCTTTCACCTCTGAAATCAAAGCATGGTGATAACTGTATTGCGACACTTCCATGCCAGCCAGGGCTTCAAAGATGGCAAGTCCATTATCCCCACAATATTGCTTCATCATATCCTCACCAAACCCAAAGGCAATGATGCTAGCGATGACAGGGGCATCTGAAGGCGTTGCTTGTCTAATGGTTATCTTCATACGTTCATGGATATAAATGTGTCGGTTGTCATGACAATCAGTACAATAATCAATACAACCAGTGTGATGTATCTCATCGTCTTTCTTCTTTTATGATGCAAAAGTAGCAAAAAACATTACATTAGCGCATTACATTATAAATATTTTTGTATTTTTGCAGTAGAAAAATGGAAGACCTGGTTTATATTTGAATATTAATAATACTGACAATTAAATAAAAAGAAATGAAAAGTATCAAACTAAGAGAACTGAAGTTCAGTAGAACAGTAATGATGTTGCTCGTGATGCTGCTCACAACGGCAACTGCGGGAGCACAAGATACTGAAAACACTGAAGTAATTGGCGACGATTACACCTTTTATAAGAATGAGCAAGGTTCACTTCTGATCACTTCCGTTGATGATTGGAATAACTTGGCAGCAGCTGTGGCCGCAGGCAATGAATGTACGGGCAAAAACTTCGTCTTGACGACGGATATCTCTATCACCCGACCAATCGGCCAGCAGACCACAAGCAATAGGTCAGACAGAAAGCGCTTCGCCGGTACCTTCGATGGAAACGGAAAGACGCTGACCGTCACCTTGAACACGACCGACGAATGGTTCACATACAATAAGGGCTATGCTGCGCCTTTTGCCTACGTGAAGAATACAACTATTAAAAATCTGCACGTGGTGGGTACCATCACAACATCTGGTACATGGGCCAGCGGCTTGATAGGATCCACTGGCAACAATTCAAACGATGGCAAATGTACCATCGAAAAAGTTCAAGTGAGCGTCGAAATCATCAACAACTACACCACAAGCGGCAGTAGTTATGCTAATCACGGCGGCTTCATTGGCATTCCCGAGGGCGAAACCACCATCAAGGACTCCTGGTTCGACGGCAGCTTCTCCGGAAATGACTACAAGTATTCAGGAGGTTTCATCGGTCTGAACAACTCGAATGCAACGTTGACGAACTGTCTTTTCAACCCTACTTCGATCCAGCAGGGGATGTCTGTTTTGGGTGCATGTGAGTTTGTCCATGATAATACCAACAAAAATGGCAGTCATACCTTGGAAAACTGCTATTCGGTCACGCTGTTCGGCGCACCGGAGAACGCGCAGGGTATCCATGTAGTTGCTGAGAAACCAGGTACAGGTTACACATATACAGAAGTGACCGCCCCAGACGGTAAAACCTACTACCATATCACCAGCAATCCCGCATGGAATAATCTGGCAAATAAGTTTGCTGCTAGTGGAACTGTCGATCTGGATGCAGACATCACCGCTGGTTCGGAAGACGATTTCCTGACGGTTCCTAGTGGAATAGAACTGATGCTGAATATGAATGGTTACACCCTCGACCGAGGCTTGTTTACCGAAACGGCAAAGGAAAATGGCTTTGTCATCCTGGTTAAAGATGGTGGCAAACTGACCATCAATGGCGGTACCAGCAACGGCACCATCAAAGGTGGACATAACAGTGGAGACGGCGGCGGTATCTATGTTGAGGCAGGTGGCAAGCTGACTCTGACTGACGTTACCGTGACGGAGAACAGTATCAGTTCCGACAAAGTGGGCGGCGGTGTTTATGTGGAAACCGACGGTATGCTTTATGTGAGCGGAACCGTGAAAATCACGAATAACGCGACGGTGACCCATAATACTACGAGAGCGGAGAAGAACCTGTATCTTAGTGAAGGTACATTTATTAAATTGATTGGCAAGCTCACCGGCTCGAAGACGATTGGCGTGACAAAGTACGGAAACGGCGTGTTCACCAGTGGCCTGCAGGGCAACGGCAATGTGTCGAACTTTGTTACCGACAACACATCCTTACGCTTGGGTACGGTAGATGGCGAAGCCGCACTGTTGCAGCCTTACAATGTGAAAACAGATGCTACTATTATAAATGGAACCTTAGAATTTAAGGTGAACGACAAAAGCGCTACGACGGCTGTGTTGGGAGATAAGATTACGCTGACCGTTACGCCAGTATCAGATTATCAGATTGCTTCTGTCAGCTATAGCTATAATGATGGCGAAGACCATGTGGTTGAAATTGAAGCAGTAGAAAACGTTTATTCTTTCACCATGCCTGCTGCTGATGTAACAATTAGTGCAACCTTTAAATTATCTGATATGCAGCTCACTCTTAACCGAGCCTCCTTGAACGGAGTAACTAAGTATTGGGGTACGTTCTATGCCACGACTGCTTATCAGTTGCCAGAAGGAGCACAAGCGTTCTACATGAAGAGTGACAAGTCGCTGTATATGGTAGGAACTGACGGAACTGTCATTCCGGCTGGTGAAGCTGTGGTGGTGATGAGCGACGGGGATCTGACTGAAAGTAGCATCACTTTGACGCTGAGTGCAACGAATATCGATATTACAGTGACAGGTAACTTTCTGCAAGGTAAAGCTTCATCCACTCCAGTCTCTTCTCTCTCAGTAGAGAGTGGTAAGTCTGTCTATGTATTGAGCGCAGATACCGATGGCAACTTAGGCTTCTTCGTGTTCTCAGGAACGGAAATTCCAGCGAATAGGGCATATTATGTGGAATAATAAGCGATATAGAAGTATTTAGCAAATAACGGGGCTTACTGATCTCAGTAAGCCCCGTTATTGTTATAGGGTAGGATAGCTTTATTTCAAGCCACGGTTCTCCAGCAGACCGTCAATCTTTGGATCACGACCACGGAAATTGCGATACATGGTCATACCATCGTCTATGCCACCAGGAGCTAAAATGTAGTCACGGAAACGCTGAGCGATGCTGCTATCGAGCACATTGCCAGCCTCCTTGTATGCCTGGAAAGCATCGCACTCATAAACCTCTGCCCACAGATAGCTATAATAGCCAGCGGTATAGCCACCACCCATGGTGTGAGAGAAGTTGGTTACACGGTAGCGAGGGAAGATTTGACGTGGGATGCCACGCTCATTGAGCTTCTGCTGCTCAAACTCCATCACGTTGAAGTTAGCAGGAATCTCCTTGAGTACATGCAGATCCATATCTACCAATGAAGCAGCTACGAGCTCTACTGTAGCGAAGCCTTGGCCATACTTCTCGCTGTCCTGAATCTTCTTCACCAAGTCCATAGGAATCACCTCACCTGTCTGGTAATGCTTAGCATACACATTCAGAATCTCAGGCTCAAGTGCCCAGTGTTCGTTGATCTGTGAAGGAACCTCAACGAAATCACGTTCCACACCACCTGCACCACGATATTGGGTGTTACGCATAAATGAATGCAAGGCATGACCAAACTCATGGAACTCGGTAGTGATGTTGGTTATATTCTGCAAAGCAGGGGTGTTAGCACTTGGAGGGGTGAGACTTGCGCAATTCACTACGATAGGAATTACACGCTCTCCATCCTTGTAGTAAGAACCACGGAAACTGGTACACCATGCTCCTGCGCCCTTTCCATCACGAGGGAAGTAGTCGCTATAGAACAAAGCCAACAGAGAGCCATCCTTATCACGTACCTCAAACACCTTGGTGTCATCCTGATACTTAGGCAGATCGGTGCGCTCTGTGAAGGTCAAACCATAGAGTTTGTTAGCTACATAGAAAATACCTTGCTGAACATTGTAAACCTCCAGATATGGACGAACGGCATCGTCGTCAATATCGAACTTAGCTTTCTTAGCTTTCTCAAGGTAATACATATAGTCCCAGCCTTCTGGTTCAAAGTTCTTACCTTCCTTCTTGATCTCTGCGCGGATGTCTTTCAGCTCTTCCTGAGCTTTCTTAACAGCTGGTTCCCAAATCTGGTCGAGCAAGTTATATACATTCTCGCTGGTCTTAGCCATACGGTCATCAAGTGCATAAGAAGCATAATCTTCATAGCCCATGAGCTTGGCTTTCTCGAGGCGCAGCTGGATAATTTTCTTAGATACTTCGTTATTGTCCCACTCATTGCCCTGATTTCCACGGTTGTAGTAAGCGTCATATACCTTCTTGCGGAGGTCACGGTTTTTAGCGAAGTATATTACTGGGTTGCAGCTGGCACGTTGCATGTTGAACATCCACTTGCCCTCTTGGCCATTCTTCTTCGCCATTTCAGCTGCCCGGTCAATGTTCTCCTGTGGTAGGCCATCGAGGTCTTCCAACTTGTCAACGGTTACGAAAGTGTTGTTGGTTTCATGCAACAGATTCTGCTCGAACTCCAACTGAGCCATGGAAATTTCCTTGTTCAAATCAGCCAGTTTCTTTTTGTCGGCCTCGCTGAGCAAAGCACCATTGCGGACAAAACGCTTGTAGTTGTTCTCAATGAGTTTCAGCTGCTCCTTGGTATAGTTCTGAGAACCCTGGTTATCGTAAACCTGCTTCACACGTTGGAACAACTTGTCGTTCATATAGATCATGCTGCTCAACTCTGAGCTGAGAGGAGAAATCTCCCTCTCCAAGTCGCGATACTCCTGCGTGGAGTTGCTGCTTGACAACGGACCAAACACGTTTCTTACCCTTGAAAGCAATTCACCTGCATTGTCCATAGCCAAAATAGTGTTCTCGAAAGTAGGAGCCTCTGCATTGTTTGCAATTGCCGCAATCTCTTTCTTCTCTTCCTCAAAGCCTTTGAGCATGGCCTCACGTATCTGTGCGGTCGTAATCTCACTGAAAGGCGGAATTTCATACTCTGTACCATATTTATCCGCAAAGAACGGATTGGTAGAGGTCTTTTCACTTGTGCATCCTGCCAACATCAAGGCTGCAACAGATGCCATTAAAATTTGCTTTTTCATTTTCAAATGTACATTATTAATTGTAAATTCGCCCCAAAATTAACAAAGTGTATTTTTATGTGCAAATGTTTTCTGATAATTCGTACGAAAAGTGTATATTTGCATTATTAATTAGATGAATTTATGACTGAACAAGAACAAATATTGGCTTTGCGAGAGGAATTGCACAAGCATAATTACAATTATTATGTGCTGAATGCCCCTGAAATCAGCGACAAGGAGTTTGACGACAAGATGCGTATGCTTCAGGACTTGGAAAAGTTGCATCCTGAGATGGAAGACCCCAACTCGCCAACCATGCGTGTTGGCAGTGACTTGAGCAAGGATTTCAAGCAGGTTTATCATCAATATCCCATGCTTTCACTGGGTAATACATATTCAAAAACTGAGGTGACAGATTTCTATAATCGTGTGCAGGAATTGTTGGGAGGTGAGGAGTTTGAGATTTGTTGTGAACTGAAATTCGATGGTACATCCATCTCGCTTGTCTATGAGGATGGCAAACTGATACAGGCGGTTACAAGAGGTGACGGGGAGAAAGGCGATGATGTGACTGATAATGTGAAGACCATCCGTACAATCCCCTTGGTGTTGCATGGAGACTATCCGCAACGCTTTGAAATCAGGGGCGAGATATTGATGCCCTGGATGGTGTTTGAGGAACTAAACCGAGAGCGTGAGGCAAGGGAAGAGCCTTTGTTTGCCAATCCGCGCAATGCAGCATCGGGTACGTTGAAATTACAGAACTCGTCAATTGTAGCATCTCGCAAACTTGATGCATACCTATATTATTTATTAGGGGAGCAGGTACCTTGTGAAGGGCATTACGAGAATATGCAGAAAGCAGCTTCGTGGGGATTCAAAGTTTCTGAACACATGCGCAAGGTGAAGACTTTGGAGGAGGTGTTTGCCTTCTTGGATTATTGGGATACCGAACGAAAGAATCTGCCTGTTGCCACTGATGGAGCCGTATTGAAAGTAAATAGCCTCAGACAACAAAGACATCTGGGATATACTGCCAAATCACCACGTTGGGCTATAGCTTATAAGTTCCAAGCTGAAAGGGCATTGACGAGGTTGAATCAGGTTTCTTTCCAAGTGGGCAGAACGGGTGTCATTACCCCTGTCGCTAATCTGGATCCTGTTCAACTTTCTGGTACCATCGTAAAACGTGCCTCTTTGCACAATGCCGATATCATAGAGGGTCTTGACCTGCATATTGGCGATATGGTGTATGTGGAAAAGGGTGGGGAAATCATTCCCAAAATAACAGGCGTTGATTTGGATTCTCGAGGCTTTATGTTGGGCGACAAGGTAAAGTTCATCACAAGATGTCCAGAATGCGGAACTCCACTGGTACGTTTTGAGGGGGAAGCAGCCCATTATTGTCCGAATGACGTGGGTTGTGCACCACAGATCAAGGGTAAGATTGAGCATTTCATCAGTCGTAAGGCAATGGCAATAGACGGTTTAGGACCTGAAACGGTAGATGCTTTCTATCAGATAGGATTGGTGAAGAACATAGCCGATCTATATACACTGAAAGCCATAGATATCAGAGGATTAGATCGTATGGGAGATAAGTCTGCCATTCGTATTGTACATGGAATAGCCGATAGTAAGCAGGTTCCTTTTGAACGTGTACTCTTTGCTTTAGGTATCCGCTTTGTAGGTGAGACAGCTGCCAAGAAATTGGCAAAGGCATTTGGCAACATTGAGGCTTTGGAGAATGCCTCTTTGGAACAACTGATGGATGTGGACGAGATTGGCGAGAAGATAGCACAAAGCGTGGTTACCTATTTTTCATTGCCTGCAAATCGCGAACTGGTTGAAAGACTGAAGGAAGCAGGCTTACAAATGGCTCGTGAAGAGGAGGATGAAAGTGAGAAGTCAAATAAGTTGGCAGGGTTGTCAATCGTAATCAGTGGCGTATTCAATCATCACTCTCGTGAAGAGTACAAGGAGATGATTGAACAGCATGGAGGTAAAAATGTGGGAAGCATATCGTCAAAGACCAGTTTTGTACTGGCAGGTGAAAATATGGGTCCGGCCAAGTTGGAGAAAGCCCATAAACTGGGTATCCGCATAATAAATGAAGAGGAATTTCTGCAAATGCTATTATAATTTGCAAGAATTTACTACCTTTGCAAACGAATTAAAAGATTTTTGTATGATACAAACTACATTAAGAGGATTGGGCGTGGCTTTGATAACGCCTTTCAAGCAGGATGACAGCGTTGACTATACTGCTTTGTTGCGTATGGTTGACTACTTGGTTCTGAACAATGTTGACTTCCTCTGTGTGCTTGGCACCACGGCAGAAACTCCTACATTAACAGAATATGAGAAAGAAAAGGTAAAAGATACCGTCATAGAGCGAGTAAATGGCAAAGTGCCTATTCTTTTAGGTGTGGGTGGTAACAATACCCGAGGTGTAACAGATGCTTTGAAGAATGGCAATTATAATGGTGTAGATGCTATCCTCTCAGTGGTGCCCTATTACAACAAACCTTCGCAAGAGGGTTTGTATCAACATTATAGGGCTATCTCTGAATCTACCGATTTGCCTTTGGTATTGTATAATGTGCCTGGTAGAACGGGTACGAATATGACGGCGGAGACTACACTCCGTATAGCCCGTGATTTCAAGAATGTGATTGCCGTGAAGGAGGCATCTGGCAATATGACGCAGATTGATGATATCATCAAGAACCGTCCTGAAGGTTTCAATGTGATTTCTGGTGACGATGGTATCACTTATCCGTTGATTACGATGGGAGCTGTGGGTGTTATCTCTGTGATTGGCAATGCCTTTCCTCGTGAATTTGGCAGGATGGTTCGTTTGGGTTTGCAAGGCGACTATGCCAATGCATTGACCATTCACCATAAGTTTACAGAATTGTTCAAGCTCTTGTTCGTGGATGGCAACCCCGCAGGTGTGAAGGCGATGCTGCATGCTATGGGTATGATTGAGAATAAGCTTCGCTTGCCTTTGGTGCCTACCAGAATTACCACGTTTGAGGCGATGCGTAAGATTCTGAATGAACTGAATATCAGGTGCTGAAAGAGAAAAAGTAGGGACTCATATCTTCTGCTTTTTGACAGATAAAGAGAGAGGTCGGAAAATCCGACCTCTCATTTTTCTCTCATGTGAATAACTGATTAGTAAGTCATCACAGGAGGCAGTTCCTTTGCCTGGTTGATCATCTTTACAACTTCCTTCAGCACGGGAACTCGACGTACGAGGTGCTTCTCTTCGTTGACCTCCAAAATCTTTGCAGCCAGGTTCTCAGCATTACGGTTTCTGAGTTCCTTCACAGTATCAACACCAGCAGCTTCCAACAAATCTGAGAACTGAGGACCAATGCCCTTGATACGCATCAAGTCTGCATGGTTAGTCCATGTCAGGATCAGTTTCTCACTAATGCCAGTTTCTTCAGCCAAAGCCTTACGACCTGCTGGAGTAGCACACTTGTCTAACAACTCTTTAGGGGTAATGATACCAGCTTCAATCAGCTTAGGAGCGTAAACTTCTCCAATACCCTCGATGTCAATAATCTTGTAAGCCATAGTAGGAACTATTTTTAAAAAGGTTAATAATAGGATTGTTTTAAACGCTTCAAATTTAAACGTTTTTTTTGAAACATAAAAATTTTAGCCAAGTTTTTTTTACTTTAATTCCAAAATGGTGACATTCCTGAACTGCAAAGGCCCACCTTCGCTCTGGAGTGCAATGTAACCACGTTCGAACTCTCCATCAGCTTCATTTTGTACAACACCGTTGATCTTGAAGACCATGTGCTTACCAACACACTCGATGTCAGCTTCGTTCCACTCGCCAAATGGCTTCTCTGATGGCTTCTCGGCTATGCGAGGTTTGATTCCAAATTCTCCATTCTGGAAAGCCCCTTCAATCTTGTAACCTCCTAATCCTACTACCATTCCGGCATTGCCATCAGCCAATTGGCACTCTGCACCTGCAGGCCAAACCTTATCGCCAGGTTGTACACGTTGGAAGCATCCACTATTCTTGGTGGCCTTGTCGTCCACCCAACGCCATTCCACATGAAGACGATAGTTGTCAAATTGACGGTTAGTACGCATATAGCCGAAAGGATTGCCTGAAACATTGATAAAACCATCTTTTACGGTGAATACTTCTTCAGGCTTTACATCGCTTGATGGGTCAGTGAAGAGAGTCCAACCATTCAAGTTTCTGCCATTGAACAATGCAAACTGTGAAGGAATTACCTCAGGAGCAGGGGCGCCAGCAGCTGGTTTGATTTCCTTTACCCATACGTTCTTGAACTCCAATGGGCCACCTTCGCTTTGCAGACCGATAAAACCTTCGGTGAGGTCGGTTTCGGCTTCGTTTACTACCTTACCGTTCAGGGTAACGGTGAGGTGTGTGCCTTCTGCTTTTACTTCCATAATATTCCATTCGCCAACAGGACTCTCCAAACCTTCCTCTTGTAAACGAAGTACGCGTTGAGGTCCTCCTGGAGCTTCTACTTTGTTGGCAACGCTACCCATCAGATCGCCAATATAGCCGACTTTGAGCTGTACCTCTACATCAGTTGGGAAAATCTTGTCACCTTCCTGAACACGCTGGAAGAAACCACTATTAGAGCCCTTACCGTCTGTCCATCGGAACTCAGCATGTGCCACATAGTCAGCATACTTCTTAGCAGTACGCATATAACCATAAGGCATACCAGTTACACTGATGACACCATCCTTCACTGAGAATACGTCCTCAGCCTTTACATCGGTTGTGGGATCCACAAAGAGCACCCAACCATCCAGATTCTGTCCGTTGAACAGAACCTCCTTGCCACCATCACATGAGGTAAACAAGGCTGTCAGCATTGCTGCTGCAAAAAACATCTTTTTCATAATCACTTTATTTAAATTGTTATTCATTTTTCTCTCTAAATCTCACAAAGCCTGTATCTTGATTCGTGGTTTGCTCTTCTGCAGGAGTTTCTGCTGCTGTTTTTTTCTTCTTGCTTCGCCAGAAGAACAACTCATTCCAGTTATTGAAATCTTTCTTGAAGATGATGCCAAAGCCTTGTGTAGTAGGATTAGTACGTACAAAATAACGGTCGTTTGTTTGGTTATAGGCCTTCAAACGGATATTACCCGATTGGTTAAGCAACAGCTGAGCATCGAAATCGCCCACGAAGTTGGTGTTCGACATGCGATTCTCACGATAACCAAAGTTGCCGTTTAACAACAAGCGATTATTCAACAACTGACCTGAAAGGATGCCTTCAACCTCCCAATCGTTCCATCCATTCTGACCCGTACTAAGGTTGGTTCCAAAGTTCCAGTTATTGCTATTGATTACGTTAGAAAGGGCATTGTTCAATTGACCAGAAAGGGTAGAGGATACCACACTACTCATCACATTGGAGTTCTGCGATACCCTTACATAATCAGGCGTATAGAACTTACCGATGCTCAACAGATAGAGTATCTGCATGTTCATTTGTTCTTCTGTAGGGATATAGTTCTGCACCAACGATTGCACCTCATCGCTTTCCTGAGGCAATTCCAGACCCAAAGACAGTTCTGGTTGCGTCATATTACCCGTAATATCCAGCAGACAGTTTACCTTCACGGAGGTTTGGTTGACAAATGAGCTGGCATTAGGTATCAAGTCGTTTAAAGATGCAGAATTAACCGTATATTTGGCATGCCAATCCAGTTGGGCATCAAGAGGGTCGCCATTGAATGTCAGTGTACTACCTTCCTGTAATTGCAAATCCTTGCGGATAATCTCCTGCATGCTAAGCTTATACACTCCCTTGTCCATGGTATAAGTGCCAAACATGTTGAATGCACCTTTATTATAATAGTTGGCTCGCAAGCTTCCCGAACCCGTAAAGGTGATGTTGTCACCTACAATCGGATCCATAATGATGCGGAAGGTGGCATCAGGTGTCACATCTGCCAAGATATTCAGGTAAGTGTCCATGATATGAGAGTCCTCTTCCTCTAACTCTCTGCGCTTCACCATCTCAAAATCAGTAAGTGGAATAGAGTCAAGAATGGCACGTCGTGGGGTCTTGTCGTTGAATGTAACAAACTGATTGCCAGAGGCCGTTGTAACACCATCCTTGATAAAGTTGAAGGTGGTGTTTCGATTGGTGCTGATGGCAGCATCTATCCTCATGCCATTGTCATCATCTCCATAAATATGTGCATTGCCTGTGCCATAAACCACACCATAGAATGGGTATTCCACGGATTGTTGCGTGTTGAGCACCAGCATGTTATTGATATCGAACCTGAGGTCATATCGCACATCCGAGAAGTTTCTCCACAAGATTTGACCATTCAGTCGGCCTTCATGCTCGCCACTATGATCGGTCATGTGGCTATTGGTGAAGGTGATACCATCCTGACGCACACGAATGCTGTCACGCAACACAAAATCGGTGTTCAGCATACCTATCTTGATGCTCGCCTGTGCTGCTACTTTGTTTTCTGCCTCTACATTCAAAGCCTTGAACTTGCCAAAGAAATGGATGTCTCCCCATACACGTCCATTAAAATCAGGTGTCACGCCATCGAGGAAATATTGGAGGAATCTAAGGTTTGTTCCTTGCGCATCCACTTGCAAATCAAGCGAAGAAGTAGGCTTGATGGGGTAGATGTAACCATCCACATGTGTATGGGCAATGGTGTCTTCGTGAATGTCTGCCTTTACCCACAAGCCTTCTTTCTCGTGGTGCCATTCGCCATGGAATTTCATGTCTCCAATGCGATAGCCTTCAGTACCAAAATCTTGTATGTCAAGATCGGAATAAAGGAACGGTTCTTTCAGTACGCCAACAGCATACGACTTTCCTGTAGCATCGCCATCAAACGATACACCTAAGTCGGCTATCTCGAACACATAAGTAAGCTGCATGTCGTTCATATCAATAAACACCGTATCTTCAGGAGATTCAGAGATGTCCCCATTAACCTTCAAGTACCTATTGTCGGCTTGGGTAACCAGAAAATCATTCACATGGAAACGCTTGCCTTCCACCAGCACCTGAGAACGATGAATGTTCCAAAGGGTGTCATTGATGATGACATCAGAAGGATTGATGTCAATCTTGGCCTTCAGAGGCGACAAATCCTTTGAAAGAGCTTCGTCTTGGGCTTCTGGTTGCAGGAAACTTACTAATGTAGAGAGCTTTCCGCTATAGGTATGCTCTCCCTTGTTACCCCAATTCATCAAGGCAAACACACTGTCATTACGAGCAGAGATGTCAGCCACATAATTCATATCATCCTCCACATCACGATCGCTTACTCGGGCTGTTATGTGGAATTGATCTGATGGTGTTTCCGCTAATAACATACCAGATTCCAGGAACTTATCATCATACATAAACCTTGGGAAATAGCCCTCAATGCGCATCTTTCGCTCTTTGTCATTGAAGAACCCCTTAAGTGTAGAAGGAGTATAAACGGTAAGTGGAATCTGCAACAACGCCGAGATAAACTCCGTATTGTTCAGTCTCAGGTCGAATGAGAAGTTGTTTTCAGCTTCTTTCCTGCTTTTTGATGTTTTGAATAAAGAGGGCACATAGCGGTCGATGACGCTCATCACACTATTAGGCAAGGTACGATAAGAATAATCTCCCTCAATATTGCCTTGCAAGAAGTTCGATGTAAATGTGAGTCGTTTACCCCCATTATCTTGCTTCACTGCTGCCACCTTGAAGTTGTCCAAACGATGGTTTCGTTCTGGAGTGTTATAACGCATATCGTTGATATTCAGCTCACCAATCATGTCATCTATAGAGCTACCTGTAAAATCGGCTTGAATATTCAGCGAGAACTCAGTGTCTTTGTAATTATCTGTAAGATGTAAAGGAGTAGGGCGGAAATGCTCTATGTTGGCATTAAAATTAAAGACAGGTATGCGAGAAAGCATATTCATCGTGCCCACCATCTTGATATAGGCATTGGCATCATCCAAGAGGATAGTTCCGTTATATCCACCTTGCTGATATTCACCATCCAAGGTGATGTTGTGATAGGTATAATTGCTATAGGAGAGTGAATCTACCACACCCTTGATGACTATTTGCGGATAGCCTTCTTTGGGATGGTTTCCATCCAACTCCAAGCTGAAGGATATATCTCCCAAATCCTTGTTATCCAACAAGCTACCCAACGAGAACCCTTCTGTTTCCAGATCTCCTTCATAACCGAATGTACCTTTTTCATTGTCCGACCTCAACAGCATATTACCTTGGAAAGAGCCCAAGTCAGTAATCAATCTGCCATGTGTTACCAATCGGCTGACAGGACCAGAGATGTTGCCATTGAAATGGATGCTACCTAAATTATTGACGACAGATGGTACCTCTTCGAAATTATTAGAAAGATTGCGCATCAGGAAAGCCACACCGTCCGGGTCGGCATAAACGTCACTCAACTGGCCTCTCACTGAGGCTTGCATTGGATTGGCAATGCCTTGTATATCAGCATTTCCATTGATGCGTATATGATTTCCGTTGATATTTAGGATGGGAAGATGCAGGTCGTTCATGGTGCCTTCTGCCTTCAGTTCTACCATGATTTTGTCCCTGAACGACTTGAGGTTAGGCACAAAAGCTGCCACATCTTGCAGGGTTATGTCTGAAGGTTTGAGATGGAAAGAGAAGCGGGCATTATCGGCAAAATTGTTTAGAGCATCATAGCTGTCGTAATCTACATGGATGGTGTCCATCAACAAAGTAGTGTGGGGGAACTGGATGTCAAAGTTGTCAATGGTGGTATGCTGGTTGTTACTGATAATCCTGAAATCCAGGTTGGTAAGAGCAAACCCGGAGTTTTCTTCCTCCATGCTCATCTGCCTAATAGATGCGTTCAAGGTGTCATTGCGCAATGCCTTGAGCGACATATTGGCTCGAATGTTTTTCAATTGTAAGTGGTTGACATTGAAGACGCCAGGCTTCTCTTCCTCTGAAAGTATGTCGTACTTTACATTACCTCTTCTTACCAGCAAGGAGTTGATACGTAAGTCTATACGTGAGGGCTCTTCGCTATCGGAAGATAGAGCGTCGATGATGAACTGAAAATTAGGCTTAGCCCCTATGGAGTCTTGACTCAATCGGGCATTGAAGCCAAACAATTGGGCACTGCTGATATCTATCTTGCCATCAAATATGGGGGCTATGTCGTATGCAGCTGATACCCTGGCCACTGAAAGCATTTCATTGCCTTGTTCGTCGTCTAATCTGACATCTTCCAATATAATACGATTCAAGAAGCCCAGGTTGATATTGCCAATGCTTACGCGTGAGCCTAACAGTTTAGAGAGTTCATCTGATGCCAAACCAGAAACTGCACGTTGTACAGCGGGAATGTTCAACGCGAGAATGATGCCTATGTAGCATGCCAAGATGCTAATGACAACTATCTGTATGACTCTTTTCAGTACTTTCAGATGCTTTTTACTGTTTTTCCGAACAAAATTACTCATTTTAATGAAATGATTGCTACTTTATCACTAATTTTGTGGCGCAAAAACGTAATTTTAGCTATGAGTACAATTATTTTAGGCATAGAATCATCGTGCGACGACACATCTGCAGCTATTATCAAAGATGGATACCTGCTTTCCAACGTGGTGGCAAGTCAGGCTGTTCACGAGGCTTACGGAGGGGTGGTGCCTGAGTTGGCATCCAGGGCGCATCAGCAAAATATAGTTCCAGTGGTACATGAGGCATTGAAAAGGGCAGGGGTGAGCAAGGAGGAGTTGAGTGCTGTTGCCTTTACCCGTGGTCCTGGCTTGATGGGCTCTCTATTGGTAGGTGTGTCATTCGCCAAAGGATTGGCATGTTCTCTTCGCATCCCATTGATTGATGTTAACCACCTGACAGGTCATGTATTGGCTAATTTTATTAAAGTGGAAGGAGAGGATAATGAGCAACCCCAATTCCCTTTCCTCTGCTTGTTGGTTTCTGGAGGAAACTCACAGATTGTATTGGTAAAAGCCTACAATGATATGGAGATTTTGGGTCAGACCATCGATGATGCTGCTGGCGAGGCCATCGATAAATGTTCCAAGGTGATGGGTTTGGGCTATCCTGGTGGTCCCATCATCGACCGTCTGGCTCGTCAAGGCAATCCTAAGGCATTCACTTTCAGCAAGCCACACATCCCAGATTTGGATTATAGCTTCAGTGGTTTGAAGACATCTTTCCTATATTCTCTGAAAGAATGGTTGAAGGATGATCCTGATTTCATTGAACATCATAAGGAGGATTTAGCCGCATCTTTGGAGGCCACCATCGTGGATATCCTGATGGATAAGCTTCGCAAAGCTGCTAAGCAATACAAGATCAAGGAAGTAGCTTTAGCGGGTGGGGTATCGGCAAACACAGGTTTGCGCAATGCTTTTCACGATTATGCCAAGCGTTTCGGTTGGAAAATCTTCATCCCTAAATTCAGTTATACCACCGATAATGCGGCCATGATTGCCATCACAGGCTATTACAAATATCAAGACAAAGACTTTTGTCCCATTGATGCCCCTGCTTATTCAAGGGTAAGTCTGTAATGAAAATCTCAGCTTCTCATCCATATTCAAATTCTCTAGATAATTTAAGAACTAGCCACAAGCGAGTCATTTAGTTAAGTAAACCCCAATATTTTCTAGAGAATTATAATGATATTTAATAGCTTACAACTCAAGACATAAGAAGAAACTGTAGGTTTAGTGTTTTTTGAAAGTATGATGACGTTCTATATTATTATGGTTGAGGTATGTGGCATTAGAGTTTGGTTTGTATGGATATGAATAAAAACCTTTTTCAATTATCTGCTCATAGAAAGCGAAAATTGAATATCTTTGTAGGCAGGAAAAGATATGGCTATACAGATAACATACAGAAGAACGAGCAGGCTTTCAATGCGCATTGTAAAGAACGGAGATGTGCATGTTTCGGCACCTATAAGGATGCCGAAAGAAGAAGTGTTGAAGTTTATTGAGGAGCATAAAAATTGGATTACAGAGGCCAGGAAAAAGACTCTTGATAGGCAAAAGCAGCGGGCTGAGTTTTTCAGTAAATTGCCGTTGGAGACTGATGCTCAGGTAGATGATGCCTACAACAGGTTGAAGGCACTGATTGAACCTTTGGTGGAAAAACATTCCAAAGTGATGGGAGTGAAACCATCCATAGTGTATTACAAGCCGATGATATCCAGATGGGGTATGTGTAAAGTAAAAGAGAAGGTTATCTGCTTCTCTGCTTATCTCTTGCTTTTACCAGAGTGGTGTGTGGAGCATGTGGTGGTGCATGAACTTTGCCACCTGATAGAGCCAAGTCATAATGAACACTTCCACCAACTGATGGATCAGTATTTCCCTCGTTGGAGAGAGGCTCGAAAAGAAACTAAGCGTATTAGCAGAATGGAAGATGATGATTAGAAAACAATAAGAGTATGGAAAGTATTCAAAGGATAATTGGAAAGCAGTTGATTGAGAAAGGACTGACTGTTTCAACGGCTGAGAGTTGCACGGGTGGGGGCATTGCTGCCAGATTGACCTCGGTAGCAGGAAGCTCGGCATACGTGAGAGGGGGCGTTGTGGCCTATCAGAATGATGTGAAAGAGGATTTGCTGGGTGTGGATGCTGGCACTATATATAAATATGGTGTGGTGAGTGAGGAGACGGTGGTGGAGATGGCAAAAGGTGCGATGAAATCGCTGAAAACGGATTGTTCGATGGCAACTACAGGCATTGCAGGACCTGGTGGCGAAGAACCCGGCAAACCTGTTGGCACCATCTGGATTGCTGCTGCTTGGGGCGATAGGATTGTCACTATGAAACAAGAAGGTGATGAAGGAAGGCGCAAGAATATAGAAAGAGCTATCCAAAATGCCTTGAAAATGCTCTCTGAAATCTTGAAAAAATAAAAAATGATAGAAAAAAGAGAATTATTTGCCTAAAAACTTGGTGGATAAGAAAAAAAGTAGTTACTTTGCAGCCTGTTTGGTGAAACCATCAAAAATTGATAATTAAAAAGATAAGATAAACATGTCAAAGATTTGTCAAATTACAGGAAAGAAAGCCATGATTGGCAACAACGTATCACACTCAAAGAGAAGAACTAAGAGATCATTTGATGTGAACTTGTTTACGAAGAAGTTCTACTATGTAGAGCAGGACTGCTGGATTAGCCTGAAGCTGAGTGCTAACGGTTTGAGAACAATCAATAAGTTGGGTCTGGACGCTGCTTTGAAGCAGGCTGTTGAGAAGGGCTATTGCGATTGGAAGTCAATTAAAGTGATTGGTTAATTATTAAAGGAGAAAAGAAGTTATGGCAAAGAAATCAAAAGGCGATAGAGTGCAGGTTATTCTTGAATGCACTGAGATGAAGGACAGCGGTCTGCCCGGCACTTCTCGTTACATCACTACCAAGAATAAGAAGAATACTCCTGAGAGACTGGAGCTGAAGAAGTACAATCCTATCCTCAAGAGAATGACAGTTCATAAAGAAATTAAATAAACTATTATACCATGGCAAAGAAAACAGTCGCTACATTGCAGACAGGCTCTAAAGAGGGTCGCGCATATTCCAAGGTGATCAAGATGGTGAAGTCTCCTAAGACTGGTGCTTACATCTTTGATGAGCAGATGGTACTGAATGAGAAGGTTCAGGATTTCTTCAAGAAATAAGATAAGAATCTTCTTCACAACAGAATAAGAATAAAAAGACTCCCTTGCTGATTACAGCTTGGGAGTTTTTTTTTGTTTATGTACACAAAAAGTGTTATCTTTGCAGAGCAATAAAGATTATAGCTATGGGATTTTTCGGATTATTCTCAAAGGAAAAGAAAGAGACGTTAGACAAAGGCTTGCAAAAGACTAAGGAAAGCGTGTTTGGCAAGATTGCACGTGCTGTGGCTGGCAAGTCGAAAGTAGATGACGAGGTGCTCGATAACTTAGAGGAGGTACTCATAACTTCCGATGTGGGTGTAGAGACTACCCTGAAAATCATTGAGCGCATTGAACAACGGGTGGCGCAAGACAAATATATGAATACCTCAGAGCTCAACGGCATCCTGAGATCGGAAATTTCAGCCCTGCTGATTGAAAACAACACTGATGATGTGGATGATTTCGAGGCACCTTTGAAATCTAAGCCCTACGTCATTATGGTGGTGGGTGTGAATGGAGTAGGTAAGACTACCACTATCGGCAAGATTGCCTACCAATTCAAGAAAGCAGGCAAGAAAGTCTATCTGGGTGCCGCTGATACCTTTAGAGCTGCAGCCATTGAGCAGTTGCAGATTTGGGGCGAACGGGTAGGGGTACCTGTTATCAAACAGCAAATGGGATCTGATCCAGCATCAGTGGCTTACGACACCTTGAGCTCAGCCGTTTCAAATGATGCCGATGTGGTGATTATTGATACAGCAGGCCGTTTGCACAATAAAATTGGCTTGATGAATGAGCTCACCAAAATCAAGAATGTGATGAAGAAGGTGGTGCCAGATGCGCCACAGGAGGTTCTGCTGGTGCTTGATGGTTCTACAGGACAGAATGCCTTTGAGCAAGCCAAACAGTTTACCAAGGCTACCGAGGTGAATACTATGGCGGTAACAAAGCTCGACGGCACAGCCAAGGGAGGTGTGGTGATAGGCATTTCCGACCAGTTTAAGATTCCAGTGAAATACATTGGTTTAGGTGAAGGCATGGAAGACTTGCAGGTGTTCCGCAGGGACGAATTCGTTGATTCTCTGTTTGGTGGAGCAAAATGAGAAGGAAAGACATCGACATCATTACCTTAGGTTGCTCGAAGAACCTGGTGGATTCTGAACGACTGATGGGTATGCTCCGTGCTGCTGGCTTTAATCCCAAGCACGAACCAGAAAAACCTAATGCTAAGATTGCAGTCATCAATACCTGTGGTTTCATTGGTGATGCCAAAGAGGAGTCTATCAATATGATACTTGACTTTGTACAGGCCAAGCAAGAGGGCAGACTTTCTAAGCTCTATGTGATGGGTTGTCTGTCACAAAGATATAGAGAAGAACTACAACAAGAGATACCAGAGGTAGATAAGTTTTATGGCAAGTTCGATTGGCCTTCCCTAATACAAGATTTGGGCTATGCCACTAACTTAGAGCATTGTGGAGAACGCATGCTTACTACACCCAAGCATTATGCTTACCTGAAGATTTCCGAGGGATGCGACAGGCATTGCTCATATTGTGCTATTCCCATCATCACGGGACCGCATCACTCTCGCCCTATGGAAGACATCCTGGCAGAGGTGAAGAATTTGGTTGAGCAAGGTGTAAAAGAGTTTCAGGTCATAGCCCAGGAACTCACATATTATGGCATCGATCTCTATCAGAAGCAGATGATAGCCGAGCTAATCGACAAGATTGCCCAAGTTCCTGGCGTAGAGTGGATCAGGCTCCATTATGCTTACCCATCGCATTTCCCATTGGAGCTGTTGGAAGTGATGCGTAAACATCCCAACATTTGTAAGTATATGGATATAGCTTTGCAACACATCAGCGATCATATGTTGGAGCTGATGCATCGACATGTTACCAAAGCAGATACTTACCAACTGATTGAAACCATGCGTCGTGAGGTGCCAGGGATACACATCCGTACCACCCTTATGGTGGGACATCCAGGCGAAACAGAGGCTGATTTTGAGGAGCTCAAACAGTTTGTACGCGATATGAAATTCGATAGAATGGGAGCTTTTGCTTACTCAGAGGAGGAAGGCACCTATTCTGCTCAGCATTACAAAGACGACATTTCACCTGAGGTGAAACAACGCAGATTGGATGAGTTGATGGCTATTCAGCAAGAGATTTCCGCCACCTTGCATCAAGCAAAAGTGGAGCAGGTTTTGAAGGTGATGATCGACAGAGAGGAGGTTGATTACTATGTGGGACGCACTGAATTTGACTCCCCTGAGGTGGATCCAGAAGTGCTCATTACTAAACCTGAAAAGTCCCTTCAAATTGGTGATTTTTGCACGATTGAGATTACTTCAGCCGAAGATTACGACCTTTTTGGGCGCGTTTTATGATTTTTAACGACAAAAGTTATTCATATATAAGCAGAATTCTGTAATTTCACACGGAAAATCGGAAATACCTGAAAATTGTACCAGTGAACAACAAGGAATTTATAGCAGAATTGTCTCGCAGGGGAGGTTATACAACCCGAGATGCCACTGACATGATACTCAGTTTGGTTGAGGTTATGACGGAACAGTGGCAGAACAATGACAGTATCGTAATCCAAAATTTTGGTTCTTTTGAAATCAAGAAAAAGCTGGAACGCATATCTGTCAATCCCGTTACCAAGCAACGTCTGCTGGTACCTCCTAAGTTGGTGCTGACGTTTAGACCAAGCAATGTATTGAAAGATAAATTCAAATAGAGATAAACAACGATGAACGAAAAACTGAACATACAGAATCTGACTGAAGAACTGGCTGAAACCCACGGGTTAAGCAAGAAAAATGCAGAATCATTTGTCAAAGATTTCTTCTCGCTTATTGAAGAAGCCCTTGAAAAAGACAAATACGTAAAAGTGAAGGGTCTTGGTACTTTCAAGCTTATTGATGTGGATAGTCGCGAAAGCATCAATGTCAACACAGGCGAACGAATTGAAATTCAAGGCCATTCAAAAATTTCCTTTACTCCAGATAATTCGCTGAAAGAGGTAGTGAACAAGCCGTTTTCTGCTTTTGAAACTGTGGTTTTGGCTGATGGCGTGGAGATTGATACTCCTGAGGTGATTGGCGATACTGATGCCGATATTGAAACAGAAGAAGTGGTGACTGAGGATTCTGTGATGGTGGAACCTATGGTAGCAGGACCTGTTGTTGAAAAGCCTGCTTCTGAAATAGAAGAAGTACCAGCTACAAAAGAAGAACCAAATGCTGGAGAACCTGTTGCAGAGGAGCCGACACCTATTGTTGAAGGGGAAGTTCCTGTTTCAGAGGAATCTATTGTAAAGGAGGAGTCTGTTACAGAAGAACCAGAATCTGTTGTTGAGGAATCTATCGTTGAAGATATTACTCCTGTAGTAGAAGAGAAACCTTCTTCAATTGAAGAACCTGTTGCAGAGGGCTCTATCATTAAAGAACAAGCTGCTGTAGAAGAGCCTGTTGCCGAAGAACAATCCGTCAAGATATTGCCAATATTCGATGATGATGAAATCAAGAAAAGAGACCAACCAGTGAGCCATCAGGAGGAGGTCAAAGCTTTGCGTATTTCAGATGAAAAACGCCGGGAAATCTCCAAAAAGGCAGAAGGCTCCTCGACTCCATACTTGATGTTCATTGCCGTATTGGTCATCATGCTCTGCTTGGGTGCAGTTGCCTATCTATATTACCCAGACATAGCCAAACAGGAGGGAACCAAGCCAGTACGTGTGCATGAGCCCCTCAATCCTGTACAACCAACGGAAACATCTTCTGAAGGAACACAACCTGTAGAGAATATGTCTCAAGCAGGACAAGTAACTGAGCAAGCAGTTGTCAATCAGCCTGAAAACACACCTGATACACCTGTTGACACACCCGTTACAGCTAAAGAGCAAGCTGCTCCAACACCTCAAACAACTCCTGCTGCTACTCAAACAACAACTAATGAGGGGTATCCCAGGTTGGAAGAAGGTGTTGCTTATGTAACAGATGGAGAATTAGCCACTCATACCTTGCAGAAAGGTGAAACACTTAACGCTATTGCCAGAAAATACTATGGCGTTAGCAGGCTTTATACTTACATTGTAAGCTATAACAAAGATGTAATCAAAGACCAAGACAATGTGCCTGTAGGCACCATTATCAGAATACCCAAACTTGTGAAGAAATAAAAAACAAACAACATAATAATTGATAGAAAAACTATGGCAGATTCAATTAATATCCGCGAACTGAATGAGCGGATTGAGAGCAAAAGTACTTTTATTACTCATCTTACTACTGGTATGAACCAAACGATTGTGGGGCAGAAGCACCTCATCGAATCGTTGTTGATTGGTTTATTGTCTGACGGCCATGTACTCCTCGAAGGTGTACCTGGTTTGGCAAAGACATTGGCCATCAAAACACTAGCATCGTTGATTGACGCAAAATACAGTCGTATTCAATTTACTCCCGACTTATTGCCTGCCGATGTAATTGGCACGATGGTTTATAGCCAAAAAGACGAGGTGTTCCAAGTAAAGCAAGGTCCTGTGTTTGCCAACTTCGTTTTGGCAGATGAAATAAACCGTGCCCCTGCTAAAGTGCAAAGTGCCCTGCTCGAAGCTATGCAGGAGCGTCAGGTAACCATTGGTAGTCAGACGTTCAAGTTGCCAGAGCCATTCCTAGTGCTGGCTACACAAAACCCCATTGAGCAGGAGGGAACTTACCAGTTGCCTGAGGCACAGGTTGATCGTTTTATGCTGAAGGTGGTGATTGATTATCCAAAGCTGGATGAAGAGAAACTGATTATCCGTCAGAATATTAATGGAGACAAGGTAAAGGTACTGCCAGTGCTGACCGCTGATGAAATCATCGAAGCTCGTAAGCTGGTGCGTGAGGTTTATATCGATGAGAAAATTGAGCAATACATCCTTGACATTGTTTTCGCTTCCCGCTATCCAGAGCAGTATGGTCTCGATAAGCTGAAAGGTATGTTGAGCTTTGGAGGCTCGCCTCGAGCTTCCATTAACCTTGCTTTAGCTGCGCGTAGCTATGCTTACATCAAGCATCGTGGCTATCTCATTCCAGAAGACGTACGTGCTGTGGCACACGACGTGATGCGTCACCGCATCGGCCTTTCTTATGAGGCAGAGGCAAGTAACCTTACTGCTGACGAGATTGTAAGTATGATACTGGATGAAGTGAAAGTGCCTTGATAATTAGTTGTTCAGCTCATGGAAACGACAGAATTATTAAAGCGCGTCAGACGTATTGAGATCAAGACCAAGGGCTTGTCTAACAATATCTTTGCAGGTGAGTATCACTCAGCTTTCAAGGGTAGGGGTATGGCATTCTCTGAGGTTCGCGAGTATCAGTACGGTGATGATATCCGTGACATCGACTGGAATGTGACTGCACGATTCCACAAGCCCTACGTAAAGGTGTATGAAGAAGAACGCGAACTTACAGTGATGTTGCTGGTTGATGTTTCCGGAAGTCTGGATTTTGGTACCGTCAAGCAGATGAAGAAAGACATGGTAACTGAGATTGCAGCCACATTGGCTTTCTCTGCCATGCAGAACAACGATAAGATTGGCGTCATCTTTTTCTCTGATAAGATAGAGAAGTTCATCCCTCCTAAGAAAGGCAGAAAACATATCCTGTATATTATCAGGGAGTTAATAGACTTCCATCCTGAGAGCCGTATGACTGACATTGGTGTGGGTTTGCAATACCTTACCAATGTGATGAAACGTAGATGTACTGCATTTATCCTATCTGACTTCATCGACCGCAAGGACTTCAAAGGTGCCATGACCATTGCCAACCAAAAGCACGACGTGGTGGCTGTGCAGGTATATGATAGACGACTGGAGGAGTTACCAGCAGTGGGATTGATGCGTGTAAAAGATGCGGAAACAGGTGTGGGACAATGGATTGACACCTCATCGAAGGCTGTGCGTAAGGCACATCACGACTGGTGGATAGCCCAGAAAACTGCTTTGGCAGATGTGTTCCAGAAGAGCAACGTGGATAGCGTATCCATACGCACTGACCAAGACTATGTGAAATCCCTGATGAGTTTGTTCGCTCAAAGGAATTAAGTATAAGAATAATGAAAAGACTGTTAGTTTTATTAACATACATGATGGGCTGTCTGTTGCCAACCATAGCTCAGGTATCAGTAGAGGCATCTATCGACTCCTTGGAGCTGATGATAGGCGAACAGGCGCACATTAGCTTACAAGTATCTCTTGATGCTGACAAACGATTGATACTTCCAGCATATCCCGACACCTTGGTTAGGGGCGTTGAGGTGTTAGATGTGGCCAAACCAGACACTCAATACCTCAACGACAACAAGCGCATGCTTGTCAAGGAGGTTTATACCATCACTTCCTTCGACTCGGCATTGTATTACTTGCCTCCTATGGAGGTTAAAGTAGAGGATGAAGTATATAAATCCAATCCTTTGGCACTAAAGGTTTTCTCTATGCCAGTAGATACTCTTCATCCAGATCAGTTCTTTGGCCCGAAAGACGTGATGAAGCCACCTTTTGTATGGGCTGACTGGTATGGTGTCATCGCCTGTGCCATCCTCTGGATACCAGCACTTTTCTTGTTATTGTACCTGATCAAACGCATACGTGACAACCAGCCAATCATCCGGAAAGTAAAGGTTGAACCTCAGTTGCCACCTCATCAGTTGGCTATGCAGGAGATTGAGCGAATCAAAAATGAGAAGGTTTGGCAACATGGACTCTCGAAAGAGTATTACACACAACTTACCGATACCCTGCGTTCCTACATAGAAAAGCGCTTTGGCTTCAAGGCGTTGGAAATGACAACTGATGAGATTATCGACAAGTTGGAGCGTGTGGACGATGCAGATGCTTTACGAGAGTTGAAGGACTTGCTTAAGACAGCCGATTTGGTGAAGTTTGCAAAGTTTATCCCAATGATGAACGAAAACGATGCTAACTTGTTGAATGCAGTGAAGTTCATCAACGATACCAAGGAAGAGGAAGACCCCAATGCCAAGCCTTCACCTACAGAAATCACTATCATTGAGAAGCGCCCTTTACGCACTAAGGTGCTCTTGGGCATAGGCATCGCTGCCATCTCGATATACCTGATTGGCGCATTGGTATATATAGGAATGGAGTTGTATAACAACTTAGCATGAGGATAGGATATGGTTTTTGCTGATAGTGGATATCTGTTTTTATTGCTGCTGCTTATACCCTTGATTGTAGGTTATGTACTCAGCAGAAAGAAGTCAGATGCTTCATTGCAAGTGTCTGATACCACCGTTTATACCTATGCACCCAAAAGTTACAAGAACTACCTCATCCATGCACCTTTCATCCTTAGGATACTGGCACTGGCGCTGCTAATTATGGTATTGGCAAGGCCACAAACTACCAATAGTTGGCAGAACAGTGAAATAGAAGGAATTGACATTATGCTAGCTATAGACGTATCTACCAGTATGTTGGCAGAAGATTTAAAACCCAATCGCTTGGAGGCTGCCAAGCAAGTGGCTGCTGAGTTCATAAACGGTCGTCCTAACGATAACATTGGCATCACGCTTTTTGCTGGCGAAAGCTTTACGCAATGCCCGCTGACGGTAGATCATTCCGTGCTTTTGAATCTTATCAAGGACGTGAATTGCGGTTTGATAGAAGATGGTACGGCTGTAGGCATGGGTATCGCTAATGCCGTAAGCCGACTGAAAGACAGCAAGGCAAAGTCGAAGGTGGTGATTATGCTGACGGATGGAACCAACAACCGTGGCGAAATCTCCCCATTGACAGCTGCTGAGATAGCTAAAAGCTTCGGTATTAGGGTTTATACTATTGGCGTGGGTACAAACGGCATGGCTCCCTATCCTTATCAGGTGGCAGGCACCGTACAATATGTGAACCTACCAGTGGAGATTGATGAGAAGACGCTTAGCGAAATTGCCAGCACCACACAAGGCAACTATTTCCGTGCCACCAGTAACTCGAAACTCGAGGAGGTATATCAGGAGATTGACAAACTGGAGAAGACCAAGCTCAACGTTCGTCAGTTCAGCAAGCGTGATGAGAAATATGAGTGGTTTGCCCTGGCGGCTTTCCTGTGCATCCTGCTGGAGGTGCTGCTGCGCAACACGTTATTGAAAAAGATTCCTTAATAATTATTTAGGAGGATAGTAATATATGTTCAGATTTGAAGACCCGGCTTACTTGTACCTGCTGCTTTTGCTTCCGGTATTGGTAGCTTTTTACCTATATTCAAACTTCCGACGCCGCAAGGCCATCCGTGAGTTTGGCGATCCAGAATTGATGGCATCACTTATGCCAGATGTTTCGAAACGTCGTCCGGATATCAAGTTTGCCCTCATTTTGGGTTGTATTGCCTTATTTGCTGTTTTGTTGGCTCGACCGCAATTCGGATCCAAGCTGGAAACGGTAAAGCGTCAAGGTGTGGAAGTAATCATTGCTCTTGATATATCCAACTCTATGCTGGCACAAGACATACAACCCAGTCGTTTAGAGAAGGCCAAACGACTGATTTCTCAGTTAGTGGATAAGATGGAGCAAGACAAGGTGGGGCTCATCGTCTTTGCCGGCGATGCCTTCACACAGTTGCCTATCACCAGCGACTATATCTCCGCTAAAATGTTCTTGGAGTCCATCACTCCTGCCTTGATAACCAAGCAGGGTACCGACTTAGGAGCAGCGTTGACTTTGGCAAACCGTAGTTTCACGCCACAAGATGGGGTGGGGCGTACCATCATTCTCATCACGGACGGTGAGAACCACGAAGGAGGCGTTGACCAAGCTATCAAATCATTGACGGACAAGGATATCCAAATCAATGTACTGGGTATTGGTTCTCCTGAAGGCTCACCCATACCGATGGAGGATTCCAGGGATTTCCGAAGGGATAAGGATGGTAATATTGTGGTCACCAAGCTCAATGAGCAGATGTGCCAAGACTTGGCAAAAGCAGGTAACGGCGTGTATGTGAGGGTGGATAATACCAATACTGCACAACGTGCTATTCAGCAAGCCATCGATAAATTGGCGAAAGCTGACATAGAGACGCAGGTTTATTCTGATTATAACGAGCAGTTCCAGGCAGTAGCATGGATATTGTTGCTATTGCTCATTATCGAACTGTTGATCATGGAACGACAGAACCCTTTGTTCAACAAAATACATTTATTTGAAAAATGAAAACACAACGACTAAAATATCTGCTCTTTGCAACATTGACGCTGGGCGTGGCAAATGGTTGGGCTCAAAAGGCTGAGCGTGACTATATCCGCAAGGGAAACAGGCAGTACCACGACAGCGTGTTTGTGGATGCAGAGGTGAATTACCGAAAGGCACAAGAGGTCAATCCTACGTCAGGCATGGCTAGGTATAACTTGGGTAACTCCCTGCTTTTCCAGAACAAGCCGCAGGAAGCATTGAAGGAATATGAGGCTGCCTCGAAGATGGAACATGATAAGAACAAATTGGCAGCGGTGTATCACAACACAGGTGTCATTCACCAGGCTGCTAAGCATTACCAGCAAGCCATCGAGGCTTATAAGGAGTCTCTTCGGAACAATCCTCGTGACCACGAGACACGTTATAACTTGGCACTCTGCCAGAAATTGTTAAAAGACCAGGAACAGCAGGGTGGTGACAACAACCAGCAGCAACAGCAACAAGAAAAACAACAGCAAGAGCAACAACAGCAACAGCAACAAGAAC
>JAFXVZ010000038.1 GCA_017534535.1 Bacteroidaceae bacterium | reverse complement strand
GGGTTATACCTTCGACACCAAGAAGCTCGACTGGCTGAGCAAGGCACGTCTGTACGTGACTGCACAGAACCTGTTCGTGATCACCGGCTATAAGGGTCTGGATCCTGAAGTGAACTACTCTTCAACCTCAGGTCTGTCTCCAGGTATCGAGGCACGCGAGTACTTCCCGAAGTCTCGCTCATTCATCTTCGGTGTTAACTTAACATTCTAACCTTTAAAAAACAGGACATACATTATGAAAAAGAATAAGATATTCAGTCTGCTGGCTGTCGCTGCCCTGGTGATTACAGTGCCTTCTTGCACGAACCTGGACGAGCGTATCTATGACCAGCTGCCGGCAGAGACTTTCGGTAGCACAACTACAGAGATCAACGCTCTGGTAGGTACTTGCTACAACACATTGAAGCGTGTGTTCCCGTCTGACGGTCTGACCATGAGCGAATCTGCTGGATCCGTTCAGATTTATCCTACCCGTAAGGGTGGTGACTGGTGGGACGGTGGTCAGTACATGCAGATGTTCATGCACACCTACACCAGCATGACCTCTTGTAACCGTGGCGCATGGAACGCTGCCATGGAGTCAATTGGTACCTGCAACGCTAACCTGAACACCGTGTTGGGTTCAGATATGGCCAACAAGGATCAGATGGCTGCTGAAATCCGCGGTATCCGCGCATATTGGTACTATTTCTTGGTAAATGGATGGGGCAATGTTCCTATGGTTATCGACTATAACGACAAGGAACTGCCTACCAACTCAAGCCGTTCTGAGGTTTACAACTGGCTGGTAGGTGAGGTTAACTCCTTGATTCCTGCCCTGCCAGAGGCTAATGGCAACTATGGTAAGTTCACCAAGGCTTCAGCTCACGCACTGCTGGCTAAGCTGTACCTGAACGCTGAATCTTGGGGTCTTGGCAACAAGTATGCCGAGGCTGCCAGCGAGGCTAACCTGGTCATCACCGACCCGGGTCTGGAACTGCTGAGTAACTGGAGCGACAACTTCTCTTGGAACAACTCCGGCAACAAGGAGTCTATCCTCTGCGCACAGTACACTTCAAGTGATACTTCCAATACCAACTCACTGCACTTCCGTACCTTAGGCTATGTTGAGAACCAGGCTATCGGTGCAAGCTTCGGTGCTTGGAACGGTTTCTGCGCTCAGCCTGACTATGTGAAGCTGTTCATGCACGATCCTAGTAAGGCAAGCGATCCTACTTACACTTACTACGACGATCCTGAGAACGATCCTCGTATCGCATCATTCCGTCTGGGTCAGCAGTACAAGAAGGGTACTTCTGAGATCCTGATGACAGGCCACTCTCTCCCAATGAACCACTATGCTGAGGTATTCCCTCTCTATGGTGCACAGCGTGACGGTACCATCTGGGCAGACGTACAGCAGCAGGATGGTGGCCGTGTAGGCAAGTGGGAGTATGATGCTTCTCTGACAAGTGCCATGAACAACGACTTCGCTATCTTCCGTTTGGCTGACTTCTACCTGGTACGTGCAGAGGCTCTGCTCCGTTCAGGTGGCTCGGTTGCTGAGGCAACTCAGCTGGTGAACGCTGTCCGTCAGCGTGCTTGGGGCAATGCTTCTCACAATTACGCTACAGTTACTCTGGCTGATGTGCAGTTGGAACGTCGTCTGGAGTTGGCTTGGGAAGGCGTGTCTCGTGAGGATGACATCCGCTTCGGTTGCTACGACAAGGATATGTGGAGCATGTTACGTGCAACAGTTAGCCAGGAGGTTGACGAGTGGGGTATTCCAAAGACCTACACCATCAACCCAAGTGCTTGGAATCGTAAATCAGATGAGTATCTGAAGTTGTTCCCTATTCCATTGACAGCTTGGCAGACCAATCCTAAACTGACACAGAATCCTGGTTATCCAGCATTCAACTAAATCCAAGGTTTAATGGATTCATAATCTCAGAGGGAGGCGAGTTCGCCTCCCTCTACTTTTTTATGTAATGATATAGGAAATGGCACATTATTTATTCTAACGCTTGGAAATCTGAAAATAATGAGTGCTATCTAAAAGCTCCTCAACTCAAAAATATCATTAAAAAGATACATAGTTACACTTTTTGAGTTAGTGTATTGTTTATTAACAATTTACGGCGGTGTACCTTTTTAATAAAGTTACACTAATTTGGCAAATAATACTTTCGCAAAGGGGAAACATAGGCAAGTGTCAGAGTCGAGAACATGTTTTCATCATCAGGGAAAAGCAATGCGCTCACACCAAAACAACTTGTTTTGGTGTCGTTATATTGCTTTCTGACAGGTATTAGTATAGTATTCTCTCACATCAAAACAAGTTGTTTTGGCACCAGTGTAACTTAGTGTAACTTCCGAGAGAAGGTACACTAAGCTAAAGGCAATAAGTATCAAGCGATTAACAAGTATAATGTAACTATGTAACTAAAACAGTAAAAAAGATTACTCAAGTTGATGCAGAACCAAATTTCATGTCATTATTATATAAATGGATGATATTTAGTCCTTTCGCTCCCTTGTATTGGTACGAGCCTCAACCACATTCACCACATAATCACCGAGTTTTTCACATTCATTGATGAGATCCATATAAACAGTTCCAACGCCGTAGGTATATTCGTGATTGTTAATATCGATGATATTCTGCGACTTCAACAAGTCACGATAGTTGTTAATCTCATTCTCGGTGTTAAATGTGCGATTCGCATCAAACTCACTCTTACGTCCGGACATCAGCTGATTCATCTGACTCAAAGCCTTATCAGTAAGATCCATCATGTGATGAATATGCTCATAATGCTTCTCGTTGAAGTGATCCTGCTTCCCGTGATACTTACGACTGATGGTTCGTGCCATATTGTAACATGCATCGCCAATACTCTCTAACTCTGATATCTCACGCAACATTGCACGAATCTTAGCCTTAGTGTCATCAGACAGATGGGCATCACTGACCGACTCCAGGTATTTGGCAATCTCAATTTCCATACTGTCAGATATGCCTTCATATTTCTCAATACGAGTATAAAGCTTCGCGAATTGTTCCTCATTCTTCTCAGTCAACAGCTCCTTGACCATTCCGAACATACGCTGCATACGTTCGGCAAAAGCCTGAATCTCTTTCTGAGCCTCGAGCACTGACAATTCTGGAGTCTTCATGAAACCAGCAGTAATGAAATGCAGACGGAAGTCTTCTTCTTCATCCACCTTCTTTGGCTTGATAACCCAGCAAACAAATCTCTCGATTTGAGGGATGAACCAAATCAATATAAATGTGTTCACCACATTAAAGCAAGTATGGAAAGCAGCCAGCACGAACGACAGCTTGGCAGCGTTGGCAAGATAGACTTCATGACTCACCGTATCAATGCTCATATCTGTATCATAGCCAACCATTCCGCATACCATATCAACAAACGGACGGAAAACAAAGAGAATCCAAACCACACCGAATACATTGAAGAACATGTGTGCCAAAGCCGCCCTTCGGGCTTGGGTATTGGCAGACAATGCCGCTAGATTTGAAGTAACGGTGGTACCAATGTTCTCACCCATTACCAAAGCAATACCCTGATAGATAGGCAACACGCCACTGGAGCAGAGAATCATGGTGATAGCCATTACAGCAGCAGATGATTGTACGCAAAAGGTAAGAATGCCACCTAAGAACAAGAACAAAATGGTGGTACCAAATGAATTAGGGTTGAATGAAGCAAAGAAATCAAGTACAGCCTGCTGTTCACCCAGATGCATGTCGATGCCTGTCTGTCGCAAGGTACCCAGCCCCAAAAACATAAAGGCAATACCAAAGAGGAAATCACCGATAAAACGGCGTTTCTTCATATATATCAGTATGATTCCTAAAAAGAAGGCAGGATAAACAAAGTCTGTGATGTTAAAAGAAAAGCCAGCCGACATAATCCATGCCGTCAACGTGGTACCGATATTGGCACCCATGATAACTGAAATAGCCTGTGCCAAGGTCAGCAAACCAGCATTGACGAATGAAACCGTCATCACGGTGGTTGCTGTAGATGACTGAACAGATGCAGTTACGAGCATACCAGTCAGCATTCCTGTAAAACGATTGGTGGTCATAGCGGCTAAGACGTGACGCAACTGAGGACCAGCCATCTTCTGCAACGCTTCACTCATTGACTTCATACCGAACATCAACAAGGCAAGCGAGCCGAGGAGTTTGAATAGAATCCAAATAGACATAATATGGAACGTTAAAATTTATTTTTTGCAAAGATAAATGGTTTTCGCTTTATTTGCAAGCAAACGACAACTCAAATTCCCATAGATACAGCATTACCGTCATAATCCACTCTGGTTGATGCTGCATTCAGGTCGAATGGCACAGGCTTATCTTTTGTTACTTTCACCACCTTGAACACTCGTTTCTGCAACATACCAGGGAAGCTTCCTTGACGATCACCTATAGTGAGCTTTCTGTCAGCTTCGCTATAATGGATAGGAATCATTGCAAACCTCCCTTGCTCATAACCGTAGTTCACTCCTTCATCCTCATACAGAGTAAAGTCGGCATCGGCTCCGGCATAGACATACAGGGTTATCTCATCGGGCTGCTTCTCCATCGCATATTGTATATCAGGTCCGAAAGGCACAATGCTACCAGCCTTGACATAAAGAGGTATCCTTTCGTAAGGAGCATCCACCGTGAGCTGCTGACCACCTTGTACAAACTTGCCCGAATAGAAATCAAACCAACCCTTACCAGCTGGGAAATACATATCCCTGGTTCTTGCACCATATTTATATATAGGAGCCACCATGAACGCAGAACCAAACATATACTGGTCACCAATGTTATACACCAACCTATCAGAGGTGAAGTCCATAACCAACGGACGCATGATGGTGTAATCCTTAAAATAGGTCATTCCTGCTAAAGAATAGATATAAGGCATTAGATTATAACGCAACTTGGTGTAATCTACAATACTTTGATAAGCAGGATGCCCATCAGGGGCGATGTTCCACACCTCACGCAAGGGGAACTGGCCATGAGCTCGATAAAGCGGACAGAAAGCACCGAACTGATACCAACGGGTATTGAGCTCACGCCACTCCTTGAGGTCAGCATTTTCTATGCCAGTTCTATCAAACAACTGCTGAGCTGCCACATAGCGATTCTCCACGCAGAAGCCGCCGATATCCATTGTCCAATAAGGAATACCCGATACGGCAAAATTCAAACCAGCTGAGATTTGTGCCTTCAAATCCTCCCAACGGGTGGCGATGTCACCACTCCAGGTAGCGGTAGAATATCGTTGCAAACCTGCAAAGCCAGAACGAGTGAGCAAGAACACACGCTTGTCGTTATCAGTACTACGCTGTCCGTCATAGATAGCTTCCGCATTCATCAAGGCATAAGCATTGAAATACTCATCAGACGGTCCTAAAGCCGTTGGACCACACAACAACTTACGATACTCAACGTCTGTACAGTCGCGGATGTTTGGTTCAGAGGCATCCATCCACCAAGCGTCAAAGCCCAAGGGATATAGGTGGTCCTTCATTTGGTTCCAAAACAATTGGCGTGCAGGCGCCGAATATGCATCGTAGAACGAACCTACATAGCCTTTACCTACCCAATCGTGGATATCGTCCTTTACCGCTTGCTGATACATCCAGCCTTTCGCATCGAACTCCTTATAATGCTCCGTATTAACATAGAACTTAGGCCACACAGATATCATAATATGCCCACCCATATTGTGCACATCGTTCACCATTTGCTTGGGATTAGGGAAACGAGCAGGGTCAAAGTCATGACTTCCCCACTGGTCTTCACGCCAGTAGAACCAGTCTTGCACTATATTATCAATAGGCACCTGACGCTTGCGGAACTCCCGCAAAGTAGATACCAGTTCTTCCTGATTATTATATTTCTCACGACTCTGCCAATAACCCATAGCCCATTTGGGCATAATCTGCGACTTACCTGTTAGGGTACGATAGCCACTGATTACCTCGTCCATTGAGTCACCATACACGAAGTAATAGTCGATAGCATTGGCCATTTCGCTCCACCAAGTAATCTGGTTCTTAGTATCCCAATAAGACGGGTCTATCACACGTAATCCGCAGTAAGACACACCACCATCGGGCTTCCATTCAATGCGGATAGGTACACGGCGATCCGCCTCCAAGTCAACGGCAAACTTATAGCTATTGGGATTCCAAGCTGTACGCCAACGCTCCGGAACTACCAGCTCATTATCGATATAGACCTTCATATATCCGGCATAATAGAGAATGAAACGATACAAGCCTGTCCCAGAAGGTTCTATCTCCCCTTCGTAAGTCACGGTTGCCCCACTGAAATCGAAATCCTTGGGCAAGTTTACCACAGTTCTCAACCCATCTTCTCTATCCAGATGTTCGAAGTACAGTCTTTCTTCGTTACGTACCAATGTCTTTCCCTTTGCAGACTTATAAGTCCCTGTTAGACTGCCTTGTTCGCCTACTTTATTATATAAAGTGAACACCTCATCCAACTGCATATAGTCACCAGGGTTACCAAATCGAGTGAGGGAATAGTTGTCCCACAAGATGCCATAGTTGTGGGTAGAAACGATAAAAGGCACCGACACCTTGGTGTTATATTGAAACAACTCTTCATTCTTATCCTTATAGTTGAACTCATCAGATTGGTGCTGACCCAATCCATACAATCCTTCATCATCTTTGGTAATAAATGCCTGGCATACAGAGAAGGCTTGCTTGCCACCCTTCTCTATCGGTTGATAATCACGTCCCAATTCCTCCGAGATAACCTCACCAGTCACCACATCTTGAAAACGCACTATACCAGTCTTCCTATCCACGCCTGCCATCAATGAGTTTGTAATGACAAAAACGGAATCCTCAGTGCTCTCCACACGGAAAGGCACCTTGGGTATATTAGGAACGATAATCAGACTACTATCCTGTGGAAAATCCAACAAATGCTTGCCCGTTGGCCGCTTGTCATCTGTCGTTAAATCCAGGTCTTGCACAGCCCTCACGTGAATCAGCTTCTCGCCCATCACCTCCAGCATCACTCTGCTAGTCTGATCCACACGCTCAAAATTACCGTTCAGGTCCATCTCCACTATCACGCCCCTGTCAATGCGTTGATAACCCTTGTCGCAAGCCGTTAGACATAAGACCGCTATAGTCAATGTCCATAAAATTTTCTTCATATAATCTCCAATTTTCAATTTTTGAAAGGAATCCAAACCCTCATATCGCTCACCCCACGATGTGCCCAGGCATAATACGGAATCAGTGCCACGCCATTATCAGTTACAATCTGATTGATTCCATGTAACTTCTCTGGTTGCCAATCCACCTTTAACTGCGTCTTGGGAGATATGGTAATGCTGTTGATAGCTTTAGCATTATCGGGTGACTCGGCACAATATACAATCGGGCCACACTGAACAGCCACTAAGCCCCTATCAGCTTCAACTTGCTCATTAGCCTTTACCAAGCGGGGTTGCAAATCGAAGTTCAGTTCCACCACATCGCCAGCCTTCCACTCGCGGTTGATAGTGCAATAGCCCTGTTGCAAATCTGCCTTTACTACCTCTCCATTCACCTTTACACTAAAAGTGCTCTGCTTATTATCTACGAAGGAATAAAGGTCTGAAGGCATCGCCTCATTTCTCGCCCATCCCGGAATTCTAACCTTCAGGGTAAAGGGCTGAGCAACCTGCTCAATAGTGAGCTTTACGTCGCCACCATAGGGATAAGCAGTTTCCTGTTTCAAGACCACTGGTTGTCCATTAACCTCCAACTGTGAGCGATTGCCCATAAAGAGATTAACATAAACAGCGTTATCTTTCACGGCATATACATAGCCTGGCAATGAAGGAATAAAACGAGAAATATTCGATGGACAACAAGCACATCCAAACCAAGCTTGACGCTGGTATTTGCGCTCCTTGCTTACCTCCAACGGATTAGGATAGAAGAAGGCATCGCCCTCTAATGACACACCAGATATCAAACCGTTATATAAAGTGCGTTCCAACACATCATAGTATTTCGAGTCACCATGCAACAAAAACAGGCGATGGTTCACATACACCATTCCGATAGCGGCACAAGTCTCGTTGTAAGCAGTAGCATTCGGCAATTCGTAATTAGCGCCGAAAGCCTCACCATCATTAGTGGAGCCAATGCCACCTGTTATATACATTTTCTTCGACACGATATTGTCCCAGATGTCATCTATCGCATTAATATAACCCTGGTCGCCTGTTAGTGCTGCCACATCGGCCATACCGGCATACATATAAGTAGCACGAACGGCATGGCCAACCGCCTCTTTTTGTTCCAGCACAGGCAGGTGCGTCTGATTATAAGGGTCGCGATGTTCTGTCTTGCCACGCATATCCAAGAAAAACTTAGCCTGATCCAAATATTTCTTCTCACCAGTTGCCAAGTAAAGCTTTGCCAAACCCATCTCTGCAATCTGATGACCAGGTACCCTCACCACCTGCCCTTCGTTGGGACCTACTTCTCTAATTACACAGTTGGCATATCGGATGGCAATGTCAAGAAAGTTACGTTGGCCTGTAGCCTGATAGTGTGCCACAGCTGCCTCCAGCATATGACCTAAGTTATAAAACTCATGGCTCAGCTCCTCCACCTTCTCCCAACGCTTCGAACCGGCCCACTCATGAGGATGTTTAGGGTTCATGGTACGAGCTGTGTAGAGATAGCCATCTGGTTCCTGCCCTCCAGCCACAATAACCAATACACTGTCGATATAATTCTTCAACTTGGCATCGGGATATGTCTGCAGCAAGTAGCTGGCACCCTCAATGGTCTTATATACATCGGTATCGTCGAACGAGAAACCACCTACATGAATAGTGTCACTTGGATGGGCAGCATTCTCAAAGTTCCGATAGCGGCCTGTTTCCTCACATTTACTGAAAGCCAATGGCACTGTCACCTCCCGACTGGCCTGTAGACGTTGTCCCCAAAAGCCTTCGCTCACCTTCACACTGGTGAAAGGCACTGGGTCGATGGGGTATCCATGACTCAATGTCTCTTGCTTCTCCTGAGTGGTACACCCTACCAGCAAAAGTAAAACAGCAAAAAACGAACTACTTATTCTCATATTCTTTGCGCTTTTTCTCATACCACTCCTGCATCACGTAGAATGCCAATTTCTTAACACCCTTTTCAGATACCAAACCCTTGCGGTTGAAGAAATCCTGTACACCATATAGTTGTCGGCGAGGCGAACGGAAGTCCATCAATATCCAAGGTGAGGTACCAGCCAAACCTTCGATTCGTTCAAACATATCCACATTAGCTTTGTAAAGGTCTTCCTGGAATTCCTCAGTAAAACGTTGGTCAGCAGAGCCATGCCAACCCTGCAGGGCACCTCCGCCAAACTCACTGATAATAGCAGGCTTCTCATAAGGGATTTCCCACACCATATTGCGAGCAGCCTTGGTGTCACGATACCAACCCACATATTCGTTGAAACTTACCACATCCACATACTGGTGCATATTGTCCTGCAGACGATTGAGGTTGCCCGATGTGGTAGAAGTGACTTCCATCGCCATGCTTACCAAGCGTACGGGATCGTTGTCGTGACAATACTTCGCCAAACTACTCAGGAACTTATCACGTGCCTCGCCATGAGGGGTCTCATTCGCCACTGACCAGATGATGATAGCACAACGATTACGGTCTCTCGTAATCTCGTCTCTTAACTGTGCCTCAGCATTCTTATATGTATCTGGATTCTCCCAAGAGATAGTCCAATAGACAGGAATCTCACTCCACACCATAATACCCATCTTCTCAGCCTCACGCACCATGTGTTCGTTATGCGGATAATGTGCAAATCTCACATAGTTGCAACCCAGCTCCTTCGCCCAACTCAACAACGTATGAGCATCGGCCTCGCTCCAGGCCCTACCTTGACGGAAAGGAGCCTCCTCGTGAATGCTTACGCCACGTAGGAAAACTGGTTTACCATTCAACAGAATCTGTCTGCCACGAGTCTCGATAGTACGGAAACCTATCTCATCAGCCAACTGTTCATCTGCCTTACTCACCATCACCTTATATAATTTGGGATTCTCAGGGGACCACAGTTCGGGCTTGGCCTTCACGGCAAAACTCGCCTTGCCATCGGCACCTGTCTTGAGGTTCTGTTTAATTCTCAGTTCAGGTATATCCACAGTCACCTCTACGCCAGCCTTGTCCTCGTTGAGTTTCACCCAACCCTCTATCAGACCAGCGTTACCCTTTGCGAGTTGAATATAGTAATCCTCAATATAGGTATCAGGCACCTCAGCCAACAACACCTCACGAGTAATGCCACCATAGTTCCACCAATCGAAGTTCACGGTCGGCACATTGTCCTGTTCACGCTTATTATCCACCTTCACAATCACAAAATTTTCGCCATCTTTTAGCACCTCCGTCACATCGAAATTGAAAGGTGTAAAACCACCCTGGTGCTCGCCCATCTTCTTCCCATTCACATAAACTTTGGCATCGTAGTTTACGGCTCCGAAATAGAGAATAGCCCTCTTGCCAGCCTTATGCTGATAGTTGAAACTCTTCTTGAACCAGATAGTACCTTCATAGAAGAAGAACTTATCATCGGCTGTGTTCCAGTCTGTTGGGATGTTCATCTGAGGTGAAGTGTCAAAATCATATTCCACCAACTCCGAAGGGTTAGATGGTTTCTTATTCTCGAAAAAGCCTGTAGTTTCCCATGGTCTGCGACGATAGTCGTAATAACCGTTTTCCAAAGGGTCAACGATGTAGTTCCATTGTCCGCACAGGTTCAGCGACGGGCGGGCAAAAATGTTAGTTACCAAAGACACGCCATAGTCTTTGTTGGCTTCCTCTGCCGCAAACAACTGGCAGGCCATCAAGAGCGACAAACTCGTTAATAACAGTCTTATTGTTCTCATACTCTATCTTATTTTTGAATTACCTATATTTGAATTTACGTGAGTTACAAATGGAGGTCAAGCACGTAAACCCCACGGGCTGGAATATTCACAGGCTCTGTCACGTTAATATCCTTGCCAGTCACCACATCCACACCATCGGTGTAGTTCTGAATCACCTCATGGAATCGCTTCATGTCGAGCGTCTTGTCCTCATCAGTGCCATTCATCAGCACCAGCACCGTATTCCCGCCACCAATGCGGGCATATACGTAACATCCGCTACGGTCGGGAGTGTAGTGAATCAGCTTTCCCTCAGTAACAGGTTTACTGTTCTTGCGCCAGTTCAGCAACTTCTTCATATAATTCCACGCCTCATTCTCTTTGTCGGTACGCCCTGCAGCAGTGAAAGCATTGCGGGCATCACCCTCCCATCCGCCTGGGAAATCGGTACGAATCACTCCATCACCTTCCTTCTTAGTGCCTGTCATCAGGATTTCGGTACCATAATATATCTCGGGAATGCCTCGGGTAGTAGCCAAGAAAGCTATCGCCTGCTTGTATTTGTTCAGATCTTTATCTTCTTTAAGCGAGAACCTGCCCAAGTCGTGATTATCGAGAAAGACCAGGATATTTTCAGGATCGGGGAAAAGGAAATCCTGGGCAATCACCTCATAGAGTTTGAAGAGACCAGCCTCCGAGCCCTCACTGCTGTTGCACTCGTCAATGAAAGCTTTAGCAGAGGTAAATGCCAAATCGAAGTCCATCACCGTCTTCAACTTTGTATTATGGTCATTGATTTTGTTATTGCGTTGCCACCATGCCGATGCCGTTCCTCTGGGGTACCAAGCCTCGCCAACGATATTGAAATTAGGATATTGCTGCTCCACCTCCTCGCACCACTCAGTCATAAAACCATAGTCAGCATAAGGGTGAGTATCTTGGCGAATGCCATCAATCCTTGCATATTCAATCCACCAGATACTATTCTGAATGAGATATCGACCCAGGTGTCTATTGCGTTGGTTCAAGTCAGGCATTCCACGGGTAAACCAACCATTAACCAGAATATCTTTCTCCGACTCAGGTGCGTGCATATCCATCAGCGTCCATTTGAAGTGGGTGGTTTGTACATATTCGTCTGGATTATTGAGCCAATCATGCGAAGGCATATCCTTCAACCACCAGTGATTGCTACCGCTATGGTTAAATATCATATCCATTACCACCTTCATGCCCTTGGTGTGGGCCTTGTCTATCAGTTCCACATATTCCTCATTTGTACCAAAGCGGGGATCTACATGATAATAATCGGTAATGGCATAGCCGTGATAAGAGCCACCTGGCTGGCGGTTCTCCAAGATGGGGTTTAGCCAGATGGTGGTGAAACCCAACTCCTGGATATAGTCCAAGTGGTCTATAATACCCTTGATATCACCTCCGTGACGAGCCCCTGCACGCTGACGATTCACCTGTACCTCATCAAGATTATCGTTCTGCGGATTGCCATTGGCAAAGCGGTCGGGAGTAATCAAGTAAATCACATCTTTTGGAGAGAAGCCCTGTGCCCCCACCTTTTTATTACGTTCACGCAGTTCAAAACGCTGCTTCTGTTGTTTCTTGCCCTCTTTCAACACAATGTCGAATGCCCCAGCCTGAGTATCCTTCGCAATATTGAAATACAGGAACAGATAATTGGGATTTTCCACTTTCGCCACCTCTTTCAAGGTCACGCCTGGATAATTGACACTCACTTGGCAATTCGCTATGTCCTTGCCATATAGCAATACCTGCACCTCGGGGTTCTCCATGCCCACCCACCAGTTTGCAGGCTCCACGCGTTGCACGTCAATGGCCTGACAAACACAGGCGAACAACGCAGCCAAACACACCAAAACACTTCTTTTCATATCAACTAATAATTATTGCGGATTACTCCCACAAAGGTAAGTAGTTTATATGAAATAACAAAGAAAGGCTCCTGCAAATCTGCAAGAGCCTTTCCTCATTTTATTATTAAAAAAGAATTAACCCAATTCCAATACGCGTCTTGCGTAATTCATACAAGTACCAACCTCTTTAACAGAGTTGCTCCAAGGAGCTACCTGATATTCAAGCTCGCAGTCGCAGTAAAGATTATTATACTTAGCCTGTACCAGCTTCAGTACATTGTCCAGCGGAGTCTCACCCTGACCCCATACCTGGTTCTCGTTAGGCTTAGCTGCATTAGGACCGGTCTTATCCTTGGTGTGCATAGAGAAGATACGGTCATGATACTTCTCAATGAAGTCGCATGGATTCTTGCCAGTTGAGCCGAAATAGTGACCGAAGTCGAAATTCAGCATGATGTTCGGAGAGATTGACAAAACCGGTTCTGGACCTGCTGCCCACTCCGGAGTAGAATACTGCATGTGGTTGTGCATGCAATAGAACATATCATACTTCTCAGCGAATGGAGCACAACGCTTAGCTGCATCGATTGACAATTCAGCGGTTACACCCTTGGCACCCATAGCCTTAGCCAACTTGAATGCATAGTCGCAATCCTCATCGCTAGAGTTCTCGCCTGGCTGGGTCTTCACGATGTGAATGTCGATGTTCTCGCTTGCGAAACGCTTGCGTACCTCTTCCACCTTGTCCCAATCCATGTTCTTGCGGAAATTTGCAAATGCTTCGTTGTAATCGTTCATCTGCTTCTTCTCATCGTCGTTCATCATTTCCTGCAAACCACCGAAGCCACGCATACCTTGACGCTGCTCAGGAGTCAAACGCCCCATAACACCCTGCATAATCTGCATCATCGGATTTGCAGGAGCACCCAGGCAAGTTTCCAAGTCATTACCCATCAGCTCGAGGTTGCTCACGTTAGCCTGCTTGCAATAGCTGATCAGGTTGTCCAAACCACCCTTCTGGTCACGCCAGCTATAAGTAATGGTACCCATGTGAACACCACCGAAGTTTGAATTAGGCTTATCGCCATCACGCTTAGCCACCTTAGTATTCTCACCACCTGCACAAGAGGTCAGTGAAGGAACAAGTGCCATACCTGCCAAAGCAGCTGCACCCATACCCAAGAAATTTCTTCTGTTCATTTGCTTATTTATTTTAAAGTTTACAATATTCCACCTAAAACTTGGCAAAAATACAATCTTTTCACTATTTATCAAAGAAAAAAAGCGAAAGTTGTTATTTTCTTGTCCATTTTATTACTATTTTTGCCCTATAAAACATATTGGAGGTACTTAATGAAAAAAGTTTTTACTCTTTTGTTGCTTGCAGCATACGTTTGCATTGGGTTGAATGCACAGAACAAACAGTTCACCAAGTTCACAGTTGCCAGCTGGAATATTGGTCATTTTGCCTTGGGTAAGTCGGGCGACACCACGATGACACATGCCGTGATGGATTTCTATAAGCAAACCTACAAGGCTTATTTTAATGACCTGAACGCCGATATCTTGGCTTTAGTGGAATATAATCCGCTGATGGTGAATGCTACCGACAACCAGCCTGCCGTAGAGGCTCGCGAGGCTATCCTGTCGAATTATCACGACGCGCAGATCGGACCGAAATACGATTATAATTGTAATGCGATCTTCAGCAACGGATTCGAGGTGCTGTCCACCGATGTGGTTGAGTTTAAGAAGATGGTGCAGAAGCGTTATTACCTCGTGACGACCATGCGTATGGATGGCGATATCGTGAAGGTGGTGTCCACTCACCTCGACTGGAACCAGGGTGAGAACGGAGCACCTTATCGCACCACACAAATCGAGGAGTTAATTGAAGCGTTCAAGAATGATAAGTATGTCATCATGTGTGGTGACTGGAACACGGGCAAGACCGACGAGTTCGATGCTTTTACCCGTGCCGGTTATGATATGGCAAATCACGGATATCTGGGCGATTTGGCCACTTATCCGGCAGGAAGTAGTCCCCGCAGCTATATCGACAATATCATTACGAAGGGCTTTGCCATCAGTCATGTTCAGGTGATTAACAACGCGATGTTGAGTGATCATTGCCTGATTAAGGCGGAACTTACAAAATTGAACGTTGAACGTTGAAAAGAAGAACCGAAAATAACTATAAAAATAAATAACATGAAAAAGACAATCAGAATCTTTACATTGGCGTTAGCCCTTGTGACAAGCATTTCCGCCTTCGGTCAGGAAATGAACTCTTTAATGTTCCGTGCAGGTGTTAAGTCACCTGAGTTGAAAAACGACAGTGTGACCTTCCGCTTCGTAGCACCCAAGGCACGCCAAGTCAGTGTATCTGCTTCTTGGCTGGGTTATAATGCTAACCAACTTCAGATGAAGCAGGATGCCAATGGCATTTGGAGCGTGTCTGTGCCCCAGCCATCGCCCGAGTTGTACACCTACAATATCGTAGTGGATGGCGTGACGATGCTCGACCCCTCTAATGTTCAGGTGCAGCGTGACGGTTCACGTTATATGAACGCCCTGCTGATTCCGGGTGGCTATGCCGACCAATATGCCGAATGCAGCAAGCCTGGCAATGTGGAGCATGTGTGGTATTACTCTGCTGAGAACAACATGACACGCCGCATGTATGTCTATACGCCAGCCGGTTACGACCGCAATAACAAGAGTGTGAAGTATCCTGTGCTCTATCTGTTGCATGGTGGAGGTGGCGATGAGGACGCTTGGTCAACCCTGGGACGCACTTGCCAGATTCTCGACAACCTCATCGCACAGGGCAAGGCTAAGCCTATGATTGTGGTGATGCCGAACGGCAACCCCAACCAATACGCCGCTCAGACCTTGGGCATCCCTACCAAGGAGATTACCACGAAGTACAGCTCTAACTTTGACAACTATTCATCCCTTGTGGCAGATATCCTGCCTTATATCGAGAAGAACTATCCCGTGATCAAGAACCGCAACGGACGTGCGGTGGCAGGTCTGTCAATGGGTGGTGGACAGTCTTTCTTCATCGCCTTCCGTAACGTGGATGTGTTTGCCAACGTGGGTATCTTCTCATCTGGTTTGATTGGCTCTACAGCCATCGGAGGAGCACCTTTCGACGCCGAGCAGCACTTCCCAGGCATGTACACCAACCCTGCCAAGTATAATAAGTTCGATGTGATCTATCTGGCTTGTGGCGAGCAGGACAACCGAATCGACGGCATGCAGGACTTCAAGCAGAAGCTACTTGACAAGGGCTATAAGGGTGTGGTTTGGGAGCAATACCCGGGTGCCCACGAGTGGAAGGTGTGGCGTCGCAACCTCAGCTCATTTGTGCAACTGATTTTCAAGTAAAGTGTTTTTAAGACATTGTTATGGAAGAAAAAAATAACAAGCGTGTGTTGAGGATTGAACTCAACAACAACGTGAAGAAGGTTTCCATTACTGGCATGGACAGTGATGAAAAGGTGGTGATGCGCCAGGAACTCAGCGAGGATGACTTGGAGCTGGTGACGGGAGGACTGGTGTTCCATGAAGATACTATGGAAAGATTAACTTCGGAATATAATAATAATTCCACTGATTATGAAGAGAAATTGACTAGTCTCTGGCCCGACTCCACCAATGATTAGTAATTTTTGAACCCGATAGTTCCGTCCAGTCGGATTGATATCCTACTGGACGGAGATAATTCTTGCCACAATCTCAGCAACCAGCCAAATTTGTGTCTTGACCTCCAAACATAAACACACCACCTGTTACATTATCGAGGTCATCATCGCTGAGTTCTTCTCGCATCACCACCTGTTGATTCTTGTCAACGCCCTCGATGGTGAGTTTCCTTACTTCGTCGTCGATTTTAATCTGCACTACTCTTTTGTTCTTATCCGTTTCCATAACACCCATTTTTTTGAAACTTATTGTGCAAAGATAGAAATAAAAATTATAAGTTGCAACAATTAACTGTAGTAATCGAGCATAGACAAAAGAAAAAATCCCCTGCAAAAATAAACTTGCAAGGGATTTCTTTTTCTGGTGTACCCAGACCCGGGGTCGAACCGGGATGGGTTGCCCCACTGGTGTTTGAGACCAGCGCGTCTACCGATTCCGCCATCTGGGCATTCTGCTTATCGCAAAATTGCGGTGCAAAGATACAAACAATTTCTGAAATAACAAGCAAGAAAGCTAAAAATTTAGCAAATAACATAAATTCTTCTAAAAAGTTGTTGATGTTCAAAAAAAAGCTGTATCTTAGCAGAACTAATGAACTAACACAACTTTACCATGATTGACAACAAAAACAATTACTGCGTGATAATGAGCGGAGGAGTAGGTAGCCGTTTTTGGCCTTATAGCCGCAAAAACCTGCCTAAGCAGTTCCTGGATTTCTTTGGCACAGGACGATCTCTGCTCCAACAAACTTTCGACCGCTTCAACAATCTGGTACCAGCAGAGAATATCTTGATTGTGACCAATGAACTATATGCCAACCTGGTGCAACAGCAGTTGCCCCAGGTTCACCCCCAACAGATTCTGCTGGAACCCAGCAGAAGGAACACAGCTCCCTGCATCGCCTGGGCATCGTATCACATCAGGGCTCTGAACCCTAACGCAAATATCGTTGTGGCGCCATCTGACCACCTCATCCTGAAAGAGGACGAGTTTCTGAGCGCCATTGAAAAGGGACTGGAGTTTGTGGCGAAGGCTGACAAGCTGCTGACCCTGGGCATCAAGCCCAACCGACCCGAAACAGGCTATGGATATATTCAGATTGCTGAAAAGGAAGGCGATAATCTCTATAAGGTGAAGACTTTCACTGAAAAACCTGAGTTGGAGTTGGCAAAGGTGTTTGTGGCAAGTGGGGAGTTCTACTGGAACTCTGGCTTGTTCATGTGGAACGTGAACAGCATCATTAAGGCCATTGAGGAGCATTTGCCTGACGTGGTGCTGAACTTGCGGAGCAATGTCTATGGAACCCCTGCGGAGATGGAGTTCATCAATGATCATTTCCCTGCCTGCACGAATGTGTCGATTGACTTTGGAGTGATGGAGAAGGCTGATAATGTGTTCGTTTCGTTGGGCGACTTCGGGTGGAGCGACCTGGGCACTTGGGGTTCTCTCTATGACCTGTCATCTAAGGATGAGAACGGTAATGTGACGCTGAAGTGTCAAACACAGCTATATGACAGTCAGGACAATATCATTGTGCTACCAAGCGGGAAACTGGCGGTGGTGGCTGGCATGAAGGGGTATCTGATTGCCGAATCCGACAATGTGCTGCTGATTTGTCCAAAGGACGAGGAGGGTGCCATTCGCAATTATGTGATGGATGCCCAAATGAAATATGAAGATAAGTATATTTAATTGAGAATTGTAAAATATAACCATTCGCACTCTCCCTGTAGTATAATAAGCCCCCCTAAGCGTGCTTAGAGGGGCTTAATAATGTTTGTCAATTCTCAATTGTCAATGGTCAAAGCTCTTTGCGAATCTTCTCTGCGATCTCCGCCAACTCTTCGTTGGAAAGATGAAGCTTGGGGTTAGAGAAGATCAGGTCTTTCTCACTCTGCATCGGCACCAGGTGGATATGTGCGTGACGAACCTCCAAACCCAGGACACCCATGCCGACCTTCACACAAGGGAAAGCCTTCTTGATGGCGATAGCAATGTGCTTAGCAAATACTATCATCTCTGCCAGGTCTTCATCAGGCACATCGAAGATATAGTCAATCTCCTGCTTGGGAATCACCAACACATGACCCTTCACCAGCGGGTTAATATCCAGAAAAGCATAGAACTTATCGTTTTCGGCAATCTTGTGAGAAGGAATCTCGCCTGCCACGATTCTACTGAAAATGCTTGCCATAAGTTTTCCTCCTATTTTATTATAAGCTAATCTCCATAATCTCGAACGTCATCACGCCACGTGGCACCTTGATATCTACCACATCGCCCACCTTCTTGCCCAACAATCCCTGAGCAATAGGTGTATTCACAGAAATCTTACCCTCACGAAGGTTGGCCTCGGTGTCAGACACAATCGTGTAGGTCATCTGCTGATTGGCCTTGACATTCTTCAGTTTCACCTTTGTCAAGATCTGCACGGTATCAGCCTTTAGCATTTTCGTGTCCAGAATCTTAGAATCGGCAATGATTTGCTTCAGCTGATTAATCTTAGCCTCTAGCATACCCTGCTGCTCCTTGGCAGCATCGTATTCAGCATTTTCCGACAAGTCACCCTTGTCGCGAGCCTCCCTAATGGCTTCTATAACTTTTGGACGCTCCACCGCCTCCAAATGTTTCAGTTGTGCTACGAGCTTGTTGTAGCCTTCTTCAGAAATGTATCCCATGTTTATATTAGTTTTAATTTTTTCTACAATAACAAAAAAGAATTCCAACACAACGGTGCGTTGGAACCCCTTTTTACCTCAAATCGCTTTGCAAATATAAGCGATTGTGTTGTAACAACCAAAAACTTACAAGGTTTTTTGCATGTTTTTGATGATTTTTTAGTCTTTAGAGCAATTTCTTGAGTGTTGCTTCCAGATTTTCCACGTTATCTACGCGTGCACTCAGCTCGTTGTCGCGGTTGATGACATACACAGCTGGCAACGACTGGAAGTTGTAGAGGTTGAGCAGGTCAGAATATACGCCACGAGGCTCTCGAACACAAACCCAAGGAAGCCTGTCAGCTGCAGTCTTCCAGTAGTGCTCATTGCTGTCAAGTGAAATCTGATAGATTTCCATGCCCTTATCAGCGTACTTCCCATAAAGCTCACGCAGGATGAGGTTATGGTCAGCAGAGAAATCGGTCTGATAAGCGGTGAAGTCCAGCACCACTACCTTGCCCTTCAGTTCGCTCAACTTGCGGATGTTACCATCTATGTCACGAAGTTCGATGTCAATGATGCCCGTCTCACCCACCTGACTCTCGTCAACCGTCACAGCAGCATCTGCCTGACGCACGTTGCGCATGCCCTTGATGGCAATATTATAGATATTCTTGGCACGCTCAGAATGAGGATACAAGGTATTGAAACTGGTGGCAACGGCACCAAAGGCTTTCACATCATCCTTATTGCCCAGGGGGTCGAACAGATTGACCTGTCCCAACTGCTGGAACAAGGCAAAGTAAGCATAAGGGGTATTCGGAGCGGCATAGATGTACTTCGACTTCACCTCTTCCTTATAGGCATTGACCATGCGGTCAAGGCTATCAGAGAAAAGCACATTGGAAATCTTATTATCGTCATAGCTCTTGGAAAGCTCATCCACCTTGTCTTGAAGGCCAGCTAACAACAAGCTCAACTCTTTAATTTTCTGGTTATTATCGGAATCCCCAATGGTATATGCGGTAGCAAATTTGGCATAGTCGGTCTTCACCTTGACGGTTTCGGTAGAGTCAACACAGAAGTTGATGACCTTATCCTCAATGCGCAGGCGATAGAAATCGGGTGCCTCAGGAGCAGCATGGTGGAATTTGAACGAGCCACTTGCTCCTAATTTGGCTGAATCGGCCAGCAAAATCCCATTGAGAGCCGACTGTTCGAAATAAATAGTCTTACCATCTGCACCATCCACCTCACCTTCTACGGTGAACTGCTGTTTATGCCCACCACAAGCGGTGAAAACCACTGCAGCAAGGGCCCAAATCATTGTTTTATTCATAATTTTCTGTTCATTTTTACAAAAATCGGTGCAAAGATAAGGTTTTGATAAATATAATGTGTAACTTTGCGCGATTTTTATTAAGATATACACAGTTTTTTGAAATTTTTATGATTAATCCAATTGTTAAGACGATCGAGTTACCTGATGGAAGAACCATCACACTCGAAACGGGAAAGCTCGCAAAACAGGCAGACGGATCTGTTATGCTGCGTATGGGCAATACCATGCTCTTGGCTACTGTTTGTGCGGCAAAAGATGCAGTTCCCGGAACAGATTTCATGCCTTTACAGGTAGAGTACAGAGAAAAATACGCTTCGTTCGGCCGCTTCCCTGGTGGCTTCACCAAGCGTGAGGGCAAGGCTTCAGATTATGAGATTCTGACTTGCCGCTTGGTGGATCGCGCTCTGCGTCCATTGTTCCCAGACAACTTCCATGCTGAGGTTTATGTGAACATCATCCTTTTCTCTGCAGACGGCGTTGATATGCCTGACGCATTGGCAGGTTTGGCTGCTTCTGCTGCTCTGGCTGTATCAGACATTCCTTTCAACGGCCCTATCAGCGAGGTTCGTGTGGCTCGTGTAGATGGCCAGTATGTAATTGACCCGACTTTCGAACAGCTTGCAAAAGCTGACATGGATATCATGGTAGGTGCTACCTACGACAACATCATGATGGTGGAAGGTGAGATGAACGAGGTATCAGAGCAGGATCTGCTGGGTGCCCTGAAAGCTGGTCACGATGCTATCAAGGTGATGTGCAAGGCTCAGATGGAGCTGGCAGAGGAAGTAGGTTCTACCGTGAAGCGTGAGTATAACCACGAGGAGAACGACGAAGACCTGCGCAAGGCTGTCCGCGACTTCAGCTACCAGCGTCTATATGACCTGGCTAAGGAAGGTTGCGCCGACAAGCACAAGCGTGAAGATAACGCTACCACTATCTGCGACGAGTTCAAGGCTCAGTTCACTGAGGAAGAGCTGGAAGAGAAGGCTGCCATGATTGACCGTTACTTCGCCGATGTGACTCGTGACGCTATGCGTCGTTGCGTACTCGACGAGGGTACTCGCCTGGACGGTCGCGTTCCTACCGAGATTCGTCCTATCTGGTGCGAGGTAAGCCCACTGCCAGGTCCTCACGGATCAGCTATCTTCACTCGTGGCGAAACTCAGTCACTGAGTACTTGTACTTTGGGTACCAAGCAGGATGAGAAGATTGTTGACGATGTGCTCGACCAGAGTAAGATGCGTTTCCTGCTGCACTATAACTTCCCTCCATTCTCAACAGGTGAGGCTAAGGCACAGCGTGGCGTAGGTCGTCGTGAGATTGGTCACGGTCATCTGGCTTGGCGTGCTTTGAAGGGTCAGATTCCTGCTGATTATCCTTACGTGGTGCGCGTGGTTTCTGATATCTTAGAATCTAATGGTTCTTCTTCAATGGCTACCGTATGTGCTGGTACATTGGCACTGATGGATGCAGGTGTGAAAATCAAGAAGCCTGTATCTGGCATCGCAATGGGTCTGATTAAGGATTCTGAGAGCGACAAGTACGTAGTACTGTCAGATATCTTGGGTGATGAGGATCACTTGGGTGATATGGACTTCAAGGTAACTGGTACCCGTGACGGTATCACCGCCACCCAGATGGATATCAAGGTGGATGGCCTGAGCTACGAGATTCTGGAGAAGGCTTTGCTGCAGGCAAAGCAGGGTCGTGAGTTCATCCTCGGCAAGATTACCGAATGCATCGCTGAGCCTCGTGAAGACCTGAAGCCTCATGCTCCTCGCATCGTGACCATGATGATTCCTAAGGAGTTCATTGGCGCTGTGATTGGCCCGGGCGGAAAGATTATCCAGGGTATGCAGGAAGAAACGGGTGCTACCATCTCTATCGATGAGGTTGAGGAAGGTGGTCGCGTTGAGATTGCTGCCAACAACAAGGAGAAGATTGATGCTGCCGTTTCAATGATCAAGGCAATCGTGGCTGTACCTGAGGTAGGCGAGGTTTACACCGGTAAGGTTCGCTCTATCATGCCTTATGGTGCATTCGTAGAGTTCCTGCCTGGTAAGGATGGCTTGCTACACATCTCAGAGATTGACTGGAAACGCTTAGAGACCGTTGAGGAAGCTGGCATTAAGGAAGGTGACGACATCCAGGTGAAGTTGCTGGAGATTGACCCAAAGACAGGCAAGTTCAAACTGTCTCACAAGGTATTGCTGCCTAAGCCAGAGGGTTATCAGGAGCGTCCTGAGCGTCGCCCTCGCCCTGAACGTCCTGAGCGTAGTGACCGCCCAGAGCGTGGTGAGCATCGTAATAATGGTGAGCGTGGTGAGCGTCGCCCACGTCCTGCGTTCAATCCACGTAGAGAAGAGTAACACAAGCCCTCTCTCGATATACTGAATTTGCTCCTGGCTTCGGTCGGGAGCATTTTTTATCCCCAAAAAACGTGATAATTGCGGTAAGAATTGTAACTTTGCAGCCATAAATATATAAATAAGGTATGAAGACAACGTTCCAATATCCGGCTTTCCTGCAAAAAGGCGACAAGGTGACGGTGATATCGCCCTCCAGCATCATCGAGCCCGACATCCTCGCTGGAGGCATTAAATGCCTGAAGAGTTGGGGACTCAACGTGAGCAAAGGACGCTTCGTTCGTGGCAAGTACGGCAACTTTGCCGGTACCGTTAAGCAACGCTTAGGCGACCTGCAACGAGCAATGGACGACCCCGATTGCAAAGCTATCTTCTGTAGCCGTGGCGGCTATGGCGCCAACAACCTGTTGGCTCAGCTGGACTTTACCAAGTTTCGCCAAAGTCCCAAATGGCTGATTGGCTTTAGCGACATCACGGCTCTGCATTGTCGCATCCAAAGTGAAGGCTTCGCCTCCCTGCATGCCCCTATGCTGAAACATCTCATAGAAGAGGGAGCCGATGATTATTGCAACCAAGCCATCCACGACATCCTGTTTGGCATCAACGCTCAACAGCATTATCAATGCAAGGGTAACCCCTTGAACCATACAGGCAAGGCCGAGGGTATTATCCGAGGTGGCAATATGGCGGTGTGGCACGGACTTTTGGGTACACCTTACGACATCAATCCAGCGGGCACCATCCTCTTTGTAGAAGATGTAGGGGAGAAACCTCATGCCATCGAACGTATGTTCTACAACCTGAAGCTGAGCGGTTTTCTCGATAAGTTGTCGGGCTTGATTATCTGTCAGTTCACGGAATTTGAGGAACATAAGCAGTTGGGCAAGGAGTTATACCCGGCTTTAGCAGATATGCTGAAAGAATACCACTACCCCATTTGTTTCGGTTTCCCTGTTGGCCACGTGCCCATGAACCTGCCCATCATCGAGGGAGCTAAGGTGGAACTGAAAGTAAGTAAGAAAGAAGTGAGTTTGAAATTTGACGATTGACAATTGACGATTGACAATTGACAATTGACGATTGACGATTGGAATTTGGAACTTGGAGTTTGGAATATGGAAATAAGAAATAGGAAAATGGTTAATTTGATCATGATTTTGGCTTTGGTGAGCTTTGTGGCTTGCGGAGGACAAAGCAAGGGAAGCGAAGGTGAGGATGCCGAGACGAAAACCATCGTCAACGTGCCTGAGTTCAATGCCGACAGTGCGTTCTACTTTGTAAAGGCACAGGTGGATATCGGTCCTCGTGTGATGAACACCTCTGCCCACGATGCCTGTGGTGACTACCTCGCCCAGAAGTTAGAACAATTTGGTGCCAAGGTTTACAACCAGCATGCCGACCTGCCCTCGTATGATGGCAAGATGTTCAAGGCCCGCAACATCATAGGTGCCTACAACCCAGAGGCGAAGAAACGCGTGGCATTGTTCTCACATTGGGATAGTCGCCCTTGGGCAGATAACGACCCTGATGCCTCGAAGCACTACACCCCCATCTTGGGTGCCAATGATGGCGCCAGTGGTGTAGGTGTACTTTTGGAGGTGGCTCGCCAACTGCAACAGCAGCAACCCACCATCGGCATTGACATCATTTTCTTGGATGCTGAGGATGTGGGCAACCATCGCGATTCAGGCTTGAGCGACGAGAACTCTTGGTGCCTGGGTTCGCAATACTGGGCTCGCACACCTCATGTAGCTGGTTATAATGCCCGTTATGGCATCCTGCTCGATATGGTGGGTGGTACCAATGCGCGGTTCCTCTATGAGTTTTATTCTGAGAGGTTTGCGCGCGATGTGAACCGCAAGGTGTGGAAGGCTGCCAAGTCTCTTGGCTACGATAATTATTTTGTAGCGAAAGTTGGAGGTGGGGCAACCGACGACCATCTGTTCATCAACCAGATAGCGCGTATCCCTACCATCGACATCATCCCTACCAGCGAGAATTACACTTTCTTCGAGCATTGGCATACTGTGAAGGACAATATGGATGTGATTACGGTGCCTACGCTCAAAGCGGTGGGACAAACTTTACTACAGGTCATTTATAATGAAAAATGAACAATGAACAATGAACAATGAAGAATGGAGAATGAAGCTATGACTATCAACGAGATACAAGACGAGATTATCGCTGAGTTCAGCGACTATGACGACTGGATGGACAAGTACCAACTGCTGATTGACCTGGGCAACGAGCAGGAGCCATTGGATGAGCAATACAAGAACGAGAGCAACTTGATTGAGGGTTGCCAAAGTCGGGTGTGGCTACAAGCCGACCTCACCGATGAGGGCAAGATACATTTCCAAGCAGAGAGCGATGCCTTGATTGTGAAAGGCATCATTACCCTGCTGATTCGTGTATTGGATAACCAGACGCCTGATGATATCCTGAATGCCGACCTCTACTTTATTGAGCAGATTGGCTTGCGTGAGCATCTCTCACCCACCCGCAGCAACGGCCTTTTGGCGATGATGAAGCAAATGCGCATGTATGCCTTGGCATTCAAGGCGAAGCAAGGATAAAAGAGAGGGAGCTTTACGGCTCCCTTCTTTATTATATCACCTCTATTCCCTGCTTCTTGCACAACTCCAAACTCAGTTCACGGAGCTTATATTTTTGTACCTTTCCGCTGCCGGTAAGTGGGTATTCATCCACAAAGAAGATATACTTAGGTATCTTGTATCGGGCAATCTTGCCAGTGCAGAACTCCCTGATATCCAACTCCGTCAACTGGCAGTCGGGATTCAGGATGATGAAAGCCCCCACGCTTTCTCCATATTTCTTGGAAGGCACACCCACCACCTGCACCATCTTGATTTCAGGCATTCGCTGCAGATAAGCCTCAATCTCGCTCGGGTAGATATTCTCACCACCTCGGATAATCATATCCTTGATGCGACCTGTCACATGGAAGTTACCTTGTTCGTCCTTGAAACCAATGTCGCCGCTATGGAGCCAATTGTTCTTGTCAATCAGCTGGGCAGTAGCCTCTGGGTCTTTGTAATAACCCAGCATATTACTATAGCCTCGGTTGCACAACTCGCCCTCAACACCTACAGGACATTCGTTGCCATCCTCATCAAGCACCTTCACTTCAGTATGTTCGAACTCGCGTCCCACAGTGGTGCAACGCACCTCAAACGGATCGTCCCAACGCGTCTGCGTCATGCCTGGCGAAGCCTCTGTCAATCCATATTCACTCGTCACAATCATGTGCATCTTCTTCTCCACCTCCCTCATCAGTGGCACAGGACAGAGTGAGCCAGCCATAATGCCTGCATGCAAACTGCTCAAATCGAACAAATCGAACATAGGGTGGTTCAGGATATTAATATACATGGTAGGCACACCATAGAGTGAGGTGCAACGTTCCTTGTGAATGCTTGCCAATACCATCAGTGGGTCAAACCTTTTAACTATCACCATCGTACAACCGTGCGTCAAACAGTTCAGCACACCCAGCACCAAGCCGAAGCAGTGGAACAAAGGCACACAGATGCAAAGGCGGGTATCAGGCGTAAAGTCCAGATGTACACCTGTCAGATGCCCATTGTTGCAGATGCCATAATGAGAAAGCGTAGCCCCTTTGGGGAAACCTGTCGTTCCACTGGTATATTGTATGTTAATGGCATCATAGCAACTGCAGGCATTCTTCGCCTTTTGATAGGTACCCCTACCCACAGTCAGCCCCATCGTCATCAGCTCGTTGATGGTAAACATACCTCGATGCTGTTCGGTACCCATGTATATCACCGTCTTCATAGTGGGGAAACGCTCACTTTGGAGTTGTCCCTTCTCCTGCGTCTTCAGTTCAGGCAGCATCTCATAGGTCATGTCCATGAAGTTATTGTCCTTCTCATGCTCAATGATGCAAAGCACCTCCATGTCGCTCTTGCGCACCATATCCTCTATTTCGAATTGCTTAAAGTTGGTGTTCACCATGATAGAGATGGCGCCAATCTTGGAGCAGGCAAAGAACATCGTGTTCCAGTCGGGTATATTGCTTGCCCAGATACCCACATGAGTGCCTTTCTTCACGCCGATGGCGAGCAAGCCCATTGCCAGTCGGTCAACACGGTCGTTGAATTGCTTGAAGGTCCAACGCATATCGCGGTCGGAGTAAACGATGTATTCCTTATTTGGGGTTTTCTCTGCCCAGTATTCCAGCCATTGGCCGATGGTTTTCTCTGATAGTTGCCACATAATGTCAATTCTTTTTACATGATGTCTTTTTGCCCATTGCACAAAACGCAATTAATTGTGCAACAATTGGTTCACAATCGGAACTCAATGCTGCAAATATACAACAAACTCTCTTATCTACTACAATAAAAAAGGTAAAATATGTTAATGGGGAGTATATAAAAAAGGGAAGCCTTGAAGAAGACTTCCCTTTCAAAACCGTGCTGCAAGCAATTACTTGCGCAAACCCAAAGCCTTGACAATGGCACGATAGCGGTCGATATCACGCTCCTGCAGATACTTCAGCAGGCGGCGACGCTTACCTACCAACATCGTCAAAGACCTTTCAGTAGTATAATCCTTCTTGTTGACCTTCAAGTGCTCGGTCAAGTGAGAGATACGGTATGAGAACAATGCTATCTGGGCCTCAGGTGAGCCAGTATCAGTGTTGGACTTTCCGTACTTCTCGAAGATTTCCTTCTTTTTAGCAGCGTCTAAATACATAATGTTTAATTAAAAAATGATAGTAAATCGTTAAATGCGGGGCAAAGGTACGCAATATATTTGAATTGACAAGCGATAATTGGGAAATTTTTACTAATTTTGCACCCACTTTTAAGAATACAGGTATGCAGAACATAAGAAATATAGCCATTATTGCCCATGTTGACCATGGTAAGACCACATTGGTGGATAAGATGTTGCTGGCAGGCAACCTCTTCCGCGACAACCAACAGACAGGTCAGTTGATGCTTGATAACAACGAACTGGAACGTGAGCGTGGCATCACGATTCTTTCCAAGAACGTGTCTATTAATTATAAAGGTACAAAGATTAACATCATCGACACTCCGGGACATAGCGATTTCGGTGGCGAGGTGGAGCGTGTGTTGAATATGGCAGACGGTTGCCTCTTGTTGGTGGATGCCTTCGAGGGTCCCATGCCTCAGACGCGCTTTGTATTGCAGAAAGCCCTGCAGATTGGCTTGAAGCCCATTGTGGTGGTGAACAAGGTGGATAAACCCAACTGTCGCCCTGAGGAGGTGAACGAGATGGTGTTCGACCTGATGTTCAACCTCGATGCCACGGAGGAGCAGTTGGATTATCCCGTGATCTATGGCTCAGCCAAGAACGGTTGGATGAGCGCCGACTGGAAACAACCCACAGAAGATATCACTCCTTTGCTGGATTGCATCATCGACAACATCCCTGCTCCTGAGCAGTTGGAGGGTACCACTCAGATGCTGATTACCTCACTGGATTATTCATCCTATACAGGCCGTATCGCCGTGGGGCGTGTGCATCGTGGTGTCATCCAAGAGGGAATGAACGTCACCCTGGCACATCGCAATGGCGAACTCACCAAGACGAAGATCAAGGAGCTCCACACCTTCGAGGGTATGGGACGCCGTCGCGTGGCTGAGGTAGGTTCTGGCGACATCTGCGCCATTGTGGGCCTCGACAACTTCGAGATTGGCGATACCATCTGTGATTTCGAGAACCCAGAGGCATTGCCTCCTATCACGATTGACGAGCCAACTATGAGTATGCTGTTCACCATCAACGACTCTCCTTTCTACGGACAGGAGGGCAAATATGTCACTTCCCGACACATTCAGGAGCGCTTGGAGCGTGAGCTCGACAAGAACCTGGCGTTGCGTGTAGATAAGGCAGAGGTGGAAGGCAAGTGGATTGTGTCAGGGCGTGGTGTGCTGCACCTCTCCGTGCTGATTGAGACCATGCGTCGTGAAGGCTATGAACTGCAAGTGGGTCAGCCTCAGGTAATCTACAAGCAGATTGACGGTGTGAAATGCGAGCCAGTGGAAGAGCTCACCATCAACGTGCCCACCGACTATAGCAGCAAGATCATTGATATGGTGACGCGTCGTAAAGGCGACTTGCTGAAGATGGAGGATGGTGGTGCCGACCGTGTGAACCTGGAGTTCAGCATCCCGTCACGTGGCATCATCGGCCTGCGTACCAATGTGTTGACCGCCTCTGCCGGTGAAGCCATCATGGCACACCGCTTCAAGGAATACCAGCCTTTTAAGGGCGACATCGTGCGTCGCATCAACGGCTCTATGGTGGCTATGGAGTCAGGCACCGCTTTTGCCTATGCCCTCGACAAGCTGCAGGATCGTGGCCGTTTCTTCATCTTCCCACAAGATGAGGTGTATGCCGGACAGGTGGTGGGTGAGCATGTGCATGAGCGTGATTTGGTCATCAACGTCACCAAGTCTAAGAAGCTCACCAACATGCGTGCCTCCGGTTCCGACGACAAGGTTCGCCTCACCCCACCCGTTCAGTTCTCTTTAGAGGAAGCCTTGGAATACATCAAGGAAGACGAATACGTGGAGGTAACACCTAAGTCGATGCGTATGCGCAAGATCATCCTCGACGAGATTGAACGTAAACGTGCCAATAAAGAGTAATATCCTACAATCTTGTAACCTGATAGTTAATGCCCTCGCTGAAAATTAGCGAGGGCATTTGTTTTACTGGTTGAGATTCAACTACCGAACCACATCCGGATTATGGTCAATAGTCAATCATCAATCGTCAATAGCCAATTGTCAAAGAGCTCATTATCGCCTCCCTCAGAAGAAGCTCCTTTTTCCCCCAAAAAACCGCCTGCCAGGTCGGAGCCAAAAAACTTCTTCATTTGAAAGACGATGCAAAGATACAACACCGCCATTGCGGGTTTCGAATGTTTGGACAATTATTTTTCAAAAAAATGATTTTTTACGCAGGGGACAAAACATGCGGTCATTTTGGTCATTTGGTCATTTGGTCAAAATCGTTTCCTGGTTGTCAAAATCCGCCACTATAATTATAAATAATTATTTATAATTATAGTGAGCAAATGACCGAATCCAAAAATGAAAATGACCATTTTGACCTTGACCACTTTGACCACTATTAATTGAGGGGAAACGAATATGTACCCAACTTGTCTATATAGGCTAAATGTTTGATTATAAGAATAAATAAGTAAAAGGGAAAGACTACTTCTAAGTCCAACTTGTCCATTCACTATTCACCTTGTAAATGAGCAGAAGCATAGTTGAAACAATGTCCGAACTTGTGCAAGTAACTACTTTGAACACTTTCTGCAGTCGTGATACTGCAGACTTTCTGAGTAGCTACCGCCTGAAATGCGGTAAGAATGATGCTAAATGAGCAGAAGAATTGGCGCAAACAGGGACTTATTGTATCATCCGCTGATGGACGTTATTGAAAGTGAGTGGTCATAGTGGTCAAGGTCATTTTGGTCAAAATTGTTTTGATATCGAAAATCCAAACACTCTTCCTGCTTCAATAGCATCTTGAATTGACAATCCATTGTACGAAATTAATAACCAGGTGTCCGTTTTCGGACACTTGGTTTTATATACTTTTGCTCATTATCAGCGAGTTATGAGTTTGGCACGGGGTTTGAGGTAATAATGGTGAGCTATGGACGAAAAGTTTGGCTGTTCGCATAACTCACAAAACGAAAATTTAACTAAAACTATGGATAGACAGATTACAAAAGAAGAGAAAGACCTGGCTCGCAGGAAAAAGCTGATTAAGTTAGGCATCATCGGAGGATGCGTATTGGTGGCTGGCATCATATTTATGAGCCTGATGCGTACCAGTGTCAGCAAAGAGGACCTGACGGTGAGCGAGGTGAGCCGAGGTACTATTGAGGTGAGCGTGACAGCCACAGGCAAGGTGTCGCCCGCTATTGAGGAAATCATCAATTCCCCCATCACTACACGCATTATGGAGATCTATAAAAGAGGTGGCGATAGTGTGGATGTGGGTACACCCATCCTGAAATTGGATCTGCTGAGTGCGGAAACAGATTATGGTAAGTTGAGCGATGAGCAGCGAATGAAAGCCTTGCAGCTGGAGCAGCTCAAGGTGAACAACGAGACTTACCTGAGCGACCTTGCCATGAAAGTGGAGGTAGAGGAGATGAAACTGAGCAGCATGGAGGTGAACCTCAGAAACGAACGCCGCTTGGATAGTTTGGGCAGTGGCACCACCGATCGTGTACGCCAAGCCGAGTTAGATTATAATACAGAGCGCCTGGCATTGCAGCAACTCCGTCAGCAATTGGCCAACGAAAGACGAGTGAAGGAAGCCGACCTGAAAGTGAAGGAACTGGAGCTGAACATCAGTACCAAGAGCATGAACGAGATGCGTCGCACGTTGGAAGATGCGCAGATACGCTCTCCTCGCAAAGGTATCCTCACCTTTATCAATACACAGGTGGGTGCCCAGGTAGGACAAGGCAGTCAGGTGGCGATTGTGAGTGATTTGAGCCACTTTAAGGTGGATGCAGAGATAGCCGATAGCTACGGCGACAGAGTAGTGCCTGGTGGCAAAGCTATTGTTAAAGTTGGTAGCAAGCGATTGGAAGGTGTGGTGAGCAGTGTTACTCCATTAAGTAGAAATGGCGTCATCAACTTCAGCGTTCAACTAAATGAGGATAATAACGAAGCCTTACGCTCTGGCTTGAAGACGGATGTGTATGTGATGAATAGTATTAAAGACGATGTGTTGCGCATCGCATCGGGCAGCTATTACCAAGGCCCTAATGACTATGAGTTGTTTGTTTTCAATGGCGACGATGAATTGGTAAAGCGTGAAGTCAGATTGGGTGATAGCAGCTTTGAATACGTAGAGGTGCTTTCTGGTTTGAAAGAAGGCGACCGTGTGGTAACCAGCAGCATGAATGCCTATCGTGGCAAAAATTCTCTTAAAGTGAACTAATTAAAAACTTTTAGATATGATTAAAGACTATGTAAAACAAGCTTGGGAGCTGATGAAACAGAACCCATTGTTCAGTTCCCTCTATGTGGTAGGTACCGCCTTGGCAATCTGTTTCACCACAGTGATGACGGTGGCTTACTATGTAAAGATAGCACCCCTGTACCCAGAGTACAATAGGAATAACACCTATTATATTACTCAGTTGAAATTAGAAACTGTTGACAACAAGAACAATATTAATTCAGCTTTCAGCTACAATGCTCTACGTGACTTCGTGTACCCACTGAAGAATGCAGAGGCTGTTTCTGGCATCTTCCAGGAAGGAAATGAGCATTGGGTGCGTCCTTTGACAGGAAATGACTTCTCTGTGAAGTTGATCTCTACTGACCCCGGCTTCTTCAAAATCTATGAGTTTGACTATATCGAGGGCTCTCCATTCAGCGAGGCTGATTTTGAAAGTGGAGTGCGCACAGTAGTCATCAGCGACAAGCTGGCACAAAAGACATTCCATCAAACAGAAGGCGTAGTGGGCAAGATGCTGAGCTTGGACATGAATGATTACCGAGTGTGTGGTGTCATAAGAGCCGGTAATAAGTTGGGTAGCTATAGCTATGCTGATGCATATATACCCTACAAAGCCAATCCTAACTATCAGGCAACATTCTATTATGACTACATTGGCTTCTTTGAAGCTCTCTTCTTGGTAAAGGACAATAAGCAGAAAGAGGCTTTGCAGGCGGAACTGGATGCAGTAATTGCCAATGTGAACCAACAGCATAAAGATGAGTGGCAACTGAAGCCACTGACCTTGCGTCCACATATCACTACGGTGTTCTACTATTTGTACCTTGACAATGATTATAAGTTGACACCCTGGATTCTATTCAAGAAGTTTTTGCCGATTATCCTGGTGTTGCTTCTGATTCCTGCCTTCAACCTGAGTGGTATGATCAGCAGCAGGATGGAAGACAGATTGGCTGAGATGGGTGTCCGCAAGTCGTTTGGCGCCAGCAAGAACGTGTTGCTCTCGCAAGTGATGTGGGAGAACCTGATACTGACATTGGTAGGTGGATTGGTGGGCCTTATCATTGCATGGAGTATTTTGTACTTGGGCAAGAGCTGGGTGTTTACCCTCTTTGATGACTACCCCGATTTCCTCTATGACAATAGCATTACTATTACTGGCGAAATGCTGTTCACCCCTGTTGTATTTATTACAGCTTTGTTGGTATGTGTCATCATCAACTTGCTCTCTGCTCTGATTCCTGCTTGGAACTCACTGCGTAAACCCATTGTAAGCTCATTAAACGAGAAGAAGTAATTATTCATTATTCATTTTTCATTATTCATTAATAAGACTATGTTTAATTTGATATTCAAAAATATTTGGGCACGCCGCAAGCGTAATGGATGGCTCTTTGCAGAACTCATTGCAGTTGCCATCGTATCGTGGGTGATTTTCGACCCAGTGGTTGTAGGACTCTATGTGCGCAACTTGCCTACTGGCTATGATGTAGATCGTTTGTGTCGCATCTCTTTAGGCAGGTATTATGAAGGGGCGTCTGAGTTTAGTGCCGAAGCTGACTCTACTCTTTTTGAGGATATCGACCGCATCATGTATCAGGCTCGTAACCTGAACAATGTGGAGAGCTCCACACAGTTGTTAGGCTTCGCGTATCCAGGTTCAATGGGCAATTCAAACTCAACGTATGTGAATCCCAATGATACGACCAAACTTTTGCGGGTGACGAATATGTATTACAAGCCTCGTACGGATTTCTTCAAAACTTTCGGCATCCAACCTGCCGATGGCTATACAGTAGAGCAACTGGAGGAAGCCGTTTTATCAGCCAACAGCACGTTACTCTCCGAGGACGGAGCACGATATCTGTACGGTGATAACCGCAGTGATATGCGCCTTTCTATACCTCCCCAATATCTGTCAATGGTGCCCGACTGGAAAGACAGAACGGTAACAGGTGTGTTCAAGTCTTTCAAGATGAACAATGGCAATCGTGCCATCCCTGTAGCTTTCTACAAATTCAGTCAAGATGATAACGGCGGAACAGATGTTCCTGCGCAAACTTATATCTTGGTTAGGGTAAAAGAGGGAGTGAATTTGGATAAGTTTATTGACGACTTCAACCAAAATGGTATCAAGCAACTACATAGCGGCAATCTCTATGCCCGTAGCATTATGAAGTTTAGCAGCGTGATGGAAGACAGAGATAGCTTTTACCTCAATGCGATGCGTATGCGATATGTATTAGCTGCATTCTTTATGATCAGTCTTTGTTTGGGTGTGATTGGCACGTTCTGGTTGCAGACAAAAGTGAGGAAGGAAGACATAGGCGTGATGCTGTCCTTCGGTGGTACACCTAAGACGATTATGGGTATGCTGATGGGTGAGGGCGTGCTGCTTACTACCATCGCTGTAGTCATTGGATGCCTCATCTATATGCAGTATGGCATCAGTGAAGGCTTGGTGAACGACTATATGTGGGGAGGAGCACGTGCCGACTCTCCTATGGTAGCTGACTCTTGGATAGACAGTTTCCCACAGCATTTCCTCATCGTGAGCGGCATTATTTGGCTCATTATGACTATTGTGGTACTGATTGGTATCTTTATCCCTGCACACAAGATTAGTCATGTCCAGCCAACGGAAGCGCTGAGAGATGAATAAGTCGATTGACTATTGACGATTGACGATTGACAATTGACGATTGACTATTAACCATTGACTATTGACCATTGACTATTGACGATTGATAATAAAAAAGATTATAAATATGGAGACAATTATTGAATTAAAGGGTATTAACAAGATATACCGTACAGACGAAGTGGAAACGCAGGCATTGGAGAATGTAAACCTGCAAGTGAATAAGGGCGAGTTCCTTAGCATCATGGGACCTTCAGGTTGTGGCAAATCCACCTTATTAAATATCATGGGCTTGCTCGATGCGCCTACCTCTGGCAGTGTGCTGATTGACGGTACTGCAACAGAGAAACTGAGTGATAAAGCGTTGGCAGCTTTTCGTAATGAGAAGTTAGGCTTTGTGTTCCAAAGCTTCCACCTGATTAACTCCCTCAACGTGATTGACAACGTGAAGATTCCTCTGCTCTATCGCAAGATGTCGGGCACAAAGCGTGAGGAACTGGCGAAGCAGGTGTTGGAGCGTGTTGGCTTGAGCCATCGTATGCGCCACATGCCAACCCAGTTGAGTGGTGGTCAGTGTCAGCGAGTAGCCATTGCACGTGCCATCGTGGGAAATCCTGAGATTATCCTTGCCGATGAGCCAACAGGTAACTTGGACAGCAAGATGGGTGCTGAGATCATGGAACTTTTGCATGAACTAAACAAGCAAGACGGGCGTACCATCGTAATGGTAACACACAATGAGGCGCAAGCCAAACTGACCGACCGTACCATCCGCTTCTTCGATGGTAGGCAGGTGGAGTAACCACTGACGATTGAGCATTGACGATTGACCATTGACTATTGACTATTGACCATTGACCATTAGTATATGAAAAGAATAATCTATTCCTTATTAGCCTTGGTGATGAGCACCCTTTCGTTGCATGCTCAGGTGGAGACCTCAGTAAGAGAGATATCACTCGACGAGGCCATCCGCCTGGCTAGGGTGCAGAGTGTGGATGCTGCGGTAGCTCTCAATGAGTTGAAGACGGCTTACTGGGAGTATCGCACCTACAAGGCAGAATTATTGCCTGAGGTGAACTTTAGAGCTACCTTGCCATCCTATAACAAGAGCTATACTGCCTATCAGAATGATGCGGGCGAATACAGCTACTTGCGAGGCGACTATATGCGGATGAGTGGGGAACTGAGCATTGACCAGAATATCTGGTTGACGGGTGATACGCTCTCACTGAACACCTCATTGGATTACCTGAAGCAGTTTACAGGTAGCAAGGACCATAGTTTCATGACGGTGCCAATAGCCTTGACACTGAACCAGCCCATCTTTGGAGTGAACCGCATCAAGTGGGACAGACGTATTGAGCCTGTGCGCTATCGTGAGGCAAAGGCAGCTTTCCTCAGTGCTACTGAAGATGTGACCATAGCTACTATCAATCATTTTTTCAATCTGCTTTTGGCAAAAGAGAGGGTGGCAATTGCTCAGCAGAACCTTGACAATGCAGAGAAACTCTATGAGGTGGCGAAGGTGAAACGGGAAATGGGACAGATAAGCGAGAACGACCTGCTGCAACTCCGCTTGAATGTGCTGGATGCTCAGTCGTCGCTCACTGAGAACGAGACAACTCTTAAGAGCTGTATGTTTAAGCTGCGTTCTTTCCTTGCTATTGGAGAGGACGTGGACTTGGAACCTGTGGTACCTGAGACAGCGCCGTCTGTTGAGCTTTATTATGATGATGTGTTGCAGAAAGCCCTTCAAAACAACTCGTTCGCTCAGAATATCCAGCGTAGGCAATTGGAAGCGGATTATGAGGTGGCAAAAGCCAGAGGCAACCTGAGAGAAATACAGTTATATGCCCAGGTGGGTTTGACAGGTACGGATCATACTTTCCGCTCTGCCTACGATGGGTTGAAGTCGAACCAGATTGTAGAGGTGGGCGTGAAGATTCCAATACTGGATTGGGGCAGACGCAAGGGGCAGGTGCGTGTTGCTAAGAGTAATCGCGAAGTAACGGAAAGCAAATTGAGACAAGAAACACAGGAGTTTAACCAGAACCTGTTTGTATTGGTACAGCAATACAATAATCAGTTGGCACAACTGACCATTGCTGATGAGAGTGACCAGATAGCACAAAAGCGTTATGCCACGAATGTGGAAACTTTTATGATTGGTAAAATATCTACACTCGACTTAAACGATGCACAAGTGCGTAAGGACGAGGCAAGACAGAAGCACGTCAATGAATTGTTCTACTATTGGTATTATTACTATCGCCTGCGTAGCCTCACACTTTGGGACTTTGAGAAGGGCACGAATATCGATGCCGACTTTGAAGCGATTATAAAGAGCTAATGAAAAATGAATAATGAATAGTGAATAGTGAATAATTGAAAAAGGTAAATTCTTCATTATTCATTATTCATTCTTCATTAAAATAATGTAACTTTGCAGTATGATACTGATAATTGATGACGATAGTGCGATAAGAACCTCATTGGGCTTTATGCTGAAGCGAGCAGGTTATGAGGTACAGGCTGTTGCAGGTCCTAAGGATGCGATGGCGATAGTGCGAGAGGAAGCACCACGCCTGATACTGATGGACATGAACTTCAGCCTTGCCACCTCTGGCGAAGAAGGACTTACCCTGCTCAAACAAGTGAAGCTGTTTCGTCCTGAAGTACCCGTAATCCTAATGACGGCTTGGGGTAGCATCAACCTCGCCGTTGAGGGAATGAAGGCTGGAGCATTCGACTTCGTGACGAAACCTTGGAACAATATTGCTCTGATGCAACGCATAGAAACAGCTCTGCAACTGACAGAATCAAGAGATAATGGTCTCTTTCTGGAGCAGCGAGGGCAGAGTGATGCTCAATCGTCAATCGCTAATCGTCAATCGTCAATGGTCAATGGTATTGACCGAAGTTTCATCATAGGAGAAAGCCGTGCCTTGAATGATGTGTTGAAGGTGGTGGAACGCATTGCCAACACCAATGCCTCAGTGTTAATCACAGGCGAGAGTGGAACAGGCAAGGAACTGATTGCAGAAGCCATCCATAAGAATAGCCAACGAGCCGACAAGCCATTCGTAAAGGTTAACTTAGGCGGTATCTCACAAAGTTTGTTTGAAAGCGAGATGTTTGGACATAAGAAAGGAGCTTTTACCGATGCCGTAGCTGACAGGAAGGGACGCTTTGAGTTGGCAGATAAAGGCACTATCTTCCTGGATGAGATTGGCGAACTGGATTTGAGTTGTCAGGTGAAGCTCTTGCGTGTGTTGCAGGAACAAACCTTTGAGCCTCTGGGTGACAGCAAACCTAAGAAGGTAGATATCCGTGTGGTGAGTGCCACCAATGCCAACTTGCCCCAGATGGTACAAGACAAAACTTTCCGTGAGGATTTGTTCTATCGCATCAACCTCATTACCATCCATCTTCCTGCTTTGCGAGAGCGTAAAGAAGATATTCCTCTCTTGGCAAACTATTTCGCCAAAAAGCAATGTGAGGCGAATGGATTGCCTTTGGTGGAGATTTCCCAGGAAGCCAATGACTATTTGGCTTCGTTGCCCTTCCCTGGGAATATCCGAGAATTGAAGAATTTGGTGGAGCGAACTATTTTGGTGAGTGCCAACAATCCTTTGCTGGCTTCAGATTTCCAGCAACAATATCAAGGAGCTAACATTCCCAATGCTAATTCCGATGGGTTGACACTGGATGAGGTGGAGTATATCGCCATTAAGAAAGCATTTGAAAAGTATCACGGCAATGTGTCGCAGATGGCATCAGCCTTGGGGTTGAGTCGTCAGGCTTTATATAGAAGATTGGAAAAGTTTAAGATGGTGTGAAACTCAGGCATTTGTTCTACATATTAGCATTCCTGCAGATAGTGCTTTTGGTACTGCTGTTCTACTTTGCTGCCCAAAGTCAGAACACCTTATTGTATATAGGGGAAGGCGTAGTGGTAGTGGTGCTGATATTCCTCGTCTATTTTTATTATAAGGTATTGAAGCCACTCGATACGATAGGCAATGGTATGGATTTGCTGAACGAGCAGGATTTCAGTAGTAAGCTAAGGCCAGTGGGACAACAGGAGAGCGACCGCATTGTGCAGGTTTTCAATAAGATGATGGATCAGTTGAAGGATGAGAAATTGCGCATTCAAGAACAAAACCGCTTCTTGGACTTGCTTATCAGTGCCTCGCCAATGGGAGTAGTGATGTTAGACTTTGATGAACACATTACCCTAATGAACGATGCCGCCAAGCGATTCCTTGAAATCAATGATGTGGAGCGAGTTTTGCATCAGCCTTTGCAGGAGGTGGATTCTCCTTTGGCACAAGAGGTTGCCCGTATTCCCTTAGACAATGCCGAAACCATCAGGCTCAGTGACTCGATGATTTACCGATGCAGTCACCTGAGCTTTATGGATAGAGGCTTTGCCCACCCTTTTATCTTGATTGAGAGCTTGACGCACGAGGTGATGAAAGCAGAGAAGAAAGCCTATGAGAAGGTTATCCGCATGATAGCCCATGAGGTGAACAACACCGTTGCTGGTGTCACCTCTGCCCTCGATTCGGTAAGTGATGCTTTAGTGAACATCCCTAACACCGATGACTTGCGTGAGGTAATGGCCTCAGGTAGTGAACGATGCTTGGGGATGAGTCAGTTTATCACTCGTTTTGCGGATGTGGTAAAGATTCCTGAACCTCAATTGCAGGATATAGAGCTGAATCAGTTGGTATTGGGGTGTAAATTGTTTATGGAAAGTATCTGTGCCGACAAGGATATCCACATGACCATGAATCTCTGTGAAGGTGAGAACAAGGTGCATATCGACCCCATCCTCTTTGAGCAGGTATTAATAAACATTGTTAAGAATGCAGCTGAAAGCATTGGTACTCATGGAGAAATTATTATAACAACACAAGCAAACGCCATAGAGATTGCGGATAATGGTAAAGGCATCAGTCCTGAAACGGAAAAGAAACTCTTTACCCCTTTCTTCTCAACGAAGCCCAACGGACAAGGCATCGGCCTCATCTTTATTCGTGAGGTATTGATGAAGCATAACTGTACCTTCTCCCTGCGCACTTATCCTGATGGGCTCACACGTTTCAAGATAAGATTCTAATGATACACATATTCATAAAATAAGAAAGGTGAACCTTGCGGCTCACCTTTCCTTATGATTACTAATCAAACAACTCAAGATCAGAGCTGAGGACCAGCAGCTACCAGCGCCTTACCAGCTTCGTTGGTAGTGTACTTGTCGAAGTTCTTGATGAAGCGAGCAGCCAAATCCTTAGCTTTCTCTTCCCACTCAGCGCGATTCTGATAAGTATCACGTGGATCAAGAATACCCCAAGCTACACCGTCGAGCTGTGTTGGAACTTCCAAACCGAAGTAAGGAATCTTCTTGGTAGGAGCGTTGTTGATAGAACCGTTCAGGATAGCGTCGATGATGCCACGAGTATCCTTGATAGAGATACGCTTGCCAGTACCGTTCCAACCTGTGTTCACCAAGTATGCCTTAGCACCACTCTTCTCCATACGCTTAACCAGCTCCTCACCGTACTTGGTTGGGTGCAGTTCCAGGAATGCCTGGCCGAAGCAAGCTGAGAAAGTAGGAGTAGGCTCAGTAATACCACGCTCTGTACCTGCCAACTTAGCAGTGAAACCTGACAGGAAGTAGTACTTTGTCTGCTCAGGAGTCAGGATAGATACTGGAGGCAGTACACCGAATGCGTCAGCTGACAGGAAGATAACCTGCTTAGCAGCTGGACCTGCACTCTTACCATTCACCTTCTTAACGATGTTGGTGATGTGCTCGATAGGATAAGATACGCGAGTATTCTCGGTAACGCTCTTGTCGTTGAAGTCAATCTTGCCCTCAGCGTCAACAGTTACGTTCTCCAACAGTGCGTCGCGCTTGATAGCGTTGTAGATATCTGGCTCTGACTCCTTGTCAAGCTTGATAACCTTAGCATAGCAACCACCTTCGAAGTTGAACACGCCATTGTCATCCCATCCGTGCTCATCGTCACCAATCAGCAGACGCTTAGGATCGGTTGACAGAGTGGTCTTACCTGTACCAGAAAGACCGAAGAAGATAGCGGTATTCTTACCTTCCATATCAGTGTTTGCAGAGCAGTGCATTGAAGCGATACCCTTCAGAGGCAGGTAGTAGTTCATCATTGAGAACATACCCTTCTTCATCTCACCACCATACCAAGTATTCAGAATCACCTGCTCGCGGCTCTTTACATTGAAAGCAGCGCAAGTCTCAGAACGCATACCCAGAGCCTCGAAGTTCTCTACCTTAGCCTTAGAAGCATTGTAGATAACGAAGTTTGGCTCGAAGTTCTCCAGTTCCTCAGCGGTTGGCTGGATGAACATGTTCTTTACGAAGTGTGCCTGCCAAGCTACCTCAACGATGAAGCGAACAGCCATGCGAGTATCCTCATTGGTACCGCAGAAAGCGTCAACAACATAAAGATCCTTGTTGCAGAGCTCCTTGATAGCCATTTCCTTAACAGCTGCCCAAGTAGCCTCTGACATTGGGTGGTTATCGTTCTTGTAACCTTCAGTTGTCCACCATACAGTGTCCTTAGATACGTCATCCATTACGATGTATTTGTCCTTAGGAGAACGACCAGTGAAGATACCAGTCATCACGTTAACAGCACCCAGCTCAGTCAGCTGACCTTTGTCATAGCCTTCCAAACCTGGCTTCATTTCTGCCTCGAACAATGCTTCGTAAGAAGGATTGTGACCAATCACGGTTGAACCAGTGATACCATACTTAGTTAAATCTAAATTTGCCATTTTGTTATTGGTTAAATTATGTAATTATTAATGTAAATCTTGTTCACCTTTTCAAATCGACTGCAAAAATAGCATTTTTCTTTGAAACATTGGCGGATATTTACTAAATATTTTGTTTCTTTGCAAAAATTAATATCTAAACAAATGAAGATACACAATTTTGCAGAATCAAATTCGATTATCAACCATTATATGGCTGAAATGCGTGACAAGAGTTATCAGAAGAATCGTCTGACATTCCGTCATAATGTGGAGCGTGTAGGTGAGCTGATGGCGTATGAGGTGTCAAAAACTTTGGAGTATAAGCCCAAAATCATCAAGACCCCACTGGGTAGCATCGAAATCCCCCTGACGAAGCAGGAGGACATTGTGATTGCCACTGTGCTTCGTGCGGGATTGCCTTTCCATCAGGGTTTCTTAAATATCTTCGATGGTGCCGACAATGCCTTTGTATCCGCTTTCCGTATGTACCTGAACCGTGAACACACAGAAGTAGGTGTACATGCTGAATATATTGCCACCCCAAGCGTGAAGGGCAGGACGCTAATTATTGCCGACCCAATGCTTGCTACTGGTGGTAGTATGGCTGCTGCTATTGAAGCATTGCTTCAAGCTGGTAAGCCTAAGACCATCCACGTTTGTTGCTTAATTGCCGCTCCTGAGGGTATCGAGGTAGTAAAAGAGGCCTTACCTGACAACTCGACTATCTGGTGTGCCTCTATCGATGAGGGCATGAATGAACAAAAGTACATCGTGCCTGGCTTTGGCGATTGTGGTGACCTGTGTTATGGTGAGAAGTTGCAATCATTCCGCAAGATTGCTGACAAGAAATAAAGGAAATGAGGCTCAGTTGAGCCTCATCCTTTTTAGAAATTCTTACGAACTACCTTCCAATCTGGGTATTGGTATTTCAAGTAGTCATCATCGAGGAAGAAAGCAGCCTTGCCAACCTCTCCCTTAAACTGCCAATCAAGCCATTTCAATACTGCCACAGCATAGCTTCCACCATTCTTTTCATAATAGGTGCCACTATGTCCGTCTTTGGTGTTCATCATCACAACAGGCAAATCCTTGATGCGGTCGAAATCTTTCTGTGCATTCGGGAAAGCCACATCAGCAGGGCCACCTATCAGATAGAACATAGGTTGATGCAAGCTATTCAGAGCTTCTAAAGTAACACCCTGCATTTCCATATCAGCAATACCTGTGTTCAACATCACACAGGTCTTGATGCGTGGGTCGTGAGCAACACCTAATACTTGTGCGCCACCACATGACTGTCCCATAGCTGCTACATGGTCAAGGTCTAAACAATGGTAATAGTCAGATTTCGGATCTGCATTCTGGTCAGTTAACCAATCCAAAGCCTCTAACAGCATCCTAGGATAAGTTTCCTGCACAGGGGTTGCCTGCTGCTTATTACCTGCTTTGGCACGAGCCTCTGCCTGTTCCTTCATCATCTTCTCAATCTGCTTACGCATTTGTTCCTGATGAGCCTTTATTTCTTCAGGCGATTTCTGCAAGATGCGTTCACCATTGGCCAGCATCACAACTTCCTTACCTTCTGGATATGAATATTCCAAAACATCCTTCCATTTGGCATTAACATCATTTTCATCGTACGGGCCAATAGCAATGGCTACATAGCCGTAAGAACATACCTCAGTTAGCAAGAAGCGCATCTCCACATTGTTGTTTGCACATCCACCATTGGCATATACAATTACAGGCACTTTACCTGTTTTCGCCACCACATCTTTCAAGTTCTGAGGACGATAGGTCGTAAACTTGGGACAAGAGACATCCTCCACCACTTCAGCTTTGTACGGTCCTGTACCACCATTCTCTACCACCTGCTTACGGGCAGTTTGGGCATTAAGCCCCACACTTGCAGCTATCAACATAGCCGATAATAAAAACTTTTTCATAGCTTCTACATTATTAATTAATATGGCAAATGTACAAATTTTTTTTGAATTGTGTCACAAAACATCTTATTTTGCGTATTAATTATGTACGAACAAGCAAAAACGGATGACAAAAGACGAGTATGAAATAGCGATGCTACGACTCCGGCCCACCCTGATGGCTGATGCCAACAGATATTTGGGTGATACTGCTGATGCCGAAGATATGGTGCAGGATGCCATGATGAGACTTTGGCAGATGTGTGCACAATTGAAGAGTCCGGTAGATGGGTTGGCTCGTGTATTGGTACGGAATCTTTGCTTGGATGCCATTCGTAGAAGAAAGCCACGAGAAGGCATTGAATCTTTGCCTCCTGTGGCTTTTAGAGGGAATGATGAAGCAGAGGAGCATCAACGCATAGAAAGTATGATGAAAGTGGTGGAGAACTTGCCAGAAATCCCACAAACAATCCTCAGGCTCAGGCACATGGATGGGATGGAGATGAAAGATATTGCCCACTTGTTGCAGATGGAGGAGGCAACTGTAAGGAAGGCTCTTAGCCGAGCCAGACAAGCGGTAAGGGATAAAATGATTGAACATAGAAGATGAACACTTTCTGGAGCAGCGAGGGCAGAGTCAAGCTTGCTTGAACTATGCCGAGTCGTAACAGAATTGATATAAAGTATAATGAAAACTATAGATGAAATATTGACATTGATAGAGCGATTCTTCGAGGGGGATACCTCCTTGGAGGAAGAACGATGGCTATACAACTATTTCAAGCAAACGAAAGTTTTACCTCAGGAACTGGAAGCGTATAGAGAAATGTTCTTGGGCTTCGATGCCATTACTCTGGACGATGCTTCATCAGCAGAAATGACTGGGGCAGAGCCAGCAAACTCTTTACCCGAAGTTGAGCAAGCCATCTCACTTACCCCTCCTAAATACCGCACATCGTGGAAGCAGGTGGTAGGCATAGCCGCTATGATAGCCATTATTGTTGGTTCTATCTGGAGTTATCAGACTTACCAGAACATCCAACTACAAAATATATATGGTGGAAGCTACATGATAGTGGATGGTAAACGCATAGATAATCTGCAAGAGATTTTGCCTCAAATCAAAAGCGCCCTAAGCCTGGCTGATGCCTATGAGGCACCCTCGCCTACCGACTTGATCAACCAAGCAGAACAAGACCTGCTGAATCATATTCAGGATGCAAAGGAAAGGGAACGCATCCAAGCATTGTTGAACCAATAATAATAAATCAGTTATATGAAACTAAAAATGTTTTTATGCACATTGGCACTGCTCTTCACATCCTTGGGACTCTTTGCCCAAAATGCCATAGATAAAGCAGTGGATGAGTATTCGTCTATCGGCAATAGTAAGTTTACATCTGCCGTAGAGCGAGATCCTCAAACTCGCAAGGTGCTGAAAGTGGTAAAGGTTCTGCAACCTACTAACATTACTATCAATAAGTTGCGTAGGGCTTTTCTCAACGAACAAGAAAGCGGGCAATTCAGTATCGTCACCAACGACAATGAGGAGACAATGACTCTGACTGTTGAGAACAACCAAGAAAACCGTGTATATATGATGCAATACGAGAATCATGGAGCATCATTCACCAACGGAAAAGTGACAATCATTATTAAATACAAATAATTTAAAAACCTATAGAAAGATGAAAAAGATGATTTTATGGGCAACATTGGCCCTGATGACAATGACAAGCGCAGGGGCATCAAACCTTAATAACAATGAATCTGTGATTACTAAAGAATTCAATCTGAGTGGCTTCTATGGCCTGAAAAACAATCATGCTGTAACGATTTATTACACACAGGGGGATAGTTATAGCATCAAGGCTGAAGGTACTGAAGAACAGTTTAAGCAACTGATATTGGAGGTGTCAGATGGAATGTTGGTTATTTCGCACAAGAAACAAAAGGAAAGTAGCAACAATAACAAGTCAATGACTTTCTACATCACTTCACCAGACATGAATCGCATAGATAACAAGGGAATGATGACATTTGAGACTGAGTGCCTAAAGACGAATGATTTCTCCCTCCAGAGCAATGGCGTTTTGCGCATGAATCCTAAGCTAGTTTCTTGCTCTAATGCTAGTTGTGACTTGACTGGTGTAACCAACCTAAACTTTCAGTTCGATGCCAAATCGTTAAATTTCAAGAGCAAGGGCGTAACAAATGGCGAGATGAAAGTTAAAGCCGACAATCTGGATATCAGTTCAAGTGGTGTTGACAACATAGAGTTTGATTTCAAGGGTCAAGAGGTGAAGATCAAGAAAAGCGGTACTGGAACCATTAGCCTTGAAGTGGATTGCCAACACCTTGAAGCCACCAACTCTGGAGTAGGTAAGATAGTCGTTTCTGGAACAGCTGACTCTACTTCCATCCAAAACACAGGCGTTACCAAGATTGATGTATCAAAACTGAATAACTTCTGAAAAAACTCTTACTTACTTTCAAGTGGTAGTTGCGACTTTTGCAACTACCACTTCTTTATATTTCCTCGACACAGGGATAGAAGTTTCACCAAGCTGAATACTATCCGTTTCCATTTTGGTGACTTGATTGATATTGACCAAGAAAGAACGATGAGTACGAAGAAAGCCTTCTTCCAGGATTTGCTCCCATTGTGAGATATTCGTCTTGTTGCGATAACGCTTGCCATCAAGGGTATGCACCCAAGTCTCGGCATCATTCGACTCCACATAAAGGATTTGCTCAGTTAGTAATGTCACATTCTTACGATCTGAGATGAAAGTGATGCTTTTGGGCGTCTTGCCAAAATGCTGATCGAGCTTCTTCCCAATTGATGTATCCAAAGCAAAGAGTATAGCCAAAACAAGTGCCAGAAACACAGGGTTGAGCAGCACTGAAGGCATACCGCTATCATAACTCATCATCCAAGTATGGCAACACATCAGCAATAAATACTCCAATACTAAAAAAGAGAGGAACAGACACATAACTCCAGCAATGGATTTGCGTGTCCATTCCAGTTTTACTTGCGGTAAGAAATACTTCATCGCCAATAGTACGGGCAAGAACATCGAGGAAAGCATCAAAGCCTGCATAAACGTATAGTCCATGCTTACTAGAAGGGAAGCTAACAATAGCACTTCCACCATCCAACATCCTATGGCAATGAGGTATTTCATACTGCAAAAGTAATAAAAAGATTAGAAACACAAATCTCAAATCCTAGGCTTCTGCACCAAAATGATGACAAGTGAGACAAGATAAATTAGCATGCCATACATCACAGGCACTAACGTCACCCTTGCCCCTCCATAGATAACAGAAGTAGGTACATCCGTCAAAGTCTTTAAGGCACCCAACATCTGATATACACCAGCAAAGCCCCAAAAGAGTCCCCAAACCAATGCCGCTTGCCCTATCTCCTTCACCCAAGCCGGAGCCTTCCAAGCTGCAAAAAGCATCAGTACCAACAGGATGGTCAACACTGCCATGCCTAATAAACCACCTTCTGTAAATAATACAAATACATTCATAACAATTCTTTTTTAAGTTAGACAATTTCTTAACGGGTCGCGACCGATGCTGCAAAGATAAGCATAGATACAGAACAATGCCAAATTATTGACTTGTCATATCCCTTTGTGAAAATGTCAAATCCCCTTCTGGGTCTTAGAAGGGGATAGTACACAAGCAGAATGGTTTTAAATCTCAATTATTCTGTGAGATTTTGCCACAAAAACTTTTTTTCGTATATTTGCAGTACCAAATTAAGACATCTAACCCAAGGGGTCTTGGTAGAGACCTGAACTTCACAAGTTCAAATTAAACTCCATCCTTTAATTACTATGTGCAAGAAATGTATTCAAGCACTCGTTGTGTCATTCATGGCAGTATGGTTTATTTCTACCAATTTAGTTATGGCACAACCTCCTCGTGGTCAGCAAGCAGGCAGAGGTGGAGGGCCTACCCGCAGCTGGGTACCCTATTTCCGTTATGACAAGGCAATCCCCGACTCCATCGTGTTCAAGGAGACCATTGCCAAGTTCAAGCAACTCAGCTACCAAGACAAGACTACTGGCATAGATTTGCCTTACAACCTGTTTGTTCCCAAAGACTATGACCCATCTATAAAGTATCCATTGGTATTGTTCATGCACGATGCAAGTGTTACAGGTCGCGAAGTAACAGCTACTCTGACACAGGGGCTGGGAGCCGTTGTTTGGGCAAGTGATTATGAGCAACAAAAACACCCATGCTTCGTGTTGGCACCCCAATATGCTACCACTATAGCCAACGACAAAAGCGAGGCAAGTCCTGCATTGGATGCTACAGTGAGTCTAATCAATGGCCTACAATCACAATATTCTATCGATGCTGATCGCATCTATACTACAGGACAATCAGGTGGGTGTATGGCAAGCATAGCCCTCAACATCAAATACCCCGAGCTATTTGCCGCATCATATTTATGCTCAGGCCAGTGGGAACCAACAGTGACTGCTCCATTAGCAAAGATGAATATCTGGATCTGTGTGGCTGAAGGGGATATGCGCGCTTATCCCGGAATGAATGCCATTACAGAGTATCTGCAAACCAAGGGCGCTACCATTACTAAAGATTACATCAGTGCTCAATCTACCGATGCTCAACTTGACTTCAAGGTGAAAGAAATGCTGGCTAAACATGCTAACATCAACTACTTGGTACTAAGCGATGTGGTGCCAAAGGCTTTGAGTGATATGCGTGGAACCCCCGATCACATGTGCTCTTGGCTCACCACCTATAGCATAGAGGCTATACGCGACTGGCTGTTCTCTCAGCGTAAAGGCATCAGTTTGAGCAACAAGCTGAAAGATAAGGATAATAAAGATGTGCTTCTGGCTGCCGATATGGGCGATTGGCATGGGACGGTAGAGAACTCCCTTCGTTCTATCGAGAAGGCAGTGGAGAAAGATGCTGCCATCGTTCCTATCGACTTGCAGTTGACGAAAGATGGTGAATTGGTGTTGATGAAAGATGATTCGCTGAACCGCGTGATGTATGTAGAAGGCAAACCTGTATATGTGAAAGACCTGACGTTGAAGGAACTCAGAAGATATGCTTACCGCAAAAGCGGAAGTGACCCATATACCGACAAGGTAGTGCCAACCTTATCTGATGCCATTGCCTTTGCACAGGGCAAAATCCTATTGCTCATCAAAAATTCGTCTGCAAATATCGACAAGATAGCAGAAGTAGTTCATTCTTTGGGAGCTGAGAAGATGGTCATTGTAGGTGGACTCACAGAACAGGTTGATACCAAAGGATTATTGTTTATGCCCGTAGTTAACCTTGATTCCTTCAATGCCATGACCCAGTTGCAAACATGGTTGAAACAGAAACCTGTAGCTGTAGAACTACGTTTTGCCAACAAAGCCAATGCATTATTACCTGCCGCCTTGAAGCAGACGTTGCAAGTGTGTCGCGTGGCTATGGACATCAGTGGTAAGGGTTATGCAGGCAATTTCCGTGACATGACGCACGATGACAAACCTGCTGATGTGTTTGACCCCATGATTGAAACAGGTGCAACCATTTTCATCAGTAATGAGGTGAAACCTTTCTCACGCTATCTTAAAGGTGACCCTAATCTCTGGAGACCTGGGAAATAACTGATACAGACGAGTAATCACACTCAATCTCTAAAGATAAACAAAGGACTTGAAGTCTTAAAAAGGACAAAATAATGAGGGTGTATCATAATAAATCCTCTTCTAATCAGAACTTTGTGGTGAAGCTAACCACCCTCTTTGATAGCCCTAATATAAAGATAGGTTTAAACTACCTATAAAATTCTCGAGAGAATTTGAAGACGAGCCCCAAGCAAACAGCTCGTTTAGTCCAAGCAAATGCCAAAATTCTCTCGAGAATTTTGGAGATACCTTTAAGCTATGATGGTCAGAGGTTCATTCGGATACTCTTTTTAGTTCTTCCTCATACGATAGTTATTCAGTTTGAACGATGCTTGCGACTTATATTTTCTTGAGATAGGAATAGTAATTTCTCCAAGCATTACTTCATCTTCAGATGCAGATAATATGTGGTTGGTATTTACCAAGAAAGAACGATGGGTACGAAGGAAGCCGTCTTCCAAAATCTCTTGCCATTGGGATATAGGAGTACGACTGCGATACACCTCGCCATTAAGCGTGTGAAGCCGAGTCTCTGTGTCAAGACTCTCCACATAAAGAATCTCAGAAGTGTTAAGGGTAATCTTACTGCGTTCTGAGGTAAACGTCACACTTGCAGGCATCTTGCCAAACCTCTTGTCAAGGATGGTGCCAATCCAAGTATCAAAGACCAGCAAAACGGCAAGCACTAATACGATGAAAACGGGATTGGTTAAGATGGAGGGCATTTTGGGGTTAAAGTCGCTGATGAGTGCATGACAAAACATCAAGAGCAAATACTCCAACACCAGAAAAGAGAAGAAAAGGCACACCACACCTATTATATATTGTCTCTCAAACCTGAGCAAAGGCAAATGGTATTTCATGATTAGCAATACAGGCATGAACATACTACCAAGCCACAAAGCTTGGGGGAAACTATAGCCCAAACTGGTGAGCAAGAAGGCAACTAATATGATTTCAATCATCCAACTTCCTATAATGATAATGTGCTTCATCTTTTATCATCCGTATGAATCTGATGCAAAAATAGTGATTCCCTTTGAAATTATCGCACATATTAGCCCCTAATTAGTCCACTTATGGGATTTGTCTTCCCACCTTTGGCTTTTGACTGAACACATTAGCTTCAATTGTTCGTATCTTTGCAACGAATTTAACGAAGTATTTTTGATTTGTATAAGCAACTTTTACATATTTTCTTTTTGCATATAAGAAAGAACATCGTTCAATACGCCTCTTCTTATATTGGTATGACATTTGCCATTATAACAATAGTTGCTGCACTATACTGGATTCTATATGAAACCACTTTTGATAGTTTCTATCCTGAGTCAAAACATATTTATAAGGTATTTACCTTTGACAAAGAATCAGATACCATGAATGATGCTTCAAAAGGGATAGAAGTAACACTTCGAGATCAAGTACCATCCATCGAGTCATCTACAGCAATTATCAAAAGCCAGGAAAACTGCAAGACAAAAGAAATTCCCTATATAAGCCTACAACTCATATATGCCGATAGCACTTTCCTTTCATTATTCCCTCAAAACAATGTCTGTGGGGATTACCTTAACCCCCTTTCCACGCTCAACAACATGGTATTGACAGAAAGTATGGCTCAAAAACTATTTGGTGATAGTGAAAAAGCATTAGGTCAGTACATTCAAAATACCATCAGGCCTGACCTTGAGCCCTATTTGGTGACAGCAGTAGTTAAAGACCCACCTAGTAACTCCAATCTTTTGTTTGATGCCATAGTCAACCATGATATGTTGCGATATTTTGCTTCCATTCCAGAAGAGGAACAATGGTCTGTTTTCCCCTTGGAGGTATTTGTCAAGACCATTCGACATGCAGATATTGAATTGATTAAAAGTCAGATAAGCAAGTTACCTGCTATGCATAGGGTTAAAATTGAATTGGATATGGTGCCCATACAAGATATACGTCATGCTGTTGGCAAGAATGTGTCGTTTTCTCTCGATTTCATCAATCTGTTTGTTATGGCGGGTATTTTGTTGATGTTGGCTAGTGTTTTCAACTTCATCAATTTCAATGCGGAAGGACTTCTTTTGCGCATGAAGGAGTTTCGCATGCGATATGTGCATGGTGCCTCTAAAAGTATGTTGATGATACAGATGTTGACTGAACTTTTCACTGCTTTATTTATCATAGCATTGTTGTCATTCCTATTGGTTGTAATAATCAGGCCTTTCTTAATAAACCTCTTGGAGATTGACATTAGTGTTTGGAGCATGTTCAAATTACAATTATTAGTTCTACTGATGACCTATGTTTTGATACTTTTGATTTCTATAGCCGTTTATTTTTTCATAAGCTCCAGAGCCATTCTCCCATTTTCTGGACAATCAGCCACAAGCCAGCTAATGTTAAAAAGATTGGCAATCACAATGCAATTAATAGTTAGTATCTTGCTTGCGGTAGTTTCTGTTGTGATGTTTAAGCAGATGAACTTCGTATCCCATAAGGACCTTGGATTTCCCTCCAATGAGATTGTCATGCTCAAAGGTTTTCAAGATTATTCTGGTGGAGTAGAAAGAAAGTTGATAAATGGGATCAAACAATTGCCTCAAGTCAAGGACATTTCTGACTCTTTCTTTGAGCCCCAACATGAAACAAATCCTTCATTTGTGATTTCTGACGTATCGTGGGAGGGCAAGGGAATAGATGTGAATGTTGCCTTTGACTTGCTTTTAACAGACGATGCTTTTTTCACCACTATGGGTTTGTCAATGGTAGATGGTACTTGGTGGCACCAAAACCAAACCAATTCCATCGTGCTCAACGAAGAGGCTGTTAAGTCTATGCAACTCTCAGACCCCATCGGCAAGGTTATCAACATGCCTTCCATTATGGATCCTTCCATTAGGCAAGATTATAGTATAATTGGTGTGGTAAAGGATTTCCATACATTATCGCTTCGACATCAAATCAATCCCACTATCATGTTGCCTGCTGGTATGTTTGGTAACATTCTGTATGTTCGCACCACTTCTGATGAAGTAAGCCAACTGATAGGTAAAATATACGAATTATTGCCCAATATCCATGGAAGTTTAATCAATGCACGAGTAATGCCAATGCAGCATCTTTATGACGAACTCAACAAATCTGAGCAAGTTGGTACCAAGCTGTTCTCTATCCTAACCTTCGTAAGTTTCGCCATTTCATTGGTGGGTGTAAATGCTATTGCCATAATATCAGCCAGAAAACGACGCAAAGAAATAGCTGTCCGTCGTGTAATGGGTGCCTCAGAGCCGGGAATCGTTGCCTTTCTGATGAAAGAATATGTTATCATGGTAGTTATGGCTAGCCTGATTGCCTTGCCAGTATCATGGATTGCAATGAATTATTGGCTTCAAGGTTTTGCTTATCGTATTTCCATAACACTTACTATGTTATTTGGTATCTGCTGTTTGGTCATGTTCTTTGTGTTATTAAGCGTCATCAAACAAGTAATAAAAGTATCCCATGTCAATCTAATTGATGTGTTGAAGAGTGAATAATTTATTAATTGTCAATAAAAAATAAGATTTGTGTTATGAGTACATTGTTTTATGAAGGAGGACTGATCTTTATGTCAGTCATCACATTAATTTTGGTGTTGTTATTGTATGCTGCATGGAAAGCTCCTGCTTGGGTAAAAGAGGCAGGTTTAGTGGCATTGGCATTTGGCTTCTTCTCGTGCCTACTCTCTGTATATGTGGGTTTTCTGACTATGAGCAGAGTTGATGTGGAATCCACGATAGCTTTTGGAGGGTTTCGTATGGCATTGATTCCCTTGATGTATGGCGTTATCGTTTATATCATTTCTCTGGTTATCCGCATCATTCAGAAACCAAGGGTATAAAAGTTATCATTAAAAAAGGAGTATTGGTTCAATACTCCTTTTTATCTTCCTTGTTAAGACTCTTACTGAGCAGGTGCCCATTTGCAACGTACTGGAGACACAATAGCACCTTCCTTCTTCAGTTCAGCAAATGCCTTGTCAACTTCCTTACGATCGGCACCTAATGCCTTTGTCACATCACCTGCCGATACTGGCTTGCCAGCTTCACGCATAGCTTGTAATACTTTCTCTTTCATAACAATTAGTTTTAAAGTTTGCCGCTAAGATACACATTAAATTTGAATTGCAGAAACTTTTTATCCATTCTTTTCGTCTTTTTGCCTCCCAAATCCGTCTTATGAAATGAAAAGCAAAAGAGAAATGAAAAATGAAAAAAGATATAAGAGGTTGGAAACGGTGATAGAGCAGAACCAGGATTACCTGTTTCGCTTCGCCTACTTCCGTATCGGCAACAGAGAAGATGCGGAAGACATCATACAAGATGTGTTCTTGAGACTCTTTGAAAAAGAGTTCGTAATAGAAAATGACGAAAGTATGCGAATGTATCTCTACAGAATGGTATATAATGCCTGCAATGATTGGTATCGGAATAAACAGCAAGAGCCCATTCCCTTAGAACAAGTGCAAATGGCAAATGATGAGGAACAGGCATTACAAGAGGAATATAACCGTATCTGGGAAATGTTGAGTGTATTGCCTTCGGATCAAGCTGATGTTATTACCATGCACCTGACAGACGGCCTTACCTTCGTAGAGATTGCTAAAGTAACGGGAGCTCCAGAGACCACGATTAAGTCGAGGTTTAAAAGCGGAATAGACAAATTAAGGAAAAGATGGGAACAGGAGGATAAAATATGAATCAAAGAGATATTGATATGATAAGGACGGAGCTGACTCCAAAATGTGAGGTACACATATCGAAAGACTTTAAGCAGCGAGTGTTGGCTAAAGCAAAAGAAAGCCGTAAACCACGTAATGTGATTAGGATGTGGCACTGGCTATCAGTATCAGGTATTGCAGCTTGCTTGCCTGTTATCTTGATGCTAAGCCCTTCTCGCCTTACCGCCAGTTCGCTTTTGCAAAATGCTATCAGCTACCTCAACAACATACGCTCGATGGTGATGGAAGTAGAGATACGCACCTTACCCCAAGAAAACTTCAAGATGATTGATGCAGAAGAAGCGTTTGTCAACCATCAGATAGAGGTGGTATATGGTGACGAGTTGGCTTGGCGAGTAGATAAACAAGGCAGAATAGCCACAGGTATCAATGACAGTGCTTTTACTTGGGTGCCAGCCTACCAAGTGGGTTGGGAAACAGGAAAAGGCAAAGAAACCTTCCTGGATTACATCAGTATATTATTGGAGCCAAATAAGATATTGGAACGTGAATTAGAACTTTCACAAAAGAACGATGGCGATGAGTACTTGGTAAAGCGTGTTGGCGATGAGATACATCTGACTGTACATGCATACCTGCATTATAACTATATCAACGACTTCATGCTCAACAAATCACTGAAAGATGCAGAACATTTCAGGCGCTACATATTCGACAAAAATTCCAAGCAATTGAAGCAGCTGTCTGTGAGTATCATCGTTGATGGCCAGGAAGTGGAAGTGATGAGGACTAGACGTATCAACTATTCAGTAGCATTGGGAATGAATGAGGTATTAGCTAAGCCCACCGACATTGAGTTCAGTAATGCCGATTCCTCACCCAGCAACAGGAAATCCATCTTGTCAGAAATGTCAGCCAAAGAAGTAGCAGAGAAGTTCCTCACATCATTAGGTACATGGGATACTGAGACGTTAGAGGAAATGATGCCTGCCAACATAGCAGAGATGTTTGGTCCAGTCTTTAAAGGTTGCAGACTGCTCAGTATTGGAGAGCCTTTCCAATCTGGCTCTATGCCTTGCGAGTATGTGCCATATGTATTGAAACTTCGTGATGACAGTACGACTGTTCAAAACAACCTGTCATTAGGCAAGAATGAAAAAGGTGAATGGATATTTATGGGAGGTCTATAACTAATTAATAAATAATCATCAATGAAAGCATTAAAACTATTGGTGCTGGTGCTCATGAGCATCAGCACAGGGGCAACCTACGCCCAAAATGCCATTAGTGGCAGAGTGACAGACACGAGAGAAAAACCTATCAGCTATGCAAATGTGGTGTTGCTGCAAGAAAGAGATTCTCTCTATATAAATGGTGTGGTAACGGATAACGAAGGCCTATTCAGATTGGAAACTGATAAAGCTGGTTTCATTCGTATATCTTGTATTGGTTATGACGATGTGTTTGTACATCAGGCCAATGGTGAATTAGGGGATATAAAAATGTCAGAAAGTGAGAACTTGCTTGGTGAAGTGACTGTAAAGGCTAATCTTCCCAAAACAGAACTGAAACGAGACGCTTTGGTGACTACCGTACAAGGTAGTGCCTTATCAAGGGCAGGAACCGCTAACGATGTATTGGCAAGAGTACCTGGGGTTATCAGCAGTAATGGCGGCATTGAGGTGTTTGGCAAGGGCACTCCACTTATCTACATCAACGGCAGACAAATGCGTAATACTTCTGAGTTAGATCAGTTGAATTCGTCACAAGTGAAAAATGTGGAAGTAGTAACCAATCCTGGAGCAAGATATGATGCCACCGTCAATGCCGTCATCCGTATCACCACCATCAAGCCTATAGGTGAAGGATGGAGTTTTGACAATAGGGCGGTAGCAGGCATCAGGCATTATTTCTACGGGCTGGATGAATTCAACTTCAACTATCGAAAGGGAGGATTTGACATCTTCGGAATGTTGGAATATAGCAATATAAAAGACCGAGTGACGAATATCACTTCACAAGAGACATTCCTCTCACCTCGCTTGCTGCAAGATGGTATTGCCAAGCGTTACAATAAGAACCAGACATTTGCCAGCAAGATTGGATTTAACTATGTCTTTAATGAGCATCATTCCATTGGTGCCATCTATCAACCTGTATACCGTCCTACGAAACAGGACAATGAATCGTTTGCTACAATGACGATTGATGGAGTGCTGGACAATGAGACCTCAAATAACAGTCAAGCCGATATAAACAATACCAATCATTTGTTGAGTGGATATTACAATGGCAGTTTCGGGAAATGGACTATGGATATAAACGTAGATGCTTTGTGGAACAGAGCCAATACCGACCAGCTATTGAAAGAAACATCCACCCAGGCAGATGATAGGATTGTAACAACAGAGAGTGATGCCAAGAGCCGTATGTATGCAGGTAAAGCAGTTGCAACAAGGCAGCTTGGCAAGGGCAATTTCTCATTCGGCGGAGAGTTCAGTCATACCCATCGGACTGATAATTACAGCAACTTGGAACATCTTATTAATGACAGCAAAACACGTATCGAAGAATCTAATGGAGCTTTGTTTGTTGAAGTAATGCAAAATATAGGCAAAGTGATGCTAAGTGCAGGATTACGCTACGAACACATCGATAGTCGTTATTATGATCACGATGTGAAGATGCAGGAACAAAGCCGTATATATGACAACCTGTTTCCATCGGCTATGCTGATGTTTCCAATCAAAAACACAAGAGTGAGATTGAGTTATAACCGAAAAGTGGAACGCCCTGCCTATAGTCAGCTAAGCAGCAACGTGGAATACATTAATCGCTATACTTACCAAAGTGGAAATCCATTCCTGCGTCCATTCTATCGCGATAATATCTCTTTGGCAATAGGCTACAAATGGCTGAATATGATGCTCGAGTACAGCCACACATCGGATTACATCATCACTGCTTATACACAATATGGCGACAATCCTAGCATTGCTCTCTTGCAAAAGCAGAATGCCAAAAGTTTGAACCAGTTGCAGGCAATGGTATCTATCTCCCCGTCTTTCGGAATCTGGCATCCTACATTGATGACAGCCATGATGGCACAACAATTCAACTTGACTTTTTGTGGCAAAAAGAAAAATATGAACCACCCATTAGGTATAATCCGCTTCAACAATGCTATTCAGTTGCCAGCTGACACATGGATAAATGCTGACTTTGCTTATCGTACAAATGGCAATACGGAAAACCTTTACATGAAAGGGATGTGGAAGTTTGACTTGAGTATCTATAAGGCATTCGCTCACGATAAATGGAGCTTGAAACTCTCTTGCGAAGATGTATTCAACACAAGTCGCAGCAAGGCTTGGCTCTATAGTGATGTTCGCAAGATATTCATGCACAAGATAAACGATACACGCGCCATAGAACTTACTTTCCGCTATAACTTCAATACAACAAGAAGTAAGTATAAAGGAACAGGTGCAGCAAATGAGGAACGCAACAGAATACAATAAATTATCAATGTGATTCCCCACACCATATTAATGAACGCAGAGACATTACCAATGTGAAGGTGGAGACATTACTAATGTGAAAGCGGAGACATTACCAATGTGAAGGCAGGGAGATTAGTAATAGGTAGGCAGGGCTATTGCTAATACCAAACAGACATTCTCACGATAACGGGCAATCTCTCCTTCGTAGCAAAACAAGTTGTTTTGGTGCCATCAGATTGCTTCTAATGAACTGATCTCTTGAGGTTAACAATATCAAAACAAGTTGTTTTGGTGGCAGCGTATGGCAGTGTAACTTTCTGCAAAAGGTACACTGCCATTAACCCAGTAAACATCAATCGTTTAACAAGCATAGTGTAACTATGTAGGTTTTAGCACTCATTATCCAGAACAATGACAATAAAATAGTTTTTAAGGTTACTATGATGAACACAAGAAGAATAGCGGCAGGCCTTTGGGAAAAGGTCTGCCGCTAGTATTGTATTCAGATGAAGAATTACTTCACCTCCCAAGTATCGTTGGTAAGCAACAATTCCTCGAAGTTGTGATAGTTCTTCTTCGCCTTGATTTCCTCTACCTGTGCATTCACTGCATCGTTGTAAGTAGGAGCATCCACATCACGAATAACACCTAGGGCAACAGGGAAGTCAGGACCTTCCATCAAAGCCAACTTCAGATGTACGGTATTATCTTCGCAATGAGCATCATGCACCAAGATATCCTTCTCTGTAATGCCATTCTCACCTAACTTCACTACCTTCAAGCCGAAGCCTTCCTGCATCAAACCATACTCATTGTTCTCGCCAAAGAGCATAGGCTTGCCATGCTGCAGATAGATAGCATTCTTGGCACGGTCTTCTTTCTTAGCCAAAGCATCATACACACCATTGTTGAAGATCATGCAATTCTGCAGAATCTCACAAACAGCGGCACCCTTGTGCAGAGCTGCGGCCTTCAGAATTTCTACAGTACCAGCAGCATCAACAGCAGCAGCACGAGCAAAGAAGCGGCCACGTGCGCCAAAGCAAAGCTCTGCTGGATGGAATGGATCTTCCACGGTACCGTAAGGGGATGACTTGCTCACAAAACCACGAGGTGATGTAGGAGAGTACTGACCTTTCGTCAAACCATATATGCGGTTGTTCAGCAGAATCATATTCAAATCTACATTACGACGGATAGCGTGGATGAAGTGGTTACCACCAATAGCCAAACCATCACCATCACCTGATACCTGCCATACGGTGAGATCAGGATTGGTCACCTTAGCACCAGAGGCAATTGCAGCAGCACGTCCGTGGATGGTCTGCATAGCATAGGTGTTCATATAATAAGGCAGACGGCTCGAGCAGCCAATGCCTGAAATTACTGCAATATTCCAAGGGTCAACGCCCAGTTCTGCCATCGCCTTGTGCAAGGAAGCCAGGAAGAAGTGGTCACCGCAACCCGGACACCAGCGGGGTTGTCCTTTCTTATAGTCTTTTGCTGTATGTTCGCTCATGTCTTTACTTTTTTAGGGTTACTTGTTGATTATTTCCTGGAAAGCATCTACCAATGCACTTACAGTGAAAGGTTGGCCCTTCACTTCATTATATTGATAAGGTGCAAAATTATCGATCTTCATACGCAGGTAGCCGGCAAACTGACCAAGGTTCTGCTCAGCCACTACTACCTTCTTATAACGCTTCAGCACTTCTGCTGTGTTCTTTGGCAATGGATTGAGGTAACTGAACTGAGCCAAAGCCACCTTGTTATCCTTATCATTGAGTTCCTTCATAGCTGAATACAGATGACCGTATGTACTACCGAAACCTACAATCAGCAGGTCGGCATCATCGGCACAACCTTCAACAAGTACATCAGGTACTTCAATCTTAGCGATCTTCTCTGCGCGCAGACGAACCATCAAGTCGTGGTTCTCAGGATTGGTGGATATAGCACCAGTCTTACTATCTTTCTCCAAACCACCCACGATATGTGCATAGCCTTCCTGACCTGGAGTTGCCCAATAGCGAACACCCGTTTCAGGATTACGGAAGTAAGGCGCATAATTATCTTTCATCTCTGAAGTAACGTATGGAGGATTGATAGCTGGATAGTCAGCCAACTTAGGCAACTTCCAAGCTGAAGAACCATTGGCAATGAAGCCATCAGTTAAAAGGATGACAGGAGTCATATGCTCCAAAGCAATCTTACAAGCCATGTAAGCCTTGTCGAAGCAGTCGGTTGGAGAGGTAGCTGCAATCACTGGCAATGGGCTCTCACCGCTTCTGCCGAATAGCGCCAACAGCAGGTCGGCTTGTTCAGACTTGGTAGGCAAACCTGTAGAAGGGCCACCACGCTGTACATCCACCAATACTAATGGCAACTCTGTGATAACAGCCAAGTTCATAGCCTCTGATTTCAAACAAACACCTGGACCAGAGGTAGAGGTTACTGCCAAAGCACCAGCAAAAGCAGCACCCACAGCTGATGCACAGCCAGAGATTTCATCTTCGCACTGCATGGTTATGACACCCATTGACTTGTGTTTAGCCAACTCATGTAGGATATCAGTAGCTGGGGTGATAGGATAAGAGCCCAAGAAAAGTTTCTTGCCTACCTTCTCAGCAGCAGCCATCAAGCCGTATGCCGTAGCCTTGTTACCGGTAATGTCCATATATTTACCTGGGACAGTAACCTTGCTCTCGATGCGATAGGTATGAGCCACAGATGAATGCGTATTGTGACCATAATCATAACCAGCGTGGATTACCTTGATATTAGCCTCAGCAATGGCAGGTTTCTTCGCAAACTTCTCGCGGATGTAGTTCTCAGCCAGTTTCAGGTCGCGGTTGAACAACCAACATACCAGACCCACAGCAAACATATTGCGGCATTTCATCATAGACTTCAAGTCCATGCCTGAATCTGCCAAACATTCCTGAACCAATTTAGAGATAGGAGCAGCAATCACATCCTGTTTGATACCCATTTCCTCGATAGGGTTATCTGTCTTAAACTCCGCCTTCTGTAGGTCTGTTGCCTTAAATGCGTCTGTATCGATGATGATGCAGGCAGTAGGCTTGGCAAACTTATACTGTGTCTTGAGGGCAGCTGCATTCATAGCTACCAACACATCACACAGGTCACCTGGAGTATAAACCTTGTCAGCTCCTACATGAACCTGAAAACCTGAAACACCGGTAAGTGATCCTTGCGGAGCACGGATGTCGGCTGGATAATCGGGGAAGGTGCTGATGTCATTACCAACAGTAGCAGATACTGTTGAGAAGATGTTACCGGCGAGCTGCATACCGTCGCCTGAGTCTCCTGAGAATCGAACAACAACTTGCTCGAGTTCTTTGACTTCAATCTCGTTAGCCATAAAAAATGTATTTGATAATGAAAACTTAGTAGTCCCGCCGAGAATCGAACTCGGATCTAAGGTTTAGGAAACCTCCATTCTATCCATTGAACTACAGGACCTACTTTTAATTGACAATTGACAATTGACCATTACTCCCCCATCTTAACTAACTCCCCTTCTCACAAACAAAGAGGAAATATCAGGACGGATTTTCATCCGCATGGTAATTGTCAATGGTCAATTGTCAATCGTCAATCAATTTATTTTGCTTCCTCTTCCTTCTCACCCTTCTTGCTTGTCATCTTGATAATCTGATAAGCAATAGGAGAAGCGATGAAGAGAGATGACAGTGTACCAAAAATAACACCCAGGATCATAGCAAATGCAAAGCTGCGGATAGACTCACCACCAAGGATGAAGATACACAGCAACACAATCAGCGTACTGATAGAAGTATTGATGGTACGTGCCAATGTAGAGCTCAAAGAGTCGTTGAACACCTGCAACATGCCACGTTTACGATACAACTGGGTATATTCGCGCACACGGTCAAAAATAACCACCTTATCGTTGATAGAGTAACCGATAGCGGTCAACACAGCACCGATGAAGGTCTGGTCTATCTCCAGAGAGAATGGCAGGATACCCCAAAACATTGAGTAAGCACCCAAGATGATAGAGGTATCGAGAATCAACGCACCTGTTGCACCAATTGAGTAAGCCACGTTGTAGAAGCGAATGAGGATATAGATACCAATAGCAATCAAAGCCAGGATGACTGACCAGATAGCCGAGTAAGTGATATCTTCAGCAATACTTGGACCCACTTTCTGCGAACTGATGATACTACCACCAGTGTAGTTATCACGGTCGATGAAAGTATCCAATGAGATATTCTGGGTCAGCAGAGGCTTCACTGCCTCATACAAACGGCTTTCAATCTCAGAATCCACATTCTGATTATCCTCGTTGATGCGGTAGTTGGTACTGATACGAACCGTACGACCATCTGTACCCACAGCGATTACACTAACGTTAGCATCTTCGAAGCTGTTAGCAACGAGAGAGCGAACCTCTTCTGGTTCAACGGCATTCTCAAACTGAACATTGAAGTTGCGACCACCAGTGAAGTCGATACTACGGCTCAGACCACGGATAGCCATAAAGCCAATGCAAATCAGGAATACCACACCACCGATGGTGAGCCAACGCTTACGAGGACCCATGAAGTCGAAGTGAACGTTGGTCATCAAGTTCTTGGATATATTAGTTGTGAATGTGAGGTTCAACAGTTTGTCCTTACCCATGAAGTACTCATAAACCAAACGGGTCATGAACACAGCGGTAAAGAAGGAAATACAGATACCGATAATCAAAGTGGTTGCGAAACCACGGATAGGACCTGTACCAAAGTTGAACAGAATGATACCTGTCAGCAATGAAGTCACGTTAGAGTCGAAGATGGCACTGAACGCATTCTTATAACCTGCTGCAAGAGCATCTTTGGTAGTCTTACCAGCGCGAAGCTCTTCCTTGGTACGCTCATAAATCAGCACATTAGCATCCACAGCCATACCTAAGGTCAACACCATACCAGCGATACCTGACATAGTCAGAGCAGCCTGGAAAGATGACAGGATACCCAAGGTGAAGAACAGGTTCATAATCAGTGCACAGTTGGCAATCATACCAGGAACGATGCCATACATGCTGCACATGTAGATCATCAACAGAATCAGGGCGACAATAAATGAGGTGATACCTGCATTGATAGATGCCTGACCCAATGATGGACCAACAATGTCTTCTTGAACGATGTGTGCAGGAGCCGGCATCTTACCAGACTTCAACACGTTTGCCAAGTCCTTAGACTGCTCAGGAGTGAAGTTACCAGTTATTTCAGAGTTACCACCAGTAATCTCACTGTTCACACGAGGAGCAGAATATACATAGTCATCCAAAACGATGGCAATGCTGCGGCCAATGTTCTGCTTAGTCAGCTGAGCCCAACGACGAGAACCGTCAGAGTTCATGCTCATATTCACAGCAGGCTTACCGTACTGGTCGAACTTATCACTGGCATCCACCACGACATCACCCTCCAGAGGAGCCTTACCGTTGCGCTGGGTTGACTTAATTGCATACAACTCGTATGTTTGCTGCTTAGGATCCATATCGGTAGGAGCCACACCCCACTTCAAACGCAGGTCCTTAGGCAACTCAGCCTGAACCTCAGGCATAGCCAGATAACGGTTCACCTCAGCAGTATCCCTTGCATTAGCATAAGCCACGATGCTACCCTGACCATTGAATACCTGCAGGATAGACAGCAGTGGGTGCTCACGCTTCAGTTGTTCGTTATTGGCAGTGCTTGCCTCACCACGGATGGCAGCTGCCAAGCTGTCAGAAGCACTTACAGGAGCGGCAGCTGCTACGGGAGCAGTGTCGTCAGTAGCCTCAGAAGTAGTGAGGAGATTGTGCAGCTTCACGTCAGCATTCTGCAGATAAGGAGCCACATCCTGAGCCTCGTAAGTCTCCCAGAACTCCAGGTTAGCAGAGCCTTGCAGCAACTTTCTTACACGGGCAGGTTCCTTGATACCAGGAAGTTCCACCATAATGCGACCCAAGCTACCAGTCAGTGTCTGTATGTTAGGCTGAACCACACCGAAGCGGTCGATACGAGTACGGAGCACGTTAAATGAGTTGTCAACGGCAGCCTTTACCTCGTCACGCAGTACACGTTCCACCTCTTGATCAGTAGATTTCTGCGTCACCTTGTCCTTCAACTGCTGAGTAGCAAAGATCTGGGCAAGAGGCTGACCAGGAGCCAGACGATGATACTCTCTAATAAATAATGTGATAACGTCATCCTGACTATTAACAGCCTCTTTAGCGGCGTTGCTCAATGCCTCATTGAACACAGCATCTGGCTTGTTGTCAGACAGGACCTTGATAACATCGGGAACTGACACCTCAAGGATGACGTTCATACCACCCTTCAAGTCCAGACCCAAACTAATTCCCATCTCGCGGCAGTCCTTCAAAGTCCAGTTACCGAAGTAAACCTTCTCATTTGACAGAGAGTCCAAATAAGCCTGCTCCACAGCTTCGTCACCATTCGCAATCTGCTTAGCCTTGTTGTCGTAGTAACGAACAACGGCTGAGAATGACAGGTAGAACAGACAAACCAAAATCAGCAAGACGGAAATAATCTTAATAAATCCTTTGTTCTGCATCTTAGTTTTGAGTTAATTTTATATGTTTTTTTTGTTTCCCACTTTACGAAGCTGCAAAGTTAGGAGTTTTTTTCCATTTAACCACAAAACTAAGCCAAATATTTAATTTTTTTCTACATACGACCATATTGGATAGTGGTCTGAGGCCTGAATTGAGGCATCTACGGCACAATTCTGAGATTTTAAGGCGTCACTGATAAGTATATGATCAATGCGGAAGAGGAATTTGTTTTTGTGGTACGACAAGCCAAAGCCCCTACCCGATTCGGTAAAGGCATCATGCAATTCACGGGTCAGCACATGATGAGTATAAGAGAGGGGGATGTCGTTGAAATCGCCACACACCACTTTATATATATAAGGTATAGTTTTCAGGTAACCCGCGATGGAATCAGCCTGGGGTGCACGAATGGCTGCAGCATCTGCCAGTTTCCTCACCAACACTTTTACGCCAGCCCTCATTTGCTCCTTCTCGTGTTTCTCAATCATCTGCTCATACATCTCCTTGTCTTGGGTGGTGAGCTTGTTCGATTCCAAATGGCAATTCACTACCAGCAGGGTATCCATCCCCCACTTGATATGATATGCCATCGCCCCATTGCTACTGCTCTGCATACTCACTCGCTCAGTTTTGAGCACAGGCAATTTCGAATAGATATTCAAGTGGGGCAAATCCTTCTGACCTTTAGCCAACTTTGTAGCCCTGTAGGGATAGGCTTTCAAAGCCTTATCTACATCGGCTTGTGTAACATGCTTCTTGTTAGTGCTCACATTGTACTCCTGTAGGCAAATAATATCGGCATCACTTGCCTTGAGATACTCCAACACTGCATTTATGCCCTCTTTCTTCTCCATACTACCCAAGTTCATGGTGTTGTAGGAAAGTATCTTCAAGCTGCCCTCAGGCTTTGTGACCACAGGGGTGTTGAAAGGAAGACAGTCGTGTATCTGAGAATAGCATAAAGCCAAGCTAAACAAGGGGAGCCAACAATACTTAAAGTGTCGTAACAATAGGAGAAGCAATATGAGACAAAAGTTTAACACCACCAAAGGGGGGAAGACAAAACCTGCTAATGAAAGAATGGGAAACCTGACGGGTGGCACCAACATCTGTGAAAAAGCCGCAAAAAGCAAGCCCAGAGATGCCAGGATGACAATAGTCCACACTACAAACGACAGGAGTTTGCCCAAGCCTTTCATAACTTAGCGGATACTTGCATTAAACAATTCTCGTTTTTCCTCCTCAGTCAAGCCCTGATAACCCGACTGCTTAATTTTCTCACGGATCTTATTGATGCGTTCCTGCTGAGAGACGTCCTGAGACTTGGGCTCCTCAGCCTTCTGTTGCTTTTTTGTTGTAGTATCTGCAGATTTCTGAGCCTTTGAGCCATAATTCACTTTCATCTTAGGCTTTCCAGGATTCGGTTTGAATATCGAAGGATTCATACAGAAATCTATCACATTGTTGATATAGCGAGTCAAGTCGGTTCCCTTATGCAAGAGGTAGGCAAATAGCAAGCCACCCAAGGCACCACCCAAATGGGCGATGTGCCCACCAGCATTCTCACCCGTGACAAACAGCATGTCAGCACCAATAACCAATAGGGCGAAATACTTCAAGGGCATACTACCTAACAGCAGCAGGTTCACTCGGTAGTTGGGTTCCCTGTAAGCCACAGCAGCCACTATCGCCAGCACAGAAGCAGATGCCCCCACCATATAGGTATATTCGGCGTAAGGGATGAAATAAGGGAAGATATTGAAAGCCAACAAATACAGCAAGGCTCCACAGATACCTCCCCAGAGATAAAGCCCCCTAAGATGCTTGGCGGAGAAGAAATATAGGAACAACTGTCCAAACCAATAGAGCCACAGCATATTGAACAGCAAATGTATCACACCTCCATGCATAAACATATAGGTCAAGATAGACCAAGGCTGCTGAAGGAAATTGGTCACCGATGCAGGCATCTCCAACCATTGCAACCAGTGACTGATGCTGACATTGAACAGCATTAATACCACCTGCACCAATGTAAACAGGAGGAACACAGCAGCATTGATGAAAATCAGCCTAATGTGTATCTCACCCCTGCGGAAGGTTTCTTTCAAGTCATTGATAATAGTAGCCATTGTTTTTATGCTTCTTGCGCCAAGACCTTATTAATATATAACCGAAGATCATACCACCGAGATGGGCGAAATGTGCCACGTTATCAGACAAGCTTAAGCCCTCTAACAGTTCAATCACTGCATAAAAAGCCACAAAATATTTCGCCTTGATGGGCACAGGCAACGGGAAAATAAAAATTTTCTCTTCTGGGAAAGTCATACCAAAGCCCAACAGAATGCCATAAACGGCACCCGAGGCACCTACCGTGGTAAGCATATTCAGGTATTCATCCATGCTGACGGTAGCATAGCCCAGGTTCACCTGTGAGTATTGTGAGAGTTCAACCACATATTGTATATACTGCACCACCTCCTGCACCAAACCGGCACCCACGCCACACACTAAGTAGAAAAACAAGAACCTGTGGCTCCCCCATACCTGCTCCATGATGCGACCAAACATCCACACGGCAAACATATTGAAGAACACATGCATAAAACTGCCATGCATAAACATATAGGTGAAGAGTTGCCAAATCTTGAAGTCGCTTGCCATGAAGAAATGCAAGCCTAAGTAATCCGCCAAGTCGATGCCGAAGCGAGATTGCAGCACCACAGTTGCCAGATACATCAGTACATTGATGATAAGCAGATTTTTGGTAATTGTCGGTAAGTTATTCATGTATTATCTCAATTTAACAATGCAAAAATAGCAATAAAATCTATGTTTCCCTACATTTTAGGCTCTGTTTATGTTTTTTTTCATTTTCAGGGTGTTTTTTTAGACAGTTTGCTTGATTATGTAAAAATAATGCCCTACATTTGTTCCGTGAAAAAGGTTTTGAATATCATACCGACTTAAAGTGTAATATTAATTGAATATTTATTTATGAACAAATCAGAACTTGTAAGTGCAATGGCTGCTCAGTCAGGCTTAACTAAAGCCGACTGCAAAAAAGCGCTGGAAGCTGCTATAGCAGCAGTCAGCAAAGCCTTAAAGGATGGTGACAAGGTGTCATTAGTTGGTTTTGGCTCATTCTCTGTGGTTGAGCGTGCTGCCCATCAGGGTGTCAACCCTGCAACTGGTCAGGCTATCGAGATCGCAGCAAAGAAGAGCGTCAAGTTTAAGGCTGGATCAGAACTGGAGCTGTAATACAGTTTTCAGCAAGAAGATTTATTGAGAGGGGGAGTTATTGTTGGCTCCCCCTCTTATTTATAAAGCCACTTCGTGGCAAATTCATCAATAATTAAATAGATTAGTTATGATTATAATTCTGAAAAATTCCTGCCTTTAAACGCTTCATTCGGTACGTAAATTCTCAGTTGGATTGGCACAAGAGGCTTTCCACACCAAATATGCAGATACCAGCAGTACCAAGCAGAGGATGGCGATGGTGCATCCACCAAAGAGCCATACGGTAAGGGCAATCTTCACCTCAAAAAGCTGCAGCACCTGACGAGCTACCAACCAAGCTACCAACAAACCTATCAGCATGCCAGGAATGGCAATGAACAGCAAGTCGCGCTGGAAGATGCGCTGCACATTCATCACCGTGGCTCCCACAATCTTGCGGATGGCTATCTCGCTCTTGCGGCGGTTCACTTCATCCATCAGGTAGGCTATCAGTCCTATCATAGCTATGATGAAGATACTCAAGCCAGCCAGCAGCACAGCATTGCGCACATGCTTGAAACCTTCGTAGTTGTTGCCCACCAGCATACGCATTGGCATCACCGTCACCTGCTCTGAGGTCAGCGTCTGGTTCACAATCTGCTGCACCTGATTCACAGCCTCTTCATTGAAGTCGTGCAATCGTACATAGAGGCGCTGGATAAAAGGATGGCCTACAGAGCCATAGTACATCACCGACGGGCGATGATCGGTACCATCCACAAACGAACCTAACTTCAGGTCTTCATATACTCCCACAATGGTGGTGGGTGCCTTATCATGCGAAGTGATGAACACCTCTTTACCGATGCCGGAACCTTCCCAACCGGCTATCTCACGCATTCGTTCCACAAAACTGCGGCTCACCATGATCTCGGTTTGTATGCTGTCGTTCAAGCCTGGAGTAAACGCCTTGCCTTCTATAATAGGTATGTCCATCACCTCACAGAAGTTATCGCCTACCTCAAACAAATTGGCAATGTTCATGTAGTGCTCATACGTTTCCTCATTGATTACATTGTCGCCACTGGCACCGTTTTCCAATGACTGATAAGCCCAAGAAACACCAGCCACCCGTGGGTCTCGCTTCAACTCCTGCACGGCACGCTCCGCCTCGTTGTCGGGTATGCCGCGAAGAGAAATCGCAAGCGTGTTCTGGTAGTCATAGCCCAAGTTGTAGTTGGTCATCTTGCTATATTGCAATCCTAACACTACCAGCATATTCACAAAGAATGCTGCCAACAGGAACTGTGCAAACAGCAAACCCAACTTCCAATGGCGTTTGTTCTCGCTATAGCGACGATAAGCGTAAGTCACTGGTATCTTGGTATAGAGATAGCCGGGCATCATGCCGCAAATCAGCGTTACCGCCAAGGTGATCACTGCACAGATAATGATGGTGGATGTCGGGAAAAGGCTCTGCAGCGAGTGGGCGATGTTCTCTTGGATGAAGTCTTGCAAGCCTAGCATAATCAGGATGGCTATCGGCAGACTGATACATACCACATGAAGGAACGACTCGCTGAGAATCATCTTGTAGATATCCTTGCCTGAAGCGCCATAGCAACGATAGGTGGCAATGCTCTTGGCTCGGTTCACCATGGATGATACCACCAACAGGATATAGTTCAGGATAGACACTGCCAGCATGATGATGCCAAATGCCAAGAACACATAGTTCATCACACGGTTGTAGTCGGATTCCGTGAGAATCAGGTTCCTGACGGGCTTCAGGCTCAACGCGTATCCGACGCCTGCCTGTTTCAACTGCTCGCCCATGCGGTCTTCCACCATCTGGTCAATGCGCCCTTGCAAAGCCTCTGGCTGTACGCCTGGAGCCAAACGGACATAACTTCTGTAGCGATCGTTGCCCAGCCAGTTGTTGGCACTGTCAAAGTTACCGCCCTGCAACAGCTTGTAGGTAGGCAGTGACAGCAAGATATCCATCTGTGGCAAATGGGTATTCTCAGGAAAGGCTTCGAATACGCCCACCACTTGGAAATGGACTGCCTCATTCGCCTTATACCTCACCGTCTTGCCAATGATATCAGTACCAACGGTTTTCAAGAGTTTGTCGGAGATATACGCCTGATACACCTCTTTTAGTCCTTTATGTGGATCCTCGCCAAACAGTATCTTGCGGGGGAACACATCGAAAAACGAGGAATCAGTCATCAGTATATTACCCTTGAAGGCCAGGTTGTCTTCTGTCAGGAAGGTCTCATCGTCACCGCTCAACCAGGTGTAGCGGGTGGCAGCCTCGACTTCGGGGCATACATTCTTGATGCCCGGGGCAATGGCACCTGCTGTCTGGTTGTAATCTTTGGGATCTCCTTCTTGCATCTGATAGGTGGCCGTCACGCGATAGGTATCATCCAGGCGTGGGATGTAGTTGTCGTAGCTTCGCTCGAAGATGACCTCGGCTATCATCAGCAAACCCAAAGCCAAGCCAATGCTCAGACAGATGATCTTCACCACATTGGCTTGCCCCTTTCTGAATAATGAGTTGATTGCTTGTTTCATAATCCTTCTGCAGTACTTACAACTTGACCATCAAACAGGTTGATTACACGGGTAGCAAAGCCTGCGTCACGCTGACTGTGTGTCACCATCACGATGGTAGTGCCCTCCTTGTTCAGTTCGGTAAGCAACTGCATCACCTCCAAACCGTTCTTAGAGTCGAGGTTACCCGTTGGCTCATCGGCCAGGATAATCTTGGGTTCACACACCACCGCACGGGCAATGGCGACACGCTGCTGCTGTCCACCACTGAGTTGCTGAGGATAGTGCTTGGCACGATGACTAATCGCCATACGTTTTAATATCTCATTTACCTTGCGTTTGCGTTCATCGGCAGGAACACCTAAGTAAGTCAAGGGCAGTTCCACATTCTCATACACGTTCAGTTCGTCAATCAGGTTGAAACTCTGGAACACGAAACCGATATTGCCCTTGCGTACCTTGGTGCGGTCTTTTTCCTTCAGGTGTCCCACTTCCTGTTCTCCTAGATAGTAGTCGCCCGATGTAGGGTTGTCCAGCAAGCCCATGATGTTCAGCAAGGTGGATTTGCCACAACCTGAAGGTCCCATGATAGCCACAAACTCCTTGTCTGCCACTTCCAGACTTACATTGTTCAAAGCAATCGTCTCTACTTCGGTTGTAGTGAACTTCTTCACTAAGTTTTCAATCTTAATCATAATCGTATTGTTTTATTTAGTTATTATTATTCAGTTTATTATTCAGTTTTCAAGTTATTCACAGGGTTCTCCTCTGTAGCCTGTTTGCTGATTACAAACACAGAGAGGAGGGAAACCAACGCCACAATGGCAAAGCCTGCGAATGGAGCCCACCAAGGCATGGAGAAGCCCTCAATTGGGAGGATGTCTTGTATCTTCTTCACCCCAATCCATATCAGCGGAATGGCAATCACCAAGCTTGCCAGCAGGCTCAACCCAGAGAAACGTATCAGGTGCAGCATTTCGCTACGGCTGGTAGAACCGAACACTTTACGGATGGCAATGTCACGTTTTCGCTGGGCAATGAAATAGATGCTCATGGCAGTTAGGCCAAGAATAGAAATCACTAATGCAGCGAACGTGAACACAACTATCAGATTGCGGGTCTGCGAAATCGGTTCGTACTCCTGCTTCATCTGATCCTCATACCAGTCGGAACCAAATGGTGTTTCACCCGCCAGTCTCCTGTAAATACGTTCCACCTCTTCACGTTGCGAAACCTTATCGCCTCCGGGATAGAAGCGCACACTCACATTCCAGGGTTCAAAATTGCCCGTCATCTTGTCAACTGGAAGTATTTGCATCAACATAGGTCTAGTTCCCCCTACATTCATCAATGAGAAAGGGCGGAAATGCCGGAACTGCCCAGCAATATTGAAGTTGTAAGTCTTAGGGCTGAGTACTTTGTCCTCATAGCCTATATTGCGCAGCATCAGCATGGTACTGTCGCTCACCAAAAAGTTAGGATCTTCTGACTTTGAAAGATGGCGGTCTTCCAGGATATCAATGTCATATACCTTGAGGAAAGCACTGTCCACCATAAACACTTGGAAGCTGAAAACCTCTTCTTCACCCGTCTTCAGGTTCTGCACACTCATGGTATTGTTATTGCCACCACTACCGGGAGTACCCAAAGAGCAACTCACGTCCATCACGTATGGCAGCTGCCTCAGTTCGTTACACAACGTACTGTATTTACCCTCATCCAGTACGGCATCAAGCACCAAAATATCTTGCTGATTATACCCCAACGGCTTGTTGACAGCATAGTGCATCAACAGCATCATAGTCAGTGCACAGGTAAGCAGACCTATAGTCATACCACTCTGGAAGATATTGAGCATCCTCAGCCACAGAGCCTTGGTCTTGCGACGGAAAGTACCCTTCACCACATCCATCGGATTATACTGGCTCAGGATGGTGGCAGGGAAGAAGCCTGCCACGTATGCCAAGGCACATACACCAGCCAAATATATAAGAATGGTGTAGATGTTAAGGTCGCCTATCAAGTCGAAAGATGTTTGGAATAAGTCAGAAGCGTATGGCTCCACCGCCTTTGCCATCAAGAATCCCAGCAGGAAGGCTATCAGCGTCATAAAGAACGACTCGCCTATCATACGCCAGAAGACATCCCGTTTGTTGCTGCCCAACAGACGACGTGTCGCCATCTCTTTGGCACGGTATGAGGTCTGTGCCACCGCCATACTGATATAGTTGAATACCGCCATGAGCAAGATAAGGATACCCACCACAATATAGACAATCACCTGAGTCTTGCTGTACTGGTTCAATTCTTGGGTGTTGGTAATTTCACTGAAATAGAAATCACGCATCGGGATGAACTTCACTTCCTGCATCACATTTTGTTCGTATATCCAGAAGAACGTCTTCAGGTATTCCTTGATTTCCTGAGCCTTGCCATTCAGGTCAACGCCTTGCGGAGTCTTGAGGAACAGTTCGGTACCTGCGGCATTGTTCATATAGGACTCCTCTTCGGCACACGACTCGTTATAATACTTCATGTTCTCGAAGGGGATGATCACATCCGTATCATGGGGGAAGATAGAATTGTTGAAATCATCCATCACTGCCGTTACGGTATAGGTCTGATTATCGAAAGCAGGTATCTGGAAAGTCTTACCTACAGCCTGCTCTGTTCCAAATAGCCTCTTGGCACCATATTTGGTCAGCACCACATCGTTTGCTGCTTTCATGGCATCCTGCGCCCCATCTGCCACCTGATATCCGAAGAAATCAAGGAAGTTCTTTTTAGCAATGAGAGCTTTAAAGTTTATATTATGCTCATTTATGCGGGCAAAATACATATCTTCAACTACCGAGCTAACGGCAGTCCAGTCCTCTATCTCAGGATAGCGGCTCTGCAAGTGATTACCTAAGTTGTAGTGCGCCCCAGCCCAGTACTCGTTGGAAAACACGCTGATGCGGTCAGCATCTGGTACGTTGCTATCGACAGTGAGCTGGCGTGTCACCATGTTGCTGATGAGCAGGACGAACATCAGACTGATGCTCAGTCCTGCCACATTCACCAAAGTAAAGAGTTTGTTTCTATTCAAAAAAGTGAAAAATGTCTTCATAGTTATTCCGTTTTTATCGAGTTAATAGGGTTCTCACTGGCGTTCTTCCAGCTCTGGTAGGTGACCGTCAGCATGGTGATGAGGGTAACCAACAAGAAAGATACCAAGAACAGCAAGGGATTGATGGCAGTGCGAACGGCAAAGCCTTCGAGCCAATGCTGCCCCAAGAGATAGCCCACTGGTGCAGCCACCACGAAACAACCCAACAGGATATAGAGGTATCGCTTGTTGAACATCTGGAGAATCTCACGGGTGGAACTGCCAAACACCTTGCGGATGCCTATCTCTTTGCGGCGGTACTCGCTCTCAAACATCGTCAAGCCAAAGACACCTATGATGCTGATGAGGATAGCCAACAATGAGAAGAGCAATATCTGCTTGGTGAAGAGGGATTCTTGCTGATAGGACCTCTCTAACACCTCGTCAATGTAATTCAACTCGCTAAGGTCTAAGGTATATTCCTTCTCAATCCTATTGACTACATCTAATACCTTCTGCTTGATTTGACGTTTGTCCACACCTTTAGATACACGCACCAATACATTGTTCTGCCAAGACCATTGAGCATATTCCCCTCCTGGTTTCGGTACGAAGAAGGCAATAGGCAATTCAGAGTCATCGACTCGCAAAGTGGAATACTTGATATCCTTACAGAAACCTATAACAGGGAGATCGCCATCAGTAATGGGTTCATTCACCCTCAGCCAGTCGTATTGTTTTTTGGCTGACTCATTGAGGATATACACATCGCCATCTGATTCTCTAAAGTTACGACCTTCAACAACATCAATACCCATCACATCCAAGAACCGCCAATCCACAAAGAGACAGGTAAAGTTCATGTGTTTGTCGCCACTGCCCCTGCCCCACGTTTGATAACTGTCACTACTGCCAAGAATACCCTGTGTTATACTGGCACCCTCAATGCCAGAGATGGATCTCAGTTCCGCATCTACCGCATCAAGCTGTTGGCGTGTGGCTGGGGTGGCTGGGAGTGTCAACACTTCGTCTTTATCGAAACCGTAATCGGTATGGTAAATGAGATAACTCTGCAGATACATGATGCCCACGCCAATCACTAACATAAAGGAAACCACAAACTGCAGGCAGATGAGCACAGTTCGCAACACCCTGCCCTTAGGCGACAAGCCAAATGAGCCTTTCAGCACCAATGCAGGAGGGAATGAGGTGACGTAATAGGAGGGATAGGCACCAGCCAAAATGCCCACTACGATGCTCAATGCTAACGTGATGGCTATCAGTAGTGGATGATCTTGTAACAAGATGCTTGCCTGTACTAATTCCTGCAAGCCGAAGTCGTGCGCCAGATAGACGATCAGCAATGCCACCACAAAAGCTATCAGACTGATGATAACTGCCTCTATCAACAAGCTGGCTCTCAGTTTTGCTGCTGTAGCACCCAACACTTTCTGGGTATTGATGCTGCGGATGCGCATCGGAGTCTCTGCCAAGGTGAAGTTCATAAAGTTTACTGCTGCAATTACCACTATCAGCAAAGAGAAACATATCAGCAGATAGACGGAGCTTCTGCCAGGAGCTGCCTTGTTCAGGTCTTTAGAGAAATGGGCATCTGCCACATTGGTAAAGATGATCTGCAAAGCATCTTCCTCTTCCTGGGTGGTCATGTTGTACTTCTCTTTAAAAAGCTCGATAGCAGTCCTTCTCAGGGTTTGCACTACAGTTGGTAAATTGCTGGCATCATCCACCCGAATATAGGCATCGTAGTTCCAGTTATTGTAGCTGTCCTTGTTATAATCGGTACCGATAAAGCAATTGCCATGCAAGAAGTTATTTGCCGGATAATCTTCTATCACGGCACACACATTGTAGTACAGATTATCTTCCCACTTGTATTTCAATGTCTGCCCCACCACATCTGTCGTGCCGAACAGACGCATCGCCTCTGAACGGGGCAGTACGATGTTATAACGCTGTTTCAGTCCTTCCAGATTGCCTGTTATGACTGTAGGCTTGAAAACACTGAGGAAATCATTGTTGCCAAATCGTTCATTCAAACTAAATTCTTTCTCGCCTATGCAATATTGGTCAAAATTCACCCAACCCTGATAGCTGCCATAACTGATGACATGGGGCGATGTCACTGCCAAGCGTTCTATTACAGGGCGAGCCAGAGAGGTGAGATGGCCTTCACTGGGTCCCAAATCCATTGTCATCCTGAACAGGTTTTCGTGCTCCGCAAAGCTCTTGTTGTAGCTCAGGTCGTAGCTCACCTGAGTCATGATGACGAAGAAGGAGGCGAACGCTAAGCTAAGTCCTAACAGATTCAGCACATTGGCAGTAACGAACTTCTTGAAAATAGATGTAAAGTTCCTAACTATTGTTTTCATCGTTTATTGGTCTTTCCATTCGATAATCTTATCCTTATCCTCGTTGGTAACCACCTGTGCTGTGCGCTTCACCTTGGTGCCATCCTTTGCCACTACATAGTATTCAACAGTAGCAGAGTAACGCACTTCGCCATTTTCTTTGTAGTCATTGCTATTATACTTGGTGCCAAACTCTACCGTTTCGCCATTAGTCAGCTGAGAAGCGACATAGTTCACCACTGCTTCCTGCAAGTTCTTTTGCTCTCTGTTGCCGTGTCCTGGCAAGTTGATGTGTCCAGCTTGTGCATATAACACCAGCAATACCACTACGATAATGCCTATAACCTTGATAATCTTATTCTTTTCCATAATACTTATTTTAATTCTTAATTCAATACTAACACTTCATTATCCTTAAAGCCTTCATAGCCACTCACGATGACGCGCTCGCCTTGCTCCAAGCCCTCCAGCACTTCGTAGTATTGTGGGTTCTGGCGTCCAATACGGATGGTACGGCGATAAGCTTTCTTGCCATCCTTATCTACTACGAAGATCCAGTTGCCACCTGTGACCTGGAAGAAGGTGCCCTTAGGAATCAGCACACTCTCAGTAGGCTCACCCAACTGCAGGTCGATGTAGTAGGTCTGTCCACTTCGGATATTGTCAGGACGCTCGCCAGTGAACACAAAGTCAGTGCGGAACCTGCCCTCGCGTACTTCGGGATATACCTTACGCACCTTCAAACCAAAAGACGCGTTCTGACGCTGAAAAGTTGCAGGCAAGCCATTAGTGACCCTATCAATATAGTGCTCATCCACCTGTGCCTCCACCTTGAAGTCGCTCAAGTCGTTGATCTGTCCCACCATCTGTCCGGCACTGATGTTCTGTCCTAATTCAGCATCCAACAAGCCCAACTCGCCACTGATGGTAGCACGTACCTCCAATTTGTTCTTACGCTCACGTATCATTGCCACGTTCTGGCGCATATTCTGAAGGTTGTCCTCCATCTGGTCCATCTGCACGGTGCGATAGATGCTGTCTTGCTCCAAACGCTGTGACACCAGGTTGTGTTTACGTTGTGCCAACTCGAAATCCTCTTTCGCCTGCATATACTCCTCCTTGCTTACCAGCTTCTCGTTATACAGACGCTCCATCTGCTTGTAGGTACGTTGCTTGCGCTGGGTGTCAATGTCGAGGGTAGCCTTCTCCGTCTCGTTGGTCAGCTTGTCTTGCTGCATTGCCACCTGCGTATTGCGGAGCAGGTTCTGCTTCTCTGCCAATTCACTCTCAGCATTGAGGATGGAGAGGTCGAGGTTGGAGTTGGCGAGACGTAGAATAACATCACCCTTCTTCACCTGAGCTCCTTCCTCTACAACCTTCTCCATGACTATTCCGCCTTCCTCTGGGCTTATCTGCACGATGCTGATGGGTTGAACCCGTCCGTTCAGACGAATATAGTCGTTGAACTCTCCGTAAGTTACATCCGCAATGTTGACTGACTTGCTATCCACACGCATAGTAGAAGCGTGATTGCCGAAGATAATCCATACCAGCAATAGGATGATTACGCCTCCTCCTGCAATATATGGCAGGTGCTTCTTCTGAATGCCTTTCTTTTTTTCTAACTGTATATCCATAGTATTTTCTTTTATTGCTGAATAATGTCATTTCCTTTGTAATATTCCACTAACCTACACTTGAGGAAGTAGGTGAGTTTGCTTTGCAACAGACTGGCTTGTGACTCCAGCCATGTAGCGGCATTATGCTGCACATCCAGCGAGGTCATCAAACCCTCCTCATATTTGCGTTTCGTCACCTGATATGCCAACTGATCAGAAGCAACTTTCTTCTCCATCTGGATGCTTTCTCTCAGATAGCCCTCTCGGTCCATTACTGCCTGCTCCACTAACTTACGCAACTCCAACTTCTGCTCCTCATACTGCTCTTTTGCAATTCGATAGCTATTGCGAGCCTTGCGTACACTACTCACTCCCTTAAACTGAGAGAAAATGGGGACGCTAAGTGAGATGCCGATGTAGGAACCATAGTTGTCCTTAAACTGGTTCTTAAAGGATGGGTAGGTATCCACATGCAACTGCTTGTAGTAAGAGGTGTTGAGGCCTGCATACAAACTGATGCTGGGCAATACTTCGCTCCATGCTCCTCGACTCTCCATCTTCTGGGCCTGAGCTTTGAACAGACTTTTCTGTAAGGTGGGGTTGCCTGCCAAAGCGAGGTTCACCACCTGTTCCTTTTCTACCAAGTCCAAATTAGCTTGTTCCATTACGGGGCTATCCAATAAGGTAGAATCGAGCAGGAGTTCATCCTCCATCGGGTAGTTCATCTTTTGTTTGAGCGTTAACATTGCAGTTTCAAAAAGATGCTGCTGATGCGTATAGTTATAAGCATCGGTAGCCTGCTGAGCCTCCATCTGCGCAACATCCGCCATACCCTTCATACCAATTTCTTCCTGCAAACGAGCCTTGTATAATAAAGAGTCGCTTTCTGCCAACTTCTGCTTCGCCATCCTGACGGTACCCATGCAGTAAAGCGCCTGGATATACGCCTGGAAAGTGTCCAGTGCCGTATTATCCTGCGCTTCCTGCAAGGCTACCTTACCCATCTTCACATTGGCTTGCGCCTTACGGACCTGGTTAACAAGACTTCCCCCTTGGAAGATAAGCATGCTGGCTTCAATGAAATAGTTATTATGAAAGGTAGAGATATTGTCATATACGTTGGTCTCGGGGTCAATGCCTCGACCAAAGCCATAGCGTGCACTGACGCCTCCATCAACAGAAGGTATGAAGTTGCCTATGGCACTGAGTTTGTCCATCTGGTTGTTCTTCACCTCCAGCTCTTTTTGGTGCACCTGGTGGTTATGGGCAACGGCATATGCCATACACTGATCTACAGACCAAGCTTCCTGTGCGTTTACCATTGACCATTGACAGTTAACCGTTATCAATGTTGCCAGTGCTACTGTTTTTATTGTTTTCTTCATCATTCAAAAAAGTTTTTTCTTACGCTAATATTATTGCAAAGACCGTGCCAAAGTTGTAATTTGTTTATTATGTGCACTTTAGCTGTTTTGCTATTTTTCAAAAGTGTCCAATAATTGGACAGTTGGTGTCAAATTATTAGACACTCGCCATTTTTCCTTTTTGGAGGTATTGCGAATTTGACGATGAAATGCTAACTTTGCCCCCATAAATCATAAGTGTATGAACAAAAATGGAACATTGCTGGTTGTAGACGACAATAAAAATATTCTTACTTCTCTGCAATACCTGCTTGACAGCTACTTTGCCCAGGTGCTGACTCTGAACAGTCCTGTAACGCTGCCTACTGTGTTACAACAGAAGAGGCCTGATGTGGTTTTACTCGATATGAACTTTTCCTCAGGACTGAATACTGGCAACGAGGGACTCTATTGGCTTCGGGAAATCAAACGCCTCCGTCCGCAGACACAGGTAGTACTCTTTACCGCATACGCTGATATCAACCTGGCAGTAACAGGCTTGAAGGATGGTGCCACTGATTTTGTAGTGAAGCCTTGGGACAATGCCCGCTTGGTGCAGACACTCTTAGAGGCTCTCGACAAGTCACTACAGGGCAAACCCAAGCAGAAAGCTGATTTTACACCTATTTATAATAAAGAGAGCCAAATGTATTGGGGTGAGTCTGCTGCTATACGTCCGTTGAAACTCACAGTAAAGCGAGTAAGTACCACCGATGCCAACATCCTCATTACGGGTGAGAACGGTACGGGTAAGGATATGCTGGCACATGAGGTACATCGTCTCAGCAATCGCCACGAAGGACCTTTTGTGTCGGTAGATATGGGTGCCATTACGGAAACATTGTTTGAAAGTGAGCTATTTGGCCACGTGAAAGGCTCTTTTACCGATGCTCATGCCGATAGAATGGGACGATTTGAAGCAGCTGATGGAGGTACCTTGTTCTTAGATGAAATAGCCAACCTGCCTCTACATCTACAGCCCAAGTTGCTGACAGCCATACAGAAGCGTAGCTATGTAAAAGTGGGTAGCAATGCCCCACAACCTACTAATATCCGTCTCATCTGTGCCACGAACCGCAACTTGGATGAGATGGTGAAACAAGGAGATTTCCGGGAGGATTTGCTATATCGCATCAACACCATTCATCTGCATATCCCTGCCTTGAGAGAACGCAAGGAGGATATCCTTCCTTTGGCAGAACGTTTCTTGCAGCAATACAATGAGCAATATGGAAGGCATTTGAAAAGCATCTCCTCAGAGGCTACTGCGATGTTGCAAAAGCATCCGTGGTATGGAAATATCCGTGAGTTGCAACACACCATCGAAAAAGCCGTGATTATGGCTGATGGTGTCGAATTGAAGCCAGAACACCTGGAACTGAATAATACCACTAAGCCTGCTTCTTTGCAAGCAGAGCAACAGGCTACTCCTTTGCAGACACTGGAAGCAGCTGAAAAGGATGCCATTCAAAGGGCTATGATGGAATTTGAAGGCAATATGACACAGGTAGCTCAGGTATTGGGTATCAGCAGACAAACCCTGTATAGTAAGATTAAACGCTATGGGATTTAACTGGATCAACACATCAGCAGGACGTGCTTTGTTGCTTATCATTGGCACAGCAACCCTCACTTGGGGCATCACCCAAAGGCAGTATGTGCTGGTGGCAATAGGTCTTGCCCTAATCATCTTGACTTTCCTTATTTATCGCCGAGGTATCAAGCAATTGATGGAAAAGTGTTTCCTGATGGTTGAGGCCATCCGCAACAACGATTATAGCTTCCGACTACCCACTTCTTACCAACCTGCCAACGAACGAATCCTGCAAGATACCATCAATCAGTTTGGTAATCTGATGAACGTACAAAAGCAGGAGGCCGTGCAACGTGAAAAGTTCTACGAACAAATCATGTCGAGTGTAAGTACGGGCATTTTGGTGCTGGGAGACAATGATTTCATCCTGCAAGCTAACCCTGCAGCTGCCCGTTTGTTAGGATTGCCTGTAGCAAGTACCCTCAACCAATTGGAAAAATATGGGAAGGATGTAGCTGACTTGTTCCGTAATATGCAAGTAGGCGAACGTAGTCAGCTGCACCTGCAAACCAACAAGGGGGAGAGGAATCTATCAGTGACTTGTGTGCGCACTATCCTAAACAGCAATCCAGTAAGGATTCTGATTCTGAATGATATCCGCAATGAATTGGATGAAAAAGAGTTGGATTCCTGGATTAAATTGACGCGTGTACTAACCCATGAGATTATGAACAGCATCGCCCCTATATCTTCTATTAGCGATACCTTTATGCATCGTGAGGATGTGGTGAATGGACCTCTGTTTGAAGGTATGCGTGCTATCCACGACACCTCAACAGGTCTCATAGGGTTTGTGGATAGCTATCGCAAATTCTCAGCATTGCAGAAACCTCAACCTGAGGCATTTTACATCAATGAGGCATTGCAAAGACTCAAGAGCCTCAATATAATACCAGAAAATATCACGCTTACCACACAGGTAATACCTGAAGACCTGATGTTGTTTGCCGACCCCAACTTGGTACGTCAGATGCTGATTAACCTGATTAAGAATGCCACACAAGCCATTGGCGATGCTCCAGGCAGCATCCATATCTCGGCTTATACCAATGAAACAGAGCAAGTATTTATCAATGTCAGCAATAATGGCCCTGCCATCCCTGCCGATGTGGCTGAACAGATTTTCGTGCCTTTCTTTACAACAAAGCATGAGGGCAGTGGCATCGGTTTGTCACTGTCTCGGCAAATTATGAAGCTTTCGGGAGGCAGCATCACTTTGCTCAAGACGGGTAGTAACGGCTGGCCAGTGACATTCCAGTTGGAGTTTGATTGAAAAAATGTTGATGGAAAGGGAATAAATCCTTAACTTTGCAAGCAAAAGCAAGTGAAAATGCGAGTTCTATTGGTTAACACATCAGAGAGAATAGGTGGTGCCGCTATCTCATGCGGACGCCTGATGGAAGCTTTGAAGGCAAATGGCATCAAAGCAAAGATGTTGGTACGTGACAAACAGACGGAGGAGATTACTGTGGTGCCACTACCTCATAGCTGGAAACTGCTGTGGTATTTCCTGTGGGAACGTTTACGTATTTGGCAAGTCAATGGCTTTCATCGCCAGAACTTATTTAAAGTGGATATTGCCAATGCCGGCAATGATATCACAAAGCTGCCTGAGTTCCAACAGGCCGACATCATTCACTTACATTGGATTAATCAGGGGATGCTTTCGCTGAAAGGTATCAAACAAATTTTGGATTCTGGCAAGCCTATCGTATGGACCATGCATGATATGTGGCCCTGCACGGGAATCTGTCATCACGCTAGGGATTGCGAAGGTTATCTCCAGGATTGTGGCAACTGTCCTTATCTGCTGAAACCCAAGAAACATGATTTATCTTATACTATCTATAAAAAGAAAAAGAAATACTTGGGAGATAGGCATATCAGCTATGTTACATGTAGTAAATGGATGGAAGGACAGGCCCGAAAAAGTTCACTATTGCAGGGGCAAAGTATTGTAAGCATTCCTAACCCCATCAATACCTCGCTCTATCGACCTACCAATCAACAGGAGGCTCGCCAGCGTTGTGACTTGCCACAGAATTTGAAGCTGATTCTCTTTAACTCGGTGAAGATTACAGATAAACGCAAAGGAGTACTGTATTTCATTGATTCTTGCAAGCTTTTGGCAGAACAACATCCCGAACTAAAAGACCAGATTGGTGTAGTGGTATTGGGCAATCGCTCTGATTACTTGGAGAATCAGTTGCCTTTCCAGGTATTCCCTAAGGAGTTCTTAATGGATGACCACATGATTGCTGATATCTACAACAGTGTGGATCTTTATGCGACCCCATCATTAGAGGAAAATCTGCCCAATACCATTATGGAGGCAATGGCGTGTGGTGTACCTTGTGTGGGCTTCCATGTGGGTGGTATCCCTGAGATGATTGACCACCTGCACAATGGCTATGTGGCTGAGTATAAATCTACGGAAGATTTCACCAATGGCATCTACTGGATTCTGAATGAACCCGATTATCAGCGGATGTCGGCAGAAGCTACCCGCAAGGTGCAGACCTACTATTCGAGCGACGTGATTGCCAAGCGATATATCCAAGTTTATAATAAACTGTTGGGTACTTATGAATGAAACGGCTCCTACATTCAGCATCATCACTGTTACCTACAATGCGGAGGCTACGATTGAGGTAACGTTGCATAGTGTGCAACAACAGACCTACCGCCAGATAGAGCATATCATTGTGGATGGTGGCTCGAAAGACCATACCTTATCTATTATAGAGAAATACAAAGATAGCTACCTGCATGTCATCAGTGAGCCAGATAAGGGACTATATGATGCTATGAACAAGGGTATCCACCTTGCCAAAGGCGATTACCTCTGCTTCCTGAATGCTGGCGATACTTTCCACGAAGTAGATACTTTAGAGAAAATAGTTAATGGAAATAGGGAATTGTCAATTGTCAATCGTCAATCGTCAATTTTATACGGTCAAACTGCAATAGTGAATGCTGACCGTCAATTCTTACGTATGCGACATCATACGGCTCCTGAAGTCTTGACTTGGAAAAGTTTCAAGCAGGGCATGTTGGTGTGCCACCAGGCATTCTTTGTCAAACGCACATTAGCAGAGCCTTACAACCTGCATTATAAGTATTCCTCGGATTTCGATTGGTGCATACGCATGATGAAAAAGGCGGATGTCATTACCAACACCCACCTTATTCTTATTGATTACCTCGATGAGGGTATGACCACCCGTCACCACAAGGCTTCTCTTTTAGAGCGCCTCCGCATTATGGCAAAGCATTATGGTTGGTTTACTGCCATCCTCATGCACCTTTGGTTCATCGTAAGATTAATGAAGAAATCATAATGAATAATGAAAAATAAATAATGGGGAATGGATAATTGTTCATTGTTCATTCTTCATTCTTAATTAATTGCATCAGCTCCTTCACTCCCTCTGACGCTCCTTTCCTAATAACATGAATGTTGCGGTAAGAATGAGTCTCTACCGGCTTGGGATCAATCAAATAAATGTCGGCATCCACTGGAGCATAATGCAACAAACCTGCAGCAGGATAGACATTCAGACTGGTGCCGATAATCACTAGGATATCAGCTTTTTCTACATAATTGATAGCAGTTTCTATTTCTGGCACCGACTCGCCGAACCATACAATGAAAGGACGTAACTGCGACCCATCACCTGCCTTATCTCCCAGATGAATCTCCTCGCCAACTTTCAGTTCACGAATGTAACGAGGGTCATTGGGGTTACGTTCTGAGCAAGCCTTAGTAAGCTCGCCATGCAGATGCACCACCCTGGTACTACCTGCTTTTTCGTGCAGGTTATCCACATTCTGTGTCACCACCGTCACGTTAAAATCTTTCTCCAACTCGGCCACACCATAATGTCCAGCATTGGGTTTTGTACCCTGCAATTCATTGCGTCGCTGGTTGTAGAAATCCAGTACCAATTGGCGATTGCGCCAATAACCTTCAATGGAAGCAACATCTTCTACTTTGTACTGCTCCCATAATCCACCAGAATCCCTGAATGTGCTGATGCCACTTTCAGCGCTCATGCCAGCACCTGTTAAAAACACTAAATTCTTCATATCCGATAGTTTTAGTCATCCAAAAGTACAAAAAACAATCAAGAAAAGCAATGATAAGCTAATTTAAATGCATAAATACCTCAAGTTTCAATAAAAAGCACTAACTTTGCACGCTTTTAGAATGAAAAATATGGATAAGAAACAAGTTAGTTATGCATTGGGACTGGGTATTGGCCAGAACCTGATGGGCATGGGTGCCAAAGATATTGATATCGATGAGTTCGCTCACGGAGTGAAGGATGTGCTGGAAGGCAACAAGTTGGAGATGGACCACAAGACGGCTCAAATCATCGTCAGCCAGTATATCGATGAACTGGATAAGAAGATGACAGCTGCTCGTCAGGAAGCCAACAAGCAGTTCCTGGAGGAGAATCGGAAACGCCCTGATGTGGTGGAATTGCCAAGCGGATTGCAGTATTATGTGGCAAACCCTGGTAATGTGGATGGCAAACGTGCGAAAGAAACCGACCGTGTTCAGTGCCACTATGAGGGTCGTCTCCTGGATGGCAGTGTGTTCGATAGTTCTTATCAGCGTGGCGAACCAGCTACTTTTGGTGTAAACCAGGTGATTCAGGGTTGGACAGAGGCTTTGCAGCTGATGCCAGAAGGTGCTAAGTGGACCCTCTTTATCCCATCAGAGATGGCTTATGGTGCTCAGGGTGCCGGCCAGGTGATTCCTCCTCACAGTGCCTTGATTTTCGACGTAGAATTACTGAAAATATTATAAATCAATAAAATAAAAAAAAGCAAAATGAAAAAATTATCAATTTTAGTGGTGATGGCATTGGTAACAATGATGTCATCATGCACAGCACAAGGACAATCTGGCAGTTTCAAGTCAGACATCGACTCATTATCTTATGCTTCTGGTTTCTCTCGTTTTGAAGGCTTGACAGACTATCTGCTGGCTCAGGGCGTTGACAGCACTATGATGGCAGATTTCCTCAAAGGTTTCGATGAGGGTGTGAAGAATGTGGACGACAAAAAGTTCAATGCACGTCGCGTAGGTTCTAATGTAGCTAAGATGTTCCTCGACTTTCTGCCCCAAGCAAACCAAAGCATCTTTGGTAACGACTCTACCATGGAACTGAACCGCACTTTATTCGTGAAAGGTTTAGTAGATGCCATCGCTAAGAAGACTGAAGTGATGGATCAAGTGAAGGCTCAGGCATATGCTAACCAGAAATCAAATGAGCTTCGTGAACGCGTATTGGAGAAGAACTATGGTGAAAATCGCATCGCTGGTGAGCAGTTCTTGGCTGATAATAAGACCAAGGAAGGTGTTGTAACTACTGAAAGCGGTCTGCAGTATAAGGTCATCACTATGGGCAAGGGCGAGAAGCCATCTGCCAACAGTCAGGTGAAGGTGAACTATCGTGGTACCTTGATTGACGGTACTGAGTTCGATAGCTCTTACTCACGCAACGAACCTGCTACTTTCCGTGCCAATCAGGTTATCTCTGGTTGGACAGAGGCTCTGCAACTGATGCCAGTAGGTTCTAAGTGGATGGTTTATATCCCACAGGAACTGGGCTACGGTTCTCGTGGCGCAGGTGATGTCATCAAGCCTTACTCTGCTTTAATCTTCGAGGTTGAGCTGCTGGAAATTGTCAAATAAATTGTCAAATACCCCCAAAAGTAGCCACTCTTGCTCGTCAAGGGTGGCTTTTTTGTAAATATTCTGCAAATTTTTTGTCAAAATGATTGGTAAGAATAAAAAAAGCATTATATTTGCTCACAAAATGTTATACTTAACTAACTAATTTCATTGATATGGATAAGATTGACAGACTTGACAAGCAAATACTGACCATCATTTCGAAGAATGCCCGCATTCCTTTCAAAGATGTGGCAGCACAATGTGGTGTTTCTCGCGCTGCTATTCACCAGCGTGTACAACACATGATAGATTTGGGTATCATCATAGGCTCTGGTTATGAGGTAAATCCCAAGTCACTGGGCTTTATGACTTGCACTTATGTGGGCATTACCCTGGAGAAAGGTTCTATGTACAAAGCAGTAGTAACCGAACTCAATAAGATACCCGAGGTTGTTGAGTGCCACTTTACCACTGGCCCTTATACCATGCTTGCAAAACTGTATGCTCGCGATAATGAGCACTTGATGGACTTGCTGAACAACAAGCTACAGCAGATTCCTGGTGTGAATGCCACTGAGACCTTGATTTCTCTGGATCAGAGCATCAAGAAAGAGGTGCCCATCGAGGTTTAACAAGTAATGGCACAGAGATTATGCAATTTTGAGACCAAATGTTTGCATAATTCTCAAGAAAAGACTAATTTTGCATCGCCTTTCCCAAGAAGGCAAAAGTAGGACTTGTAGCTCAGTTGGTTAGAGCAACAGACTCATAATCTGGAGGTCCCAGGTTCAAGCCCTGGCTGGTCCACACTGAAAATCAAGCACTTACGAGTTTCTCACAAGTGCTTTTTCTTTTGTCGGTGACCTTCAGGTGACCTTTTAGCCCCAAAAGTGAGACATAGATACATTCTGAAATCAACAGTTATCTCAAGAGTATTCTTGAAAAGGAAAAGGTTACCAATAAATGCATATAAATATAGTCGTTTACATCTTTTCAATATTAAATAATGTGTAAAATGCGCCCTATAAACCCTATTTTTCAGAAAAACTTCGTATATTTGTCCCATTATTAAGAATAAATGAAATCCTCAATATGTGTTATGCTTATTAGCTTACGAAAGAAAAAGGATGAGATAGAAGTAACTCTTGATGATTTTGCCAAAAAACAATGGCAAAAGACGAGGGCATATCTGATTAGTCGATATTCTTTGTCAGAGGATGAATGTGCTGACGTATTCCAAGATTCTTTAGTCATTTTGTGGAAAAATTATAAAGAAAACAAAGTGAACCTCGACAGTACAGGCATGTCAAGTTCAACTTACTTCATGACAATCTGTCGTAATAAGACCATGGAGCTATTAAGATTCAAGAGTAGATATGTGACGACTCCATATGAGATAAATCCAAATAGGGATCACCATGATTACCAAGAAGATCAGGTTGAAAGGATTCTTTCTTTGGAAGATGCCCATGAGAATATTCAAAAGGAGAAAGAAGCTCTAGTAAGGGATATTGTTAAAAACTTACCTTCACCTTGTAACGAACTTTTATGGGGCTACTATGGCGATGGTCACTCAATGAAGATGCTTGCAGAAATGTTTAACTATGCGAGCGAGAATGCTGTTAAGGTTACGAAACACCGCTGCTGTGAGAAATTCCGTATAAGGTATAGCGAAATGAGCAAATCATTATTCTAAAACAGAGTCGTTATGAATGGAAAAGAGAATATAATCCAAGAAAAAGATTTGGTAAATGACGAGCGAATAAGTCGTTTTATGCAAGGGCTTATGGAGGCTGATGAAGAAGATGCTTTCCAGATAGAACTGAAGAATAATGAGGAACTGCGTAATCAGGCCATAGCCCAAGCAAGACTTGTAAAGGGGATGAAGCAAGTTGACGAAGAACTGAAAGAAATGTTCCAACGAACTGATGAGCAAACGATACGAAATATAGCCAACCGGGTAACTGCCAGAAAGAATCGCTCAACTAGATGGCTTGCTATTGCTGCATCAGTGGTGTTTATTGTATTTGTCGGTTTCAAATCCTACGACTATTACGATACAACAAACTTGGGAAAAGAATATGCTAATGCATTTCCAACTTCATCTATTGTAAGAGGAGAATTAAACACCGATGTAGAATCAGAGCTGAAGGCTCTCTTCGATAATGTAGCACAAAACAGAGATTTGGATAATACCACTTCTCGGCTCAAAACGTTATGGGAGCTGTCAAAACAGGAGTCCTACAATGATTATACAGATTATTCTCCGTATATTGGGTGGAATCTTGCTATAGGCTATTTGGAGAACTATGAGAAAGCCAAGGCCAAAGAAATCCTGAAGGAAATGAAACAAGTATATCCTGAAGGAACGGCTCTTGGTGATAAGATAAGAGAGGTCTTAAATAGATAATGAGAGGCAATAATGGCTCATAATTAACATTTTCTATGATATACAAGAACCTATACATAATTGGTAATGGTTTTGACCTGCATCATGACATTCGGTGTGGTTTTGAGGATTTCATGAAATGGGTGAAGAAAAACGATGCAGGTCTTTTCTTTAAATTAACTCAGGTTTATAATAGTGCCTGGGAATATAATTGGTGGAGAGATTTTGAGAATAGCCTAGCCCAATTAAACATTAGCTATTATGCCAACAAAAAAGGGAACTTATATGACCCTGAATATATTAAAGAAGGTTCGATAGAAGAAAAAACAGAGTTTACCTCTCGGAAAGTTATGGAAGAATTTGACAGTATTAAAGATTCTTTGAGACATGACTTTCAGAAATGGTTGTCAGAGGCGTATGAGAAGAGACCCCAAGAAAAAAAGATACTATTTCCAAGCGAAGGTAGCATATTCCTCACTTTTAACTATACCAAGACTCTTGAGGACATCTACGAGATAGATGCCAAGCGTGTTTATCATATCCATGGCGTAATTGATGACAAGGATTCAATGGTAGTTGGTCACGGATTAGGAGAAGAAGAGTTGAATGATATGCTTAAATGTCACGAACCACGAATAGGTGAAGTCTGGAATAAGAAGCTAAATATGCTGACTAGGATTCAGTTAGTTACACCAAAACATAAAGATCTGGCAACTTTGAGCTCGTTAGAATCTATAGTGTCTTTGAAGAAAGATGTAGAGGGGTGTATAGAAAAGAATCAACAATTCTTTAATGATATCCTTGATGTCGAAAGGATATATGTGTATGGATTCTCGTTTTCATCCATAGATATGCCTTATTTAGAGAAAATTATTAGGCGAACAAAGCCAGAAACACATTGGGTGATTTCATGGTATTCGCAAGATGATAGAAGGCGATTAATGGATTTCGTCATAAGATATGATATACAAAACATTACAATGATTAATGGGATTAAATATCTTGATATACACGTATGAAAATAAACAAGATACTCATATTGGTCATTATTCTTCTGAATAATTGTTGTATTGTTCGGGCTCAGTCTTTTGAAAAAGATTGGCAGTGGTTAAAATTTACAGAAGCGTCTGTTGGCATTGCTAGTACTGTATATGAAAACGCTTTGCTCAATCTTGTTGCTAATAACCTGAAAGATTCTTTAATGGTTTCATATTATGACAGTATCGCTACTCGGCTAAACACAATCATTCCACAAATAGAAAACAAATATGGAGTAACATCTATGCAATACAGGAACCTAATTGATGCTTGCAGTGTCGTTTTAACTGAAAGTGCACATAATCATGTTAGAATAAAGAAACGTAAGCATCTCATTAGTTTCCTTAAATCTCTGGAAATGCACTATCATCAAGCTGAAACAAACGAATATATATTTACTGTTGGACTTTCTGATGTATACAGTTATTTAGGCGATTTTAATAAAGCAATATATTGGGGACAAAAGCGTTTTGATTTTGCCAAGAAATCAAATAACTCAAATGAATTAGCCGGAGCATATTGTGTCCTGGCAGAATTGTATATAACGCATCATAAAAACAATGACTTTTTAGCTTTTTTTGACAAACTAATTAGTGATACAGAAATTTCACATCAAGACAAGAGGACTATAATTAACTATTTCTTAAATACCAATTACGAGATTCTTTCCGATAGGAACAAGTCTGATATCGCAAAATGTATAATAGAATTTGAGGATAATAGATTCTTGGACATACAGACACTATGTCATGAAGCGTCAAAACATCAAGACTACTTTATTTTTGACATCATTGAAAACTCTAAAAGATTTTCCAACTTCAGCATTGAGGATATATTTGATTATTACAAATGGAATTCCACAGGTTTCTCCATCTATAATAATCCTCAACGTTGTGTTGATTACTTGATTAAAGCAATATCCTTTGCCCAAAGCAATAATCGAGATGACTTGAATTGGCATTTTCATGGAAGTAAATCGACCCTCAAAACCCATAATTGGTTGTGGGTTGCCTACTACTATGAACACGAATTATTTGATAAAACAAACGCTTTGTTATTCTATGATAAAAACATTGAAGCAACAAAAAATTATTATGGAGAGAAATCTGCTGTCTATTACAAAGAATTGATAGAGCAAGCTAATCGCTATGATTTATGGCGTAATGACATAGAAAGAGTCGCATATTATGATAGTCTTGCTGTACAGGTTTCTCAAAATGCATTCGGAATAGACTCTGAGGAATATGTTAATTCATTATCGGGATATTTATTTAGCTTGCGTAGGCAAAATAAATATCACAAGGCACTTTCTTTATGTAATGACTATTTCTCGGCTACAGATTCTACAAATGTTTTTTCACACAAGATATACAATCAAGCAGCAATGTGTTATAAATCGTTGGGCATGAATGAACCTGCAGTAATTTCCTTTATAAAGGCTATTGATAAGGCAGATGATAGGAATACGAAATCATTATATGCCGTTAATTTATCATCTCTTTTGGTTGATGAAAATAATGAAAAAGTCGCATTGGATTTTCTTGATAAATATGAACCAAAAACAGACAACCCAATCGATCATTATACGTTTTTAAACACAAAAGCTAATATTCTTGCTAATATAGACCGTAATAAAGCATATAAGACTTTCTGCGAGGCTGAACAATATGAGACTTCAAAAAATGTTCAACTTTTGGTTAATCGACAAATAACCCATTATATGAATAAGGCAAAAGTCGCTCCAGATTTACATCTTAGGTTTTCCGCACTTCAACAAGCCTTAAAAATATTTGATAATAATAACACTTCAGACAGCATAATGTATGCTCACATTATAGCGGATATAGCCGATTACTATAATTCGGTGATGGATGTTGAACAGGCAGCTCTATTATATAAACATGCTTCTGATGTATATATTCGAAATAGCAAAGACATTAGTATAGATTTTCTAGATTTCTGCGATAGAACTGTAATGTTTGGGTTATCTCATGGATATGACCCTCAATTAGTTTATGCTGCCGAGCAATCCTTGGCTATGAGAAAACAAATGCAGGGAGAAATGAATAACACATATATTTATCGAAGATTTCAATTATTAGATACATATAGCAGATTTGGATATGATGTCAAGGCAGATAGTTTAGCAGAAGTAATAAAATCAACAAAATTGCCCCAAGAGTGCGAACATGAAAGAGATTATTATCTGGGACTGTACGAGCAGTATTCTAGAAAAGATTTAAAGAAAGCTGCTGCTTATTATGAAAGTTATTTGTCTTCCTCAGATTTTTCTATTGCAGGGACACGCATATATGGAGACCTTATGGATATATATAAGGAATTAGGTGAATATGACAAATTTGATATTACGGAAGATAAATATATATCTATATGGTACCAAGATGTTGAATCAAAATGGTATCATATAACAGACCAGGAAAGGGTGAATTTTTTGCAACTTCTCAAAGGTTGGCAGATAAGTTTGGCCCAATATGCCTGTACACCAAAATCTATAGAGAATGCAGTGAATGCTTCTCTTTTCTGCAAAGGTCGCTTAACACAAACAACAAAAGCAATTAATGACGAACTGTCGCGTTTAGGGAAAAACATTCTTGTTTCAGAGACATCTCAGTCTCATGGAATAAACACCGAAGAAGGAAGTGAACCTGCAATTAGTGTCTCTGATCATATTATAAGTAGCCCGGATTCTATTAGCCGTAGTATCGTATATAATGATTTATCAACAAAAAGATTAAAAAATATTGTCAATAGTAACATAACATACGTAAAGAAGAAACTTTTAAAAGGTGATGTCGCTATAGACTTTATCAATGTTGACACTACAACTATTTACGCTTATATTATCAAAAAGGATAAACCTATAGAACTCAAACGAATTACTTTTGCAGATGGGGTTAAAACATTATCTCATGAATCTTTAGAAAAAGTTTCGTCAAATATTAAGGGGGCAAAAAGAGTTTTCTTTTCTCCTTCTGAAACGATGTCTATTACTCCAATAGAGTCTTTTTTTAGAAGTAGTTTTCCAAATATAGAGGTTCATCGCGTTCTAAACTTAAGCAACATTCGCAAAGAAAATAGAATTAACATTAAGAATGTCGTAGCAATAGGAAATCCACGATTCAATGATAAATCAACAACAGAAACTTCACAAAGCAGAGGTACTGTCTGGCAACCTTTACCAGGAACAAAGATTGAAATAGACTCTATTTCTGATATGTTCAAACGAAACAATATTAAAATACAAGCATATACGGAAAACAATGCCACTGAGTCTGTAATCAAGGATTTCAATAGGAAAAATATTGATATTATACACATTGCAACACACGGATTCTTTAATTCTGATAACTATGAATCAGGTCTTTTGTTTACTGGTGCAAACAGAGGACTTAATGGTGACACATTGGACAATATGGATGATGGAATCCTGACATGTGATGAAATAGAGAACCTACATTTCCCAAATCTAAAACTCGTTGTGTTATCGGCTTGCGATACAGGTTTAGGTAAAACCAATATAGATGGCGTTTGGGGGCTTCAACGAGCATTTCGGATTGCAGGTGCAAAAAATATGATTGTAAGTCTAAAGAAAGTGGACGATGAGCTAACGCAATCATTCATGATTAATTTCTACAAGAATCTTACAATCGGAAAGTCCATCTATGACTCGTTTGGGGAAGCTATGGATAATGCTGATGAAGATACTCGTAATTCATTTATCTTAATAGAATGAAACAGTTATGAAGAGAATACTATTTATCGTGACAATATCAATATTTACACAACTGGTTATGGCTCAAAACAAACGAGCCTTACTAGTTGGTATTTCCGACTATCAATGTGTCAATAAATATGGCGGATGGAATAATATTCATGGCAAAAACGACATTGACATGTTGTGTCCTACCCTTAAAAAATGGGGTGCATCTGTATCATGCTTGTATGACAAAGGAGCTACTAAGACAGGGATTGATAAAGCCTTGAAAGTGTTGATATCTCAATGTAAAACTGGCGACATTGTTTATCTACACTTTTCCACTCATGGACAACCATTCGAGGACGAAAGTGGTGATGAGGATGACGGTTGGGACGAATCTATTGTGCCTGTGGACGCACCGATTGAATATACCAAGGGAAAATACGAGGGAGAGAACCACTTGATAGACGACGAGCTGCATGAGTACTGCACAAGAATTAGAAAGGTAATCGGTACAAAAGGAATGCTATATGTCGTAATAGATGCATGCCATGCAGGAAAGGCTTCCATGGGAATTGAAGATGATGTAATTCGAGGCACGAAAGCTGGTTTTACACGTAGTGGCAAATATTATCGTCCTCAAAAGTTAGAGAAAGGCAATTACTATAACATACCTTCCTCACCATCACTTGGAAAAGTAGTTTTTATAGAGGCTTGTAGATCTCATCAGGTCAACAAAGAAATAGTAGAAGGTGGTAAGCACTTTGGTGCTTTATCCTATTATATAAACCGAGTTCTATCTAATCATGAGCTGTCTAAAGACAGCAAATGGATAGGGACGGTGAAAGAAATGATGGAAAAAGATCCTCGATTAATAAATCAAAACTTGGTTATGGAATATAGCAAATAAAAAAAGAGAAAAAGTTTAATTTGAAGCTCTTTTTTCTATCGTTTGTTAACCTTTTACTGCTATTTGTCATAGAGATATAGAAACAAATAGCAATTATCGTAAAAAAACAATAGAAGTTATGAAGAGTATTTATCTTACCCCATTTGTGTTCAGAGCAACACGTTATGAAGAGTACAAAGATGGTATTTGTATTGGCCATCAGAATGTAGACATTCAAATCATCTCTAAAGTGATTAATAATTGTGCCATGTTCCACTTGGAAGGGAATATGCCCATGAATATGAAACGGAATTTTGGGCTACCAGTGTTTGGTGTTGAACGTGGTGACATTCTTGAAGATCGTATTATGTATGGTCGCCTTCCTGATAACTTTAGTTGGCAAGACCCTACAGATCCGCTTGTCTGTGAAATCTTTGCTAACAAAACATGTATTCGATTTGCCATGCTCAGTCCATTGAGGATTATTGAGCTTACTGGCTATTTCGAGTTGATAGGTGAATAACTCACTCTCAATTACAATATCTTTCCATAAGTATGTAAATCATACGGCGCTAGAAAGATGGTTTGTTGAGAAACACGCCATCTTTTTTTCGAAAATAAATACAATGAGTTGTTAACCTTTCCATTATTTCTGTCATAAAGGGTAGAAACAAACATTAATAACAATTTAATATTCATAGTTATGGAAACAAAATCTCGTTACACAATGGTAAACAAGAGAGGTGAGGGAATCTATCATTCTAACAGCTTCTTAGGTTTTTTTGATCAACAATCTTTGCACAAGTATTAGAATGATTATGTTCCTCTTTTTTGTAGCCATCATCAGTGGCATTGCTTCAATATTTAATTAGCGAAAATTGATAATTCTATAGTATCATTCACTGATAATTCACTTAGGAAATGCGAAAATCGTGCTTACTAACATTAGTCTATCTTGTACTTCTTGGCGTTCTCATACATTATGGGATGTGGATAGGGTTGATAATAGTTATACTTATTGGAGGTGTTATTTGCTTCCTAGTGTTTTTAGCCATCCTCTTAGAATTAGGATTCCGTACGAAATACCCATTAGATTTTCTCGCACATACGAGATGGGTTAATCGATATTTTGAGGATAAGGGATTTGAATTGGTTAAACATTACACTTACAATACGGATTTTCCTGAATCAATTTACAGAAGAAACGAAGTCAATGTAATAGTAAGACTAAACGCCCCAATCACAGAGCACAAACCACTAACAATTACAGTGATAGCCTCTGGCAAACAGAAGAAAGTATGGACTTTCCCTGCCAATAAGGACGAAAAGGTGTTTGAGAGTTTTGAGTTGTTTTTACAGCCAAATTAAAATATTTTATCAGCCCTGTTAACCTTTTGCTTTTATATGTCATTAAAGGTAGAAACAAACAATAATAACAATTTAAAATTTGATTTATGGAGACTTTATTATTCTTAGTTATTGCAGTATCATTAGCATACGCAGTTGGTTGCTGGGGTAGAACCCGCAAGATTGGTTTTGGATTGGCTTTCGTCCTTGCGTTGGTTAATTTGCTTGTTGGCATTATTGCCGTAGCATGCTCAAAGAAACTTGAAACAAATAATAATAAGGAGGAGTAAGATATGAAAACAGCAGGTTGGATATTTATCGTGATAGGTGTATTGGCATTCATAGGTGCAGCATCAAAAGGTCATAGTGTGTTTGGCCCCTTGTTCTGGATTGGGATAGGTAGTGTATTGATTTATCTGAAGAGAGAGAAGGAAGTAACAAATGCGGAAAAGACCATTGTGAAACCTATAGAGCCGAAACAACCAGAGAAAACTCAGGTAAGAGAGGAAAAGGCTGAAACAAATAATGCGGAGCAATGTGCACCTGTAACCTTTGAACAAAAAGAAGCAGCTCTTTGTCTAATTGCATTTTTTGCTGGTTATAATGATGACCTCACCACTGATGGATCAGCTTATATGGTCTCATATCAATCAGCCATCTTCTTTGGTATAGGAAACTATAAAGAGACTCTGACAACAGCCTTGCCCAAATATCAAGATGCAGACAAATTGATTGATACAGTTTTGACTATTAAAGACAGAAAGTCACGGGAGTTCATATTACTTACCTGTTATGATCTTACGAAAATGTCTGGGAAAGCAGAGGCATTCGAATTTCTATACAATATCGCTAACGAGATGGGGTACGATAAAGAAAGACTACATAAACTAATTGACCAATACTCTGAAAGACCAGCATATAGCTAGTGAATAAAGAACGACTTACACCGTTCTTTATTGTTTTCTTGTTAACCTTTCTGTCTTATATGTCATAAAGGGTAGAAACAAATAAAATTCAAAGCTATATGGATTCTTTAAACATTCAAATCGACAAGAACAATGTTGAACAGCAGAAGGCTTTCGACTTAGTGGCAAATACTAATACTTGCCTCTTTATCACGGGTAAGGCTGGTACTGGTAAAACAACGTTTATCAAGCGTATTCAGGCAGAGATAAACAAGAACTTCTTGGTATTGGCTCCTACAGGTATTGCCGCTATTGCAGTTGGTGGCCAGACCATGCACTCCTTCTTCGGATTCCCCATGCAGGCGATGGGTCCACATACTAGGTTGGACGTATTACCTGAAAAGAGAATGCTTCTTGATGAGATTGATACTATTATCGTTGATGAAGCCTCTATGGTAAGAAGCGATATGGTAGATGGTATGGATAGATATCTAAGAATGGCATTCAATACCAATATGGCTTTTGGAGGGAAGCAAATCGTATTTGTAGGCGACTTATTCCAACTTCCTCCTGTTGTCAAGCAAGGTTCTGCAGATGCAGAGATGCTTCGTGATCTGTATGGCCCAGGCCTTCCATTCTTCTATAAGGCATTCGTCCTCAAAAGAATGAACTTGCCAAAAATCGAGTTTCAAAAGGTCTATCGTCAGAGTGACGAGGATTTCCTCACAATACTGAACAAGATGCGTAATGGTGAAGTTAAGTCAGAAGATCTTGCCTTGCTCAATAAACATGTAGGCACAGATGAAAACAACGAGGATTTTTCAGTAACCCTCACCTCCTTCAACTATATGGCAGAGAAAATTAATGAGGAAAAACTAAACGAAATTGAGGAAGAGGAATTTTTGTATCAAGCTACTATTCAAGACGATTTTAAGAAAAATGATGTGCCTGTACCAGAAGTTCTCAGATTAAAGGTCGGTGCACAAGTCATCTTCTGTCGTAACAATCCGAATTCTGGTTACATGAATGGAACGATTGCTAAGGTTTCTGCTTTGGATGAAAGCAAGATTCTTGTCAGACTTGAAAATGGCAGCGAAATTGAAGTTCACCCAGTAAGTTGGGAAAATATCCAAAGCCAGTATAATCGCAAAACTCGCAAGATGGAATCTACCGTAATAGGTTCATTCACTCAATATCCGATTAAATTGGCATGGGCTATAACTATTCACAAGTCGCAGGGAATGACTTTCGACCGCATGCATTTTGATCTTTCCAGAGGTACATTCCAGGCAGGTCAAGCTTATGTCGCTATCAGTCGTATGCGTTCATTAGACGGGTTAACATTAAGCCATCCTATTATGCCGCATCACATAACACAGAATCCAGAGATACGTGCATTCGCAAACTCTTTCAATGATGCTACAATGATAGATGACGAAATCGAAATGGGTAAATTAATATATAGCCATTTAGCCAAGAAAGAATACGACTTGGCTGCTGAAGTATGTCTGGATATAGTTATAGCAAAGGCTGAACATAATGATTTACGTAATGCTGCACTTGTTGCAAAAAGAATGTTTGACATTATGCTTGATGACAAATGCCTAATGGGGCTTACAAATGATGTTCCTCTTCTAAAGGATTGCAGTATGACCAGCAACTTTCTCAACGCTGTTTTCTGTCTGTATAGTAATCGTTATGAAGAAGCCATTGGTTATGCAGAAATGGTCTTAAGCAGGAAAAATTGTTTAGAGGCGATGTTTATTAAGGGGCGTGCACTTTACGAACTCAAAAGAAATGATGAGGCATACGATGTGGTATACCAAATAATAAGCATCTCCAAAGAAGGAGAGGAGAAAAAGGCCATTGATAAGAAATTGGTTTTATTTGAGGCAAGAGTTAATGAGCGTATTGGTAATTCTGTCATCCCTATCGCTAAGCAGTTGATTTCTCTTTGTCCAGAGTTCCTTTCCTCATACACCATGATAAGGAATGAAGTTAATGCCTCTGGATTAGAACTTGTCTTTGATCCTGAAGAAGAGTATTCAGACATGCTGAAAGTATTCGTAGATAAAAATATTTCTAATCAGGATTTCTTGAAAATGCTTGAGCAGTGTAATGAGGAGAAATGCATAAGAAAACTTCGCACAACTCTCTCTAAAATATAATATGATGAAACATGTTTTTTAATAAGGAAACTTATGAAATATAGCCTTACTCATAGTATGGTTGGAGCGAGGCAAAAGTATGGCAAAAAGATGAAAGAAGGGATGTCCTTGCGGGCATCCCTTCATTATGATCAGTATCGCTTCCCGTTTAAGAGATTACTCCGTCGTCGGGATTGTCGTCACCGCCGCCACCCGTGTTGCCACCTGGGGTTTCACCACCGCCTGGGGTCTCAGTGCCGCCTGGGGTCTCGGTGCTGCTCTGCGAGCTGCCGCCCTGGCTGTCGCTGCCGCTGTTCTCGCTGCCCTCAGCGTCCTCCTCGGCATCCTTGAACAGGGCTGCTTTGTTGACGAACGACGCCTTTTTGAGGAACTGACGACTGGAGATGTTGGTCTCCTGTTCCTTGTCAGGGAGGAAACGGATGTGCAGTGCCTCGATGTTCTTCTGCACGTTGAACTTCTCAGGGCTCTCAGCGCCACCCTTGGTACACTCTGCCGTGAGGTAGAAGATGCCCAGTCCGTCAATCTTCACCTTGCGCGAGTTGAGGAGCT